>NZ_JAPPSO010000008.1:0-352371 GCF_036571585.1 Rhizobium sp. 268 | reverse complement strand
AACCCTTGACGACCGGGATATCGTCGCCCGGGAAGTCGTAGGACGACAGAAGTTCGCGAACTTCGAGTTCGACCAGTTCGAGAAGCTCGGCGTCGTCAACCTGGTCGACCTTGTTCAGGAACACAACGATCGCCGGAACGCCGACCTGGCGGGCCAGCAGGATGTGTTCGCGCGTCTGCGGCATCGGGCCGTCAGCGGCCGAGCACACCAGGATCGCGCCGTCCATCTGGGCAGCACCGGTGATCATGTTCTTGACGTAGTCGGCGTGGCCGGGGCAGTCGACGTGCGCATAGTGGCGGGCCGGCGTCTCATACTCGACGTGCGCCGTCGAAATGGTGATGCCGCGGGCCTTTTCTTCCGGAGCAGCGTCGATCTGGTCGTACGCCTTGAACTCACCGAAGTACTTCGTGATCGCTGCCGTCAGAGACGTCTTGCCGTGGTCAACGTGGCCGATCGTGCCAATGTTGACGTGCGGCTTGTTGCGCTCAAACTTACTCTTTGCCATTTGAATGCTTCCTGTGAACGAAATGGTGGGCCCCGGCGAACCGGTTTAGTGCCGCCGTTTAAGGCTTTCGGCGACATTGCGCAAGACTTAATTGCAGACGCCATTCTTGGTGTGACAGCGCATATGGGGGACAATTCGCCGGCTGCAAGGCGATTCGCCGGAATGCAGGGGAAAATCACTGAAATCCTTGCAGAAAATCGCGTGGACGGCGGGAGATGAAGCACGGGCGCCCGGGGCCGAGCGCCCTCGCCTGTCAGTCGAGAGCCGCTGTCGCCAGCCTGTTCCGAAAGATCTACGCGCGGAATTATCGCGGCAGCATCGGGCCCATGAACGAGCTTTGGAGAACTGGAGCGGGTAGCGGGAATCGAACCCGCGTATTCAGCTTGGAAGGCTGCTGCTCTACCATTGAGCTATACCCGCGGGGTGGTCCGATCCGATGACGAATGGTGGAGAGAGTTGGATTTGAACCAACGTAGGCTGAGCCAACGGATTTACAGTCCGTCCCCTTTAACCACTCGGGCATCTCTCCAGTTTTTCGTCCGGATCTAGAAGACCAAGTTTGTCAGACTTCGAAGCGATGCCGCCCGTCGTCTGCGCCGCGTATATGACCGGAGCATTTCAGTCTGTCAACACGATGACAACGGAAAAAACACGAAAAATTTCATTCGCCACCGAAAGCCGGCATATGAAAGAAAGCCTATGCGGCGGCGAGCGCCATGGCTATAAAGCCGCATGAGCAAAGACAAAAAACCTGGCGGCAAGGCCGCGACAGACGCATCGGCCAAGGATACGCACTACGCCACGCTGCGGCGCGCCCACCGTGACGCAAAGCGCGAACGCGGCGAGATTCCGACCCCTCAGCCGCAGAAACGCAGGCGCGGGGCTGAGGACTGGAAGCCGCCGGCGCTGGCGCCCGACCAGGTGCATCTCTATGGCCTGCATACGGTGCGCGCCGCCCTCGACAATCCCGAGCGCAAGAAGATCAAACTCTTCGTGACGCAGAACGCGCTGGCGCGGCTCGAAGTCGACGTCGAAACGCTCGGCATTCCCTTCGAGATCGTCTCGCCGCAGGAGATCGACAAGGTGCTCGGCCCCGAGGCGATCCATCAGGGCGTCATGCTGGAAACACGGCCGCTGCCGGTCCGCCGGCTCGAAGCGCTGAAGGACAGCCCTCTCCTGCTCGTCCTTGACCAGGTCACCGATCCGCATAATGTTGGCGCGATCATGCGCTCGGCCGTCGCGTTCAATGCCGGCGCCGTCATCACCACCCAGAGACACAGCCCGACCGAGTCAGGCGTGCTCGCCAAATCAGCCTCCGGCGCGCTGGAACTGATACCTTATATACAGGTGACCAATCTCGCCGATGCGCTCGGTGAACTGCACAAGCTCGGCTTCTCCACCATCGGCCTCGATTCGGAAGGACCTGCGGCGCTCGAGGGCACGTTTTCGGGTGAGAAAGTGGCGCTGGTGCTCGGCTCCGAGGGCAAGGGGCTTCGCCAGAAGACGCGGGAAACCGTCAACGCACTTGCCCGTCTCGACATGCCCGGCGCGATCAAATCGCTGAACGTCTCGAATGCGGCGGCGATCGCGCTTTATGCGGCGCGGCTTTACCTGAAGGCATAGGCTGATCCGCATACGAGCGGCGACAAGGGGGACTGTCATGATCCGTTTGGTCTTTCCGCTCGCGGCTTGCGCAGCCGCCCTCCTCCTCTGCGGCGTGGCGTATGGGCAGGATATCGATCCCGATATCCTCAGAGCACAGGCAGGGACCTACCTCGTCGCGCCGGAAGACGGGCGCGCGGGATGCAGGATGACGCTCGAAACCGACATGGCGATCGGCGGCTATTCGATTTCCGGGCAGGAGGCCTGCACCAAGCCGTTACCATCACTCGCGGATGCCTCTGCGTGGAATTTCGACGGCAATGGCGGCATCATCCTGATCGATCCGACGCGCAAGGTGCTCGCCCGTTTCCTCGAAAAGGAGGGCTCTCCCTTGAAGACGGAAGACGGCAAGCTTTACCTGCTGACCGCCGCCCCCGACGGCGTCGATCACCTGCCGACCTTCGACAGCCTTGCCGGGACGTGGACAATGCAGCGGCCGGACGGAGCAAGGCTTTGCGGCGTAACGCTCGACAGCAATGTCGGGACGGACGGCAACGCGCCATTGTCACTTTCCGGTGACTGCGCTGCCAATGTCGCCAAGCTCAAGCTTGCGGTCTGGCATATCGAGGGTTTCGCCCTCACGCTGATGGGCGGTGACGGCTCGTCGCTCGGATTCGACATGCGCAGCGACGGCAATTTCGACAAATCGAAGCAGGAAGGCGGCAAGCCGCTTTCGCTTGTACGTCGCTGATCCCCACTCAGTCAGGCGTCCTGCAAGTGGTCGGGCCGTCCATCGGCTGTCGCGTCGTATCGCCGGCCGCATAGGCAAGCTCGACGGGATAGACGACCACGCTCGGCAGTTTCTCGATTTCGCTGGCGTGGTCGGGGCTGCGTTTGATTTCCGCCTTGTAGGCCGCGGCGCAATCCGGCAGTTGCTTCGGCGCCAGGCCGGTCTCGGCGGCAATCGCTTTCGCGCAGTCGGCACCTTCGTGGTAGAGCGAGCAGGAAGCGGTGTAGACGCGGCCAAAATCGAGTGTCAGCTCCCCCTTCCCGCTCCTGATCGCGGCAAAATCGTCGCCATCGAGGGAATCGTCGAGCAGTCGCTCGCCCGTCGCCGCATCGTAGACGACGAAGGGCAGCCCGCCGTTCCACCCGTCCGCCGCCCGGAAGAAGACGAAACCGGCGCTGACACCCATGAGATATCCGGCGGTATCGTCCGCGATCACCCGCTCGCGCTCGCTTGTGCGCTCACAAGGCGCATCGGCGGCAAGCAGCGCCAGCTTTTCGGCGCCGACCTCGCCGAGATCGACCTCCTTGACCACGAAGGCCGGATAGTGGCTGCAGGTGATCTTCGGCTTTGCATCGGGATTGAGCTCATCCTTCGGCAACGCGACGACATCCACTTTTATCGGCTTGTCGAAAGCTCGCGCATTATCAGAGGCTCCGGCGAACGAGATGAATGCCGCGACAACGACCGATGCTCTAACCGTCCGTTTCATGACCGTCCCCAACTGTTTCAGGCATCCCTGACACAGTTCAACCCGGTGCGACAGAGGGAAAACGCAAGCCTGAGATAGCCGGGCAAGGCTCGACCGATGCCGGAGAAGTTCGATTTTGCCTTGGAAAGACCTCCTGGACCACTATGATCGGGCGATGACCGATCGCAACGACCGGTCGGAAGCAAGAAGGAACGATCCCGTCATGGCTATTCGACCGCTGATTTTCGGTATCCTCTTCATCGCGGTCTTCGTCGGGATCATTCTCAGCATTATATGGGTGGACACCTCGCATCCGATCCACCAGCCCGATCCCCTGTCGCCGACGGCGCCGGGCCCTGCGACGCCGGGAACGGTGCAATAGATCCGGCAGGAACGCGGATGGCGATCAAGCGTTAATCCCGGAATCGAACGAGGATTGAACGCTTATGCGCATAATGATCGCCGTCGTCGCCTTCATGGTCGTCTCCGTGCTCAGCATCGCGATACTGTCGCCGTCCGGCGCCGGCCAGACCGGCAATGGCGGCAGGATCGAGGCGAGCGTCAACGAGCCCCTTACACATTAAAAACGGCCCGGATGATTTCCGGGCCGATCACCCTCAGCTGCGATAGAGCCAGAAAGGGATAGCGCGATCGCGATGGCGCCACTCGCGGCGTTCCTGCCAACGCTCGGCACGCCACCGCCGCCAGCGGCGGTCATCGTCGCGCCAGTCGGACCGGCGCCAATTGCGGTCGTCGCGCCAGCCACGGTCGCCGCGCCAGTCACCGTCATCACGCCAACGGTCGCCCCGCCAGCTATCATGAATTTGGACGATATCGCCTTGGGCGGCCGTCACACCCGGCCGTTCGGCCGGCATGGCGGAAGCAGGTGCAAGCGATGCGAAAGCCGCACCGGCGGCAATGGTTGCGGTGAGAATAATGTGTGCGAGCTTCATGGCTGCTTCCTCATTGATGATGAGGAGACAATGCGCCGGAGCGGCTGAACTGCCGCTGAAGCAACCCTTCAGCCAGGGTTCATCCAGGGACAGCGTATCGGAGAATAAGAATGGTGCCCCCGCCAGGGTTCGAACCCGGGACCCCCTGATTACAAATCAGGTGCTCTACCAACTGAGCTACAAGGGCAATAGGTGCCCAACTAGCAGATTCTATGATTCTGTAAAGAAAAATTCGTGTCTATGCGGAGAAGTCGGCCGCCCTCAAACGCTTGGCGATAGAAAACGTCCTTGTCGCACCAGCCCTTTATCCGTTAGCTAGAGCAGCTTCACAAAGGGCATTGCATGGGCCGTTCATTTCAGACTCTTTCCTTTATCGCCTCGCCGACGACGGAGGCGCTCGCCGCGCGCGAGGAGTTGATTCGCATCTATGGCGACGTGCCGGCCGACGATGCCGATGTCATCGTCGCGCTTGGCGGCGATGGTTTCATGCTGCAGACGCTGCACAACACCATGAATTCCGGCAAGCTGGTCTACGGCATGAACCGCGGCTCGGTCGGCTTTCTGATGAACGACTATCGCAGCGAACAGCTTCAGGAGCGTATCTGCGTCGCTGTCGAAAACGTCTTCCGGCCGTTGCAGATGACGACGGCCAACGCCGATGGCACCAACTCGACGGCGCTCGCCATCAATGAGGTCTATCTTTTCCGTCAATCCTATCAGGCGGCGAATCTGAGGGTGACGGTGGACGGGCGCGTCCGCCTGGAGGAGCTGATCTGCGACGGGCTGATGGTCGCGACCCCTGCCGGATCGACGGCTTATAATCTTTCCGCCCATGGTCCGATCCTGCCGCTGGAGGCGCCGCTGCTCGCCATGACGCCGGTCAGCGCTTTCCGGCCGCGGCGCTGGCGGGGCGCACTGCTGCCGAACAAGGTGACCGTCGATATCGATGTGCTCGAGCCGGTGAAGCGGCCGGTGAATGCGGTGGCCGACAATACCGAGGTCAAATCGGTGCTGCATGTCCGCATTGCCCAGTCGGAGCATATGACCGCACGCATCCTTTCCGATCCCGACCGCTCCTGGTCCGACCGTATTCTCGCCGAGCAGTTCAAGGATTGAGACGATGGCTGTGCGACGGATATTGATGACCACGGTTTTCCTCATCGGATGGTCGGCCGCAGCCTTGCCGGCGCAGGATGCCATCCTGCCGGCATCGGTGATTTTCGCGACCAGCACCGGCTACTGGGAGGATGACGGCAACGCACCTGATGTCGAGCGGGCGCCGACAGGCGCCGAAAGTGTTGCCAGCCCGCAGGCAAAGGCCACGCAGCGCCACGGCTACTACAAGCTCTTTGCCGTGCGCCAGGCAGACAGGACCTCCAAGGTCTATCTCCAGCAGATTGCCCAGACCGAGACCGGCCCGACGATCGCTTCTACCGTCGAGTTGCAGGAGATCAGCGACCTGAAGCCTTATGTTACCGATATACGCCCCGAAAATTCGAACGGCATCATCAAGGAACCGGGGCTGTTCGCGACGATCTATCTGAAAACCGAGCCCAATGCCGAGCCGGATGGTTGGACCGTGCTGATCGACGAATTCGGCGACATTACCGTCGAAAAAGCGACGAATTGAACCACTGGGAATCGTTCGGGAAGGAGTAGAAGAGATGAAACTCGGCTACCGCGACGGCGTCCTTTACGACAAGAACAGGTCGAATTGGGACGCAAACGGCCCCAGACCGATCAGCTGGTCGCTGTGGTACCGCGCTGCCGATGAGGCGCGGGAAAGCGATACAACGGAAAGAAGCTGGTTCAAGAAGGCGGTCGTCGCCCGCGACGCACCCGTCCGGCCGGATGTCCGGTCCTATCCCCTCGTCCTGTTGTCGCATGGGACCGGCGGATCCGCGGCCGGACTGGAATGGCTAGCGCGACGGCTGGCCGATCGCGGATTTGCAGCACTCGGCGTCAACCATCACGGCAATACCGGTAACGAGCCCTATCGCGCCGAAGGCTTCGCCTGCCTCTGGGAGCGGGCGCCGGATCTGAGCTTCATGCTTGACCACAGCGATGAATGGCTCGGCAATCTCTCCTGTCATATCGATACAACCCGCGCGTTCGCCGCCGGATTTTCGGCCGGGGCCTATAGCGTCGCGCTGCTTCTTGGCGCGGTCGCCCAGTTTTCGCAATTCGAACCATCCAGAATGAAGCCGGGTGGCACGCGCGGACCAAGGGAATTTCCCGATCTTGCCGATCATATCCCGACCTTGCTTCGCAGCAGCGATGTGTTTCGCGATTCATGGTCGCGCATGTCGAAGTCCTACCGGGACGACAGAATCAAGGCCGCGCTCCTGTGCGCGCCGGGCCGGTCCGTTCTCGGTTTCAGCGAGGAAAGCCTGAAAGCTGTCGACGCGCCCGCCCTCATTCTGGTCGGCGACGCAGACAGGGCGGCACCGGCCGCGGAATGTTCGGCATGGCTGCATGCGCGGCTGAGACACAGCACTCTTAAAATCTTCGGCGGCGGCCTTGGGCATTACGTCTTCGTGCCTGAGGGCACCGCACTCGGCCTGGCCTTTGCGGCAGAGCTCTTTACCGATCCCCCTGATATCGAGCGCGCAGCCATCCATGATGAGACTGCCGATCTGTCGGCAGCGCTTTTCCAGCACAGCGCCGTCAAAGGGCTCGCCTGAGCATCAAAAAAGCCCCGTCTCCGGGGCTTTCTCGTCTCAATTCTGCTTTTGTCTATCAGTCCACGTCGTCAACGACTGCGTCGGCGGCGCCGCTGATGCGGTGGGCGAGAGCCGCTTCCATGAACTCGTTGAGTTCGCCGTCGAGCACGTCGTCCGGCGCGGTGCTGGCGACGCCAGTGCGCAGATCCTTGACCAGCTGGTAGGGCTGCAGCACGTAGGAGCGGATCTGGTGGCCCCAGCCGATATCCGTCTTGGAGGCGGCTTCGGCGTTGGCGGCGTCCTCACGCTTCTTCAGCTCGGCTTCATACATGCGGGCGCGCAGCATGTCCCAGGCCTTGGCGCGGTTCTTGTGCTGCGAACGCTCTTGCTGGCACTGCACGACGATGCCGGTCGGCATATGCGTGATGCGCACCGCCGAGTCGGTGGTGTTGACGTGCTGGCCGCCGGCGCCCGACGAACGATAGGTGTCGATGCGGCAGTCGCCTTCGTTGATCTCGATCTGGATCGAGTCGTCGACCACGGGATAGACCCAGATCGACGAAAAGGAGGTGTGGCGACGCGCGTTGCTGTCGTAAGGCGAGATGCGCACCAGCCGGTGCACGCCCGATTCCGTCTTCAGCCAGCCATAGGCATTGTGTCCCTTGACGAGCAGGGTCGCGGATTTGATGCCCGCCTCTTCGCCGTCATGAACTTCGAGAAGCTCGACCTTGAAACGCTGGCGTTCGGCCCAGCGGGTGTACATGCGCAGCAGCATGTTCGCCCAGTCCTGGCTTTCGGTGCCGCCGGCGCCTGAATGAACTTCGAGATAGGTGTCGTTGCCGTCGGCCTCGCCGGAGAGCATCGCTTCCACCTGGCGGCGCGCAGCCTCGGCCTTCAGGGCCCTCAACGTATCCTCGGCTTCCTTGACGACACCTTCGTCGCCCTCTTCCTCGCCGAGCTCGATCAGTTCGATATTGTCGTTCAGCTGTTGTTCCAGCTGCTTGACGCCGCTGATGCCGTCATCGAGTTGCTGGCGCTCGCGCATCAGCTTCTGCGCTTCGGTAGCGTCGTTCCAGAGGTTCGGATCCTCTGCCTTGTTGTTCAACCAGTCCAGCCGTCTTATCGCCTGGTCCCAGTCAAAGATGCCTCCTCAGCAGGGTGATAGCCTGCTTGGTTTCATCGACCACGTTTTCGATTTCGGCTCGCATTTTCCTGCTTTTCTGTAACGGTCTTCTTCAAATGCTGCTGAATAGAGACGCCCGCCGCGGATGTAAAGAGCCGCGGCGGGCGTTCAAAATTCGGCGACGGTCAGAACAGGCCGGGCGTGCCGGTCTGGACGGCCTGGTTTGCCTGCGGCGAGGTCTTCAGGATCTCTTCCGGCGCCATGGTGCTATCCATGCCGATGACGTTGAAGCTGTCGGCCGGGCCGGTGCCTGGTTTGAAGGCCTCGATGATGGTGTTCGGATCGCCGTCGACGGCGGCCATGCCGGTCTTGCGGTCGATCGAAATCAGGTTCATGCCCGGCGGGATGACGAACTTCGATTCCGGCGTGTCCTTGACGGCGGCCTGCATGAATTCGTTGAAGATCGGGGCGGAGAGACCGCCGCCGGTGCCGCCGCGGCCGAGCGGGCCAGGCGTATCGAAGCCCATATAGAGGCCGGCGACCAGATCCGGTGTGAAGCCGACGAACCAGGCATCCTTCTCGTCGTTGGTGGTGCCGGTCTTGCCGGCGACGTCGCGGCCGCCGAGATCGATCTTGCCGGCGGCGGTGCCGCGCTGAATGACGCCCTGCATCATCGAGGTGATCTGATAGGCGGTCATCGGGTCGAGAACGGTCTCGCGGTTGTCGACGACATTCGGCTCTTCCTGGTTCTGCCAGTCGCCGGCATTGCAGCCCTCGCACAGACGCTCCTCATGCTTGAAGATCGTCTTGCCGTAGCGGTCCTGGATGCGGTCGATCAATGTCGGCTTGATCTGCTTACCGCCATTGGCGATGACCGAATAGGCCGAGACCATGCGCAGCACCGTCGTGTCGCCAGCGCCGAGCGACATGGAGAGAACCGGCAGCATGTGATCGTAGATGCCGAAGCGCTCGGCATATTCGGCGACGATGTTCATGCCGAGATCGTTGGCGAGGCGCACCGTCATCAGATTGCGGGAATGCTCGATGCCCGAACGCAGCGTCGACGGGCCGCCGGATTCGCCGCCGTAGTTTTCCGGCCTCCAGACCTGGCCGCCCGAGACGATCTCGATCGGCGCGTCCATGATGACGGAGGCCGGCGTATAACCATTGTCCATCGCGGCGGCGTAGACGAAGGGCTTGAACGAGGAGCCCGGCTGGCGCATCGCCTGGGTGGCGCGGTTGAATTCGGACTGCGAATAGGAGAAGCCGCCGACCATGGCGAGCACGCGGCCGGTTTTCGGATCCATGGCGACCAGGCCGCCCTGCACCTTCGGCGGCTGCTGCAGGCGATAGGAGGTCGAGGCGTCGTCGCCGAGCTTTGCGACATAGACGACATCACCGGGGGCGACGGCGCCGACCGGCGATTTCGTGCTCTTGCGGGCGCTGTCGGCCGAACGGAAGGCCCACTGCATGTTCTTGGCGTCGATCGTGCCGCGTTGACGGTCGGCCGAAACCTTGCCGCTTCCATCCTTGGGTGGCTGCAGGCCGATATCGACGGTGCTGTCGGAGACGGCGAGCACGACGGCAAGCCGCCATTCCGGGACGTCGGCGAGCGCAGGAATATCGGCAAGCGCCTTACCCCAGTCACCGCTTGCATCGATCTGCTTGATGGGCCCGTGGAAACCGCGGCGCTCGTCGTAGGTCACCAAACCGTCCTGCAGCGCCTTGCGGGCAGCGAGTTGCATCTGCGGATCGAGCGAGGTGCGCACCGAAAGGCCGCCTTCATAGAGGACTTTCTCACCATATTGGTCGATCAACTGGCGACGCACGGCTTCGGCGAAATAGTCCGAAGCAAAAAGCGAGGGGCCGGTCGTGCGGGCGGTGACGCCGAGCGGCTGCTTCTTGGCTTCCTCGCCGTCGCTCTGGCTGACATAGCCATTCTCGACCATGCGGTCGATCACCCAGTTGCGACGCTCGAGCGCAGCTTCGGGATGGCGGAAAGGATGATAATTGGCCGGACCTTTCGGTAGCGATGCCAGATAGGCGGCTTCGGCAACCGTCAGTTCGGTAACGGATTTGTTGAAATAGGTGAGTGCCGCGCCGGCGATGCCATAGGAATTCAGGCCGAAAAAAATCTCGTTCAGGTAGAGCTCAAGGATTTTGTCCTTGCTGTAGGCCTGCTCGATACGGAAGGACAGGATCGCTTCCTTGATCTTGCGGTCGATCGTCTGGTCAGAGCTCAAAAGGAAATTCTTGGCGACCTGCTGGGTGATCGTCGACGCGCCGACGGGGCGGCGGCCGGAACCGAAATTCTGCAGGTTGACGAGGATGGCGCGGCCGAGACCGGTGAGATCAACGCCCGGATGGTTGTAGAAATTCTTGTCTTCGGCCGACAGGAAAGCCGCCTTGACGCGGTCGGGGATGGCCTGGATCGGCAGAAAGAGACGCTTTTCCTTGGCGTATTCGGCCATCAGCGCACCGTTGCCGGCGTGGACACGGGTGGTCACCGGCGGCGCATAGCTGTTCAGAACGGCATAATCCGGGAGATCCTTCGCGACGTTGGCGAGATAGATGGCAACACCCGCCGCCGCGACCAGAAACAGGACGCAGGCCATTCCGAAGAAATATCCAAAAAGTCTAACCATATTTTCAGCTACCGGTCTCTTCGATCTTCAATCGGCGCAGAACGCAACGATTGCACGGATCAAGGCAATTTGCACGTTGCGCGGCTTACTCCATGAGCGCTACCGCCACAAGCCGATTCCGCGCCACAGGCTTACGAAACATAAGCCGGAGTAACGGCGCGATTGTGAGGAAAATAGGGCTCTGCCCGCCGCATTCACCGCTGCGGCCGCGTTTCATTAGAACTGTCACATCCAAGCAACGCCCGCCCCCGCCGCCAATCCGAACCATCCCGCTCAGACTTTGAGTCATGCGACTTACATTAAGTCTTTGTTTTCATTAATTTCGCCGACCCACAACCCCTATGGATTTATGGGTCGGTCAGGCATCAGCCGCCATTGGCGATGACGGCAGCGCGGTAGCGCTTCACCGCATCGGTCAAAAGACCGACGATCTTGCCGCGCCAGGTCTCGTCGAGCAGCAGTTTCTCATCGTCGGCATTCGAGAGGAACCCGAGTTCGAGGAGGATCGACGGCACGTCGGGGGCCTGCAGCACGCGAAAACCGGCATGACGGTGCGGGTTGTTGATGGTGCCGACCTGGTCCTTGAAAGAATTCAGCACGCTTTCGGCGAGCGAGATCGAGAAAGCCTGGGTCTCGCGCCGGGTCAGATCGAGCAGGATATCGGCGACCTCGGGCGGCTCGGCGACCGTTTCCTTGCCGGCAATCTGGTCGGAGAGGTTTTCGCGTTCGGCAAGGTCGGCGGCGAGCTTGTCGGATGCCTTGTCGGAGATGGTGTAGACGGTAGCGCCGCGGATATCCTTCTGCTTCAGCGTGTCGGCATGCAGCGAAATGAACAGGCCGGCATGGTTCTGGCGGGCGATCAGCACACGCTGCGAAAGCGACAGGAATTCGTCATCTTCGCGCGTCAGGAAAGCCTTGATGCCGGGCTCCTTGTTCAGCCGCTCGGTCAGCGCCTTGGCGAAGGCAAGCGTCACCTGCTTTTCCTCGGTCTTGGTGTCGACCCCGATCGCGCCGGTATCGATGCCGCCATGACCGGCGTCGACGGCGATGACGAAATCGCCGGGGGCGGGTTTCTCAGGCGCCGGAATGGCGCTCGTCGTCTGGGCCGCCTCGCTCCCATCGCTCGACGTCCGATCATTCCAGGATTGCGTCTTCACCAGTTCGGCAAAGGCCTGCTTGTCGATCATCTCGGCATCGAGCACAAGACGATGACCCTTGCCGGCCTCGTCGGCCTGCACCTTGGCGAGCGCCAGCTTCACCGGCCGTGCCGTCGTCAGAACGATGCGGGCGCTTTCCTCGTCCATCTTGCCGTAGCGGATATCCTTGAACAGGCCGCGGGCAGCGAGATCCTCGGCCGGAAAACCGAAGGCGGTCGCCGGCAGGTCGATGACGATGCGTTCCGGATTGGCGATATAGTGGACCGAGAAGCGCGGTTCGCGATCGAAATCGATGACAATACGGGTCCTTGCATCGTCGCCGACGATGCGCGCGCCATAAGCAAGCAGCGGATCCCCGGCCTCGGCGGAACCGGCAACGGCCGGCAGCAGACCGACGGCCAGAAGTGCTGCCAGAATCCGCCTTGCGAATGTCGATCGCCGCCGCCCTGCGGATTTCGCCGCGATCCGAGCCCTCTTAAACAATAACCCGCCACACCCTATCTGTATTGCGATGGAGCCGACGCGGCCGCGTCGAACGTCGCCTGGACGAAACACCCTTTGCGGCCCGCCGAATCGCAATCACTCTATCCCCAGTTTCTATGCGTTACGAAATCCATCAATATTATGGCACATTTGGCTTTTCCCTTGCTATTGTGACACAGAAAACATACAACGAATTTTAGGGTAAAGTGTTGACGGGATAGAGTCGCCGCAAAGGCTGCCAGCCAGATCAGGACCTGGCGCCACCACCGGTCATCGTCCGCCGTCTCATGCGCTTCATCCCTAGAACTGGATCCTGATTTTCCGGCTTATTGTCGGAATTCATTGGTGGATCAGCCACCACGCTCTCAGGGAGCAAACTCATCGGACCCGAACGGGTCTTCGTATTTGTCGATCACGCTTGGTTGTTGATGGTTTCGCAGCAGGTTTTATCTGAAGTGTACAGGCCCCGGACCGAAATGGTTCCGGCTGCGGTCTGGCTGCTGCCCTCCCCCTCGCATCAGGCGCGACTTTCATTATCCGGCGCGGCTACAGTGGACCGCATTCTTTCTGTTTCAACAGCAGTCGGGAATGCGCTCTCGCGGCCACGCCGAGGAGCACAGCTTACATGGCAGACAAAATGCTTATCGATGCGTCTCACGAGGAAGAGACGCGCGTCGTTGTCGTTCGCGGGAACCGCATAGAAGAATTTGACTTCGAGTCGCAGCACAAGAAGCAGATCCGCGGCAACATCTATCTGGCAAAGGTAACGAGGGTCGAGCCCTCGCTGCAAGCCGCTTTCGTCGATTACGGCGGCAACCGGCACGGCTTCCTGGCCTTCGCCGAAATCCATCCCGACTATTATCAGATACCGCTTGCCGACCGTCAGGCGCTGCTTCGGGCCGAGGCCGAGGAGCATCGCCGCGATGAAGATGTCGAGCATGTCGAAACCGCGCCGATGGTCGATCTTTCCAAGCAGGATCAGCCGGATGTCGGCATCGTGCCGGCAGAGGCGCCGGAAACGGCTGCTGCGACGGAAGAGCCGGCAGCGGCAGCGGTAGAGGCCGCTGCATCGCCCGAGGCCGCTGAGGAAGCGCCGGCCAAGAAGGCCAGACCGCGCCGCAGCCGCAAGAAGGCAGCCGAGCCGGCTGCCGAGACGACCGCGACCGAGGACGCCGTTCCCACAGACGTCGAAGCCGAAGGCGCTTCGAGCGTCGACAACGAGGATGACGGCTCGACCGGCGGCGCGATGGCCGCCATGGTGGAAACAGACTCGATCTCCGAAGACGTCGACACCAGCAAGCGTCGCCACGATGATGACGACGATGATGACGATCACGGCGAAGAGGAAGTCATCGAATCCGTCGGCGCCGAAGACGCGATGGAGGAAGTGCCGGATCGCGTGCAGCGCAAGCCGCGCAAGCAGTACCGCATCCAGGAAGTCATCAAGCGCCGCCAGATCCTGCTCGTCCAGGTCGCCAAGGAAGAGCGCGGCAACAAGGGTGCAGCGCTCACCACCTATCTATCGCTTGCCGGCCGCTATTCCGTGCTGATGCCGAACACGGCGCGCGGCGGCGGCATTTCCCGTAAGATCACCAACCCGGCCGACCGCAAGCGCCTGAAGGAAATCGCGCGCATGCTCGAGGTGCCGCAGGGCATGGGCGTCATCCTGCGCACGGCCGGCGCCAACCGCACCAAGGTCGAGGTCAAGCGCGACTTCGAATATCTGATGCGCCTCTGGGAGAACGTGCGCACGCTGACGCTGGCGTCCACGGCTCCCTGCCTCGTCTATGAGGAAGGCTCGCTGATCAAGCGCTCGATCCGTGACCTCTACAACAAGGATATCGGCGAGATCATTGTTGCCGGCGAGGAAGGCTATCGTGAAGCGAAAGACTTCATGAAGATGCTGATGCCGAGCCATGCCAAGGTGGTTCAGCCCTATCGCGACATTCACCCGATCTTCTCGCGCTCCGGCATCGAAGCCCAGCTCGACCGCATGCTGCAGCCGCAGGTGACGCTGCGCTCCGGCGGCTACCTGATCATGAACCAGACGGAAGCGCTGGTTTCGATTGACGTCAACTCCGGCCGCTCGACGCGCGAACACTCGATCGAGGACACCGCGCTGCAAACCAACCTCGAAGCCGCTGAGGAAATCGCCCGCCAGCTTCGCCTGCGCGACCTCGCCGGCCTGATCGTCATCGACTTCATCGACATGGAAGAGAAGCGCAACAACCGCGCTGTCGAGAAGAAGCTCAAGGAATGCCTGAAGAACGATCGCGCCCGCATCCAGGTCGGCCGTATCTCGCATTTCGGCCTGCTGGAAATGTCGCGCCAGCGCATCCGTGCCTCGGTTCTCGAATCGACGACGCAGGTCTGCTCGCATTGCGGCGGCAGCGGCCATGTGCGTTCGCAGTCCTCCGTCGCGCTGCATGTCCTGCGCGGTATCGAGGAATATCTGCTCAAGAATACCACGCACAATATCAGCGTACGCACCACGCCTGACATTGCGCTCTACCTGCTCAACCACAAGCGCCAGACAATCATCGATTACGAAAACCGTTTCGGCGTCGCTATCGTCATCGATGCGGACGGTTCGGTCGGGGCGCAGCATTTCGCCATCGATCGCGGCGAGGCCGTGGAGAACCCGGTCAAGATCGAGACGCTCTTCAATTTCGCAGCCATTCCCGAGGATGACGACGACGACATCGTCATCGAAATGGATGAGGAAGAAGACGAGGAACTCGAGGAAAAGCCGGCAGCCACTGAGCGACCCGTCGCGGCACGCTCCGAAGGCGAAGGTGACGGCAACCGCAAGCGCAAGCGCCGCCGGCGCCGGCGCGGCCGCAACGGCAATGCCGAGCAGCCGGCATCGGCAGCAGGCGAAGCCGGCGACGAGGATGAAGACGGCGACGACGAGGGCGGCGAAGGTGATGAAACCACCGAAGCCACGTCCGAGACGCTGGCTGAGAGCGAAGAATCGCAGCGCCGCAAGCGCCGCCGTCGCGGCAAGCGCGGCGGCCGCCGCAACCGCGCCGAGGACGGTTCCGAACTGACGGCCGGCGAAGCCGGTGAAGACAATGGCGCTGACGGGGGCGGCGAAGAGAGCGAAGGCGACGACGTTTCGAACAACGGCGCTGCTGGAGAAGCCGAAACAGTCGAAGCGGTTGCCGAGCAGGCTGGCGAAAGCCAAGCCGCAGCTGCCGCTGTCGAGGGTGCGGCTGTTGTCACCGAGGATGTGAAGCCAGCCCGGGGCCGCGGCCGCCGCAAAGCCGCCCCAGCGCCTGTGGAGGAGCCAGTAGCAGAAGCAGCTCCTGTCGCCGAAGCCGAGCCGGAGCTGGTCGAGGCCTCCGCCGATCTCGAAACGCCCGCTCAGGAAGAGGCCCCGGAAGAGGCAAAGCCAGTTCGCGCCAACCGCGAATCCAACATCACCTCCTCCGAGCCGACTGTGAAATCCACCCGCAGCGAAAATGGCGAAAGCGACGACGGCAAGCCGAAAAAGGCCGGCTGGTGGCAGCGCCGTGGCTTCTTCTGAACGCTGATTTTCGGACGTAAATGATCAATCCGGCCGCGGCGACGCGGTCGGATTTTTGCTTGTGGCAACGGTACCTTCAGTGAAGTTGAACCCCAAGGGATGGGCGTGTACCTTCATCATATTGGTACAGCCGAGGTTGTCATGCGGACGACGATCGATATCGATGACGGCTTGCTCGACGCAGCAATGATCGTCACGGGATTGGCGACAAAAGATGCCGCCGTCGAACAGGCTTTGCGAAACCTCATCGAGAAGCACCGCCGGAAAAATGCGATCGCCGATCTCGCAGGCATAGGCTGGGAGGGCGACCTGGAAGAGAGACGTTGCGACCAGCCGGACGACGGACAGTGATCGTCATCCACAGTCGGTGGTGGATCGTGCATCAGCGCGGGACAAGTGTGGCCAGCCAGGTCCGGGAGATCGTCGACACCCCCCTCATCCGCCTGCTGGCACCTTCTCCCCGCGCGCGGGGAGAAGGTGATATGCCGCAACGTCTCCATCCGTCGCCAGTGTCTCGCGGGGCACGTCCCCTCGCCCCGTTTACGGGGAGAGGGTTAGGGTGAGGGGCAGCCGTCGGCGCAGCGCTTCGCTATCGATTGGATCGACGAGGCGAGGTGAACAATACGCCGCCTGTGGTCAGCCCGCCGGCGGATAGAGCAGGTCGACGATGTAGCTGGCGTCGAAGCGGGAATCGAGCATGCCGTAGGTGGAGCGCCAGCCGCCGGCAAGGCGCGTCTCGATGAAGGCATCGGCAATGCGCCCAGCGCCCAGCCGATAGAGTTCGGCGGCACCGGCGGCAAGCGCCAGCTGCTCGACGAGCAGGCGCGCGGCCCCCTCGTCCTGTTCGCAGAGCGCGATTGCAGCGCGCAGCACGTCGATCGTCTTCTTGCCGGCCGGACCGAGATCGCGGGCAAGACCAGCGAACACCGTCTCGAATAGGTCCTTGCCGCGGTTGAGCACGCGCAGCACGTCGAGCGCCATGACGTTGCCGGAGCCTTCCCAGATGGCGTTGACGGGAGCTTCGCGGTAATGGCGGGCGATCGGGCGTTCCTCGATATAGCCGTTGCCGCCGATGCATTCCATCGCCTCGTAGATCAGCGCCGGCGCGATCTTGCAGCACCAGTATTTGGCGACCGGCGTCATGACGCGGGCATAGGCTGCCTGCTCGGCATTGCCACGCGCCTTGTCGAAGGCGTCGGCCAGACGGAAGGACAGTGCGGTGGCGGCGGCGACATCGAGCGCCATGTCGGCCAGCACGCGCGTCATGATCGGCTGGTTGACGAGCATCTTGCCGAAGACGTTGCGGCCGCGGGTGTGGTGTACGGCTTCGGCCAGCGAGGCGCGCATCATGCCTGACGAGGCCAGCGCGCAGTCGAGCCGCGTCAGCGTCACCATGTCGAGAATGGTGCGGATCCCGGCATCCGCGCCGCCGAGCAGGAAGCCGAAGGTATCGGTGAACTCGACCTCGGCAGAGGCGTTGGATCGGTTGCCGACCTTGTCCTTCAGCCGCTGGAACTGCAAGCCGTTGGCCGAACCATCCTCCAGCAGCCGCGGCACGAGGAAGCAGCCCATGCCCTCCTTCGTCTGCGCCAGCATGATGAAGGCATCGCTCATCGGAGCGGACATGAACCATTTGTGGCCGGACAGCCGGTAGATGCCTTCGCTGACCTTTTCGGCAGCACTGCGGTTGGCGCGCACATCCGTGCCGCCCTGCTTTTCCGTCATGCCCATGCCGATGGTGACGGCGGATTTCTGCATGGCGGGTTTGTTCGACGAATCATATTTGCGCGAGAGGATTTTGGGCGCCCAGTCCTTCTGCACCGCGGCCGAGGCCGAGAGCGCGGCAACGGAGGCGCTGGTCATCGTCAGCGGGCAGAGATGGCCGGATTCCAGCTGCGCGGTCAGATAGAAGCGGGCGGCGCGAACCTTGTGGGCCTGATCCTTGGCATCGGCATCGGCCTGCGGATCCCAGACGGAAGAATGCAGGCCGACCGACATGGAGCGGCGCATCAGTGCATGCCAGGCCGGGTGGAATTCCACGACGTCGAGGCGCTCGCCGCGCGGACCGTGGGTGCGCAGCTGCGGCGCGCCCTGGTTTGCCATGCGCGCCAGCTCCTGCGCCTCCGGCGAGGTGACGTAGCGGCCCATGTTTTCCAGGTCTTCGCGAATGCCGCGCGGCAGGGCCGCCGTCAGATCGACGATCAGCGGATCGGACCGATAGGCGTTGATGCCAGACCACAGGCTCGGCTGGTTGAGTTCTGCGAGTTTTTCGTCAGTCCGGTTGGCGGAGGTCATAATTCGCTTCTAGTGTAAGAACCCGGCAAAGGGAAACCGGAAGTTATGATTCGGTTCATTCTGCTCTATCGGAATTCTGGCGAAAATGCATGGGGACATAAGCCTTTGCCCACAGCGCATGCTTGCCCCGGCGGGCCGCACTCTTTATAGACCCGCCAGAGACAGCAAGAGGCAGGGTCATGGTCTTTTTCCCCCACCGCCACCTCATCGGCATTAAGGGCCTCACCGAGCAGGATATCACCTATCTGCTCGACAAGGCCGACGAAGCCGTCAAGATCAGCCGCCAGCGAGAGAAGAAGACATCGACGCTGCGCGGACTGACGCAGATCAACCTCTTCTTCGAGGCATCGACACGCACGCAGGCCTCGTTCGAACTTGCCGGGAAGCGGCTCGGCGCCGACGTCATGAACATGTCGGTCGGCAATTCCTCGGTGAAGAAGGGCGAGACGCTGATCGATACGGCGATGACGCTGAATGCGATGCGCCCCGACGTGCTGGTCATCCGCCATTCGAGCGCGGGGGCGGCCGCCCTTCTCGCCCAGAAGGTCTCCTGCTCGGTCGTCAATGCCGGCGACGGGCAGCACGAACATCCGACCCAGGCGCTGCTCGATGCGCTAACGATCCGCCGCGCCAAAGGCAAGCTCCCGCGCATCATCGTGGCGATCTGTGGCGACGTGCTGCATTCGCGGGTGGCGCGCTCCAATATCCTGCTGCTCAATGCGATGGGCGCCCGCGTGCGCGTCGTCGCGCCCGCCACTCTGCTGCCCGCCGGCATCGCCGATATGGGCGTCGAGGTCTTCCATTCGATGAAGGAAGGACTGAAGGACGCCGATGTGGTGATGATGCTGCGGCTGCAGCGCGAACGCATGTCCGGCGCCTTCGTGCCTTCGGTGCGCGAATACTATCATTTCTACGGGCTCGACGCCGAAACGTTGAAGGCGGCGAAAGAGGATGCGCTAGTCATGCATCCCGGCCCGATGAACCGCGGCGTTGAGATCGCCTCCGAGGTGGCGGACGGTCCGCAGAGCGTGATCGCCGAACAAGTGGAAATGGGGGTCGCGGTGCGAATGGCGGTGATGGAGACGCTGCTCGTATCGCAGAACCAAGGCCCCCGAACCGATGGATTGAAGGCATGAGCAACCCGATCGTCCTCCAGAACGTCCGCATCGTCGATCCCTCGCGCAATCTCGACGAGGTGGGTTCGATCATCGCCGCAAACGGGGTGATCCTGGCTGCCGGCAGCGCGGCGCAGAACCAGGGCGCGCCCGAAGGCGCTGATATCCGCGACTGCGCCGGCCTTGTCGCCACGCCCGGCCTCGTCGATGCGCGCGTCCATATCGGCGAACCCGGCGGCGAGCACCGCGAAACGATCGCCTCGGCGAGCCGGGCGGCCGCAGCCGGCGGCGTCACCTCGATCATCATGATGCCGGACACCGATCCCGTCATCGACGACATCGCGCTCGTTGAATTCGTCAAGAAGACGGCGCGCGACACCGCTGCCGTCAACGTTTATCCGGCCGCCGCCCTGACCAAGGGGCTTGCCGGCGAGGAGATGACGGAGATCGGCCTGCTGATGCAAGCAGGCGCCGTCGCCTTCACCGACGCCCATTCCAGCGTCCACGACACGCAGGTGCTGCGGCGGATCATGACCTATGCGCGCGAATTCGGCGCCGTCATCTGCTGCGAAACGCGCGACAAATATCTTGGCGCCAACGGCGTCATGCATGAGGGGCTTTTCGCCAGCTGGCTCGGGCTCTCCGGCATTCCAAGAGAAGCCGAGCTGATCCCGCTCGAACGCGATCTCAGGATCGCAGAGCTGACACGCGGCCGGTATCATGCCGCGATGATCTCGGTGCCGCAGTCGGTCGAGGCGATCGAACGCGCCCGCAGCCGCGGCGCCAAGGTGACCTCAGGCATCTCGATCAACAATCTGGCGCTCAACGAAAACGACATCGGCGAATATCGCACCTTCTTCAAGCTCTACCCGCCGCTGCGCCCGGAAGACGACCGGGGCGCCATGGTCGAGGCGTTGGCACGCGGCGAGATCGATATCATCGTCTCCTCGCACGACCCGCAGGATGTCGATACGAAGCGACTGCCCTTCGGCGAGGCTGAAGACGGGGCGATCGGCCTCGAAACCATGCTGGCGGCGGCTCTGAGGCTTCACCATGGCGGCCAGGTGAGCCTGATGCGCCTGATCGACGCCATGTCCACCCGCCCGGCTGAGATTTTCGGCCTCCCCGCCGGCACGCTGAAGCCGGGGGCTGCGGCCGATATCGCGCTGATCGATCTCGATGAGCCTTGGCTTGTCGCCAAAGACATGCTTCTCTCGCGCTCGAAGAACACGCCGTTCGAAGATGCGCGCTTCAGCGGGCGGGCGGTCGCGACATATGTCTCGGGAAAGCTTGTCCACGCGCTTTAGGAAACGGTGTCCTTAAAAAACGGGATATTAGGGATAGGCCACGGAGGGGCTGAGGCGGTATATGTTATCCAATCTCATGTCATGGCAGATCACGCTGCCGATCGCGCTTGCCGCCGCCGTCATCGGCTATCTCTTCGGCTCCATTCCTTTCGGCCTGATCCTGACGCGCGCCGCCGGGCTCGGCGACGTGCGCAGCATCGGCTCCGGCAACATCGGCGCGACCAATGTGCTGAGAACCGGAAATCGCAAGCTCGCGGCGGCGACGCTGCTGCTCGATGCGCTGAAGGCATCGGCGGCGGCCTGGGTCGTCGGTTACTTTCTCGGTGAGGAGGCTGCGATCATCGCCGGCTTCTTCGCCTTCATCGGCCACCTCTTCCCGGTCTGGATCGGCTTCAAGGGCGGGAAGGGCGTCGCCACCTATATCGGCACCCTGCTCGGCGTCGCACCGATCATGGTAGTGCTCTTCGCCGCCGTCTGGCTGGCAATCGCCTTCACCACCCGCTATTCCTCGCTGTCGGCGCTGGTCGCCATGCTTGTCATCCCGGTTGCGCTGTGGATATTGGGTAATGAAAAGGTTGCAGCCGTCATGGCGATCATGACGCTGATCTCCTACTGGAAGCACAGGGCGAATATCTCCCGGCTGATGGGCGGCACGGAAAGCAAGATCGGGGCGAAGGGATAATGGATGCGCTGAGCGCGGGACCAAAAGGCACTGTGCTGAGCGAACGGCAGAGAATTGCCTGGCTGCGCCTCATCCGTTCCGACAATATCGGCCCGGCGACCTTTCGCGACCTCATCAATCATTTCGGTTCGGCCGAGGCGGCGCTTGCGGCGTTGCCGGAGCTTTCGGCGCGCGGCGGTGCGACGCGGGCAATCCGTATCGCCAGCGAGGCCGAGACGCATCGGGAGCTGGAGGCGGCGCATCGTTTCGGCGCCCGCTTCGTCGGCATCGGCGAGCCGGACTATCCACAGGCGCTGAAGCAGATCGACGGCGCGCCGCCGCTGCTGGCCGTCAAGGGCACGCTTGCCGCCGCCAAACGACCTGCTGTCGGCGTCGTCGGCTCGCGCAACGCCTCGATCGCCGGCGCCAAATTCGCGGCGATGGTGGCCCGCGACTGCGGCCGGGCTGGATATACCGTCGTCTCGGGCCTGGCGCGCGGCATCGACACATCGGCGCATCGGGCAAGCCTGGAGACGGGCACGATCGCGGCCCTTGCCGGCGGTCTCGACCAACCCTACCCGCCGGAGAATATCGGCCTGCTTGCGGAGATAACCGGCGGCAACGGCCTGGCGGTCAGCGAAATGCCTTTCGGCTGGGAGCCCCGCGCCCGTGATTTCCCGCGGCGGAACCGGCTGATCGCCGGCATCGCGCTCGGCCTCGTCGTGGTGGAAGCGGCAACGCGCTCGGGATCGCTGATCACCGCCCGCCTTGCCGGCGAGTTCGGCCGGCTGGTATTTGCCGTACCGGGCTCACCGCTCGATCCGCGCTGCCATGGCACCAACGGCCTGCTCAAGGACGGCGCTTCGATCGTCACCGCACCCGCCGATGTCATCGAGGCCTTGGCGCCGCTTGTGCAATTCGAGCTGTTCCCGTCGTCGATGGCGGAGGAGCCGCCGCGTGACGGCGGGGCAATGACGATGCCGCCCGGCGATACGGATCGCAATCGCATCATCGATGCGCTCGGGCCGACGCCGGTCGAGATCGACGATATTATCCGCCACACCGGACTGTCGGCATCGGCGGTCTATCTGATCCTGCTGGAACTCGACATCGCAGGCAGGCTGCACCGGCATCAGGGCGGTCTCATCTCGCTTTCCGATTGAGCTTTGCGCGATACGGGCCGGCCGCTTTGCAGCAGCCGCAAGACGTAAAATTGTAGCTAACCCCTTGACCGCAGCGATTTCCCTGTCCATGTCGGAGGGCCGACATCCATGTTGCGGTGTGTGTTGCGCTGGTTTCAACGCTGGCGTCGTTTCCTTTTTTAGAGAATCATCATGAATGTTGTAGTGGTGGAATCGCCTGCCAAGGCCAAGACGATCAACAAGTATCTGGGTTCGGGATACAAAGTGCTCGCCTCCTTCGGCCATGTGCGCGATCTGCCTGCCAAGGATGGCTCGGTCCTCCCCGATCAGGATTTCGAAATGCTTTGGGAGGTCGACGGGGCCTCGGCCAAACGGATGAAGGATATCGCCGACGCGGTGAAATCTTCCGACGGCCTTTTTCTCGCGACCGACCCGGATCGCGAAGGCGAAGCGATTTCCTGGCACGTCCTCGACATGCTCAACAAGAAGCGGGTGCTGAACGGCAAGCCGGTCAAGCGAGTCGTCTTCAACGCGATCACCAAGAAGGCGGTGCTCGACGCGATGGCCGATCCGCGCGACATCGACGTGCCGCTGGTCGACGCCTATCTCGCGCGCCGCGCGCTCGACTACCTCGTTGGCTTCAATCTTTCGCCGGTCCTCTGGCGCAAGCTGCCCGGCGCACGCTCCGCCGGCCGCGTCCAGTCGGTGGCGCTTCGCCTGGTCTGCGACCGCGAATCCGAAATCGAGCGGTTCATTTCGGAAGAATACTGGAACATCTCGGCGCTGCTGAAGACGCCGCGTGGCGACGAGTTCGAGGCAAGGCTGGTTTCGGCCAACGGCAAGCGGCTGCAGCCGCGCGCGATCGGCAACGGCGAGGACGCGGGCCGCCTGAAGGCGTTGCTGGACGGCGCGAGCTATGTCGTCGACACGGTCGAAGCCAAGCCGGTCAAGCGCAATCCCGGACCGCCATTTACGACCTCGACCTTGCAGCAGGCTGCCTCCTCCAATCTCGGCTTCTCCGCATCGCGCACCATGCAGATCGCCCAGAAGCTTTATGAAGGCGTCGATATCGGCGGCGAGACCGTCGGTCTCATCACCTATATGCGAACCGACGGCGTGCAGATGGCGCCCGAGGCGATCGAGGCGGCGCGCCGCGCCATCGTCGACCAGTTCGGTGAGCGTTATATGCCTGAAAAGGCGCGCTTCTATTCCACCAAGGCCAAGAACGCCCAGGAGGCGCACGAGGCGATCCGCCCGACCGATTTCTACCGCTCGCCCGACCGCGTGCGCCAATTCCTCGACGCCGACCAGATTCGGCTCTACGACCTGATCTGGAAGCGCGGTATCGCCAGCCAGATGGCCTCGGCCGAAATCGAGCGCACGACGGCTGAAATCACCGCCGACAACAAGGGCGAGAAGGCCGGGCTGCGCGCCGTCGGCTCGGTCATCCGCTTCGATGGCTTCATAGCCGCCTATACCGATCAGAAGGAAGACGGCGAGCAGAGCGACGACGGCGACGAGGGTGGCCGCCTGCCGGAGATCAATGCGCGCGAGACGCTCGCCAAGCAGAAGATCAATTCGACCCAGCATTTCACCGAGCCGCCGCCGCGCTACTCAGAAGCCTCGCTGATCAAGAAGATGGAAGAGCTCGGCATCGGCCGCCCCTCTACCTATGCCGCGACGCTGACGACGCTGCGCGACCGCGACTATGTGACGATCGACAAACGCAAGCTGATCCCGCAGGCCAAGGGCCGGCTGGTGACGGCTTTCCTCGAAAGCTTCTTCACCAAATATGTCGAATACGACTTCACCGCCGATCTCGAGGAAAAGCTCGACCGGATTTCCGCCGGCGAGCTGAACTGGAAGCAGGTGCTGCGCGATTTCTGGAAAGATTTCTTCGCCCAGATCGAAGACACCAAGGAACTGCGCGTCACCAATGTGCTCGATTCGCTGAACGAGGCGCTGGCGCCGCTGGTCTTCCCGAAGCGGGAAGACGGCAGCGATCCCCGGATCTGCCAGGTCTGCGGCACCGGCAACCTGTCGCTGAAGCTCGGCAAATACGGCGCCTTCGTCGGCTGCTCGAACTATCCGGAATGCAATTACACCCGCCAGCTCTCCTCCGAAAACGGCGGAGAAGCGGATGGTGCCGCCCTCAACGAACCGAAGAACCTCGGCACCGATCCGACGACCGGCGAGGAACTGACGCTGCGCTCTGGCCGCTTCGGCCCCTATATCCAGCGCGGCGACGGCAAGGAGGCCAAACGCGCTTCGCTGCCGAAGGGCTGGAAGCCTGAGGACATCGACTACGAAAAGGCGATGGCGCTGATTTCGCTGCCGCGCGATATCGGCAAACATCCGGAATCGGGCAAGATGATCTCGTCTGGCATCGGCCGCTATGGGCCGTTCCTGCTGCATGACGGTTCCTATGCCAATCTGGAAACGATCGAGGATGTGTTCTCGGTCGGCCTCAACCGCGCCGTGACCGTCATTGCCGAAAAGGCAAAACAGGCGCCGGGCCGCGGTTCGCGCGGCACGCCGGCGGCGCTGAAGACGCTCGGCGATCATCCCGATGGCGGCGCCATTACTGTTCGCGACGGCAAGTACGGTCCTTACGTCAACTGGGGCAAGGTCAACGCCACACTGCCCAAGGGCAAGGATCCGCAGGCCATCACCGTCGAGGAAGCGCTGGCGCTGATCACGGAAAAGGCCGGCAAGGCGCCTGCGGGCAAGACGAGCAAGGCGAAAGCCAAGCCGAAGGCGGCGGCGGCCGAAGCCAAGACCACCAAGACGGCGGCCAAGCCAAAGGCAACGAAGGCGAAAGCGCCCGCGAAATCGAAAAAGAGCTGACGTGAGCAGAATACCGCGCGACAGAACGAACCCTGCGGGCAAGCGCCCGGGCAAGATCGGCCGTGCCGGCAAGGATGCTCCCGCCGTCGAGCCGCTGAATATCGTCCACGGCGCGCTGCCGTCGCGGGAGGTGATCCTGCGCTTCATCGCCGATCATCCGCAGAAAGCTTCCAAGCGGGAACTCGCCAAGGCTTTCGGGCTGAAGGGCGACAGCCGCGTCGAGCTCAAGCACATGCTGCAGGAGCTCGAGCAGGAAGGCATGCTGCAGAAGAACCGCAAGTCGCTAATCCGCCCCGGCGCGCTGCCGCCGGTCACCGTTCTCGATATCACCACGCGCGACAAGGACGGCGATCTGATCGGCCGGCCGGCGGAATGGCCCGAGGATCAGGGTGTCGCGCCCGCCGTCGCCATCCGCCAGCAATCGCCCGCAGGCCGCCAGGGCAAGGGCAAGGCACCGGTCGCCGGCCTCGGCGACCGCATTCTGGCGAAGATCTTCCCGGCCGTCGATCGCGGCGGGCCGGCCTATACGGCGCGGATCATCAAAGTGATCGACAAGCGCCGCGGCGCCTCGATGGGCGTTTTCCGCGCAGCACCCGGCGGCGGCGGCCGGCTGCTGCCGATCGAGCGGCGCGGCGAGGAGATGGTCATCGATCCAGACTTCACCGGCGGTGCCAAAGACGGCGACCTGGTCGAGATCGAAGTCGCCCGTCTCGGGCGCTTCGGCCTGCCCCGCGCCAAGGTGCTTTCGGTCGTGGGTTCGGTCGGCTCGGAAAAGGCGATCTCGATGATCGCCATCCATGCGCACGGCATTCCGCATGTCTTCCCGCCAGCCGTCATCGCCGAGGCGGAGGACGTAAAACCGGCGACGATGTCGCATCGCGAGGACTGGCGCGACGTGCCGCTGATCACCATCGATCCGGCCGATGCCAAGGACCACGACGACGCCGTCTATGCCGAACTCGACCCCTCGCCCGACAACCCCGGCGGCGTCATCGTCACCGTGGCGATTGCCGACGTCTCCTGGTATGTCCGCCCGAAGTCGCCGCTCGACCGCGAGGCGCTGAAGCGCGGCAACTCGGTCTATTTCCCGGATCGCGTCGTGCCGATGCTGCCGGAGCGCATTTCCAACGATCTCTGCTCGCTGAAGGAAGGCGTCGACCGCCCGGCGCTTGCCGTGCGCATGAGCTTTTCCGGGGAAGGCCGCAAGATCGGCCACACGTTTCATCGCGTCATGATGAAGAGCGCGGCCAAACTCTCCTACCAGCAGGCGCAGGCGGCGATCGACGGCAAGCCGGACGACAAGACCGGGCCGATGCTCGAGCCGATCCTGAAGCCGCTCTGGCACGCCTACGAGGTGATGAAGCGCGGCCGCGACCGGCGCCAGCCGCTGGAACTCGATATGCCGGAGCGCAAGATCCTGCTGAAGCCCGACGGCACCGTCGACCGGGTCCACGTGCCGCCGCGGCTCGACGCGCACAAGCTGATCGAAGAGATGATGATCCAGGCGAACGTCGCCGCCGCCGAGACCCTGGAAAAGAAACGCCAGCCGCTGATCTACCGCATCCATGACGGGCCGACGCTTGCCAAGCAGGAAATCCTGCGCGAGTTCCTGGCGACGCTCGGCATCCCGCTTGCCAAGGGCGGCAATATGCGCGCCAACAACTTCAACGGCATTCTGGCGAAGGCCGACGGCACGCCGCACCAGACCATGGTCAACGAGATGGTGCTGCGCTCGCAGAGCCAGGCGATCTACGGCCCCGAGAATATCGGCCATTTCGGCCTCAACCTGATGAAATACGCGCATTTCACCTCGCCGATCCGTCGTTACGCCGATCTCATCGTGCATCGCGCCCTCGTCGGCTCGCTCGGCTTCGGCGAAGGCGGCATCACGACAGAGGAAGAGGCAGCGCTCGACGATATCGCCGCGGAAATTTCGACCTTCGAGCGCCGGGCGATGGCGGCCGAGCGTGAGACGGTCGACCGGCTGATCGCGCATCATTTGAGCGGACGCGTCGGCGAGGAATTTGCCGGGCGGGTCTCGGGTGTTACGAAATCCGGGCTTTTTATCGCCCTGCCGGAGTATGGCGCCGACGGTTTCGTCCCGATATCGACGCTCGGCACCGACTATTTCATCTATGACGAGGCGCATCAGGCGCTCTCGGGTGAACGTACGGGGCTCGGCTATCGCCTTGGCGACAACGTCACGGTGAAGCTTGCCGAAGCAATCCCGCTTGCCGGCGCGCTTCGGTTCGAGATGGTCAGCGAAGGGCGCGCGATGCCGGCGGCGGTGCGCTCCTTCCACAAAGCCGGCCGCCGCGACCGGGGCCCGCTTCGCAAGAAGCCGGGAACGAGGCCACCGCGCGGGCGGCATTGAAATGTTCCGGCTGTCCGAAAGCGGCATTGGGCGAGATTCACCAGCCTATGCGGCCTGAAGAGGAAGATGCGATGAGCACACCGACCGAACCGGTCGTCCGCTATGGCGACAGGCCCGAGGCCGAGCGTCCGCTGGGACGCTCCATCCTGCGCGGGCTGGTGAACCGCTGCCCGGCCTGCGGCAGCGGCAAACTTTTCCGTGCCTTCCTGAAGCCGGTCGATCATTGCGCGGCCTGCGGCGAGGCGATGCATCACCAACGCGCCGACGACCTGCCGCCCTACATCGTCATCCTCGTTCTCGGACACGTCGTGGTCGGCGGCTACATGCTGACCGACATGACCTTCGTGCTGCCGATATGGGTGCATATTGCCATCTGGGCACCGATCACCGTCATCACCGCGCTCGCCTCGATCCAGCCGATCAAGGGCGGCGTCATCGGCCTGCAATGGGCGCTGCGCATGCACGGTTTCGGCGGCGAGAGCGATGGTCCGGACGATTATGACATCCCCGGACGCCCGGAGTGATCACTTTCACCTTCCAGACATATTTACCGTGTAGTGCCAGCGCTCCACCGACCACCACCCAAATGCGGCAGCCGACGATCCTCAACCCGACATGGTAAGCATTTCTTGGCCGAACGGGCTTTACATTCCGCAGATGGTCACTCACATCGGAAATACTGCGAAGCGGCATCCGTCACCCGGATTTGGCACGTCTGTGTCTATCTGTCCGACGGGGACCGGCCGATTCGCTCGCGCAGCTTTCTAAGGATGGATAAATGTCTCAGCCGAGAAACGGCACACCGGGCGATGTCGAGGAAATCCATTGGCCTTCTCTGGTGGCAGCCATCTCGTCGATCTCAGCCGTTGGCATAGCAATCGGCCTCGGGCTCCCGCTTCTTAGCATCATCCTGGAAAAACGCGGCATCTCGTCTACACTGATCGGGCTGAACACGGCGATGGCAGGCGTCGCGGCGATGGCCGCCGCACCCATCACCACCAGGCTCGCGCATAAATACGGCGTTGCGCCGACTATGCTCTGGGCGGTGCTGATTTCGGCGCTGAGCGCGCTTGGGTTTTATTATGCCCAGGATTTCTGGATGTGGTTTCCGTTGCGTTTCGCCTTTCACGGCGCAACGACGACGCTGTTCATCCTTTCCGAATTCTGGATCAATGCCGCCTCGCCGCCGTCCAAACGCGGCTTCGTGCTCGGCATCTATGCGACCGTGCTTTCCCTCGGCTTTGCGGCCGGGCCGCTCTTGTTTTCGATCCTCGGCAGCGACGGCATCTTCCCCTTCCTGATCGGCGCCGGCGCTATCCTGCTGGCCGCCATTCCGATCTTCATTGCCCGCGACGAGAGCCCGGTGCTCGAGGAAAAACCGGAGCTGCATTTCATGCGCTACGTCTTCCTGGTGCCGACGGCAACGGCGGCGGTCTTCATCTTCGGCGCGGTCGAAGCGGGCGGCCTGTCCCTGTTCCCGATCTTTGCCGTACGCGCCCATTTCACCGAATCGCAGGCCGCACTTCTGCTTACCATGATGGGCGTCGGCAATGTCATCTTCCAGATCCCGCTCGGCCTGCTTTCCGACCGCATTCCCGACAAGCGGCCGCTTCTGGCCGGCATGGCGCTGATGGGCTTCGTCGGTTCGATGATGCTGCCGCTGCTGGTTGACAACTGGCTGCTGATGGCCGGGCTCCTGCTTTTCTGGGGCGGCTGCGTCTCCGGCCTTTATACGGTCGGCCTCAGTCATCTCGGCTCACGGCTGACGGGCTCCGACCTTGCGGCGGCCAATGCCGCCTTCGTCTTCTGTTATGCGATGGGAACCGTGGCCGGGCCGCAGGCAATCGGTGCGGCGATCGATGTCGCCGGAAATAACGGTTTTGCCTGGGCGATTGCCGCATTCTTCGGCCTCTACGCCCTACTTTCCGGCATCAGACTGATGTTCATTCGAAAACGGACTTGACTTTTCGGGCGGGATTCGTAGTTTCGCGCCAGAATTTGCCGTGGAGCCCATCCGGCTTCCACGGCTTTCATTTTCTTAAAGGCAGGACGACCATGGCCAAGGCTACAACAATCAAGATCAAGCTGCTGTCGACAGCCGACACCGGTTTCTTCTACGTCACGACGAAGAACAGCCGTACGATGACGGACAAGATGACGAAGACGAAGTATGACCCGATTGCTAAGAAGCACGTCGAGTTCAAGGAAACCAAGATCAAGTAATCACTTGGTTGCCGGATTTCGCAAAAAGCGCGCGCCCTCGGGTTGCGCGTTTTTTATTGCCCGAATTGGCCCTCTTGAAAATGACAGCGCAAACAGAAAAACGCCGCCCTTCCATCTTCGGGAAGTGGCGGCGTTTTCTTGAAAGGGGGTCGGCCAGCATGCAAAACGGCACGAGGAACCGCTATAACTTGCCTACTAGCCGACCGACCCCACGACCCAGGAGATGCGGCGGACCTGAGCATCATGGGGTATCGACAACTCCTCAGCGGGAGCGCTTCTCTTATGAGCCGATAATTTGCGCAAAAATGAAAGAAAATCAACAAATTCTTAATGATGATTTTTGCGGACTTGATTCTATGGTTAAAAGTCCAGTTTTGGTACATACAAAGATTTATCGCCTCTGCTTAGGGATGAAGCCTAGACGCTGACCCACCCAAGAAATTCGACAATATAACGTAATAACCTACACCTGCCCTCCCCCTACGTGATGTGGTGCGGCGGGACTCTATTTCAGCCCATCGGCCGAAGGCGGTTTTTATAGTCGGGGTTTTATTTTTAGCTATGGCCGGACGCCTTCAAGACTATCGGGCAGCGGCGCATCCGCAGCAAAGCCGGAAATCCATTTTTGGGCTATTTGACTGCAAATTTTTCACGCCGCGCTGTGCGGGCGAGCATTAAAAATCGGTAATAGTCCGCTTACCACGGTGGAAAACCCATAAACGGCACATAAGGCGACAGCTGATTCGTCAGGCCGCGGCAGCGACGACGCGATTGCGGCCGGTATTCTTGGCTTCGTAGAGCGCAAGATCGGCCTGCTTCATCAGCTGATCCGGGGTCAGCACCGAACCGACGCGCGACGCGATGCCGAAGGAAGCGGTGACATTCAGCGCCTCTCCCGCGTGTTTCAGCCTGAAGGGCGCGTTTTCGACGGCCGCCCGCAGGCGCTCGGCGACAGCGGCGGCAATTTCCGGCGAGGTATCCGGCATGACGACGACGAATTCCTCCCCGCCGTAGCGGCAGGCGAGATCGGCGCCGCGAATGGTCGAGCGGACACGATTGGCAAATTCCCGCAGCACTTCGTCGCCGCCGTCATGACCATAGGTGTCGTTCACCTGCTTGAAGCGGTCGATATCGGTGATCAGCACCGAAAGCGGCCGGCCGCGCGCCATCGAACGGTTGAAGAGCACGTTCAGGTGATTGTCGAGATAGCGCCGGTTATAAAGGCCGGTCAGCGGATCGGTCACGGCAAGCTCGATCGTCTGCTTGACGCTGGCGCGCAGGCGGTCGTTGCAGCGCTTGCGACGGATCTGCGTCAGGCTGCGGGCAACAAGCTCGTTGGGATCGACCGGGCGGATAATGTAGTCGTTGACGCCGAGATCGAGCGCACGCACGACCATCTCGTCCGCGCCCTGCTCGGTGATGATCAGGATCGGCAGAAAGCGCGTGCGCTCCAGCGAGCGCAGCTGCGAGCAGAGGCGCAGCGGATCATAATCGTCGAAATTGGCGTTGACGATGACGAGGTCGAACGGGCTTTCGGCCGCCTCGAAGAGCGCTGCCTGCGGATCGGAAAGGGCAAGCACGTCGGCGACGGGCTTCAGCGCCTTGATGATGCGCTCCTGCGAATTGGCGCGGCCGTCGACGAGCAGGATCTGACCGGTCTCGTCGGCACGGCCCTCGCCTGCCCGCATGAGGTCGTCGATGCCCATCGTATGGGCGGTGTCGGCGCGGATGCGCAGTTCATCGCTCAACGTCTTCAGCCGCAGCAGGCTCTTCACCCGTGAAATCAGCTGAAGGTCGTTGACGGGCTTGGTGAGGAAATCGTCGGCGCCGGCCTTCAGGCCGCGGACGCGGTCGGCCGGCTGATCAAGTGCCGTGACCATGACGACAGGGATATGGGCGGTCTTGCGGCTGGCCTTCAGCCGCTCGCAGACCTCGAAACCATCGATGCCGGGCATCATGATGTCGAGCAGGATCAGATCGACCTGGTTGCGCTCGCAGATCGCCAGCGCCGTGTAGCCGTCGGCCGCGGTCATCACGTCGAAATACTCCGCAAGCAGCCGCGCTTCGAGCAGCTTCACGTTGGCCGGAATATCGTCAACCACCAGTATTCGCGCAGTCATAGCTGTCTTTCCGATGCGTCAGGCATCGCCCAGATAGGTCTTGATCGTCTCGATGAATTTCGGAACCGAGATCGGCTTAGAAACATAGGCTTCGCAGCCGCCCTGGCGGATCCGCTCCTCGTCGCCCTTCATCGCGAAAGCCGTGACGGCGATGACGGGAATCACGTGCAGCTCGTCGTCTTCTTTCAGCCATTTCGTGACTTCGAGGCCGGAGACCTCGGGAAGCTGAATATCCATCAGGATGAGGTCGGGGCGATGCTTGCGCGCCAGATCGAGCGCCTCCATGCCGTTTCTGGTCTGGATCGTGGTATAGCCGGACGCCTCGATGAGGTCGCGAAAGAGCTTCATGTTGAGCTCGTTATCTTCTACAATCATCACCTGTTTGGGCATGACAAGCTGTCCCTACGTCCGTTCGCGCAGCGGTTCGTCCCATGAGAAAGGCACATGCGGACAAGAGCTCCGTGAAACCGATAGCGCACGCTAGCGGCATTTGGTTGAAGAAAAGGTAACTTACCCCTCGAAATGCAAAGCAACTTCAAGACTTCGAAACAACAGGCCGCCGACCCGCACGCGACCGCGATCGCCGTGCTCGGCTGGCTTGCCGACGACCCCGACATGTTCGGCCGATTTCTTGCGCTGACCGGTGTCGCGCCCGGCCAGGTGCGCAGCGCCGTCAACGACCCCAGCTTTCTCGCCGGCATGATGGATTTCCTGATGAACCACGAACCGACGGCGATGGCTTTTTGCGCGGCGAGCGGCATCAGCCCGGAAGCGGTCACTGCCGCCTGGCAGCATTTCTCTTCGCCGGGCCTCGATTCCGGGGAATATTGACGGTGACCGGCATGGGGGAACTCGATATCTCGCATATCCGGCTCGGCAAACGGCCGCTGATCGTCTGCGACGTCGACGATGTCGTGCTGCAGTTCATCGGCCCCTTCCAGCTTTTTCTTGAAAGCCAGGGTCATGCGTTCCTGCCGCGCTCGTTCCGGCTCCACGGCAACATCGTCTCGCAGACGGATGGCGCGGAGATCGAGGATCAGCAGGTCAGCCGACTGATCGAGGAGTTTTTCGAGGCGCAGGAGCTGTGGCAGACGCCGCTCGATCGCGTCGTCGAAACGCTCGGCCGGCTTTCTGAGGCCGCCGACGTGCTTTTCCTGACGGCCATGCAGCCGCGGTTCCAGGATCAGCGCCGCCGCCTCCTCGACCGGATCGGCCTGCTTTTTCCACTGCTTGCCAGCGAAGAGCCCAAGGGGCCGATCGTTCACGCATTGCATGCCAGCCGCTCCCTTCCCGTCGTCTTCATCGATGATATGGCGCGCAATCTGCATTCCGTTAGGGAACATGTTGCCGATTGCCTGCTGATTCACCTGATGCCCGACTCTCCCGTTCATCGTTTCGCGCCGGCGGCCGCCGACGGCATCACCCGCGTCAGCGACTGGACTGATGCCGCCGCGCTGATCGAGGCGCATTTCCTTGCCGGCGCTTTCAGCCCTGCAGTTCCAGCCGCATGAGCGGACGGCCGTCCTTGCGCCGAGCCACCGTCTCAAAACCGGCCGCGTCGAAGATCGCCGTCGAGCCGATGCAGAGAGTCACCGATTTCGACTGCTTCACATGATCGATCGGACAGGCCTCGAGCAGCCGCGCGCCCTGGCGCCGGGCGTGATCGATCGCTAGGGAAAGCAGGCGATGGCTCATGCCCTTGCCGCGCAAGCGCGGTAGCAGGAAGAAGCAGCTGACGGCCCAGATCGACGGATCGTCCGCATCGCTCTCCTCCAACGGCCGCGAGACCGTGCGCGAAGAATTGAACTGCGGCACGTCATGGCGCGGCCCGACCTGGACCCAGGCGACCGGCGCGCCGTCGGCATAACAGAGAATGCCCGGCGGCGGCCCGGCCTTGATCCGGTCGTGCATATGCGCCTTGCGCTCGTCGGCCGCCATCTTCGTTCTGATCGCATGCGGCAGGCGCAACGCGAGGCACCAGCAATTGTAGAAGGCACCCTGCGGCCCGAACAGGGTTTCGAAATCGTCCCAGCGTTCTGCCGTTACCGGTTCGAAACGAAGATCGTTATCCAAAGGCAAAGCTCCCGCCTCTCTTGAGACTCGGAAGCTTAAGGCGTAGTCTCGCGGCGTTCAACCTTTGTTCTCATGATGACGCCCGCGCCCGACAAGACACCCGGCTTCTGTCGCGACTGCCTTGCCGAGCAGAAGGGCGAGGCGCGCCGTTGCGTGTCCTGCGGCAGCCCGCGTCTGGTGCGCCATCGGGAGCTCTATGCCTTGACGCTTGCGCATATCGATTGCGACGCCTTCTATGCGGCCGTCGAGAAACGCGACAATCCGGATCTTGCCGACAAGCCTGTGATTGTCGGCGGCGGCAAACGCGGCGTCGTCTCCACCGCCTGCTATATCGCCCGCATCCACGGCGTGCGGTCGGCGATGCCGATGTTCAAGGCGCTGGAAGCCTGCCCTCAGGCGATCGTCATCCGGCCGGACATGGAAAAATACGTCCGGGTCGGGCGCCAGGTGCGCGCCATGATGCAGGATCTGACGCCGCTGGTGCAGCCGCTGTCGATCGACGAGGCCTTCCTGGAGCTCGGCGGTACCGAGAGGCTGCATCACGATCCGCCGGCCCGTACACTCGCCAAATTCGCCCGCCGGGTCGAAAAGGAGATCGGCATCAGCGTGTCGGTCGGGCTTTCCTATTGCAAATTCCTCGCCAAGGTCGCCTCCGACCTGCAGAAGCCGCGCGGCTTTTCCGTCATCGGGCGTGAGGAAGCGGTCGAGTTTCTGGCGCCGCGTCCGGTCACTACGATATGGGGCGTCGGCAAGGCCTTTGCGGCGACGCTGGAAGCGGACGGCATCCGCACCATTAGCCAGTTGCAGCAGATGGAGGAAAACGACCTGATGCGCCGCTACGGCAGCATCGGCCAGCGGCTCGCCCGGCTTTCGCGCGGCATCGACGACCGTGAAGTGCATCTCAATGATGCGGCCAAGAGCGTTTCATCGGAGACCACCTTCTTCGAAGATATCTGGCGTTATGACGATCTAGTGCCGATCCTGCGCAATCTCTCGGAAAAGGTCTCCTGGCGGCTGAAGAAAAACGACATCGCCGGCCAGACAGTGGTCCTGAAGATGAAGACCGCCGACTTCAAGTTACGCACGCGCAACCGCAAGCTCGAAGACCCGACCCAGCTTGCCGACCGGATCTTTCGCGTCGGGCTTGAGCTTCTCGAAAAAGAAACCGACGGCACGAAGTTCCGGCTGATCGGCATCGGCGTCACCGATCTCGGCGATGCCGCCCGCGCCGATCCGCCCGATCTCATCGACCGGCAATCGGGCCGGCGGGCGGCCGCCGAAGCGGCGATGGACAAGTTGCGCGACAAGTTCGGCAAGAACACCGTCGAGACCGGCTACACCTTCGGCAGTGGCAAGCGCGATCACTAAAGCGTGAGGCGTGAGCGCCGTGCGACCTATAAAATCTTCCTTAAACTTCGTCCCATAATGTGCCGGGCAAGTATTGCGTATGGTTGGCTATCATGTTCTCGCGTCTCGTCTTCGGCCTCGGCTTGCTGTCGGCCACCGCACTCGTGCACCCTGCTCTGGCCGCGGACGCGCGCACGCTGCAGATCATCGTCTCGAAGGACAAGCAGTCGCTTGCGGTCTATGACGGCACCGAGGTCGTCGCGACCTCGAAAGTCTCAACCGGCAAGGACGGACATACGACGCCGAGCGGTATCTTCTCGGTGCTCGAAAAGCAGAAATACCACGAATCCAATCTCTATTCGAACGCGCCAATGCCCTTCATGCAGAGGCTGACATGGTCGGGCATTGCGTTGCACGAATCCAATTCCGTGCCGCGTTATCCGGCCTCGCACGGCTGCGTGCGCATGCCCGGCGCCTTTGCAAAAAAGCTATACGGGATGACCGAGCCCGGCATTCCCGTCATCATCAGCGATGGCGAAGTGGTGCCGCAGCCGATCGACCATCCGACCCTTTTCCATCCGCAGGCGCCGGCGCCGATGCTTCTGCTTTCGGATGTCGAACTGCGGCCTTCGATGCCCGACAGCCCGGGCACACCGGTGCAGGTGGCGATGAACGACACGGCTGCGATGCCGATGCCGGCAGCACCGCCGGTTGCAGCGCCCGAAGCGGAGCGGCCATCCGAACCGATCAGCATGCTGATCACCCGCCGCACGTTGCGCGAGACGGTGATCGACATCCAGACGCTGCTGAACCAGCTCGGCTTTTCCGCCGGCGTTCCGGACGGGTTGCTCGGGCCGGCGACCGTGCAGGCGATCAAGGCGTTCAAGACGCTGCGGCCGGCGGAATTTGCCGGCGACAGGAGCCTCATCTCCGACACGCTGCTGAAATCGGTCTATGCCGCAACAGGCAAGGGCGAGCCGCCGAACGGCGTCATCATGGTGCGCCGGGCGTTCAAGCCGATCTTCGAAGCGCCAGTGACGATCGCCGATCAGGGCTTGGCGCTTGGCACGCATTTCTTAACGCTGCATGCACTCGATGAAAAGGCCGGTTCGGCGGATTGGCTCGGCATCACGCTCGAAAACAATCTCTCCCGCGAGACGATGAAGCGGCTCGGCGTCACCAATCAGGAAAGCTCGATCGTCAGCGGCAGGCCGATCGCCCGGTCGCTCAACCGCATCACGATCCCGGAGGAGACCCGGCACAGGATCGAGGCGCTGATCGCACCCGGCTCGACGCTGACGATCTCCGATACCGGCCTTGGCCGGGATACCGGCGAAGGCACGGATTTCATCACCATCACCCGGGGTTGATCGCAATCACCCCGGGATGATCAAATCGCCCAGGGTGATGTGCATCACCCCGAGATGATCAGACAAGCTCGACATCGACAACACCGGGCGCGGCGCGAAGAGCGGCGGCGATCTCCGGCGTGATGCGGTATTTCTCAGCCAGCGCCACTTCCACCTCGCGTTTGCCCTCCTCCTTGATGACGATGAAGGAAACGAGGCCATCGCCCCTGGCGTTGAGATGGCCGGCGACCATCTTCAGCGGCCCGGAATCTCTGATATAGACGCGCAGCGCCTTCTGCATCTGCAGCGACTTTTCCTCCAGCGACTGGATCGTCTGGATGCGCAGGCCAATCCCCTCCGGCCGCTCCTCGCCGGTGGCGGTCAGCACGAAGGATTTTCCCGACTCCAGCACGTCGCGGTACTGGTTGAGCATTTCCGAAAACAGCACCGCCTCGAACTGGCCCGAAGAATCGGAAAAGACGATGATGCCCATCTTGTTGCCGGTGCGGGTCTTGCGCTCCTGCTTCGAAATGACGGTGCCGGCGAGGCGCGCATTGAAGGCGCCCTGTTTGATCGCCTGGGAAAATTCGGCAAAGGTCTGCACCCGCATCTTCTGCAGGAGGTTGTTGTAGGAATCGAGCGGGTGGGCGGTGAGATAGAAGCCTAGCACCTGGAATTCCTTGAGCAGCCGCTCGGAGGCAAGCCAGGGCGAAAACGGTGGAAGGGAAATCTTCTCGGGCCCCGAGGTCAGCGTGCTGCCGAAAATATCCGACTGGCCGCTCAGCTTGTTCTCCTGGGCGCGCTGGGCATAACCGAGGATGCGGTCGAGGCCGGCTGAAAGCTGGGCGCGATCGGTGCCGAAACAATCGAAGGCGCCGGCAAAGATCAGGCTTTCCAATACACGGCGGTTGACCTGGCGCGGATCGATGCGCAGGCAGAAATCCTCGATGCCGGCAAAGGGCTTGTCGCCACGCACCTCGACGATATGGTCGACGGCGGATTCGCCGACGCCCTTGAGGGCGGCCAGCGCGTAATAGATGCGGTTGTCACCGGTCTGGAAATGGCGGAAGGACGTCTGCACCGAGGGTGCGATCACCTCGATGCCTAGCCGCTTGGCATCCTGGCGGAAGTCATTGACCTTTTCCGTGTTGGACATGTCGAGCGTCATCGAGGCGGCGAGGAATTCGACCGGATAATGCGCCTTCATATAGGCCGTCTGGTAGGAGACGATCGCGTAAGCAGCGGCATGCGACTTGTTGAAGCCGTAATTGGCGAACTTCGCCAGCAGTTCGAAGATATTGTCGGCTTGCGGCTTCGACACGCCGTTCTTGACGGCGCCGACGACGAAGCGTTCGCGCTGCTGGTCCATCTCGGCCTTGATCTTCTTGCCCATGGCGCGGCGCAGAAGATCGGCCTCTCCGAGCGAGTAACCGGACAGGACCTGGGCGATCTGCATCACCTGTTCCTGATAGACGATGACCCCTTGGGTTTCCTTGAGCAGGTGGTCGATCATCGGATGGATCGATTCCAGCTCTTCGTCACCGTGCTTGCGGGCATTGTAGGTCGGGATGTTCTCCATCGGACCCGGGCGATAGAGCGCCACCAGCGCGATGATGTCCTCGATGCAGTCCGGCTTCATGCCGATCAGCGCCTTGCGCATGCCGGCACTTTCCACCTGGAACACGCCGACCGTCTCGCCGCGCGACAGCATCTCGTAGGTCGGTTTGTCGTCGAGAGGAATGGCCGCGAGATCGACCTTGATGCCGCGCTTGGCGACGAAATCGACGGCGACCTTCAACACCGTCAGCGTCTTCAGGCCGAGGAAGTCGAATTTGACGAGGCCGGCCTGCTCCACCCACTTCATATTGAACTGGGTGACCGGCATGTCCGAGCGCGGATCGCGATACATCGGCACCAGCTTGGACAGCGGGCGGTCGCCGATGACGATGCCGGCGGCATGGGTCGAGGCATGGCGGTATAGCCCCTCGATCTTCTGGGCGATGTCGAGCAGGCGGGCGACGACCGGCTCCTTCGCCGCCTCCTCCTGCAGCTTCGGCTCCTCCTCGATCGCCTTGGAGAGCGGCGTCGGATTGGCCGGGTTGTTCGGCACCAGTTTGCAGATCTTGTCGACCTGGCCGTAGGGCATCTCCAGCACGCGGCCGACGTCACGAAGGGCGGCGCGCGCCTGCAGCGAACCGAAGGTGATGATCTGCGCCACCTGCTCGCGGCCATACTTGGCCTGGACGTAGCGGATCACCTCTTCGCGGCGGTCCTGGCAGAAGTCGATGTCGAAGTCCGGCATCGAGACGCGTTCCGGATTGAGGAAGCGTTCGAAGAGCAGCGAAAACCGCAGCGGATCGACGTCGGTGATCGTCAAAGCGTAGGCAACCAGGGAACCCGCGCCCGAACCGCGGCCGGGACCGACCGGAATGTCGTGCTGCTTGGCCCATTTGATGAAGTCGGCAACGATCAGGAAGTAACCGGGAAAACGCATGCGCTCGATGACGCTGAGTTCGAAATCCAGCCGCTCGCGATAATCCTTTTCCTCGTAGCCCGGTGACATGCCGAGCGTCGAAAGCCGCATATCCAGCCCTTCCACAGCCTGGCGGCGCAGTTCGCTCGCCTCGGCGCGTTCAGCCTCCTCGGCGTCGTCAGTCGCGCCGGTGAAGCGCGGCAGGATCGGCTTTCGCGTCTTCAGCACGAAGGAGCAGCGCTTGGCGATCTCGATCGTGTTTTCCAGTGCTTCCGGCAGATCGGCGAAGAGCTTGGCCATCTCGGCCCGGCTCTTCAGATAATGGTCCGGGGTCAGGCGAAAGCGGCTGTCGTCGGAGACGATGGCATTGTGGGCGACCGCCATCAGCGCATCATGGGCGTCGTAATCGTCGCGTGTCGGAAAGAAGGCCTCGTTGGTCGCAACCAGCGGCAGGTCATTGCTATAGGCGAGGCCGATGATCTTTTGTTCGTGACGTTTGTCGTAAGTGCCGTGCCGCTGCAATTCGACGTAGAGCCTGTCGCCGAAGAGACGTTTCAGCACAAGCAGCCGGGCCTCCCCCTGCGCGGGATGGCCTTCCTTGATCGCCGCGTCGACAGGCCCGGTCAGGGCGCCGGTCAGGGCGATCAGCCCTTCCGTGCCGGCCTCCTCCAGCCAGGAGGCACGGATATGGATAGCCTGGTTGCTTTCACCGCCGAGATAGGCGCGGCTGACGAGATCGACCAGTCGTTCGTAACCGGCATCCGTGGCGGCGAGAAGAACGATCGACGGCAGCTTGACCAGCGCCTGCTGGCCGCCGCGCTTTTCCGTTTCCAGCCCGTCTTCCATGTCGATCGAGACCTGGCAGCCGATGATCGGCTGCAGGCCGTCGTCCATCGCCTTCTGGGAGAATTCCAGCGCGATGAACAGATTGTTGGTATCGGTGATGGCGATCGCCGGCTGGCTGTCGCCGGTTGCCTTGTAGAGGATCTTCTTCAGCGGCAAGGCGCCTTCGAGAAGCGAATAGGCGGAGTGGACCCTCAGGTGGATGAAGCCCGGCGTGCCGCCGATCGCCTCACCCGTAGAACCCTTTGCCGTATCCGCCATGTCATGCCTTCCCAATCACCCGAATGAGTCGGACGCATTGTCGGCATAGAGGGCGATGATGTCCAGAACAAGTCCCGCTTGCGGACCGCATGATGGCCATGCGGTCCCCTGAAAACTTTAGATCGCCATGACGATGAGCGAGAAGCTGGCGACGAACATTGCGATGGAGGTGAATGCTGCGATATCACGGATCATGTCAGTCATTTGGCTCTCCTTTACTCGTTATGTTTTCAATTTGTTCGATTTATGTTCCATTGTCAACAGGAATCTTTTCCTTCTTTCTTGCGTTTTAAAATCCAGGACGCGAATCGCGAATCGATGAGAGTGCCAAGCGATACGATGGGCTGCGCCTGTTCTCTCGCGATCGGTGACGGATCGGACAGGCTACTCAAACGGCAGTGCGCCTCTCGCAGCGACCCGCCTTGCTTGCCGTTTTTGTTCTGTTTCTGTTCTTTACATGCCGCAGCATATTTGCCAGCATCCGGCCGAGAGGAGAACGGGATATGCTCGACATTGCAATGCTCAATGAATTCGTCGTGGAGGCCAAGGCTGCGACCTATGTCGGCGGCGGTGTGCCGCGCGTGCCCTGCCGGCCGGGTGCCCACGATATCGGCTATGAGTGCGGCGACTGGCGCTATCTCGACAGCTACTTTGGCGGCACCGATTTCGCGGGACAGGAGGTTGTCTGGTTTGCCGGGGAGCCTGTCTGGGTGATGAATTATTTCGGCTGGATCGTTGTCCCTGAGCTCATCGACGGCGCTGCCGCCGGCGCGGTGATCAAGGCGGCACTTTCAGCCATGTATCAGCAGGGGCGCTTTCTCGGCGGAATGGAATTCGATCATGCGTTCGGCCGCTACATCGATCACAGCGAAGGGAACTGCGAGCGGTTCAGCGGCAATGAATGCATCATGGTCGATGACCGGAAAGCCTATATGCTCGATTATCGCGGCGGGCTAGTCATCCCCTGACCTCAGTTTCAGAAATCGACGATCTTGCCATCCGAGATGGTCACACGCCGATCCATGCGGCGGGCGAGTTCGTGATTGTGGGTGGCGATGAGGGCCGCGAGGCCGGACTGGCGCACCAGCGCCTCCAGCGCATCGAAGACGTAGCTTGCCGTTTCCGGGTCGAGATTGCCGGTCGGCTCATCGGCAAGCAGCAGGGTCGGCGCATTGGCGACGGCCCGGGCGATCGCCACGCGCTGTTGCTCGCCGCCGGAGAGTTCGCCAGGGCGATGGGCGCCGCGGTGGCCGATGCGCATGTAATCGAGAAGCTGGCCGGCCCGCTCTCCGGCTTCCTTCCAGGACAGCCCGGCGATTAGCTGAGGCATCATGATGTTCTCAAGTGCGGAAAATTCCGGCAGCAGGTGGTGGAACTGGTAGACGAAGCCGATTTCGCTGCGGCGGATCGCGGTGCGTTTCTCATCGCTCAGGCCGTCACAGGCATGGCCGCTGATGTTGACTTCACCGCCGTCCGGATGCTCCAACAGGCCGGCGATATGCAGCAGGGTCGATTTGCCGGTGCCGGAGGGAGCGACGAGAGCGACGATCTCGCCCTTCGACATCGAAAAATCCGCGCCCTTCAGGATCGGCAGCAGCGTATCGCCCTGCCCGTAATGGCGCTCGACGCCGGTAAGCTTGAGAACGACGTTGCGTTTCATAAAGGCGGCATTCCTTATTCGTAGCGCAGGGCCTGCACCGGATCGAGCCTGGACGCGCGCCAGGCCGGAAAGATGGTCGCGATGAAGGAGAGCGTCAGCGCCATGATGACGATCGAGATCGTTTCGCTGAGCTGCATCTCGGCCGGCAGCTGACTGAGGAAATAGACCTGCGGATTGAAGATCACCGTGCCTGAAATCCAGGAGAAGAACTGACGGATGGATTCGATGTTGACGCAGACGAGAACGCCGAGCAGCACGCCGGCAACAGTGCCGACGATCCCGATCGCCGCCCCGGTCATGAAGAAGATGCGCATGATCGCGCCGGCGCTGGCGCCCATGGTGCGCAGAATGGCGATATCGCTGCTCTTGTCCTTCACCAGCATGATCAGGCCGGAGATGATGTTCAGAGCCGCGACAAGCACGATCAGCGTCAGGATCATGAACATGACGTTGCGCTCGACCTGCAGCGCCGAAAAGAAGGTCTGGTTGCGCTGGCGCCAGTCGGTGAGGTTGATCTGGCGGCCGGCCGCTTCCTCCACCTTGGGCCGCAGAGTGTCGATATCGTCGGGGTGATCGACGAAAAGCTCTATCGACTGCACCAGACCCTCGGCATTGAAATAAAGCTGCGCTTCCTCGAGCGGCATGAAGATGATCGAAGAATCATATTCCGACATGCCGATCTCGAAGAGGCCGGAGATCTTATAGGACTTAACGCGCGGGCTGACGCCCATCGGTGTAATGTCACCATCCGGCGAGGTCAGAGTGATGAGGTCGCCGACGCTCAGGCCGAGCTGGTTGGCCATGCCGGTGCCGATCAGCACGCCCTGGCCGGAGGCAAAACCGACCATGTCGCCGGATTTGATGTTCCCGGAGATCGTCTTGAGCTTGGTCAGGTCCTCGGCGCGGGCGCCGCGCACCAGCGCGCCGGTGCTACCACCGGCCTGGGCGGAGGCGAGCACCTGGCCTTCCACCAAAGGCAGCGCCATCTTCACTCCCGGTACGGCAGCGAGCCTGCTGGAAAGGTCGGCATAATCGGTGAAGGGGCCATCGGACGGCTGGACGATCATATGGCCGTTGATGCCGAGGATGCGCGAGACGAGCTCGGTGCGGAAGCCGTTCATGACGGCCATGACGATGATCAGCGTCGCAACACCGAGCATGATGCCGACGAAAGAAAAGCCGGCGATCACTGAGATAAAAGCTTCCTTGCGGCGGGCGCGCAGGTAGCGCCACGCCACGAGGCGTTCGAAAGTGGAAAATGGCTTGCCAGCCGGACCCAAGCCGGATTTCGAACTCCGGTCCACTGCTGCCTCTGCCATTTCGCCTCCGTTTCCTTAAGCCACGAACCTGTTGATCGCCGCTTCGATGGTCATCGTTTCGCGGGCGCCAGTCTTGCGGTCCTTCACTTCGACCTCGCCGTTGGCGACCGCGCGCGGGCCGGCGATGATCTGGACGGGTACGCCGATCAGGTCGGCGGTCGCGAATTTCGTGCCGGCCCGGTCGTCGGTATCATCGTAGAGCACATCCTTGCCGGCCTTGGTGAGCGCCGCATAGATCAGCTCGCAAGTATCGTCGCAGGCTTGATCGCCCGCCTTCATGTTGATCACCACGATATCGAAGGGCGCGACCGAGGCCGGCCAGATGATTCCGTTGTCGTCATGCGATGCTTCGATGATGGCGGGAACAAGGCGTGTCGGGCCGATACCGTAGGAACCCATGTGAACGAAGTGTTCCTTGCCGTCGGGGCCCTGCACTTTCGCGCCCATCGCCTCGGAATATTTCGTGCCGAAATAGAAGATGTGGCCGACCTCAATGCCGCGCGCCGACAGGCGCTCGCCTTCGGGGACGGCGTTGAAGGCCGCCTCGTCGTGCATTTCCGAAGTCGCCGCATAGAGCGAGGTCCACTTGTCGAAGATCGACTTCAGGCCCTCGACGCTGTCGAAATCAGTGCGGTCGTCGGGAATATCGAAGCCGACGAAATCCTTGTGGCAGAAGACCTCGGATTCGCCGGTATCGGCGAGGATGATGAATTCGTGGCTGAGATTGCCGCCGATCGGGCCGGTATCGGCGCGCATCGGAATGGCGCGCAGGCCGAGCCGATCGAAGGTTCTGAGATAGGCGGCGAACATCTTGTTATAGGAATGCTCCGCCCCTTCGCGCGTCAGATCGAAGGAATAGGCATCCTTCATCATGAATTCGCGCGAGCGCATCGTGCCGAAGCGCGGACGGATCTCGTCGCGAAACTTCAGCTGGATGTGATAGAGATTGAGCGGCAGGTCCTTATAAGATTTGACGGAGGAGCGGAAAATATCCGTCACCATCTCCTCATTGGTGGGACCATAGAGCATCGGCCGATCCTGGCGGTCCTTGATGCGCAGCATCTCCTTGCCATAGGCGTCGTAGCGGCCGCTTTCCTGCCAGAGTTCGGCCGATTGTAGGGTCGGCATGGACAACTCGATTGCGCCCGCCCGGTTCTGCTCGTCGCGAATAATGGCGTTGACCTTGTCGAGCACGCGTTTGCCGAGCGGCAGCCAGGAATAGATGCCCTGCGACTGCTGGCGGATCATGCCGGCGCGCAGCATCAGCCTATGGGAGACGATTTCCGCCTCCTTGGGGTTTTCCTTGAGGATGGGCATGAAATAGCGGGACAGACGCATGGCGGATTCCGAAGCAGTTGAGATCCCGCAGCAGGCGGAATCGAAAGACAATGGTTAATGTCGGGAGCGTTCATAGCCGCTTCGCGGCAGGAAGGAAACCCGCAACTGATGCCGGCAACCTCCCGCACGCGCATGTTCGGCCCCGCAAAATGACAGGGCATGAAAAAGCGCGTGTTTATAAGGACTTAAACGAAAATCTTGTCAACAGAAAAATTTTGCTAGAGTGTAGCAAAAATGCAAAAAAAGCTAATGACAAAGCCCAATGTTTGAGCTAGCTTTAGCTCACAAAACAGGCAGGAAGGATAAATTCTTGCCGAATTCGCGGTCAAGTCTTGGGAGGATCAGATCTTAGGCGCGCTCGTCGCTGCCCCGGCAACGGTTACAGATCACGCGATACTTAAAACAAGGCTTTTAGCCTTGTTTTTTTTTGGCTTTTCGGCTTCATCCGACCCCAAAAATCCAGCCAACTACCGTAAGGGAATGATGCTCATTCCGTAACGGCAGCTCTTTTGCCGCAACACCATGACGCTGGTATGACGAATGTCGCTTTTTAATGATATACATATGCCCAAAGTTTGGGCAAAAGTTTGATCTTAATAGAAGCTCGGCCCTAGTTGTGGAAGGGCATCGAAGCCCCAGCCGAAATAGGTGTCGCAGACATACCAGGTGCCGTAGACCAGAGCCGAGATCAGCGTCGTCAGCGAAAAGGTGAAGACGGCACGAAAGCGGCTCGGCGCGCTTGGAACGGTGCCGAGCACGACATCATTGTCCTCGGCCTGGGTGCGCAGACCGATCGGCAGGACAGCGAAAAGCGTCATCCACCAAATGATGAAGTAGACGGCAAATCCCTGAAGAAATATCTGGAGCATTGGGGTTCCCGGTGGTGTCGCGCCGACAGACGTTCTGTCACTTTGAGCTAGGCGCCCTTATACGGCGGAATGGCAGCCAACTCAAAGCCGATGAAGCGCTTGGCCGCCTTGAGGGCATTCTGCCGCAGGCTTCACGCCTGTTCGAGTTCGATCAGCGTGCCGAAGAAATCCTTGGGATGCAGAAAAAGCACCGGCTTGCCATGCGCGCCGGTCTTCGGCTGGCCGTCGCCGAGCACCCTCGCCCCGGCCGCGACCAGCCGATCACGCGCAAGCAGGATATCGTCCACCTCATAACAGATGTGGTGCATGCCGCCGGACGGGTTCTTTTCGAGGAAGGCTGCGATCGGCGAGGTTTCCCCAAGCGGCTGCAGCAATTCGACCTTCGTGTTCGGCAATTCGACGAAGACGACGGTGACGCCGTGTTCCGGCAGAGCCTGCGGCTGCGATACGGCAGCACCCAGCGTGTCGCGATAGGCGGCCGTCGCCGCTTCCAGATCGGGAACGGCGATGGCGATATGGTTTACCCGGCCAAGCATGGTCAGACCTTGGTGACGAAGGCGGTGACAATCGGCTTCTTGCCCCAGGCATGGTTGGCAGCGGCGCGGATAGCGCGGCGGACGGCCTCCTGCACCATGTCGATATCCTTGCGACGGGCGCGCGGAATGCTTTCGATAGCACTGATCGCCGCATCGAAGAGCGTATCTTCCATCTCTTCGCCCTCGTCGTCGTAGACAGGCAGGCCGATCGAAACGAGATCGGGATCACCGACGATGTCATAACGGGCGTCGAGCACGACGCTGACTGCGACATGGCCAACATAGGAGAGCTTCTTGCGCTCGCCGATCCCCATCTCGTCGAAATCGCCGATCAGCGAGCCGTCCTTGTAGATGCGGCCATGCGGCGCCTGGCCGATCACCTCGGCGGGGCCGGGTGCCAGCCGCAGAATGTCGCCGTTGCGCACCCTCGGCACGATGGCGATGCCGGATTGCTCGGCAAGTTCCTTATGCGCCGTCAGATGCGTCGCCTCACCATGCACCGGCACGACGATCTTAGGCCGCGTCCACTCATACATCCGCTGCAGCTCGTTGCGGCGGGGATGGCCGGAAACGTGAACCAGCGCCTCGGTATCGGTGATGATGTGCACGCCCTGCTCGACGAGGCCGTTCTTGATGTCCTGGATCGCCTTCTCGTTGCCGGGAATGGCGCGGGAGGAAAAGACGACGATATCGCCTGCCGCAAAGGCAACGTTGCGCATCTCGTCGCGGGAGAGCTTGGCAAGCGCTGCCCGTGCCTCGCCCTGGCTGCCGGTCAGGATGACGACGACCTTATCGCGCGGGATGTAACCGTATTCCTCCTCGGAGATGAAGGGTTTCACGCCCTCCATCAGGCCGATATCCTGGGCGACGTCGACAACCCGCTTCAGCGAGCTGCCGAGCAGCAGCACTTCGCGGCCAGCCGCCTCGGCCGCCTCGGCGACGGTGCGGATGCGCCCGACATTCGACGAGAAGGTGGTGATCGCCACCCGGCCTTCGGCATCTTCGATGATCTTGCGCAGGCTTTCCGAGACATCCTTTTCGGAGGGCGAAACACCGTCGCGCAGCGCATTTGTGGAATCGCACATCAGCGCCAGCACGCCCTCGTCGCCGAGCTGGCGGAACCGCGTCTCATCGGTCAGGGGGCCAAGCGAGGGCTCGTGGTCGATCTTCCAGTCGCCGGTATGGATGACATTGCCGGCCGGCGTGCGGATCATCAGCGACATCGGCTCGGGGATCGAATGGTTGACGGCCACACCTTCGATGTTGAAGGGGCCGACATTGATGGTGTCGCCTGCCTTGAACGGCGTCACCGGCACTTCGCCGATCCTGGCCTTTTCGAAATTGCGCTTGGCTTCGAGCAGACCAGCGGTAAAGCCCGAGGCATAGACCGGCACGTTCAGGCCCGGCCAGAGATCAGCGAGCGCGCCATAGTGGTCTTCATGCGCATGCGTGATGATGATCGCCTTGAGATTCTTGCGCTCACTGGCGAGGAAGCGGATATCGGGCAGCACGAGGTCGACGCCCGGCAGGTCGGGGCCGGGAAAGGTGACGCCGCAATCGACCATGATCCATTGGCGATGCTCGGGCGGGCCGTAGCCATAAAGAGCGAGATTCATGCCGATCTCGCCAACGCCGCCCAGAGGCAGGAATACCAACTCGTCCTGTTTCGCCATAATTTTCGTTTTTTCCGCTATCCAAAAAACACATCACCGGCAGCAATGGGCATTATCCTGCCAGTGCCGGTATCGAGCATCAACAAGCCATTATCATCAATTCCGGCGAATTGTCCGGAAATCGATCTGTCCGGCAAATTCACCGTGATCTTTTCGCCGATGCCGCAGGCGATCGCGCGCCAGCGTGCTGTGATCTCGGCGATGCCCCGGCCCTCGTCCCATTGATCAAGCACATCCGCCATCGCCGCGAAGAGATGGGCGAAGAGTTCTTCCGGCGACGCCGCACTTGCATGGTCACGCAGGCAAGTGACGGGATAGAGCGGATTATCCGGCATGACCGAGACATTGATGCCGATGCCGACGATCAGAGCGTAACGGCCGTCCGGTAGCCTCTCGCCTTCGACGAGAATGCCGCAGGTCTTCTTGCGGCCGATGAGGATGTCGTTCGGCCATTTGACCTCGAGCGGCTCGGCGCCCGGCGGCAGCACATGGCGGATCGCCTGGTGCACGGCAACGGCGACGGCAAGCGGCAGGGAACTCAGGCGCTCCATCGGCGCCGGATCGATCAGCAATAGAGAGGCGTAGAGATTGCCGCGTTCGGACACCCAGAGCCGGCCGCGGCGGCCGCGGCCGCCGGTCTGCCGTTCGGCCGTCACCCAGAGATTGCCGCCGTCGCCCGCCCGAGCCCGGGCAAGGCATTCGCTGTTGGTGGACGATGTTTCCGACAGAGCCTCGTGCCTGAAATCGCCGAGCGATATCCGGCGCCGTCCGTCGGAAGCCATCAAAAGAGCGTCGCGGCGGCCAGCTCTGCCGCGCCGCCGATCGGGCCGCCGATTAGGACATAGGCGGTGACGAAGAGGCCGGAGAGACCGAAGACCAGACGCAACGAACCGGAGACGCGGGCGAATTCGCCGGTCGCCTCATCGAACCACATCAGCTTGATGACGCGCAGATAATAGTAAGCGCCGACGACCGAGGCGAGAACGCCGATGATGGCAAGCGCATACAGCTTGGCTTCAATGGCAGCGACGAAGACGAAGTATTTGGCGAAGAAGCCGGCGAGCGGCGGAATGCCGGCAAGCGAGAACATCAGCGCCGTCAGCACCACCGCCATGAACGGGTTGGTGGTGGAGAGGCCGGCGAGATCGTTGACCTCCTCGACCACGGTGCCGTCCTTGCGGCGCATCGACATGATGATCGCAAAGGTACCGAGGGTCATGACCATATAGATGACCATGTAGAGCATGACACCGGAAACACCGGTCTGATTGCCGGCGGCAAGGCCGACCAGCGCATAGCCCATGTGGCCGATCGAGGAATAGGCCATCAGCCGCTTGATGTTCTTCTGGCCGATCGCGGCAAAGGAGCCGAGCAGCATCGAAGCGATCGAGATGAAGACGACGACCTGCTGCCAGTCGGCCAGAACCGGCTGGAAGGCAGTGATGACGATGCGGGTCATCATTGCCATGGCGGCAACCTTGGGGGCTGCGGCCAGGAAGGCGGTGACCGGCGTCGGCGCGCCTTCATAAACATCCGGCGTCCACATATGGAAGGGAACGGCGGAGATCTTGAAAGCGATGCCGGCGAGGATGAAGACCAGGCCGAAGATCAGACCGAGCGAACGCGCACCCTCGACCGAAAGCGCCTGGGCGATCTCGGAGAAGTGGGTGTGGCCGGTAAAACCGTAGACCAGCGACATGCCGTAGAGCAGCATGCCGGAGGAAAGCGCGCCGAGGACGAAATATTTCAGACCGGCTTCGGTCGACTTCAGGCTGTCGCGGTTGATCGCGGCAACGACATAGAGCGCCAGCGACTGCAGTTCCAGCGCCAGATAGAGCGAGATCAGGTCGTTGGCCGAGATCATCAGCAGGATGCCGAGGGTCGCCAGCACCAGCAGAACCGGGAACTCGAACTTGTCGAGCTGATTTTCCCTGGCATGGCCCATCGTCATGAACAGGGCAACCAGTGAACCGATGAGCGCTACCAGCTTCATGAAGCGCGAGAAGCCGTCGGCCATGTAGACGCCGCCATAGGCAAGGCCTTCCGCCGGCACGAAGAGCAGCCACAGACCGGCGGCGAGCAGCAGGACGATGGCGAGGCCGGTGACGACGAGGCCAGACCGCTCGCCTGAGAAGACGCCGACCATCAACAGGACAAGGGCGCCGACCGCGAGGATGAGCTCCGGCGCGGAAAGATGCAGACTGAGGAGAATTGTTTCAGCGGTCATGTCCGATAAGTCCCGTCATCAATTCATAGACAGCGCAATATTCTGCGCTGCGTGCACGGCGGCCGTGTAGTTGTTGACCAGCAGATCCACCGAGGCGGCCGTCGCATCGAAGACCGGGGCCGGGTAAACGCCGAAGAAGATGGTCAGTGCGACCAGCGGGTAGAGGATCAGCTGTTCGCGTCTGGAGAGATCGAGCAGCGCCTTCAGCTTTTCCTTCTCGAGCGCGCCGAAGATCACCCGGCGATAAAGCCAGAGCGCATAGGCGGCCGAAAGGATGACGCCGGTGGCGGCAAAGAGCGCGACCCAGGTGTTGACCCGGAAGACACCCAGCAGCGTCAGGAATTCACCGATGAAGCCCGATGTGCCGGGAAGCCCGACATTGGCCATGGTGAAGACCATCATGGCGACGGCATACTTCGGCATGTTGTTGACGAGGCCGCCATAGGCGTTGATCTCCCGGGTGTGGGTGCGGTCGTAGACGACGCCGACGCAGAGGAAGAGCGCGCCGGAGACGATGCCGTGTGAGAGCATCTGGAAGATCGAGCCCTGAACACCCTGCATGTTGGCGGCGAAAATGCCCATGGTGACATAGCCCATGTGCGCCACCGAGGAATAGGCGATCAGCTTCTTGATGTCGTCCTGCATCATCGCCACCAGCGAGGTGTAGATGATGGCGATGACCGACAGCGCGAAGACGAACGGCGCGAAATAATCGGATGCGACCGGGAACATGCCGAGCGAAAAGCGGATCAGACCGTAGCCGCCGAGCTTCAAGAGCACGCCGGCCAGGATCACCGAGCCCGCCGTCGGCGCCTGAACGTGGGCATCCGGAAGCCAAGTATGAACCGGCCACATCGGCATCTTCACCGCAAAGGAGGCGAAGAAGGCAAGCCATAACCAGGTCTGCAGCGCCGGCGGGAACTTATAGGCGAGCAGCGCGGTAATGTCGGTCGTGCCGGCCTGCCAGTACATCGCCATGATGGCGAGCAGCATCAGCACCGAGCCGAGCAGCGTATAAAGGAAGAACTTGTAGCTCGCATAGACACGGTCCTTGCCGCCCCAGACGCCGATAATCAGGAACATCGGAATGAGGCCCGCCTCGAAGAAGACGTAGAACAGCACGATATCGAGCGAGACGAAGACGCCGACCATCATCGTTTCCAGGATGAGGAAAGCGATCATGTATTCCTTCAGGCGCTTCTCGATCGAGAGCCAGCTCGCCAGCACGCAGAAGGGCATCAGGAAGGTCGACAGAATGATGAACAGCATGGAGATGCCGTCGGTGCCGACATGATAGCCGATGCCGGTGCCGAGCCAGTCATGCTTCTCTACCATCTGGAAGCCCGGATTGGCATTGTCGAAGCCGATCCAGATGAAGAGCGAGACGACGAAGGTGAAGACGGTGGTGATCAGCGAGATCCACAGCACGTTCTTCCGGCCGCTCGCGCTCTCGCCGTTCATCAAGAGCAGGAGCACCACGCCGACGAGCGGCAGGAAGGTGACCGTTGTAAGAATAGGCCAATCGGTCATCAGAAGGAACTCCCGAGCATCATCCAGGTAACAAGCGCCGCAATGCCGATCAGCATGGCGAAGGCGTAGTGATAGAGGTAACCGGTCTGCAGGCGGACGACGCGGTCGGTGACGGCGACGACCCGGGCGGCCACGCCGTTCGGGCCGTAGGTGTCGATGACGCCGACATCACCCTTCTTCCACAGGAAGCGGCCAAGCGCCTTGGCGGTGCGGACGAAGAGGAAATCGTAGAGTTCGTCGAAGTACCACTTGTTCAACAGGAACTGATAGAGAACCCGGTGCTGCCTGGCGAGGGTGCGCGGCGTCTGCGGCGAACGGATATACATGTACCAGGCAAGGGCGAAGCCGAGCAGCATGGCGATGAAGGGGCTCAGGCCCACGAGCGCCGGCACGTGATGGAACTGTTCGACGAGTTCGTTCTCGGCGCCGGTGAAGAGCGCGCCCTTCCAGAACTCGGCATATTCCTCGCCGTAGAAGCGACCTTCGAAGATCACGCCGGCAAGCACAGCGCCGATCGCGAGGAGATAGAGCGGCACCAGCATGACCTGCGGCGATTCATGAACGTGGTGCATCACTTCGTGCGAAGCGCGCGGCTTGCCGAAGAAGGTCATGAAGATCAGGCGCCAGGAGTAGAAGCTCGTAAACAGAGCCGCGATGACCAGCAACGAGAAGGCAAAGCCTGCGACCGGCGAATGCGAAGCATAGGTCGCCTCGATGATCACGTCCTTGGAGAAGAAGCCGGCAAAGCCGATCGGCGTGAAGGGAATGCCGACACCGGTAATCGCCAGCGTGCCGATGATCATCAGGCCGCCTGTAACTTTGATATGCGGCCAAAGCCCGCCCATGTAGCGCATGTCCTGCTCGCCATCGACGGCATGGATGACTGAGCCGGCGCAGAGGAACAGCAGCGCCTTAAAGAAAGCATGCGTGAACAGATGGAAGATCGCCGCGCCGTAGGCCCCGACCCCGAGCGCCACGAACATGTAGCCGAGCTGCGAGCAGGTCGAATAGGCGATGACGCGCTTGATGTCGTTCTGCACCAGGCCGACCGTCGCCGCGAAGAAGGCGGTGATGGCGCCGATCACCGTGACGACGACGAGTGCGTCCGGCGACAGTTCGAAGAGCGGCGACATGCGGGCGACGAGGAAGACGCCGGCGGTGACCATGGTGGCGGCATGGATGAGGGCCGAGACCGGGGTCGGGCCTTCCATGGCATCAGGGAGCCAGGTGTGCAACAGGAACTGCGCCGACTTGCCCATGGCGCCCATGAATAGCAGCAGGCAGACGCCGGTCAGCGCATGCGCCTTGTCGAGCTGCATGCCGAAGAGGTTGAGGATCACTTCGCTCGCCTCGCCGCCGCCTTCATGCGGGGCGAAGTTCGAGGCATTGGCGAAAATCGTGTCGAAGTTGATCGAACCGAACAGCACGAAGACGCCGGCAATGCCGAGCACGAAGCCGAAGTCGCCGACGCGGTTGACGATGAAGGCCTTCATCGCCGCAGCCGTTGCCGACGGCTTCTTGAACCAGAAGCCGATCAGCAGATAGGAGGCAAGACCGACGCCTTCCCAGCCGAAAAACATCTGCGCCAGGTTGTCGGCCGTCACCAGCATCAGCATGGCGAAGGTGAAGAGCGAGAGATAGGCGAAGAAGCGCGGGCGATGCGGATCGGTGTGCATGTAGCCGATCGAATAGACGTGAACCAGCGTCGAGACCGTGTTGACGACGATCAGCATGACGGAGGTCAGCGTATCCACGCGCAGCGACCAGGAGACGTCGATGCCGCCGGACTGGATCCAGCGCAGCACCTCGACCTTGATCGGCCCGCCTTCGCCGTGGCCCATGCCGACGGTGAAGAAGACGTACCAGGAGAGGATGGCGGCGATAACCATCAGGCCGCTGGTGACATATTCCGAAGCCTTGGCGCCGATGGCGCGGCCGAACAGGCCGGCGACGATCGCACCGATCAAGGGAAGAAAGACGATAGCCTTATAGAGGAACATGAGCCACTCAGCCCTTCATCATATTGACGTCTTCGACCGCGATCGAGCCGCGGTTGCGGTAGAAGACAACGAGAATTGCAAGACCGATCGCCGCTTCGGCAGCCGCCACCGTCAGGATGAACAGCGCGAAAACCTGGCCGACGATGTCGTTCAGGAAGGAGGAGAAGGCGACCATGTTGATGTTGACGGAAAGCAGGATCAGTTCGACCGACATCAGGATGACGATGACGTTCTTCCGGTTCAGGAAGATGCCGAACACGCCGAGCGTGAAGAGGATGGCGCTGACCGTCAGGTAGTGGGAAAGTCCGATGACCATGTTCTTTGTTCCTTGACCTGCCTTAGACGCCCTGCCCGGGCTTGACCGACACCACCTCGACGGCGGTGGCGGGCGTGCGGGCAACCTGCCTCGGGATATTCTGACGCTTGATGTTGGTGCGGTGCCTCAGCGTCAGCACGATGGCGCCGATCATCGCGACCAGCAGCACCAGACCGGCGATCTCGAAGAAATAGACGTAGTTGGTGTAAAGCACGTCGCCGAGAGCAGCCGTATTCGTGCGCTCGCTGAGCGCCGGGATCGGCATGGCGACGGATTTGGCGATCTCAGGCGAGATGACGCTGCCGCCGATGACGACGATCAGCTCGGCTGCGAGAATGATCCCGATCAGGCCGCCGATCGGCGCATATTCGAGAACCCCTGCCCTGAGCTCGGTGAAGTCGATATCGAGCATCATCACCACGAAGAGGAAGAGCACGGCGACGGCGCCGACATAGACGACCAGCAGGATCATCGCGAGGAATTCGGCACCGAGCAGCAGGAAGAGGCCGGCCGCGTTGAAGAACACCAGGATCAGGAACAGAACCGAGTGAACCGGGTTCTTCGCCCAGATGACCATGAACGCCGACGCCACCGCGACAAAGGCGAAAAGATAGAAAAATAGAGCCTGCAGACCCATGTTGGTGCCTTTTTCATCTTCCCCCGGGCAGCCGGGAGTTTTTCTGCCCGATAGAGTTTGCGCGGCTGACCGGCAAAGCTCCTGTGCATATTGACCGCGACCGGAGCAGCAAAGCTCCCTTGCGGCATTTCAAAACTCGATCAGCGGTACGGCGAGTCGATCGCGATATTGCGGGCGATTTCGCGCTCCCAACGGTCTCCGTTGTCGAGAAGGCGCGCCTTGTCGAAATAGAGCTCTTCGCGGGTTTCCGTCGCAAATTCGAAATTCGGCCCTTCGACTATCGCGTCGACGGGGCAGGCTTCCTGGCAGAAGCCGCAATAGATGCACTTCACCATGTCGATGTCGTAGCGCACCGTGCGGCGGGTGCCGTCGTTGCGGCGCGGACCGGCCTCGATGGTGATGGCCTGGGCAGGACAGATCGCCTCGCAAAGTTTGCAGGCGATGCAGCGTTCCTCGCCGTTCGGATAGCGGCGCAGCGCATGCTCACCACGGAAACGCGGGGAAACCGGTCCCTTTTCGAAGGGATAGTTGATCGTCGCCTTCTGGCGGAAGAAATAGCGCATCGACAGAAAGAACGCGCCGAAGAATTCCTTGAGGAACAGCGAGCTGATGGAGCTGGACAAGCTTCCCATCTTCAACCTCCAATTTTGCCGGAAACGAGAGAGGGCGTCATCATGCCCATCCCATCAGCTTCAGCACGAATGCAACGATGATGACCATGGCGAGCGACAGCGGCAGGAAAACCTTCCAGCCGAGGCGCATGAGCTGGTCGTAGCGATAGCGCGGGACGAAAGCCTTGACCATCGCGAACATGAAGAACACGAAGCAGGCCTTCAGCATGAACCAGATGATGCCCGGGACCCAGTTGAGGATCCAGATGTCGACCGGAGGCAGCCAGCCGCCGAGGAAGAGGATCGTCGTCAGCGAGCACATCAGGCAGACGGCCGCATATTCGCCGAGCATGAACATCATGTATGGCGAGGAGCCGTATTCGACCATGAAGCCGGCAACGAGTTCCGATTCGGCTTCCGGAAGGTCGAAGGGCGGACGGTTCGTTTCGGCGAGCGCCGAAATGAAGAAGATGATGAACATCGGGAAGAGCGACAGCCAGTGCCAGTCGAGGAACGACGCCGGCAGGCCGAGCATGGTGCCGAGGCCGGTATGCTGCGCATTGACGATATCGGTCAGGTTCAGCGAACCGACGCAGAGAAGCACGGTGACGATGACGAAGCCGATCGAGACTTCATAGGACACCATCTGTGCGGCCGAACGCAGCGCGCCGAGGAACGGATACTTCGAGTTCGAAGCCCAGCCGCCCATGATGATGCCGTAGACCTCGAGCGAGGAAATCGCGAAGATGTAGAGGATGCCGACATTGATATTGGCAATCACCCAGCCGTCGGCAAGCGGCACCACCGCCCAAGTGGACAGTGCCAGAAGCACCGTCACCAGCGGGGCAAGCAGGAACACCGCCTTGTTGGCGCCGGCCGGAATGATCGGCTCCTTGAAGACGAATTTCAGAAGGTCGGCGAAAGACTGGAAAAGGCCGAAGGGGCCGACGACGTTCGGGCCGCGGCGCAGCTGCACGGCCGCCCAGATCTTGCGGTCGGCGAGCAGAACATAGGCGATGAAGACGAGCAGGCAGACCAGAAGCAGCAGCGACTGACCGATCATGATGATCGCCGGCAAGACATAGGTCGAAAAGAAAGAATCCATAGTCCCCTGCCCTTACTCTGCCGCGACTTTGAAGTTGTTGCGGGCCAATGCCGAGCACTCCGCCATCACTGCCGAGGCCCGCGCTATCGGGTTCGTCAAATAGAAGTCTTTCACCGGCGACGCAAACCCTGACTTGTTCATCTTGCCGGCTTTTTTCGCAACTGCGGCAATTTGGGCGCTATCGGTTTCGGCGATCTCGTCGATGGCGGCGAAATGCGGGAAAGTGGCATAGAGCCGGACGCGCAATTCGCTCAGCGAATCGAAGGGAAGCTTCTTGCCGAGCACGTCGGAAAGGGCGCGGATGATGGCCCAGTCCTCGCGGGCGTCGCCTGGCGCAAAGCCTGCGCGGTTGCCCATCTGGACGCGGCCTTCGGTGTTGACCCAGGTGCCGGACTTTTCAGTATAGGCTGCGGCCGGCAGGATGACGTCGGCATGATGGGCGCCGTTATCACCATGCGAACCGATATAGACGGTGAGCTTGGCCTTCTTGGCGGTGAAATCGAGTTCGTCGGCGCCGAGCAGGAAGAGCACATCCATCGCCGTCAGCATTTCGGCGGCATTGACGCCCTTGGCACCCGGCACGAAGCCGAGGTCGAGGCCGCCGACGCGCGAGGCGGCGGTGTGGAGGACGGCAAAGCCGTTCCAGCCTTCGACGACTGCGCCGACCGAACCGGCAAGCTTGGCGGCGCTGGCGAGAACACCGGCGCCGTCGGTGCGCGACAGCGCGCCCTGGCCGATGATGATCATCGGCTTGGCCGCGTTCTTCAGCACCTCGGCGAAGGCGTGGCCGCCGTCAACCAGATCCTTCAGCGTGTCCGGACCGCCGCCTAGATAGTCATAGCTATAGCGCAGTTCGCCCGGCTCGCCGATGACGCCGATCGGGAACTTGCCGCGGCGCCAGCGCTTGCGAATACGGGCGTTGAGGATGGCTGCCTCGAAACGCGGATTGGCGCCGATGATCAGCAGCGCGTCGGCCTGGTCGATGCCGGAAATGGTCGGGTTGAAGAGGTAGCTTGCACGGCCGAGCGACGGATCGAGTGCCGCCCCATCCTGCCGACAGTCGAGATTAGCGGATCCGAGCGATTTCACCAGTTCGGAAAGCGCATACATTTCCTCGACCGAGGCAAGGTCGCCCGCGATCGCGCCGATCTTGTCGCCCGATGTGGCGCCGACGGCGGCCTTGATGGCGCCGAAGGCTTCAGCCCAGGTGGCGGGCTGCAGGCGGCCGTCGCGGCGGACATAGGGTCGGTCGAGGCGCTGGGTCTTCAGGCCGTCCCAGATGAAGCGGCTCTTGTCGGAGATCCACTCTTCGTTGATCGCCTCGTTGACGCGCGGCAGGACACGCATGACTTCGCGGCCGCGGGTGTCGACGCGGATCGCCGAACCGACGGCATCCATGACGTCGATCGATTCGGTCTTGTTCAATTCCCAGGGACGCGCGGTGAAGGCGAAGGGCTTGGAAGTCAGCGCGCCCACGGGGCAGAGGTCGACGACATTGCCCTGCAGTTCGGAGGTCATTGCCTGTTCGAGATAGGTGGTGATCTCGGCATCTTCGCCGCGGCCGATCAGGCCAAGCTCGGAAATCCCGGCGACCTCGGTGGTGAAGCGGACGCAACGCGTGCAGTGGATGCAGCGGTTCATCACCGTCTTGACCAACGGGCCGATATACTTGTCTTCGACGGCGCGCTTGTCTTCCTGGTAACGCGAGGTGTCGATGCCGAAGGCCATCGCCTGGTCCTGCAGGTCACATTCGCCGCCCTGGTCGCAGATCGGGCAATCGAGCGGATGGTTGATCAGCAGGAATTCCATCACGCCTTCGCGGGCCTTCTTGACCATCGGCGTGTTGGTGAAGACCTCGGGAAGTTCGCCGTTCGGGCCGCCGCGGATGTCGCGTACGCTCATGGCGCAGGAAGCCTGCGGCTTCGGCGGGCCGCCCTTCACCTCGACAAGGCACATGCGGCAATTGCCGGCAACCGACAGGCGCTCATGGAAGCAGAAGCGCGGAACCTCGGCACCGGCATCCTCACACGCCTGCAACAGCGTGAAATGATCCGGAACTTCGATCTCGTTGCCGTCAATCTTCAGTTTTGCCATCGTCGCTCAGTCCTGTTTCCCGTTTGCCTGATGACGGCAAACAAACCTATTTTTGCAACAGTCTCATTGCCAAGCCGGATCTTTCGTCCTGCCGACATCTGATGCCGCCCAAATTCTCTGTCGCGTGTTCCAGGTCCGGAACCCGCATCGGCTTCTGCAGCGTGAGGCCCCCGCCCGTCCGCCGATCTGCCCATTTTTCCGGCCGATTGCACGGCCGGACAGTTCATTTCTTGCGGCGCGCCCGCCCGGCCAGAACTTTCGCCTGGCCGCTCCAGTCGTCGCGACCGATGCGGCCGTTGAAGCCAAGCTCGGCGTCGAGACGGGCGATGTCCTCATCGTTCCAGCCGGCAATTTCGGCGAAGCTGCAAATGCCCCTGGCGTTCAGCACCTGCTCCAGCTTCGGGCCGATGCCGGCGATCAGCTTCAGATCATCGGCCTTTTTCGCTCGCGCGACCGGTTTTGCCTTCTCAGCCGGCTTCGGCTGGCTTGCCGGTACCGGTTCGCTGACCGGCCTGACAACCGTCAATTTCGGCCCTGCCCTCTTCGCGGCCGCCGGCTTGACGACAACCTTCACGGCAGGGCGAATATTCTCCGGACGGATCTCGACGTCGGGCGTGAGTTCGTCCGGCGGCGTATCATCGAGGGCGGCAGCGACCTTGCCGGTCGTTTCCAGCGCGCTCTGGAAGGCGCCGAAGAAGGCGCCCGCCATCTGCGTCGAGAGGCCGAAGCCGATCGCCGTTGCAGCGGCAAAGGCGGCGGCCGGATGCGCCATCAGCGGATGCACGGGCATTGCCCGTGCATTTTCCAGCATCTCGGCGGCGAGACGGCCGAAGCCGGCCGCGAAATCGGCGGCGTCTTCCTTCTTTCCACTCTTCGATGCGTTGTCCGCCATGATTATTCAGCCGCCTCCAGAACCGCGCCATGATCGAGAGCGCTTGCCGTATACTGGTCGATGCGCTTTTCGATCTCGGGACGGAAGTTACGGATCAAACCCTGCACCGGCCATGCGGCGGCATCGCCGAGCGCGCAGATGGTGTGGCCTTCGATCTGCTTGGTCACCTGGAACAGCATGTCGATTTCGCGCTTCTGGGCATTGCCCTTGGCCATGCGCTCCATCACGCGCCACATCCAGCCCGTGCCTTCGCGGCAGGGCGTGCACTGGCCGCAGCTCTCATGCTTGAAGAAGGCGGAGATGCGGGCGATAGCCTTGATGACGTCGGTGGACTTGTCCATGACGATCGCGGCCGCCGTGCCGAAGGAGGAGCCGACGCCACGCAGGCCGTCGAAATCCATCGGGCAGTCGATGATGTCCTTGGCCGGCACGATCGGGCAGGATGCGCCGCCCGGAATGACGGCGAGCAGATTGTCCCAGCCGCCGCGGATGCCGCCGGCATGGCGGTCGACCAGTTCGCGGAAGGTGATGCCCATTTCCTCTTCGACCGTGCACGGCTTGTTGACGTGACCGGAGAGCATGAACAGCTTGGTGCCGACATTGTTTGGGCGGCCGATGGCCGAGAACCAGCCGGCGCCGCGGCGCAGGATCGTCGGGGCAACGGCGATCGATTCGACGTTGTTGACAGTTGTCGGGCAGCCGTAGAGGCCCATATTGGCCGGGAAAGGCGGCTTCAGGCGCGGCTGGCCCTTCTTGCCCTCGAGGCTTTCGAGCAGCGCGGTTTCCTCGCCGCAGATATAGGCGCCTGCGCCGTGATGGACGAAGATGTCCATGTCCCAGCCGAGCTTGTTGTTCTTGCCGAGCAGGCCGTAATCATAACATTCGTCGATCGCCGCCTGCAGCGCTTCGCGCTCGCGGATATATTCGCCGCGCACATAGATGTAGGCGGCATTGGCGCCCATGGCGAAGCTGGCGACGACGCAGCCTTCGATCAGCGTATGCGGATCGTGGCGCATGATATCGCGGTCCTTGCAGGTGCCGGGCTCCGATTCGTCGGCATTGACGACGAGGTAATGCGGGCGGCCGTCGCTTTCCTTCGGCATGAAGGACCATTTCAGGCCCGTGGGAAAGCCGGCGCCGCCGCGGCCGCGAAGGCCCGAGGCCTTCATCTCGTTGATGATCCAGTCGCGGCCCTTTTCGAGGATCTGTTTGGTGCCGTCCCAGTGGCCGCGGCTCATTGCGCCCTTCAGGGACTTGTCCTTGAGGCCGTAGATGTTGGTAAAGATGCGGTCTTTATCTTGTAACATGCTTCACCTCTTACCGCGGCTTCTTGCCGAAGACCTTGATATATTCCGCTTCGCCGCCCTTGGCGAGCGCCTTGGCCTGCTTGACCCAGTCGTCGCGCTCGATGCGGCCGCGGAAGTTCAGGTAGCCGTCGACCCATTCGCGTTCGGCCTTCTTCCAGCCCGCGACCTGCGAGAAGGTGAAGATGCCGATTTCGTTCAGCGTCGCCTCGATCTTCGGGCCGACGCCGGAGATCATCTTCAAGTCATCCGGCGCGGCGGGTTTTTCGATGCCGGCCGGACGGTTCTTGTCGGTGAGCGCAAGCCTTGCCGCCGGGGCGGCTTCGGCCTTGGCGGCAGCCACCGGTGCCGGTTCGGCGGGCGCAGTGCCGGAAACCGGCTGCTGCTCGGCAGCCTTGGCATTCCTGGCAGCCGCCTTCGGCGCCGTTGCCGGCGTCTTCAGGGCGGCGTTGGTTTCGGCATCGGTGCTCTTCGGGCGGGCAGCCTCGGAGGGCGGAACCGGAGCGGCGTCGACCGGAGCCGAAATGCTTTCGGCATCGGCCTTCTTGGCGCGCGTCCTTGTCTTCGGCTCTTCCGTCGTCAGCGAGGTTGGGCCGCCTTCGGGTGCCGAGAAAATCCGGTCGATCTGGGTGCCGGGCCTGATGCTCGCGCCATTGCCGGTGGCAAAGGTATCGATGATTTCTTCGAGACGCGCCGGCGTCAGGTCTTCATAGGTGTCCTTGCCGATCATCACCATCGGGGCGTTGACGCAGGCGCCAAGACATTCGACCTCTTCCCAGGACAGCGTGCCCTCGGCATTGCGCTCGAAGGCGTGGGCGTGGATCTTGCTCTTGCAGACCGACATCAGCGCTTCCGAGCCGCGCAGCATGCAGGGCGTCGTACCGCAGACCTGGACATGGGCGCGGGTGCCGACAGGATGCAGCTGGAACTGCGTATAGAAGGTCGCGACCTCGAGCACCCGGATATAGGCCATATCGAGCATGTCGGCGATCTTTTCGATCGCCGCGCGCGTGACCCAGCCGTCCTGCTCCTGTGCCCGCATCAACAGCGGGATGACCGCCGACTGCTGGCGGCCGGCGGGGTATTTCTGGATCGTCTTGTCCGCCCAGACCGCATTTTCATCGCTGAAAGCGAATGCGGCAGGCTGAAATTGATCTTCGGCTAATCGACGAACGGACATTCTTCCTCACGCCTTGTCAGTTTAGGGTTCCACACCGCGAAGCGGTCAAAGACTGCATTTCGCAGGCATAGGCCGACTGGTCTTTCTGCATAAACACTACGAATTTGCTGCCATTCGGAATGGCAGCCTTGATTTGATAGCCCTTGGACAAAAGATCGCCCATGGACGTTTGCGCCGCCGGCGGCGTCACTTCCTTACGGCCCAGCGGCGTGCCGAGCGTATCGGTCTCCTGGGCCGAAACCCCGGATGCCGCAAGAAGAAGTACGACAGCAAGCGGCAGACGCTGCATCAGCGGTCCACCTCGCCGAAGACAATGTCGAGCGAGCCGAGCACGGCTGCGACGTCGGCAAGCTGGTGGCCGCGGCACATGAAATCCATCGCCTGCAGATGCGCATAACCGGGCGCACGGATCTTGCAACGATAGGGCTTGTTGGAGCCGTCGGAGACAAGATAGACCCCGAACTCGCCCTTCGGCGCTTCGACCGCGGCGTAAACTTCGCCGGCCGGCACGTGGTAGCCTTCGGTATAGAGCTTGAAGTGGTGGATCAGCGCTTCCATCGAGCGCTTCATCTCACCGCGCTTCGGCGGCACGACCTTGCCGTCGATCGACGAGAAGGGACCGGTTTTGGCATCCGACAGCAGACGGTTGACGCATTGCTTCATGATGCGGACCGATTGGCGCATCTCGATCATGCGGATCAGGTAGCGGTCGTAATTGTCGCCGTTCTTGCCGATCGGAATGTCGAATTCGAGATCGGAATAACATTCGTAAGGCTGCGAGCGACGCAGATCCCAGGCAGCGCCCGACCCGCGCACCATGACGCCGGAGAAGCCCCAAGCCCAGCAATCCTCCAGCGAGACGACGCCGATATCGACGTTGCGCTGTTTGAAGATGCGGTTGCCGGTCAACAGATTGTCGATATCGTCGAGCGCCTTCAGGAAGGGATCGCACCAGTCGCCGATATCCTGGACGAGCTGTTCCGGCAGATCCTGATGGACGCCGCCCGGTCGGACATAAGCGGCGTGCATGCGCGAGCCGCTGGCGCGCTCATAAAACACCATCAGCTTTTCACGCTCTTCGAAGCCCCAGAGCGGCGGCGTCAGCGCGCCGACGTCCATAGCCTGCGTCGTGACGTTCAAAAGATGCGAGAGGATGCGGCCGATTTCCGAATAGAGAACGCGGATCAACTGGCCGCGAATCGGGATCTCGATGCCGAGCAGCTTTTCCACCGCCAGCGCATAGGCATGCTCCTGGTTCATCGGCGCGACGTAGTCGAGACGATCGAAATAGGGCACGGCCTGAAGATAGGTCTTGGTTTCGATCAGCTTCTCGGTGCCGCGATGCAACAGGCCGATATGCGGATCAACCCGCTCCACAATTTCGCCGTCAAGCTCCAGGACAAGACGAAGAACGCCATGTGCCGCCGGATGCTGCGGTCCGAAATTGATGTTGAAGTTGCGGACGTTATGTTCGGTCATGGCGATTAACTCGCTTAGAGTGAGTAGTGAATAGTGAGCAGTGATTAGTTTTCATCACTCTCGCTATTCGTCAGCTTTCCTGTGCTGAACGCTTCGGATAAGCGATCCCAGCATCTTTCCAATTTCGTCGCATTGGTCGAGCAATTCGTCCAAGGCCGAGGCTTGAAGAACGCCAATTCTTCCGGCGATGATCAAATGCGTCTCCAACTCTTTCAACGAGCCCTGTGCGATCTTGAGAAATTGGGCAAACGAACCTCGATTTTCTCTTCCGTATCCCTCCGCGATGTTCGCGGCCACGGAAACGGAAGATCGTCTAATCTGGCTGGTCATTCCATAGATCTCTTCGCGCGGGAAGGTTCTCGTCACCTCATAACAAACGACAGACAGCTCGATAGCAAATTGCCAGACTTTCAAATCACGGTAGGAACTTATTTTCCCGTTCGTTACCCAAATATCTGCCCACTATTCACTACCAACTAATCACTACTCACTGCTTCGCCTTCTCATCCCCCGGCAACACATACTCCGTCCCCTCCCAAGGCGACATGAAGTCGAAGTTGCGGAATTCCTGCTTCAACTCGACCGGCTCGTAGACAACGCGTTTGGCGGCGTCGTCGTAGCGGACCTCGACGAAACCGGTCGTCGGGAAGTCCTTGCGCAGCGGATGGCCTTCGAAGCCGTAGTCGGTCAGGATGCGGCGCAGGTCCGGATGGCCGGTGAAGAGCACGCCGTACATGTCCCAGGTTTCGCGCTCGAACCAGTCGGCGCCGGGATGGACGGCGCAGGCCGACGGAACCGGCGTATCCTCGTCGGTTGCGACCTTGACGCGGATGCGCAGATTCTGCTTCGGCGACAGCAGGTGATAGACGACGTCGAAACGCAGCTCGCGCTGCGGCCAGTCAACGCCGCAAATATCGATCAGGTTGACGAAACCGCATTTGGCGTCGTCGCGCAGGAAGGTCAGAAGCGCGATCAGGTTTTCACCCGTCGTCGTCAGCGTCAGCTCGCCATACTTCATCTGCGATGCGGCGATCAGATTGCCGCGCACTTCGCCAAGGTAGGACGCAAGCTCAGTCAGGGCTTCACTCATATGCCTTGTCCTTAACCCTTAGCGTTCGATCGTGCCGGTGCGCCGGATCTTCTTCTGCAGCAGAAGCACGCCGTAGAGCAGCGCCTCTGCCGTGGGGGGACAGCCCGGCACATAGATATCGATCGGCACGATGCGATCGCAGCCGCGCACCACCGAATAGGAATAGTGATAATAGCCGCCGCCATTGGCGCAGGAGCCCATCGAGATGACGTAGCGCGGCTCGGGCATCTGGTCGTAGACCTTGCGCAGAGCGGGCGCCATCTTGTTGGTCAGCGTGCCGGCGACAATCATGACGTCGGACTGGCGCGGCGAAGCGCGGGGCGCAAAACCGAAGCGCTCGACGTCGTAACGCGGCATCGACAGCTGCATCATTTCGACGGCGCAGCAGGCCAGACCGAAGGTCATCCACATCAGCGAGCCGGTACGGGCCCAGTTGATCAGCTCGTCGGTCGAGGTGACGAGGAAACCCTTGTCGGCAAGCTCATTGTTGATCTCGCCGAAAAATGCGTCGTTGCTGCCGATCGGCTTGCCTGTGGCGGGATCGATGATCCCCTTCGGCTGCTGGGCGACGAGCGGCTGATTGCTCACAGGGGTCACTCCCATTCCAGGGCTCCCTTTTTCCATTCATAGATAAAGCCGATGGTCAGCACGAAGAGGAAGACCATCATGGACCAGAAGCCGAACCAGCCGATGGCGCCGAAGGAAACGGCCCAGGGGAAGAGGAAGGCGACTTCGAGGTCGAAGATGATGAAGAGGATCGACACGAGGTAGAAGCGGATGTCGAACTTCATGCGGGCGTCGTCGAACGCGTTGAAGCCGCATTCGTAAGCCGAGAGCTTTTCCGAATCGGGCGCTTTGAAAGCGACGGCGAACGGCGCAATGAGCAGCGCCAGGCCGATAACGAGAGCGATAGCGATGAAGATAGCGATCGGAATATAGGAACTGAGCAGTTCAGTCATCATGTTCATCCCTGCTTGCCGGAGGCGCCAGGCGGCGCATTTGGGCAAATGCCCGGCAAGCGAACGTGCGTTGCAACAAGCCGTGGTTAGCGCAGCCGACGCCCCGGCGCAAGAGATTTACAGAGGCAATTCGACGCGCCGCGCGCGGACATTATCAAGCAGATGCAACGATGTCGCGACAAATCCACACAAACCGATTCAAGCTGCATGCCTGACCCCTGGAAAGTGCATGGCTTTCGAAAGAGAATGGCGCGAGTGACGGGGCTCGAACCCGCGACCTCCGGCGTGACAGGCCGGCACTCTAACCGACTGAGCTACACCCGCGCATTGATCGGCCTTTTGCGGCCGCTGGGATGAAGAAACCGGACAAACGACAAATCACATTTGCGTTCTACAAGACTTGAAATGGCGCGAGTGACGGGGCTCGAACCCGCGACCTCCGGCGTGACAGGCCGGCACTCTAACCAACTGAGCTACACCCGCAATTCATTTCAAGCAGTCCGGATGCCTTCGCACCCTCACCAAAACGGCTGCCCGTTTCGATGAGCGGCTAACTACGGGGTTCGTCTTTTAGTGTCAAGCAGGTTTGGAGACAAAACCATGACAGTCGTTTGAATTGTTTCGGCAAGGCCGGCAATTCCCCTACCCACTACGACACTGACGCCCGATCGAAGCCGGCAGCGCGGTCGACGTCGACAGGCCCCCTCCCCTTTATCCACAGCCCGGTGACGCCCGATCGCCATCACAAGGAGCGGGACCGCCACCAAAAAAATCAAAAAATCTTCACAAACACTCTTGCGGTTTTGCCGCGATCCGCATAGATCACGGCCACCAACGCGGCAGGCCGATCCGGCTTCGTCAGCGATGGGCGATTAGCTCAGTTGGTAGAGCGCCTCGTTTACACCGAGGATGTCGGGAGTTCGAGTCTCTCATCGCCCACCATTTTCTCCCTTACGTGCCAAATCGCAGCTTTCGCAGTGGGATGTCTCAGCTGCGTCGTGATGTATTTGGAATTCCAATTGGATCCATTGGCGCGTCCGGCAGGTCGCGATGCGGCGCGGCGTCTGAAATCAGCACTCCACCAGAACGGACTACTCCGGGCGCGGCGCCACCTCCTATTGGGCGAATGGATGGGCGCGGGCAAAAGTGTGAGAATTCACCGCCCGGAAAATCTCCGCGCTTGCTACACCTGGAGGTGTTCCATGAGGACTCTCTGCTCCGCACTGACGCTGTGCATCGCGGTCGCTCTTTATGCGCCAAGCGCCAGATATGTCAGCCTGCCCGGTTACGCCTTCAAAACGAATCCGCAATGCCAGCGCCACGAACCAAAGACGCGGTTTGACAGAAGGTGCGACTGGCCGAGGGTGGGCTTCAAGGACTTTACGCCCCCGCTTGTGACCGTGCTTGGGATCTGAAGCTCAGCCTCTTTACGAATCATCGCAGTCCTGGCGCGTTTTGCAGCCGAAGGGCATTCATGGCTCGGTGACTGCGACAGTGTTTCTGATCGTGGCGAAATGCCTTGGCTCAGACTTCCTACCAGACTCTATATAGCCCTTCGGAATCCCGAAATTGGTTGCGGGATTGAAATCATTGCATGATTTTTTCTGTCGACACCGTGCGAAACGCTGCGGATTTCGGAATCCCGAAGCGGGGAATTTCGGGATTCCGAAGTGGCGTTCTGGAATCGTGACAGCCGGGCTCATCGCCGACCATTCACCCCTTCGCCAGTTCTTTATCCACCGCCGAGACCAGCCGCGAATCATCGGCCGTCACGTCAGGCGCGAATCGGGCGGCAACTTTACCGTCGCGGCCGATCAGGAATTTTTCGAAGTTCCAGAGAATGTCGTCCTCGTCGCCGCCCGATATGCCGTGGGATTTCAGGCGTTCGCGCATCGGGCCGTCACCTGTGGTCTTCACACCGGACTTGGTCAGTTGCCGGTAGAGCGGGTGCTGGGTCTCGCCCTTGACCGAAATCTTCGAGAAAATCGGGAAAGTGACATCGTAGGTGCTGGTGCAGAAGTCGAGGATCTCGGCGTCGGTGCCGGGCTCCTGACCCTTGAAGTCGTTGGCGGGGAAAGCGGCGATGACGAAGCCGCGCTCGCGCTTTTCGCCGTAGAGCTTTTCGAGACCCTCATATTGAACGGTCAGCCCGCATTTGGAGGCGACGTTGACGACCAGGAGCACGCGGCCCTTGTATTCGCTGAGTGTGGTTTCACGACCATCCACTGATTTGACAGGGATATCCAGCACATTGCCTGCCATGGGAACCTCCAAATTGATAAGATATGTCTCGCCAACTTAGCGATATCGCCGCCGTTGTCATCAACGTCGGAATCAACTCGGCGTTAGCAGGACGCCGGTGCGGGCTACGGCCTGCATCGGCGGTCAGCACATCAGGCGGGGGATGTTTCCTTCACGTCGTCGAGCAGGAAGTGCACAACGATATAATCCGTCTTGTAATGGCGACCGCTGTCGGACACGGATTCGACGCTGCCGCCGTCCTTCGGGTGCCAGGAGTGGTAATGGGGGTTGGTGGTGATCAGTGTGATGGCCTTGCCTTCCAGGGCTTCCTCGCCAAGCCGGAAGCGCATCTCGGCCAGCGGCCAGATCCGCTCGTAATCCGCCATGCTGATGCGCGCCTTCAGCGCCTTGCGATTCAGCGGTGCTTCGCCGGCCTCTGCGGGTGCTTCCAACATCACCTCCTCGGCTCCGTTGATGATGGCGTTGAACTCTTCAGGCCACATGCGTCTCATGAAATCGCTCCTCCCGGGGCTCTCGTCAGTCCACAGGTGAAACTTAGCGATTTGTTCGAAAGAAGCAAATTCCCGTCATGTGGTTGTCATCGAGGTCGGCTGCTCCTACGTTCGCCGCAGACCGCATCAGGGCCGTCAGACGCCCGCAATCCCGAGATCAGAGATGAAGACACGTGAAGACAGGCAGGCACTCCGGGCGAGCATGCCGCGCACCCCGCTCAGCGCTCATCATATGGAAAATGCCCGCCTGCTGCCGGATCGCGGCGAGCTGCTCTACCGGATCCCGAACGGCGGCATCGGCGTCGAGGTCGGGGCTGCCTTCGGCGAATATACGGCGGAGATTCTGGAAAAGAATCGCCCAGCGCAGCTCTACCTCATCGATCCCTGGTCGATGGACCGCTACAGCTCCGGGTTCGATACGATCCACACCAAGTTCGCGGCCGAGATCGACGCCGGCCGGCTGCATCTGATGCAGGGTACGTCGCTGGAAAAGCTCGCCGAATTCGAGGACGATTTCCTCGATTGGGCCTATATCGATACCGATCATTCCTTCGAGCTCACCTGGCAGGAACTGCTGCTCTGCGAAAAGAAGGTGAAGCGGACGGGGCGCATCGCCGGGCACGACTTCTGCACCGGCAACACGGTCAAGCCGATCGTCTATGGCGTCGTCGAGGCGGTCACCAAGTTCTGCAAGGATTACGGCTGGCAATTCGAGTTTCTGACGGTCGAATCACATGCGCATTTTTCCTATTGCCTGAAACGGCTCTGATCAGCTTTTGCCGAAATATTGCGCGTCGCTGACCTGTTCCATCCAGTCGACATGCTTGCCGTCCAGCGCCTCGTGAATGGCGATGTGCGTCATCGCCGTATCCTCGCCAGCGCCGTGCCAATGTTTCTCGCCCGGCGAAAACCAGACCGTGTCGCCGGCGCGAATCTCGCGGATTTCCCCGCCCCAGCTCTGGGCGAGGCCCTTGCCAAAAGTGACGATCAGCGTCTGGCCGAGCGGATGCGTGTGCCAGGCGGTGCGGGCGCCGGGCTCGAAAGTAACCGAGGTTGCCTTCACCCGGGCCGGTGCCGGCGGCTCCATCAGCGGGTCCTGGCGAACAGCGCCGGTGAAATAGTCGGCCGGCGGCGTCATCGAGGGGCGAGAGCCGGCGGGTTTGATCTCCATGATCTTTCCTTTTCCATTCCATTGCAGTTGAAGCCTTGTAATCCGACGATATTTCATCGAGGCGACCAATCAAGGCCGGATCGACAATTGCCGCATCCTCGCCCGGCTGATAGGCCAATCTCTTTCATCACCTAAAGCGCGTCACATTGAACTTGGTTGATGCGATGCGCTTTAGTTCTCTGTTTTTACGCATGTCGCTATCCCGGAACCGCTGCACACTTCCGGGCAACATGCATTGGGAGAATTTCTCATGAAACACCATGCTTTCGGCCGCATGCCCTTCACGGTCACCAATGTCGGCTTCGGCGCCTGGCAGATCGGCGGCTCATGGGGCGATATCAGCGAAGCGGATGGACGCGCGGCGCTGAATGCCGCACTCGATGCCGGCATGACCTTCATCGATACAGCCGACGTATATGGCGACGGCCGCTCGGAAAAGATCATCGCCGACGTGCTCAAGACGCGTGGCGGCCAGCGCCCGATGGTCGCCACCAAGGCGGGCCGCCGGCTCAACCCGCATGTCGCCGAAGGTTATACCAAGGCCAATCTCGAAGGCTTCATCGACCGCAGCCTTGAGAATCTTGCCGTCGACAGCCTCGACCTCGTGCAGCTTCACTGCCCGCCGCGCGAGGTGTTTTACCAGCCGGAGGTCTTCGAAGGTCTCGACGCGCTGCAGAAGGCCGGCAAGATCAGGGGTTATGGCGTTAGCGTCGAAAAGGTCGAGGACGGGCTGAAGGCGATCGAATATCCCGGCGTCGTCAGCATCCAGATCATCTACAACATCTTCCGCCAGCGCCCCGACCACCTGTTTTTCCAGGAGGCGCGCCGCAGGAACGTGGCGATCATCGCCCGCGTGCCGTTGGCCAGCGGTCTGCTCTCCGGCAAGATCACCAGGGAAACGCACTTTGCCAGCGACGACCACCGCAATTTCAACCGTCACGGCGAGGCCTTCGACGTCGGCGAGACCTTTGCCGGCGTGCCCTTCGAGGTCGGCCTGCAGGCGGTGGAGGAGGTGCGCAAGCTGGTGCCCACAGGCGCCACCATGGCCGCCTTTGCACTTCGGTGGATCCTGATGGCCGACGCCGTCACCGTCGTCATCCCCGGTGCCCGCAATGGCGAACAGGCGAGAGCCAATGCGGCGGCAGCCGATCTTGCGCCGCTCTCGGCCGATGTCATGGCGGCGACACGCGAGCTCTACGAGCGGCTGATCGCCCCGCATGTGCATCAGCGCTGGTAGGGCTGGAGCTGCTTGTTTTTGAGGGTTGTGGGCTGCCGCTCTACCCCTCCCCATAAGGGGGAGCGACTAGGCGCTGTTGTCCGGCAGCGACCAAAAGCAGAGGTCTTGCTGGCTGTTACCGTTCGACGAATTCATACGATGGAGTTTACGTGAAGCGGTGCGGCATCTTAGCCCCTCCCCTTGTGGGGAGGGGTCTTGGATTCAACGACAGAGGCCGGGCTTTCGCCCGGCCTCTTCCTTTATCTCTTTATCCCAACTCAGTTCGTCGCGTTCAGCTCAACCGGGAAGAACAGCGTCTCGCCGGAGGAATCGCTGACGCCGTCGTTGTCGGTGACGGCGTAGGGCTTGCCTGAGGCGTCGAAGGTGAAGCCTTCGAGCTTGTCGAGCACGTAACCGTTGGTCGTGGTCTTCAGTTCGCCGAGGAAGTCATGGGCTTCGGTTTTCTTGACGACCGGCAGTTCGCCGCCGAGCTTGGCGGGCTTCAGCTCCGCGATCGCCACCTTGTAGAGCTTCTTCAGCTTGGCAGCGTCGCCGACGAGGTTGTCGCGTTCGATGATGTAGACGCTGTCGCCCTGCGCCGAGATTTCAGACAGGCCGACCCAGCCGCTTTCCGTCTTGTCGAGCGGATAGCGCATGGCACCCCATTCCTTCTTCTTCGGATTGTAGGAGACTAGCTTGACGAAGCCCTTCTCGTCGTCACCCCATTCGCGCTGGACAGCCATCCAGAGCGTGGCATCGTCGCCGGTGCCGACAATGGTGACACCTTCGAAGCCGTAGCGGATTTCGTTGGCGGCGAGTTCCTTCGGCAGCGCGATCTCGGCCTTGATATCGCCTTTGGCGTTGACGTTGTAGAGGGCGTGAGGGACGAGACGCTCGCTGTAGCCTTCCGAGGCGAGCCAGAATGAGCCATCGGCGGCCACCGCGATGCCTTCGATGTCGAGCTTCTGGGCCGGGGCGCCGTCGCGCTTGACGATGAGCGCATCGGTGATCACCGCCGGCTTCTTGCTGGCATCGATCGTGTAGATCGTCGGCTGCAAGCCGAGAACGCTGTCGCTGACGGCATAGAGCCTGCCCGGCTTGCCGGGAACGGCAGCGAGACCCGATAGGGCTGCGAAGCCGATCGGATTGCCGTCCTTTTCGGCGGAAACGATCTGAGGATAGGCTTTCTCGCCTTCCGAACGCTCATAGATCATCACATGCGAGCGCGTGCCGCCATCCTTGCCGAGGTCGAGCTCGTTGGCAGTGGCGAAGAGGTTGCGCTGGGGAATGGCGATCCCGCCTTCCGGCGAAATGCCCGATGGCAGCAGCTGCACGAGCTCGGGATCGGCGCCGGTATCTTTAAAGACGCCGACGACCGAGGCGCGCTCGGCGAGCAGGAAGAAATACTGGTCGTCGCCGAACTTGGCGGCTTCGAGGCCTTCTGGCTCGACGCCCTTCGATCCCGAACGGCTTTCCGGATAGTGGCCGATATGGGCGACGGCGCGTTCGAAGGATGCGCCCGATTCGTAGAGAAGCTTGCCCGTCTTGTCGAAGATGGTGAAACCGCGCGAGCCGCCCTGGTAATCGCCTTCGTTGGCGATGACGAGGCGGTTGTCGTCCAGCCACTTCACGGCGTCGGGCTCACGCGGAACGCCCTTCAATTCGCCGGTGAATTTCAGAGCGCCGTCACGCTTGGTGTCGATGCCGGTAAGATCGACGCTGCCGGCGGAGAAATGCGTTTTCACCTCAGCCGTAGTGGCGTCGATGATGACGATCTCGTTGTTTTCCTGCAGCGTCAGTGCGATCTCGTTCAAGCCGTTAAAGGCGACGAATTCCGGCTCCGGATCGTCAGGGGCGACGCCGGCAAGGCCGGTCAGCGCCACGTGCTTGATGGTGGCGCAATCGACGGCACCGTTCTTGAGCTGGAAGACGACCAGATCGCCGGCCGGCATCTGCGGGATCTTGCCGTCATTGACCTCTTCGTCGCGCTCGTTTTCGATCGCGATGGCGCCGAGCGTCTTGTCCCTGTTGAGCGCGATCGAATCCGGCTGGCCGCCGAGATCGCAGGTGTTCTCGATCTTCTTCGTCGCCACGTCGACGATCGCCAGACGGCCCGAGGGCTTGGCCTTGCTTTCGGAGGTATTGACGGCGACCAGCGCCTTGCCGGCGCTCGAGGTGACCGAGGTCGGCTCGCCGTCCATCATCAGCGCGCCGCCTGATTTCGGGGCCTTGGCATCGGTGATGTCGATGAAGCCGATCGCACCGAGCGGGCTATCGCTATAGATCAGCGTGTTGCCGTCGTCGGTCGCGGTGATGATTTCGGCTGAAGTCGCCGAGAGCTTGTCCTTGTCGGCAGGCAGGTTCTGGGCGACCGGGAAGGAGGCGATGCGGTTGAAAACCGGCTCGGCGGCGGCCGGGAAGGCAACGGAAGCGAGAAGCACGGCAGCAAGTGCTGCCTTGCGCGATGAAATGGTCATGAAAATCCCCCATGTGTCGAATAGTCGAAACATGGGTTTTCTGCGGGACTGCCATGACAGAGGCATGACAGCCCCCGCCATTTCACGCGGTTTGCGTCAGGCCGCCCTTTTCCCGGCGCATCTCGTCGCGCATGATGAAAAGCGAGGCGGCAAGGATGAGAGCAGCTCCGAGCCAAAGATAACCGGCCGGCGCATAACCGAAGAACAGCCAGCCGGCCAGCACATTCAACGGCAGCTTCAGATTGTCGAAGGGCTGGACGTAGGCGGCGTCGGCGCTGGCATAGGCAAGGGTCAGCAGGTATTGCGCTACGACCGTCAGCAGGCCGCCAGCAGGAAGAGAGCAAGCGCGGTGCCCGTCGGCACGGCAAAGCCCGCCGCGAGCGCCAGGCCGCCATTGATCGGCGTCAGCAGCACCAGCAGCCAGACGGTGATCGTCTCGGGCTTTTCGATGCCGGTCAGGCTCTTGGTGATCAGCGACGAGGCGCCCCAGAACAGCGCCGAGAGCACCGGCAGCAGGGCTGCCCAGGTGAAGCTGTCGGACCATGGCTGCAGGATGATCATCGCGCCGGCAAAGCCGACACCGGTCGCCGCCCACCGGACAGGACCGACACGTTCGCCGAGGAACAGGCGGGCGCCGAGAATGATGAAGAAAGGCGAGGTCATGACGAGGGCGATCGCCTGCCAGATCGGCACCGACGCAAGGCCGGAAATCCAGGCCTCGACGCCGAGCGCGGCAAAGATCACGCGCACAATATGCCGCCAGGGATAATCGGTGCGCATTGCCGAAAGGCCTGATTTGCGCAGGAAGGGCAAGGAGAACAGAAATGCGAAAGCATATTGCCAGAAGGCCGCGGAAGCCGAGGGAAAGGCGAGCTTCATCGTCAGCCACTGGGTGACGACGTTGAGGAGCGAGAAGACCACGCCTCCAAGCACCATGAAAGCTGCGCCGGCAAAGGCGCGCGACTGCGACACTGCAAGGGAATTCTGATTCATGTCTTTCATCCGAAACCAGGGACCAACATAAATCAGGACGCAACGAGCGACGGCACGCTGACGCTGGCAGTCTCCTGCCCCGCACGCGGCCATGCTCATTCTCTTCCATCCGGACTTTGACCGTCGGCTCCGGAATCGCACCGGATCTGCTGACCCTTCCCAAGCGACAGCTTGGGAAGGCGCTCGCGGGCTCGGGCCGAGACCCTTACCGCCGGTGGGGAGTTTCACCCCGCCCTGAGAACAGCTCTGTCGTAGAACAATGCGCCGCATGCGGCAAGCGGCGAAAGCAAAAGGGGTCCGGCAAAGCCGAACCCCTCCCAAATCCTGCACAGCCGGTCTCGTTTACGGCTGGCGGATAATCTCAGATCAGCCGTTGACGGCGTCCTTCAGGCCCTTGCCGGGCGTGAACTTCGGCACGTTGCGAGCCGGAATGTCGACTTCAGCGCCCGTCGACGGGTTGCGGCCCTTCGATGCGGCACGATGAGAAACGGTGAAGCTGCCGAACCCTGCGAGGCGGATGTCGCCCTTGTTCTTGAGTTCACCCTGGACAACGTCAAAAACCGCGTCAACAGCGGAAGCCGCGTCAGACTTCGTCAGTCCTGCCTTTTCGGCGACTGCGGACACGAGTTCATTCTTGTTCATGTTTCCACCCCTTTCTAAATGGTACGAAACGACTCAAAAGTAAGCTAGGCGCAGAATAGGTTTCATCAGGCCCGCCGGGAACCCAAAAGCCCTGCAAATCAAGGAAAAGCAAGCGTCTACATGACGTTTTCACAAAAAAGGCTGGCGTTTTCGCCAGCCTTTTTCCGTCTTTTCAGCCAATGGGGCATAAATGTGGCCGAGGCCACTCAATGCGCTATGGTCGCGCCCGTCTCGTCGAGGCCTTCGACCGAGGTGATGACAGGCGTTTCCACCGTGCCGTCCCATTCGATCGGCTCCGGCCGCCGGACCAGCGCATGCTTGATCACCTCGCCCATGCGGGACACCGGGATGATCTCCATGCTGTTCTTCACGTTGTCCGGAATCTCCGCCAGGTCCTTGGCGTTTTCTTCCGGAATCAGCACCTTCTTGATGCCGCCACGAAGCGCTGCGAGCAGCTTTTCCTTGAGACCGCCGATCGGCAGCACACGGCCGCGAAGGGTGATTTCACCGGTCATGGCCACGTGTCTGTTCACCGGGATACCGGTCATGATCGAGACGATGGCGGTCGCCATAGCGACGCCGGCCGAGGGGCCATCCTTCGGCGTCGCGCCTTCCGGCACGTGCACGTGGATGTCGCTCTTGTCGAAGCGCGGCGGCTCGATGCCGAAATCGACAGCGCGCGAGCGGACGTAGGAGGCCGCCGCCGAGATCGATTCCTTCATGACTTCCTTCAGATTGCCGGTGACCGTCATGCGGCCCTTGCCCGGCATCATCACGCCTTCGATGGTCAGCAGTTCGCCGCCGACTTCCGTCCAGGCAAGGCCGGTGACAACGCCGACCTGATCCTCGCCCTCGGCTTCGCCATGGCGGAAGCGCGGAACACCCAGATAGTCGGAGATGTTGGCGGCCGTCACATGCACGGACTTCGTCTTGCCCTTGATGATCTCGGTGACCGCCTTGCGGGCGAGCTTCATCAGTTCACGTTCGAAGCTGCGCACACCGGCTTCACGGGTGTACTGCTGGCTGATCGCCATCAGAGCGTCGTCGCTGACCGAGAATTCTTCCGGCTGCAACGCATGTTCCTTGATGGCCTTCGGCAGCAGATGCCGCTTGGCGATCTCGCGCTTTTCATCTTCGGTGTAGCCGGCGATACGGATGATCTCCATGCGGTCCATCAGCGGCGCAGGGATGTTCAGCGTATTCGCCGTCGTGATGAACATCACGTCCGACAGGTCGTATTCGACTTCCAGGTAATGATCCATGAAGGTCGAGTTCTGCGCCGGATCGAGCACCTCGAGCAGGGCCGAAGACGGATCACCGCGATAGTCCTGGCCGAGCTTGTCGATTTCGTCGAGCAGGAACAGCGGGTTCGACTTCTTCGCCTTCTTCATCGACTGGATGACCTTGCCGGGCATCGAGCCGATATAGGTGCGGCGGTGGCCGCGGATTTCGGCTTCGTCACGAACGCCGCCGAGCGCCATGCGGACATACTCACGGCCGGTCGCCTTGGCGATCGACTGGGCGAGCGAGGTCTTGCCGACACCGGGAGGGCCGACGAGGCACAGGATCGGGCCCTTGATCTTGGTGGCGCGAGCCTGCACGGCCAGATATTCGACGATGCGCTCCTTGACCTTGTCGAGACCGAAGTGATCGGCTTCGAGGATCTTCTCGGCATTGTTGAGATCGGCCTTGATCTTCGACTTCTTGCCCCAGGGGATGCCGAGCAGCCAGTCCAGATAATTGCGCACGACGGTGGCTTCAGCCGACATCGGGCTCATCTGGCGCAGCTTCTTCAGCTCCGCGTCAGCCTTTTCACGGGCCTCCTTGGAGAGCTTGGTCTTGGCGATGCGCTCTTCCAGTTCGCTCATCTCGTCGCGGCCTTCTTCGCCGTCGCCGAGTTCCTTCTGGATCGCCTTCATCTGTTCGTTCAGGTAGTATTCGCGCTGGGTCTTTTCCATCTGGCGCTTGACGCGCGAGCGGATGCGCTTTTCGACCTGCAGGACCGAAATCTCGCCTTCCATGAAGCCGAGGGCCTTTTCGAGGCGGGCCTTGACGCTGGTGGTTTCCAGCATCTCCTGCTTCTCGGTGATCTTGATCGACAGATGCGAAGCGACCGTATCGGCGAGCTTGGAATAGTCGTCGATCTGGCTGGCGGCACCTACCACCTCAGGCGAAATCTTCTTGTTGAGCTTCACATAGCTTTCGAATTCGGAGACGACCGAACGCGACAAGGCTTCCAGCTCGACCGGATCGTCGTGCGGCTCCTCAAGCACATGGCCGAGCGCCTCATAGAAATCTTCGCGGCTGGTATAGGTGTCGATCTCGGCGCGGGCGCGGCCTTCGACCAGAACCTTGACCGTGCCATCGGGCAGCTTCAAGAGCTGCAATACGTTCGCCACGGTGCCGACCTTGTGGATCGCGGAGGGATCCGGATCGTCGTCACTGGCGTTGATCTGCGTCACCAGCATGATCTGCTTGTCGGAACCCATGACCTCTTCGAGCGCACGGATCGACTTTTCCCGTCCGACGAACAGCGGCACGATCATATGCGGGAAAACCACGATGTCGCGCAAAGGCAGAACAGGGTAGGCAGTGCTGCTCGCTACAGACGTTTTCTTCGTCATTTTTAAGTCCTTTCCATCGTCCCGTTACCGGGCTCTCTGCACGGCCGCTTGGGACCGGCCGGCACTCTCACTTGTTGCTACAAGTGGAGGTTCTGACTACGCTTTTCAAGCCACGCTAACGCCCGCGTTCCCCGGATGTGACAGCTTTATTACAACGGAACACCAACACTATGAAGCGCGTGGCTGGACCGGCGCTTACCACTTCCAACCGACTAAAATACAAGCACCGACAATAGGCTTACGGAATCACGGCATCATTGCCAAGCACTCTTCCTTGCACAACATCGGCCCCTTCCCAACATCGGCAAAGTCAATTCCGGTTCCCACCGGCAGAATACTAACAGTGCCTCGGATGGTTTTTCAAATAGAAAGGGGCCCGCCGATGGCAAGCCCCCAAAATAATCGTGCGAAAGCGCAAAGGTTACGCCGAAGCGTTGGCCTTTTCTTCCTGACGATCGGCATAGATGTAAAGCGGGCGGGCCGAACCGCGCACCACTTCCTCGGAGATGACGACTTCGCGCACACCTTCCAGCGTCGGCAATTCGAACATCGTGTCGAGCAGGATCTTCTCCATGATCGAGCGAAGGCCCCGGGCGCCGGTCTTGCGGACGATCGCCTTGCGGGCGATTTCGCGCAGGGCATCCTCGTGGAAGGTCAGTTCCACGTCTTCCATCTCGAACAGGCGCTGATACTGCTTGATCAGCGCGTTCTTCGGCTCCGACAAGATCTGGATCAGCGCATCCTCATCGAGATCCTCCAGCGTCGCCAGAACCGGCAGACGGCCGATGAATTCGGGGATGAGGCCGAACTTGACCAGGTCTTCCGGCTCCAGTTCGCGCAGGACTTCGCCGACGCGGCGGTCGTCCTGGGCCTTGACGGTGGCGCCGAAGCCGATCGAGGTCTTCTCGCCACGTGCGGAGATGATCTTGTCGAGACCGGCGAAGGCGCCGCCGCAGATGAACAGGATGTTGGTCGTGTCGACCTGGAGGAATTCCTGCTGGGGATGCTTGCGGCCGCCCTGCGGCGGAACGGAAGCGACCGTGCCTTCCATGATCTTCAACAGCGCCTGCTGCACGCCCTCGCCCGAGACGTCGCGGGTGATCGACGGATTGTCGGACTTGCGCGAAATCTTGTCGACTTCGTCGATATAGACGATGCCGCGCTGGGCGCGCTCGACATTGTAGTCGGCCGACTGCAGAAGCTTGAGGATGATGTTTTCGACGTCTTCGCCGACGTAACCGGCTTCGGTCAGCGTCGTCGCATCGGCCATGGTGAACGGAACGTCGATGATGCGGGCGAGCGTCTGGGCGAGATAGGTCTTGCCGCAGCCGGTCGGGCCGACCAGCATGATGTTCGACTTCGCCAGCTCGACTTCGCCGTTCTTGGAGGCGTGCGCCAGGCGCTTGTAATGGTTGTGAACGGCGACCGACAAGATCTTCTTCGCCTGCCGCTGGCCGATGACGTATTCGTCGAGGACCTTGATGATGTCCTGGGGCGTCGGAACGCCGTCGCGGGACTTGACCATCGAGGACTTGTTCTCCTCGCGGATGATGTCCATGCACAATTCGACGCATTCATCGCAGATGAAGACGGTCGGTCCGGCAATCAGTTTCCGGACTTCGTGCTGGCTCTTTCCGCAGAACGAACAATAGAGTGTGTTCTTGGAGTCGCCGCCGTTGCTGCCGCTGACCTTGCTCATATCACTTTCCTTCCAGCACGCCGCATTTCAAGGCGAAATCGCGGTCCACTCAATCAGCTCCTGGCGGCACTCCGTCACCGGAGCCTTTGCCGAGAAGGGCTTCAGGGGCTACGAACCGGGCCCAATCGATCATGTCCGGGTTCCGGTGGCAACGAATTCCCCTTCGAATGCCGATGCTATGTCATAAAATTTCAACATAGCATTAATAGCTACTATTAGCGTCTTCGTCGCCAGTTGAAAGCCTTGTTCGATCACAAATGAGATAGAACTGTGGCGACGAAAACACCATCCCAATTAATTACTAGGCCTGTTCGCCTTCCATTTCGAGGCGCGACGTCAGAACCTTGTCGATCACGCCCCAGCCCTGGGCTTCGTCCGCATCCATGAAATGGTCACGATCGAGGGTCTTTTCAACTTCCTCGTAGGTGCGGCCGGTGTGCTTGACATAGACCTCGTTCAGGCGGCGCTTCATCTTCAGGATGTCGCGGGCGTGGCGTTCGATGTCCGAGGCCTGGCCCTGGAAGCCGCCCGACGGCTGATGCACCATGATGCGGGAATTCGGCGTGGCGAAGCGCATATCCTTGTGGCCGGCGGCCAGCAGCAGCGAGCCCATGGATGCGGCCTGGCCGATGCAGAGCGTCGAAACCGCCGGCTTGATGAACTGCATCGTGTCGTAGATCGCCATGCCGGCGGTGACGACGCCGCCCGGCGAATTGATGTAGAGGGCGATTTCTTTCTTCGGGTTTTCGGCCTCGAGGAAGAGAAGCTGGGCGCACACGAGCGTTGCCATATGGTCTTCGACGGCACCGGTCAGGAAGATGATGCGCTCCTTCAACAGACGGGAATAGATGTCGTAGGAGCGTTCACCGCGGTTGGTCTGTTCCACGACCATCGGCACGAGGGCCATTGCGGTATCGACTGGGTTTCTCATGTGCGTCCTTTGTCAACGTCTCGCCGGCCGGCGCCGGGAATCAAAGAAAATGTCTTATCCCTACATAGAGTGTCCGTGCCCTTCTCTTCAAGACACGCATGCGGATAACGTTAAGAAGGCGGGCAAGGTGGCCCTGGCTGTAGCCTCTTTCCAACAAGCGCCTGTTAACGGCGAGCCTATGGCACCGCCTTCCCCGGCTTTTCTCCATGACAGGATGAAGGAATGCTTACTCCATTCGAGAGTGCTCACACACATTTACCCGGCGGAAAGCTTACCGGGAGATATCCGCCCAAAACCATACCGCAGCGCAGCAGCATTAAGGAAGTGGCGAGCTTCCTCGGCAAGGATGCAAGCCAACAGATCGGGGCCGACAGACAAGGCCACCCGATAAGACAGACGGGCAAGGGGTTGCTGCCGTGTTCAATATCGCTACAGGTCTCGCCATCTGGTGTTCGGAGGCCATGACGCTCGCTTTGGTGCTGTTCGTCGCCTGGCGCCACAATGTCCGGAACGAGGCCTATCTCTATTGGGGCCTCGGCTTCCTGCTGACCGGCATCGGTTTTGCGATGATCGCGCTGCGCGACCAGGTCCCCAGCCTGCTGTCGATTGAGATCGGCAATGCCATCGCGCTGCTCGGCCAGAGCGCCTGGGTGGCGGGTTTTCTGGCGCTCGACCGCAAGAAGATCGAATGGTGGGCGCTGCTGCCGCCGGCGATCTGGCTCGCTGGCGTCTTCCTGCCCTGGGTCAACAGCGACTATTCAAACCGGGTGGTGCTCTACAACCTCGCTTCGGCGACAGGGGCGACGGCGCTTGCCCTGGCGGTTTCCGCCGGCGACATGCGCCGCGAGCGCACCCGCGTCAAGCTGATGGGCGTCTTCGTCATCCAGGGCTGCCTGTGCTTCGGCTCAGCGCTGACGATGGCGCTGACGCTGCCAAGCGATATCGAGGCAACCAATCTCGGCGGCGCCTCCGCCATGGCAAGCGCCTTCCTGCTCACCATCGCCTTCGCCTTCACTTGCCGGCTGATCATGGAGCGCTCCGAGCGGCACCTGCGCGCCCTCACGCTCACTGATTCGCTGACGGGTGTGCTCAACCGCCGCGGCCTGCTCGGCTATTTCGACGCCATCCAGGAAAAAGCCCATGACGAGCAACACCAGGTCGCGGTGATGCTCTTCGATCTCGATCATTTCAAGCGCGTCAACGACCGTTTCGGCCACCAGTCCGGCGATGCCGTGCTGACGGCTTTCGCCCGCATGGCCCGCCAGTATATTCCAAACAGCATCTTCGGCCGCATGGGCGGCGAAGAATTCGCAGCCTTCGCCGCGGTCACCGACCAGACCGAAGCTGAGGCGATCGCCGAAGCGATCCGAACCGAATTTTGCCGCCTGCCCGTCAGCACCGGCGAAGCTATCGTTCCGGTCACCGTCAGCATCGGCATCGCGCTCGCCTCCTCGCTCGAAGCCAATATCGACAAGCTGATCTCGGCCGCCGACCGGGCGCTCTATGCCGCAAAGGGCGCTGGCCGCAACTGCACGGTCACCTTCGGCAAAGCCGAGGCCGCAGCCCCGGCCCCGGCAACGCCGAGCACCACCGCCGGCGAACTCGTGCCGACGGTCGACGACCAGGTCGAGGCGCTGCGGCGCATGGGCACGCTGTCGCGGGCCGGCTGACCGGAAAACCGGAGTCAATCCCCACGGTTAGACACGGATCTTAATGCGATCGGCGCGTCGTTTCAGGACGGCTTGCCCTCGCCCCGCCATCTTTCCGAGGCCCGGCAAATCCGCTAAGCCTTCGCGTCATGACGATACCGCCCTTTCTCTCGATCGATTCATCCAACCGCCACGTCTCGCTGGACGCCCGCAATCCGGCCTTCTATGGCGATCCGAATGCCGTCTATGCCGCACTTCACGCCCATTGTCCGACGTTCTACTGGACCGAGCAGAAGCAATGGTTCTTCACGGGTTACGAGCACGTGAACGGTCTGCTGCGCGACCGCCGCTTCGGTCGGCAGATCCTGCATATCGCCAGCCGCGAGGAGCTCGGCCTTGCCGAGCCGATGCCGCACCTTGCCAGTTTCGATCTCTCGGAACGCTATTCCCTGCTCGAACTCGAACCGCCGGAGCACACGCGGCTGCGCACGCTGGTCAACCGCGCCTTCGTCTCCCGCCATGTCGAGAAGATGAAGCCGGAGCTTGCCGAGCTTGCCAACCGGCTGATCGACGGATTCGCCGACAAGCGCGAGGTCGAGCTGCTCTCGGCCTTTGCCGACATCATTCCGGTGACGATGATCGCCCGGATGATCGGCATTCCAGAGGAGATGGGGCCGCAGCTGCTTGCCTGGTCGCACGCCTATGTCCGCATGTACATGTTCGGCCGCACGCGCGAGCAGGAGGATGAGGCCGAACGGGCGGCGAAGGAATTTTCCGACTACGTCAGAACAGTGATCGCCGAGCGCCGCGCCGAGCCGCGCGACGACCTGCTGACCCACATGATCCATACCGAGCACAAGGGACAGTATCTCACCGAGGAAGAGCTGATCTCGACGACGATCGTGCTGCTCAATGCCGGGCACGAGGCGACCGTGCACCAGATCGGCAATTCCGTGCGCACCATCCTCGAAAGCGGCTCAGATCCGGCTGCGCTCTTCCGTGACGAGGCGACGACCGAGCGCACCGTCGAGGAAACCCTGCGCATCTGCGCGCCGGTCCACATCTTCCAGCGCTGGGCGCTGGAGCCCGCCGAAATCGACGGCGTCTCCTTCCAGCGCGGCGACAAGGTCAGCCTCGTCCTCGCCGCCGCCAATCTCGATCCGGCGAAATTCACCGATCCCCTCGCCTTCCGGCCCGACCGCAACGAGGCGGCGAACCTCTCCTTCGGCGCCGGCATCCATTTCTGCATCGGCGCGCCGCTGGCGCGGCTGGAACTCAACATCGTGCTGCCGATCCTCTTCGAGCGGCTTTCCGGTCTGAAGCTGGCGAAGACGCCTGTGGTCAAGGATGTCTATCATTTCCACGGGCTTGACCGGCTGGATCTGCAGTGGTGATCCACCCCTGACAGATCAGCCGTAGCGGCCGGTGATACCGCAGCCTCAGCCTTTTGATTGAAAACGCGGATTGACAAAACTTATCGAGACAGCCGCCGCATGACCCGGCGGCGGCCATGCCTGAAAATGTGGCAATCGATGCGGAAAGTGCTGGTTGGTACGCCTGATCGGAGCATATGCCACGAAATCCACGGCGTCAGGCGGCCGACTGTTCTTCCAGCTTGCTGGATATGTCGCGTGCCGACATCGGTCTGCCGATCAGATACCCCTGAAGCTGATCGCAGCCGGCCTCTCGCAAGATCGCAGCCTGGCGGCTGTTCTCGATGCCTTCAGCGGTCACGGGAATTTGCAGGGCGGTGGCAAGCGAAATGGTCGCCCGAAGAACATCGGCGCCATTGGCGCCTTCATCGAGAGCGGACACAAGCGAGCGGTCGATCTTCATGCGATCGAACCCGAACTGCCGCAATGCGCCAATGCTGGCATAACCGCAGCCAAAGTCATCAAGCGCGAATTTTATGCCGACGCGCTTGAGCTGGTCTATCGACCGCCGAGCCTGATCCGGATTCGTCATCAGGACGCCTTCGGTAATCTCCAAGGTCAGGCGCTTTGGATCGAAGTCGAGCTCCTGCAGGACCGAAATCACTTCGGCGGCAAATTCCGGATTGCAGAGCTGGATTGGCGAGACGTTCACAGACAATGCCAGATCGGGCCAGCTCCTGGCATGCTCGATCGATGTTCTCAGCATGTGAACGCCCAGCGCATCGATGAGGCCGCACCGCTCGGCGAGAGGAATGAAAATCTCCGGGCTGATGTTTCCTGTCGACGTTCGCCAGCGCGCCAGCGCTTCCAAACCGGTGACAGCGCCTGTCGTCGCAGAGACGAGAGGCTGAAAAACGGCCTCGATCGCACCACTGCCGATGGCGCCTTTCAAAAGGCCTTCCAGTTCGGCGACCCGCTGGCGCTCCTCGTCCAGCTCGGGGTCGTATTCGATCGCTTGGCCTCGGCCATTGGCCTTGGCGCGATAGAGGGCCATGTCCGCTCTGCGGAGAAGCTCCAAGGGCTCGATGTCTGCGTCGCCCGCGGCAGCTCCGATGCTTGCGCCGACTTCGATCGTCCGGCCGTCGATTTTGAAGGGCTCGGCAAACAGCGCCAGAATGGTCTTCTCCATATCTTCGCAGGTGGCGGACCCAACATGCACCAGCGCAAATTCATCGCCTCCCAGCCGCGCCGCGGCAACGACTTCGGGGTGGCAGGCCGTCAGCGCGTTCGAGACCAGCCGGATCAAATCATCGCCGACCGCGTGCCCCCAGGCATCGTTGACGGCCTTGAAACCATCGAGGTCGACCAGATAAAGCCGTGGCGGCGAAGAGCCCGAACTCTCGAACTCTTCCAACAGGTTGAGAAGACCATGTCTGTTCAACAGGCCGCTCAGGCTGTCATGGCTCGCTTCGAAAAGCGCTGCTTGCGCCAATTGGCGCAGGCGCCGCGCCTCGGACGCGCCGACCATCAGCACGCCGATCAGGAACAGCGCAAGGATGGCGACGGCGGCCGCGACATAGGGCGTCACCTGCTGAAACACGGTGCTTCCCGGCGCCTTGCTCGGCCAGACGAGATAGCCGATGACGGCCCCCTTCATGTCTGTAATCGGCGTGTTCAGAAATTCCGGCCTGGGCTTCGTCTCAAGGTGTAAGCCCTCCAGTTCATGTTCGTTCGAGAGTGCGTCGAGAACCTCGGGCGAAAATTCCTTGTAAAAGGTCAGTGTGCTGAGCTTCGGAAGCTCGGTGGCGGCCTCGTATGGCTGGATCGCCTGCGATGCGAGCAGGGCGATGCCGCTTTCGGTCTTGATGAAATTGACCACCGGCGCCCGCGCGGGATCGGCAGCTACTCTGATCTGCCGATAAAAGCCTTCGCCGAAAAAGGCGCTCGGCTCGAAGGGCTTGCCTTTGGCATAGGCGGAGACGATCGAAGAGCGGTCGGGGCCGATGACGACCGCACCGTCATACAGCGCGTAATCCTCGCTGGTCTTTCCCCAATTTTCATAGGCCCAAGCGGCCGCGGTCGGAGACGAGGCTGCACTATAGGCATCGTCCCAAATGGCATTGTCAGTCGTCGTCCCGCTCAGGCGCGCCACAAAGGCTCCGATTGCCGCACGGGCGGCGCGCGTGGCCCTGGCATCATCGATCTCATTCGCCGACCGGGTCATCGTGACGACGACATGCGCCATCAAGCCGGTCAGGATGAGGGCGACGACAAGGAAACAGACCGTCGTCGCGATGATGGAAGACGTTTGGGTGCGAACGTGCCTACCTGCAAGAGTCGACGACATGCAAATTCCGCAAAATGTTAATTGCAAGGCCATGTCTGGGGGACGGCAGGAGACATCATGTCCGCTATGCGCTGCAGACAAGATATAGCATTTTGACAATGTAGGGCGGATTAATGGGATTGGTTAAAAGCTTTCTATCCGGCAAAGAGGCGCACGCATTTGAGGAAAAACGGGCCGCCCTCGCCGCAAATCGGGACAGGCCCGCCGTCAACGGCGGCGATTTACCGGCGCTACTTAGACCTTGATCACATAATCCTTGCGAGTCGTTTCAACGACTTCCCACGTCCCTTTGAAGCCGGGTCTTAAGATCATCCGGTCGCCGATCTTCAGATGAATCGGCTCGCCGCCATCCTCGGTCACGATCGAATGGCCGGACAGCAGGCTGAAATATTCCCATTCCTCATAGACGATCCGCCATTTGCCCGGCGTCGCCTCCCAGATGCCGGAATAGAGCCCGCCTGCGGCTTCCTCCAGGTTCCAGCTGCGGAATTGCGGATCGCCGGAGATGATCCGGCCGGGCTCCGGGGCGCCGAACTCCGGTTCGACGCCGTCAATGCGGAAGTGAATGAAATTTGCCATGGTCGTCACGGACCTCTCCGATGTCAGATTTTCGAGAGCGCCTGTTCGAGATCGGCGATGATGTCCTTGACGTCCTCGATGCCGACGGAAAGGCGCACCACGTCGGGCCCGGCGCCGGCGGCGATCTTCTGCTCGTCGCTCAACTGCCGGTGCGTCGTCGAGGCCGGATGGATGACCAGCGAGCGGGTGTCGCCGATATTGGCAAGATGGGAGAAGAGCTGCAGCCCCTCGACCAGCGTCTTGCCTGCCTCGTAGCCGCCCTCGACGCCGAAGGTGAAGACGGAACCGGCGCCTTTCGGCGAATAGCGTTGCTGCAGGACGTGGTTCGGGTCGTCGTCGAGGCCGGCATAATTGACCCAGGCGATCTTGCTGTGCGCCTTCAGCCACTTTGCGACGGCGATCGCATTGTCGCTGTGGCGCTGCATGCGCAGCGGCAGCGTCTCGATGCCGGTCAGGATCAGGAAGGCATTGAAGGGCGAGATTGCCGGGCCAAGATCGCGCAGGCCGAGCACGCGGGCAGCGATCGCAAAGGCGAAATTGCCGAAGGTCGCGTGCAGGACCATGCCGTTATATTCCGGCCGCGGGCTCGACAGCATCGGGTAGTTGCCGGATTTCGACCAGTCGAAAGTGCCGCCGTCGACGATGAGGCCGCCCATGGAATTGCCGTGACCGCCGAGAAATTTCGTCAGCGAATGCACGACGATATCGGCACCGTGCTCGATCGGGCGGATCAGATAAGGGGTTGCCATCGTATTGTCGACGATCAGCGGCAGGCCGTTGCGATGGGCGACATCGGCGATGGCGGCGATATCGACGAAGGTGCCGCCGGGATTGGCCAGGCTTTCGATGAAGATGCCGCGCGTCTTGTCATCGATCTGGCTTTCGAAGCTTGCCGGGTCGGCGGGATCGGCCCAGCGCACCTGCCAGCCGAAATTCTCGAAGGCGTGGCCGAACTGGTTGATCGAGCCGCCATAGAGCCTGTTGGCGGCGATGAAATTCTCGCCGGGGCGCATGATGGTGTGGAAGACGATCATCTGCGCCGCATGGCCGGAGGCGACGGCAAGGGCTGCCGTGCCGCCTTCGAGCGCTGCGACGCGCTCCTCGAGCACGGCCTGCGTCGGGTTCATGATGCGGGTGTAGATGTTGCCGAAGGCCTGCAGGCCGAAGAGGGCGGCGGCATGATCGGAATCATCGAAGACAAAGGCGGTCGTCTGATAGATCGGCGTGACCCGCGCGCCGGTCGCCGGGTCGGGCTGGGCGCCGGCATGGATCGCCAACGTGTTGAATCCCGGATCGTTCTTGGCCATGTCGTCCTCCAGTTGTTGCTGACGGGCAGGATCATAGCCTGTCGCTAACGAAAGTTAATCGCGATCCGTTTCAACCCATAGGCGTTCGGTGGAAAATCCGTCTCAGCCGACAGCGACTCAAGCAACGAGAGCAGCCAACGAGGTCAGGCGATGAGACGGGGATATTCGATCGCCGGGCAGCGGTTCATCACCACCTTGATTCCGGCCGCTTCCGCCTTTGCCGCGGCCGCGTCGTCACGCACGCCGAGCTGGGCCCAGATGATCTGCGGCAGCGGCCTCAGCGCTAAGGCCTCCTCGACCACCCCATCCAGATATTCGGCGGCGCGGAAAACGTCGACCATGTCGATCGGCACGGGAATGTCGGCGAGCCGGGCATAGACGGTGCGACCTTGGATCTGCTTGCCCGCCTGCCCCGGATTGACGGGGATGACTTCGTAGCCGCGCGACAGCAGATAACCCATGACGCCGTTGCTCGGCCGGGCCGGATTGGGCGAAGCGCCGGTCAGCGCGATGGTCTTTACCGAATGCAGGATTCCGGTGAGATAATCATCCGTATAGCTGTCGTGGTTCATGTCCGCTTCTCCACTTGCAAAGCCGATTGGCATGGCCCGCAGGTTTTTTTGCATTTCCGTGAAACCGGCTGCACGCCTTTCCCGTATATATGAACAGGATACTCCTGAGGATGATTCGATGAAAAAAATCGCTCTTGCCCTCATTTTCGTGCTCGCCGCATCGCCGGCGCTGGCGATCTCGCGCCACAATCCGCTTGCCATGAGCTGTGCCAGCGTGCGCGCCGCCATTCACAATCAGGGTGCGGTCATCTTCCGTTACCAGTCTCCCCGCGGACTGCAGCTTTACGATCGCTATGTCCGCAACAGCAATTATTGCGATGCCACCGACTATGCGGAATGGACGCATATCCCCTCGAAAGACGATCCGCGCTGTCCCGTCCTGAACTGCCAGAACATCGACAACCTTGACGGGATGCTGTTCGTTCCGCATTATCAACTTTGATGGTTTCGCCGTCCTGACCGCCGCAGGAACTATGCGTCTTTCGCGTTTGCGAAAGGCGCGCATTCAATCCCGCGCTGCGATATTTCGAAAGTTACACAATCAGAAGCTTTAAAATCCCAGTATGTCAAAGTTATAGAATAATATCTATATTTCAGCATCATAGAATAGTCGGTTACCGGGTTCCCGCAAATGGTTTCTTCTTTTGTTCCCGATACTATCGGGCTCCGTTCCCGTATCCATTAGAAACATCTCATAGTTGAAAGGATCGCCTGGATTGAACGCATGTCGCGCGCACGTAAAAATTGCCTCGAAGCGCCGCAATTGTGCCCGTGCCGAAAGAATGCTATTCGACACATCAACACGTCCGCGACCGCTGCCGTGTATTTTCGTGCAAATCCCAGTTGTCTTTTCAGGAATTTGAAACGTCCAAGGCGAGGCGTTTCCAGCGTCTCTCATCTTTTCCGGATTTACTCCCTTGCCGCTCGACGTCATCCTGCTCGTTCTCTTCGGCGCATTGCTGCATGCGACATGGAACGCCATCGTCAAGGCAGGAAGCGATAAATCCCTCGATGCGGCATTGATCTCGGCCGGCGGCGCGGTTTCAACTCTACCGTTCCTGGCATTCCTGCCGCTGCCGCAAGCCTCTGCCTGGCCGTTCATCGGCGCTTCGGCCATCCTGCAATTCGCCTATTTCCAGCTGGTCGCCGCCGCCTACCGGGCCGGCGATATCGGTCTCGTCTATCCGTTGATGCGCGGCTGCGCACCGCTGCTGATCGCCGCGACAAGCGGTTTCATCCTGAAGGAAAATCTTTCCGGCGGCGCCCTGGCCGGCACAATGACGATCTGCGCCGGTGTGCTGACGCTTGCTCTTGAGGCTCGGCGCGGCAGCAGCCGCGCCGTCATGCTCTCGCTTGCCAATGCCTGCGTCATCGCCAGCTACACCTATGTCGACGGCATCGGCGCGCGGCTTTCCGGCAATGCGGTCTCCTACACATTGTGGATGTCGCTGCTGCCGCCGGTGCTGCTGTTTTCCTGGGCGGTTTCGCAACGCGGCACCATCGCCGTGGCGCGTCACGTCCGTTGCAACTGGTGGCGCGGCCTGATCGGCGGCGCCGGCTCGATCGCGTCTTACGGGCTGGCCCTCTGGGCTATGACGAAAGTCCCGGTCGCAACCGTTGCCGCCCTGCGCGAAACCGCAATCCTCTTTGCGCTGGTGATCTCGATTACTGTCTTCAAGGAAAAAGCCAGTGTCTGGCGCTACGCCGCCGGCGTCGTCATCGCCATCGGCGGACTGGTTCTGAAACTGGCGTGATCACTCGCCGGTCCATTCCGGGGCGCGCTTGCCGAGGAAGGCGCCGATCCCCTCCTCAGCATCCTGCGTCAGCATATTGCCGACCATCACTTTGGCGGCATAATCATAGGCTGCCTCGACCGGCAGTTCGATCTGCCGGTAGAACGCTTCCTTACCGATCTTCAGGGTCAGAGACGACTTGCTGGCGATCACGCCGGCATATTTGGCAACGACCTGCGCCAGATACTGCTTCGGCACGATGCGGTTGACGAGACCGAAATCCTTAGCTGTGGAGGCGTCGATCGTCTCGCCGGTCAACAGCATCTCCATCGCCTGCTTGCGATGCGCGGCCCGGGTAACAGCGACCATCGGCGTCGAACAGAACAGGCCGATATTGACGCCCGGCGTGCAGAATGTCGACGTATCCGTGCAGATCGCCAGATCGCAGGAGGCAACGAGCTGGCAGCCGGCCGCCGTCGCCAGCCCGTCGACCTCGGCGATGACCGGCTTCGGCAGATTCGCGATTTTCAGCATCAGATCGGCGCAGAGCCGGAAGGCCTTGTCGAAGAAACCGGCTCCCTGATCTTCATCGGCACGATGGGCGGTGAGTTCCTTGAGATCGTGGCCGGCGGAAAAGACATTGCCGGTCGAGGCGATGACGAGGACGCGCACGCTCGCGTCCGATCCGGCCTTGTCGAGTTCGGCCATCAGCGCTTCGAGAAGCGCGATCGACAGCGCATTGGCCGGCGGGTTGTTGAGCACGAGACGCAGCACGCCGTCGCGCAACGAGCGGAGCAGTAATCCCTCCGCCCTGCCTGCGTCCGGGAAGGATACGATTTCGGCCATGATGCTGCTCCCTGCGCTCGATTTCCAGACGGACGTATTGCCACAAGGCGCCGGCAATTTCGAGCAGGATCAGCGCTTTCCGCTGAGCCGCAGCCGTTACGACCAGAACCAGGACTTTGCTGTCTCGGCCCTCGCCTGCGCACGGGTCAGGCCGACATCGCGAAGTTCGTCCTCGGTGAGATCGCACAGTATGCGGCGACTGCGGCGCTTTTCCAGCCGATGTTCGACCGCCGCCAGCAGCCGCCGGCCCCAGCGCGCCGTTGCGCGAAATTTCGATCGAACGATATCGTGCGGCGTCTCTAGTCTCTCACTCAATTCCAGGGCCATCTCGTCTTCCTTTCTTCGATGGATGAAAGATGCGCTGGAGAATGCCGCGAAGGAAGCTTATGGATATTATGAGAGGCATAAGGATTTCTTTGGCATGGCGCTAAAGTTGGATCAGCTCGCAACCTTCGTCCACGTTGCCGATCTCGGCAGTTTCACGGCGGCCGCCGACAAGGAAGGGCTGACGCAGCCGGCCGTCAGCCTGCAGGTCAAGGGGCTCGAACAGCGGCTCGGCGTCCGGCTGATCGAGCGCGTCGGACGGCGGGCGCAGCCGACCGCGGCAGGCCTCGATCTGTTGGCGCACGCAAGGCGGCTGCTGCAGGACGCGGCCGCCGCGGAGGAAGCGATGATGCCGCACAGGGATGGCGCCAGCGGTCGCGTGCGCATCGGCAGTGGCGGCACCGCGTCGATCCACCTGCTTCCTCGGGCCATCTCCGCCGCCCGCAAATCCATGCCAGGCCTCGAAATCACCGTCCATATCGGCAATGCCGACGACGTCTTGCGCGATCTGGAGGCCAACAGCCTCGATATCGCCGTCATCGCGCTACCGGCCTCGGGTCGGAACCTTGAGATCGAACCGTTCTACGAGGAGGAATTGCTGGCGGTCGCGCCCGCCGGCAGCCGCATGCCCGACGGCGGACCGGACGCCGCTTTCATGCGCGACAGGACGCTCTTGCTTTACGAGGGCGGCAATACGAGACGGGCAATCGACGCATGGCTGGCCGCACCGGACACCCGGATCCGGCCGGCCATGGAGTTCGGCAGCATCGAGGCGATCAAGGAACTGGTGGCTGTCGGGCTCGGCTGGTCGATCCTGCCGGGGCTGGCGGTGCAGCGCGACCGCGCCGGCCTGGTGACGACATCATCGCTGCAGCCGAAGCTCACGCGCCGCCTCGGCATGGTTCTGCGGCGGGACAAACATCTGACCCGCGGCCTTCGCGAAATGATGAAATGCCTGCGCGCGTTCGAGGGTTAGCGGCTGCTTTCGACCGCGGCACGCTCCTTAAAGTCCGGCAGGCTCAAGCCCGCCACGGGCGACGTGAAAACGTCCGATGCACCGGCCTTCAGTCAACAAAAGTGAGGTAACATAATACCATATATCTAACTTATTGTTTTTGCTGGTTCTTTTTTCCAGACGTCGGGAAAGTCGATGTTGACCCCCTATCACATTGCCTTTATACACCGCGCAGAACGCAGCCTGTCCGGGCTGCTTTCTTTTTGGCATGCCGCAAGCCTGTCAATCCAAGCAACAAGAAACGCCCTTCAAGCCCTCGGGCCAGGGGTCTCAAAAGAGAGTATTCACTATGGCAACCTTCTCCCAGAAGCCTGCAGAGGTGGAGAAGAAGTGGGTGATCATCGACGCCGAAGGGCTGGTCGTTGGCCGTCTCGCTTCCATCATCGCTATGCGCCTGCGCGGCAAGCACAAGGCAACCTTCACGCCCCACGTTGACGACGGCGACAACGTCATCGTCATCAATGCCGACAAGGTCGTTTTCACCGGCAAGAAGTATTCCGACAAGGTCTACTACTGGCACACCGGCTTTGCCGGCGGCATCAAGGAACGCACCGCTCGCCAGATCATCGAAGGCCGCTTCCCGGAGCGCGTCCTCGAAAAGGCCGTCGAACGCATGGTTCCCCGCGGCCCGCTTGGCCGTCGCCAGATGAAGAACCTGCGCGTCTACGCCGGCTCCAACCATCCCCATGAAGCCCAGCAGCCGGTCGCCCTCGACGTTGCCGTGCTCAACAAAAAGAATGTAAGGAGCGCCTGATATGGCTGACCTCTCCTCCCTGAAGGATCTCGGCACGGCTACCGAAGCTGCTGCTCCGGCCCACGTCCGCAAGGTCGATTCGCTCGGCCGCTCCTACGCAACCGGCAAGCGTAAGAACGCCGTCGCCCGCGTCTGGGTCAAGCCGGGCTCCGGCAAGATCATCGTCAACGGCAAGGAATTCGCGGAATATTTCGCCCGTCCGGTGCTGCAGATGATCCTGCGCCAGCCGATCGTTGCAGCTGCCCGTGACGGCCAGTTCGACATCGTCGCAACCGTCGCCGGCGGCGGTCTCTCCGGCCAGGCCGGTGCCGTTCGCCACGGTCTCTCCAAGGCGCTCACCTACTTCGAACCGGGCCTTCGCTCGGTCCTGAAGAAGGGCGGCTTCCTGACCCGCGACAGCCGCGTCGTCGAACGCAAGAAGTACGGCAAGGCAAAGGCCCGCCGCTCGTTCCAGTTCTCCAAGCGTTAATCGCTTCGGACAGACGGAATTTTACGAAGGCCGGGGCAACCCGGCCTTTTTGTTTTGCAATCGGTTAAAAGGGCAGAACCACTGCCGCGCGCGCTCTTCAGAACGCCAAAACACCGCGGTTCCGCGGTAACGGTATCGGTCAAACAAGAACAGTAGCAGCGCGTCTGAAAGATAGCGACGCGCTTTAATTCGCCCCAGGCGACGTGCATCGCGACGTGCATCAGTCGGAAGAAAGGGCGGCCACGCCGTTTCCATCCATTATGTCGTCTTGCCTGAGAGCGACCAGGATTTCGTCGGCGACGGCTTCCGCACCCGCCGAGGTGAAATGCACCTTGTCGGAAATGAAGGTCTTGCCGTCCCGCGCCAGATCGCACCGGCCCGCCTCTCTCCCACAGAAAATCTTGGCCGGATCGACGCGTAGGACATGCCTGTCTTTGGGATCGTCGAGATAGGCGTAGGAAGGCGACGATTGCTGGAGAAATTCATCCTGGGCGATCGTGATCGTCGGCGCCGGGGTGCCCTTGTGCATCAGCTTCGCGACCTTGGCGGCGATCTCCGTGTCGCCGCGCGGATGAGGATAGACGATGATGACGCGGATGCCGGCCGATGTCAGCGCGCCGACGGTTTTGTCGAACGCATCCCTCAGCCTCTGTCCCACGTCTGATGTCGCGACTTCTTCGCCATTGAAGATGTACCGGGATTGCTCGAAAAAGATCTTCCAGGAGGCGGCGAGGAAGACCGTTTTCACCTTGCTCTTGACGAGATATTCGATCGCTGCAGCGTTGAAGGCGCCGCAGTCGCGCGCCTGGTGGGGAACCATCGAGACGTCGGCGACCGGCGCACAGAAGCTGTGGGTGATCTGCTGCAGGCCAATATTCATTCCGTCCAGGCGCTTGGTCAGCGCCGGTGTCAGCGACGAGGCCAGCGAATCTCCGAGGATGGCGTAAGTCTGGGCGTGGCTGCCGTTAAATATGCAGTTCTCGATCGGCATCGCATCCCAGCCCGACGAGCCCTCGAGCAGGCAGGTCTTGCTCCAATCATTGTCCGCCATGAATTCCTTGATCGGCGCCGGCAGCCGCCAGGGAATGCCGCGCGTGTCGTGGCCGTAGATGCCGAAGGTGATGAAGGCTGCAAGCACCAGGGATACGGATGCGACCAGGCTGCGGGTGGACGGCAGCAATCGGCGCTCGCCGCGGCGGAACGGCTGCTCGACGAAACGCCAGGAGAGATAGGCGAGCATAAGAGAAAGGCAGGCGAGAGCGCCCATCACGATCAGCGGGGGCGGATCGATACTGCGGATCCGCGCAAAGGCAAAAAGCGGCTGGTGCCAGAGATAGGCGCTGTAGCTGATCTGCCCGATCATGGTGAAAACGCGGGTCGAAAGCAGTGCCGACACCCAGGTTCCCTGTCGTGCATAGAGCAGCACGAGCATCGCGCCGATCACGGGAACCACGGCGAGCGTGGAGGGAATGGGCGAGGTTTCGTCGAAATAAAAGACGGAAAAGGCGATCATGCCGAACCCCAGCAGCGACAACGGATCGCTGCCGCGCTTCTGCCCCTTCGACTGCACCAAGCTGCAGATCGATCCGGCCAGAAATTCCCAGGCCCGCGAGGGCAGGAAATAGAAATTGGCCGAGGGAAAAACCCGCGAGGCCCACTCGCTGTAGACAAGGCTGGCACACGCGATCGCAACCAAGACCGCAACCATCCAACTCGGCTTGCGCTTCCACATCACCATGACGAGCAGCGGAAAGAACATGTAATACTGCTCTTCGACGGCGAGGCTCCAGATGTGGAGCAGCGGCACCTCTCCGGCCTCCGGGGCGAAATAGCCGCTCTTGAACCAGAACAGGAAATTGGCGCCGGAAAGACTGGTGGCAATCAGGCTGTCGGAGAAGGCGCGAAACTCCTCCGGCATGACCCAGAGCCAGGCGAAGGGCAGACAGCACAGGACGACGAGAAACAGGGCCGGCAGGAGCCGGCGAGCGCGGCGCTCATAGAATGCCGCCAGCGAGAAGGTGCCGTCGCGCATCTCCTCAAGGATGATCGAGGTGATCAAAAAGCCGCTGATCACGAAGAAAACGTCGACACCGATGAAGCCGCCGCTGAAGAAACTGAAGCCCGCATGAAACAGAATGACAGGCATCACCGCGGCCGCCCGTAGGCCGTCAATCTCTCTTCGGTAAATCACTGTAAATATTCCTGAAATATAATGTTTTTGCTGACTGTGCGGACCGAATCTGCAACCCGGACTTGCATAGGCAATCGCCAATTTTTCTGCAAGTATGAATTTTATAAAAAATTTGACTAAACCACCGCTTTTATCGGTATCGGCGGCGCGGGAGGAAGAGCGTTCTGTTGCCGAGCCCCGGCTACGCTGCTAGACAAGGGGCAAATGGCATCGCGAATGAGCGGAGCCGCAGTCCGGGGCGCATGATGAGAACAACCAAGTCCGCAGACAAATAGGCCGCAACAACCCTGCCCTGTTGTTGCGGCGTCTGTCCGGCCAATCCCCGATCCTGACGAAAAGACAGATCGCCGCCGAATGAAATCATTTGAGCGGTCTCTTTCCCATGTCTTATTCCAAAATCCAGCGCTGGACCTATTCCGTGCCGGCAGCCTTGCTGCTGATGGCGCCTTTCGACATCCTGGCCTCGCTTGCCATGGACATCTATCTGCCGGTCGTGCCGACGATGCCCGAGGCGCTCGGCACCTCGCCTGAGGTCATCCAACTGACCCTCAGCCTCTACATGCTAGTGCTCGGTGCCGGGCAGATCGTCTTCGGTCCAGTCTCCGATATCGTCGGGCGGCGGCCCGTTCTGCTCGGCGGGGCGGCACTCTTCGCCACTGGCTCACTCTTGCTTGCCGAAACATCATCGGCACCCCTCTTCATGATCCTGCGATTGCTGCAAGCCATCGGCGCCTCAGCGGCGCTGGTCGCCACCTTCGCAACTGTACGCGACGTTTACGCCGAGCGCCCGGAAAGCAGCGTGATCTATAGCCTGCTCGGTTCCATACTGTCCTTCGTGCCCGCATTCGGGCCGATCGTCGGAGCGATGATTGCGGATCTCTACGGGTGGCGAGCCATCTTCGTCGTCATCGGCCTGCTTTCGGTCGCCGCAACTCTCAACGCCGGGATGCGGTGGCATGAAACCCGCCCCACCACGGCGGCGGCGACCATCTCGTTCCAGCCAATTCTCGCGAGCTTTCCCTTCTGGGTCTACACAACCGGCTTCAGTGCGGCGATGGGGGCCTTCTTCGTCTTCTTCTCGACCGCGCCTCGCATCCTGATCGATCAAGCCGGGTTTTCCAGCATCACCTTCAGCTTCATTTTTGCCTCGGTGGCTTTAGTGATGATCGTGACGGCGCGCTTTGCCAAACGCTTCGTCACGCGCTGGGGCATCGCAGGCAGCCTCGCCAGAGGCATGGCGATGCTGCTTCTCGGCGCCGGGATGCTTGCCGCCGGAGAGGTGTTTCTGCAGGCACCCCTCATCGGCTTCGTCCTGCCGATGTGGATCATCGCGATCGGCATCGTCTTTGCGACCGCGGTCACCGCCAATGGTGCGCTCAAGGCGTTCGACGATACCGCCGGTACGGCGGTGGCGCTCTATTTCTGCATCGAAAGCCTCCTGGTCGGCGTTCCCGGCACCTTGTTCGTCGTATTGCTCGGCGGCGACACCGCCTGGCCGCTGGCAGCTTATGCCGCGGTGACGGCGCTGATCACCCTCGCCGGACTGCGGCGGCTTTCGTGCAAGACAGCCTGACGAACTTGCTGCTGAATGGCGGCCGCTCGAAAGCCAGGAGCGGCTGCCAGGCGAAGCATCGCTTGAAATCTCGACCCACCTCGCCTACCCCTTTCCTGCCCCGAAAGGAAACATCGGTTGCTTTCGGGAGATCAGGCAAACCTGACCGTCCGGAGCAGCCTATTTCGTCGCCCGGCGGTTTGGTCGTGACCGGTGACCGGCCGATATAAGGCCGACATCGAACGCGACTATGGTTTAGCGCCCATAGAGAAGGAGCCCCTCTTGGCGAACAAATCCATCGATCATGCCTTTACGGCGACCAGCCTCACTTCCGCCGCCAGCGATCCGACCTTTGCCGGCGCGCTGTCCTTCATGCGCCGCCGCTTCACCAAGGAGCTTGCCGGCGTCGACGTTGCCGTCTGGGGTATTCCCTTCGATGCGGCAACCTCGAACAGGCCGGGCACACGCTTCGGGCCGCAGGCAATCCGCCGCGCTTCGGCGATCTTCGACAATGATGCGCAATATCCGTTCAACCGTGATCTTTTCGCCGAGATGGCGGTGATCGACTACGGCGATTGCCTGCTCGACTACGGCAATCACCAGGATACGCCCGATGCCATCGAACGGCAGGCGAATATCATCCTCGACAGCGGCGCCTTCCTGCTGACGCTCGGCGGCGATCACTACGTCACCTGGCCGCTGCTGAAAGCCCATGCGGCAAAACACGGCGCCCTCGCCCTTGTGCAGTTCGACGCCCACCAGGACACCTGGTTCGACGAGGACCGGCGGATCGACCACGGCTCCTTCGTGGCGCGGGCCGCCCGCGAGGGCATCATCGATCCCGACCGCTCGATCCAGATCGGCATCCGCACCCATGCGCCGGAGGATTGCGGCGTCAATATCCTCTACGGCCATCAGGTCGAGGAGATGAGTGCGGGCGATATCGCCTCGGCGATCATCTCGCATACGCGCGGCGCGCCTGCCTATCTCACCTTCGATATCGATTGCCTCGATCCGGCCTTTGCGCCGGGCACCGGCACGCCGGTTGCCGGCGGACCGTCGAGCGCCAAGATCCTCTCGGTGCTGCAGCGCCTGCACCAGCTCGATATCCGCGGCGCCGATATCGTCGAGGTGTCGCCGCCTTACGATCATGCCGATATCACCGCCATTGCGGGGGCAACGGTGGCGATGTATATGCTGGGGCTTCATGCCGAACGACGCGCCATCGCCGTGTCACAAGGCTGACCTATTATCCCAAAATGAATCCGGAAACCTTCTGAACCCATTGAAAGCGCAGGTTAACATGGCACCGAAAATCTTCATCGACGGCGAACACGGCACGACGGGTCTGCAGATCCGCACGCGCATGGCCGGCCGCCGCGATGTCGAGCTTCTGTCCATTCCAGAGGCCGAGCGGCGCAACGCCGCCATGCGCGAGGACATGCTGAACAGCGCCGATATCGCCATTCTCTGCCTGCCCGACGATGCATCGAAGGAAGCGGTTCAGATGGTCTCGGCCAACAACAATGTCCGCGTCATCGACACGTCGACCGCCTTCCGCGTCAATCCCGGCTGGGCCTACGGCTTTGCCGAAATGGACGGCGCGCAGGCTGACAGGATCAAGGCCGCGCGTTTCGTCGCCAATCCCGGCTGCTACCCCACCGGCGCAATCGGCCTGATCCGGCCGCTGCGCGCCGCCGGGATTCTGCCGGACGGCTACCCGGTCGCGGTCAATGCGGTTTCCGGCTATACCGGCGGCGGCAAGCAGATGATCGCCCAGATGGAAAATCCGGATCACCCGGATGCGATCACCGCGCCGCATTTCGTCTACGGCCTGCCGCTCACCCATAAACATGTGCCCGAAATGACCGTGCACGGGTTGCTCGATCGCGCGCCGATCTTCTCGCCGTCGGTCGGCAAGTTCGCGCAGGGCATGATCGTGCAGGTGCCGCTGCATCTCGGCGACCTCGCCGAGGGCACGACGATGGAAAGCATTCATGCCGCCCTCGCCGCCCATTATGCCGGCCAGGAGATCGTCACCGTCGTGCCGCTTGCCGAAAGCAAGACGCTGCCCCGCGTCAACGCCGTCGAGCTCGAAGGCAAGGACACGATGAAGCTCTTCGTCTTCGGCACGCCGAGCGGTTCCCAGGTCAATCTGGTGGCGCTGCTCGACAATCTCGGCAAGGGCGCCTCGGGTGCCGCCGTGCAGAACATGGACCTGATGCTCGCTTCCTGACGCCATGACGCTGGATGCGCTTTTCGCCGGCGTGCACGTCTGGTTTGCCGCCGCCCTGCCCGACCATGGGATCTATGCGCTGATGGCGTTTGCCTTCATCGCCGGGCTTGCCCGCGGCTTTTCGGGCTTCGGCGCCGCATTGATCTTCATTCCGCTCGCCGGCGCGATCGTCGGGCCGAAGCTGGTTTCGCCGATCCTGCTCGTCATCGACGGCATTGCCACATTGGGTATGATCCCGCCCGCCTGGCGCGGCGCCAACCGGCCCGAGGTCTTCGTCATGGCGGCCGGGGCCGCACTCGGCGTGCCGGCCGGCACGGCGATGCTGGCACTGCTCGACCCGCTGCTCCTACGCTGGAGCATCACCATCATCGCCATCGGCCTGCTTACGCTTCTCGCATCGGGATGGCGCTATCACGGCGCGCCTTCGGCTCCGCTCAGCAGCGGCGTCGGCCTGATCGCTGGGCCTTTCAGCGGCGCCGCGCAGCTTGGCGGCCCGCCTGTCGTCGCCTACTGGCTTGGCGGCAAGAGCGACTTCACGCGCGTCAGAGCGAATGTCGTGCTCTATTTCTCGATCTCATCCGTCTTCAGCGCCATCAGCTATTACGTCGGCGGATTGTTCGTGCCTGCGGTCTTCGCGCTGACCGCCGTCATCCTGCCAAGTTACGCGGTCGGGCTCTACGGCGGCTCGAAACTGTTCGGGCTCGCCGAGGAGCGGACCTTCCGCATCGCCTGCTACATCCTGATCGCCACCGCCACGATCATCGGCATGCCGCTGCTCGATGGGGTGCTGCGCTAGACTGGCTTACGACACCGCTTCACCCGCGCTCCGCGATGGCGGTGGCGTGCGGATATTCGCCATAAAAACCGCGCCAGTTGGCGATGGCGAAACCGAAAACCACCAGGGCGCCGGCCTGATGCAGCAGGCCCCAGTGTAGCGGCACCTGCAGCAGCAGCGTGGCGATGCCTATTGCCGCCTGCAGCGTCACCAGTGAGAAAAGCACGACGGCGCGGCGGGCATGCGTGGTCCAGGCTGCGGCGCGAAGCGCGATCACCATGTTGATCAACGTCAACGCGAAGAGCGTATAGGCGCCGATGCGGTGGATGAACTGCACCGTCTTCGGGTTCTCGAAGGCATTGATCCAGAAGGGCTGCTGGATCAAGAGATCCGACGGGATGACCGCGCCGTCCATCAGCGGCCAGGTGTTGTAGGAAAAACCGGCGTCTAGCCCCGCCACCAGCGCGCCGAGATAGATCTGGAACAGCGCGAAAATGGCGATCGCGGCGGCAAATCCGCGCGAGCTGCGTGTCGGCGCCGGATCGTTGGAATGCGGTGAGAGCCCGCGCATGATCCACATGCAGCCGGCAAAGATCAGGCAGGCCATAATCAAATGCGTCGCCAGCCTATACTGGCTGACGTCGGTGCGGACGGACAGCCCTGAGGACACCATCCACCATCCGATGAAACCCTGCAGGCCGCCAAGCGCCAGGATGCCGACGAGCGGCCAGCGCAGGCCCTTCTCGATCCGCCCCGTCAGCCAGAAAAAGAGGAGCGGCAACGCGAAGATCACGCCGATGCCGCGGGCGATCAGCCGGTGGGCCCATTCCCACCAGAAGATACCCTTGAACTCGTCGACGGTCATGGAATTGTTCAATTGCTGAAATTCCGGAATGCGCTGGTAGAGGCGGAATTCCTCCTCCCATTCGGCGGCCGACAACGGCGGGATGACGCCATGGATCGGCTTCCACTCGGTAATGGACAGGCCGGAATTGGTCAGCCGCGTGGCGCCGCCGACGAGCACGAGACAGAAGAGCGCCAAAAGCACGAAACCCAGCCAGAAGCGCAAGGCGCGGCGGTCGCGGTTCTGCTTGCGCACTTCGCTCAGGATCGCCTGTTCCGTGGTCGGGTTTGCGACGGCCATGATGTCTCCTTCTATCCGGCAGTTGATTTGCCCCAGCGGCTCATGCAAAACAAGCCCCGAACCTTTGCGGCATGCCGTCGCGCCGGTCCGCCCCGTCCCTGCCGAGAGATAATTGATGCCCGTCCGCCTCCGCAAATTCATCGGCACGATCCTCATCATCGTGCTCGTTCTGGTCTATGCGCTGGTGGCGAACACGATCGCGGTGGCAACGCTCGGCAACGCGCCCTGGTGGGGGCACCTGCTCTATTTCCTGCTCACCGGCCTGCTCTGGGTTCTGCCGGCGATGGTAATCATCAAATGGATGGCCGGGCCGCGGCAGCAATAGGCCATTAACGGCCGAATAACCGTGATAGGCGGAAAACCTCGCCCATGGCGTGCGAGTAAACCAAATATACGTCCTGCATTCCTACCTTCCCGTTCAGCATTCTTGACCGGAGAAAACCGTGCAGACGCAAAAGCTCGATGTTCATGAACAGCCGTCGGAGGACGGGGCGCTGGCCCAAACGACCATTTCGCGCCTGCGCCAGCTCAGCATGAAACTCGCCATGGCCGAAGTCGACATCAGCGTTTTCGACGCGATGCAGCCGCTGGAGGACGACTGGCGGGTGCTAGAGCGCGACAATCTCCAGTCGCTGCATCAGAGCTATGACTGGTGCGCCGCCTGGGTGAGCGCGTTTCAGCGGCCGCTGGCGATCCTCAAAGGCACCCATGCCGGTGAGACGGCTTTCATTCTGCCGGTCGAAATCGTCAAGTCGCGGGGGCTTGGCGTGGCGAAGTTCATCGCCGCCGATCACAGCAATATCAATACCGGCCTGTTTTCCCGAAATTTTGCCGAAAGCGGCGGCAGCATCGACGCCGAGAAGTTCGCAGGGCAGCTTCGGCACGCCTTGAAGGGCCGGGCCGATCTGCTGCTGCTGCAGAATATTCCGCTGGAATGGCGGGGAAGACAGACCCCGCTCACCGGGCTGCCGATGGTGCAGAACCAGAATCACGCCTATCAGCTGCCGTTCTTTCCGGCTTTCGAGGAGACGCTGAAGCAGCTCAACGCCAAGAACCGGCGCAAGAAATTCCGCGTTCAGTCGAAACGCCTCGAGGCGGCCGGCGGCTTCGAATACCTTGCCCCCGAGGAATCGGAGGAACAGCACCGGCTGCTCGACATCTTCTTCCGGCTGAAGAGCGCCCGTTTCGCCAGCCTCGGCCTGCCCGACGTCTTTGCAGACAAGGAAACGCAGGCCTTCCTGCACGGTTTGATCGACAAGCGGGGTGACGGCAGGCAATATTTCGGGCTGCAGATGCATGTGCTGCGGCTCAAGGGAGAGAATGAGGGTCGGGTCGCCGCGATTTCAGGGATTTCGCGCAAGGGCGACCATATCATCTGCCAGTTCGGCGCGATCGATGAGGAGCTGGTGCCGGATACGAGTCCCGGCGAATTCCTCTATTGGCAGACCATCTCGGGATTGCATGGCAAGGGGGTGGCGCTGTTCGATTTCGGACTCGGCGACCAGACCTACAAGCGATCCTGGGCGCCTGTGGAGACTGCGCATTACGACGTGGTGCTGCCGGTCTCGCCGTTCGGCGTTCTCGCCGGCGCCGCGCACCGTATCGTCACCCGCGGCAAGGCCCATATCAAGGCCCGACCGAAGCTCTATAAATTCACGCAGAGCATCCGCGCACGGATCGGCTAAGCGGTGTTTATGTTACGCGTGTCGTTACCGCAAAACCGCTGAACACTTTTGCGCGACATGCATTAGGCAGCCCGGCCGAGCGTCTGCTCAGCCCCTTCCCCGCCCGACATCAGCACGACGCGCTCGTAGCCGGCAGCCTGGAATTCCGTCATCAGGGTCACGAAGATCGTTTCCTCGATCTCCGGTAGGGAGAGAATGATCTCGACATCGCGGCTGCGGGTCAGCCGCGAGACGCCGGCGACATCGGCCGAACCGCATTCGACCACCACGAGGTCGTAGGCGGCGGCAAGCGCATCGAGCAGCAGCGACAGCCGGTCGACAACGCGCATGGCCCGGCGCACGTCGCTCTGGCCCTGGGGGATCACATGGGCTAGGGAAAGACGATCGCTGTGGATCGTGTCGCCGAAGGCGGCCTCGCCGCAGAGCAGATCGGTGACGCCGGGAGCAGCCTGGTCCTCGGCCATCAGCTCCGTGGGGTAACCGGAACCGGTCATATCGATCAGGATGACGCGGCGGCCGGCGTCGGCGAGCATGCGGGTCAGCAAAACTGTTGCCGCGGAGCCATTGTCACCGGTCGGAGATATTGCGATAGCCAGCGGCGCACGGCTGCCCGTGAGATAATCGGCAACGGAGGCGACGGAGAATTCATTGTCGTCTTCCGGCAGCTTCTCGGCGGCCTCGGTGTCTTCGATCACGTCCTTTTCGTCTTCATCCCCGACAATGGCGAGCATGCTCGGCTGGATGGGCTTTCTGACGGCAGAGACAACCGGAGCGGCCTGCGGCGCAACCCTCTCCTCGACGAGAGTTTCCGCCTCGATGGTCTCGGGGGCCGCATCGACGGGACGGAGCGCCCGGCCGCTGAAGAGTTCGGCCAGCATGGTGACGATGGCGCTCAGGATCAGAGTGGCGACCGCAGCGACAACGACGATCGGCACCACCTTCGGGAAATAGGGATCGACCGGCTCGATGGCCTTGGAAACGATACGGGCATCCGCCGGGCTCGAATTGCTGTCGGCGCGGGAAGCGGCCTCGCGGTAGCGCACCAGATAGGTTTCGAGCAGCTGGCGCTGGGCGGTCGCCTCACGCTCCAGCGCATTGAGGCCGACCTCGTCCTCGCCGGCGCGGGCGCTGTTGGCCTGCACCGTGTCCGACTGGCGCTCGAGCTCGCTTGCCCTTAGATCCGCAACCTTGGATTCGTTCTCGATGCTCGTCAGGATCTTTTGCGTCTCCTGGCGGATCTGGGTGCGGATATCGGCGAGCTGGGCGCGCAGGCTTTTCAGCCGTGGATGGTTGTTGAGAAGGCTGGTCTGCAGATCCGAGATTTGCGACTGCAGACCGGATTCCGTCGCTTTCAGCCGCTGGATCGCCTGGGACGACATGATGTCAGGCAGCGTGTCGGAGGCTTCGCCCGAAGACAGCGCATTGCGTACCGCCTGCGCCCTCGCCTCGGCATTGGCCTTGTCGCCGCGCACGCGGGTCAGCTCCGCCGAAATATCGTTCAGCTGCTGGGCGGGAAAGGTGGTCGTGCCGTTCGTCTGCAGCAGCCCGTGCGAGGTGCGGTATTCGGCGACCTTCTTTTCGGCTTCGCTGACCTTGCGGCGTAGGCCCTCGATCTCCGGCTCCAGCCAGCGCGTCGCTTCCGAATTGGAATCAAGCTTGGCGCCGCTCTGGGTCGAAAGATAGACATTGGCCATGGCGTTCGGAATGGCGGCCGCGAGCTTCGGGTCCTTCGAGGTGAAACTGATGCCGATGACGCGTGAACCTGGCACCTGGTACACCTGCAGGCGTTCGACGAAAGCGTCGATCACCCGCTCTTCCGGCGGGTTCTCCATCGGGTTCTTCTTCAGATGCAGCTTCACCATGATACTGCTCATCGCCGAGCCGTTGGCGGCATCGTCGAATTCCGGCAGGTTATAAAGCTTCAGGTCGTTGATGACCTTCTTGAGGAGATCGGCCGATTGCAGCAGTTGCACTTGGCTGGCGATATTCAGCTCATCCATCAGCGGGCCAGCGCCGGCGTCGTTGACTTGCTGGGTGCTGGCGAAGGCCGGCGCCCGGGGTTCGATCAGGATGCGTGTTTCGCTGCGATATTGCGGCGACATAATCTTGGCGCCTGTAAAGGCGATGCCCGCCCCCGCAAGCGTAATCGCCAAAATCCTGAGCCGCCGCGCCCAGACGGCGCGGACCAACTGGCCGAGGTCGATGTCCACATCCTGATCACGCGCTACGCCGGACATGCTCTTACTCCACAACAAATGTGCCGCAAGCGTAAACGACCATGGTAACTCAACGGTTAATGGCAATCTTGCCGAGTAATAAGCGACGGCCGATGAAAGGAACTCAGGAAATTGCAAGCGGCCTTTACCGAGCATTAACCCTAACGGATTGATAACGGCTCTACCGAGTTCATTTTCTGTGAGCACAAACGGATGTCTGTCGTCCAGCCCAAGATCCTTTTGGCCCTGAGCCTTGCAGCCATGACGGCGGCATTGGGCGGTTGCACGACATACAAGCCGGCACCGAAGGCGTTCAACGAGGCGACCATCCAGCCCTATACGCTTGATAGCGGCGATCGGCTGCGCGTTACCGTCTTCGACCAGCAGAGCCTAACCAACACCTATACCGTGGATCAGGCCGGTTATATCGCCTTCCCCCTCATCGGCCAAGTCCCTGCCCGCGGCCGAACCCTGCAGCAACTCTCGGGCCAGATCGCCCAGAAACTGCAGCAGGGCTATCTTCGCGATCCTGATGTTACCATCGATGTCGATCGCTACCGTTCGATCTTCCTCATGGGCGAAGTCGGCCAACCCGGCCAGTATGCCTATGTCCCCGGCATGACCGTGCAGAACGCCATTGCGGTCGCTGGCGGCTTTACCAGCCGCGCCAACCAGAGCATGGTCGACGTCACCCGCAAGATCAACGGACAGGTGCTGACCGGCCGCATCAACATATCCGGGCCGATCATCGCCGGCGACACGATCTACGTTCGCGAACGGCTTTTCTGAGCGATGACAATACAGAAGCCGCTCCGCATCCTCCATTGCTTCAGGTCGCCGGTCGGCGGAATTTTCCGCCATGTCCGCGATCTCGTCGAGGAGCACAGCAAGGCCGGTCATCAAGTCGGCATCCTCTGCGACAGCTCGACCGGCGGCGAGTATGAGGACAGCCTGTTCGACGATATCCGTCCCTATCTCTCGCTCGGCCTGACACGCGTGCCGATCCGGCGTTCGATCAGCCCGTCCGACCTTGCGACGATGTGGGATACATACAAGAAAATTAAAAGTTTGCGGCCGGATGTGCTGCACGGACACGGCGCCAAGGGCGGCGTGCTCGCGCGACTTGCCGGCTCAGCGTTGCGGGTGAACAGGTATCGCGTAGCCCGCCTCTATACCGCGCATGGCGGAAGCCTGCATTATTCGCGTTCCTCGCTCAGCGGACAATTCGTCCTGAGGATGGAGCGCCTGCAGGAATATTTCACCGATGCGCTGGTCTTCATCTGCGAATACGAGCGCGACACCTATGCGCGCAAGGTGGGCAAGCCGCGGACGAAGACCAGACTGATCTATAACGGCATCGCCGAGCGCGATTTCGAGCCGATCCCCACCCGCTCGGATGCCGTGCACTTCATCTATGTGGGTATGCTCCGGGACCTCAAGGGTCCCGATCTGTTTGTCGATGCCTTTGCCAAGACCGAGCGGCTGCTCGGCCGGCCGCTGTCGGCGCTGATGATCGGTGACGGACCGGATCGCGACCGCTACCGCGAGATGATGGTCGAGCGTGGCCTCGGCAAGCGCATCGGCATGCTGCCGGCGATGCGGGTCCACGAAGCCTTCTCCATGGCGCAGAACCTCGTCGTTCCCTCGCGCGCCGAAGCCATGCCCTATATCGTGCTCGAGGGGCTCGGGGCCGGCAAGACGATCATCGCCAGCCGGGTCGGCGGCATTCCCGAGGTGCTCGGCGCCGACAGCGCAGCCCTTGTGGAGGCCGGAAATTCCGATGATCTTGCCCGCGTCATGGCGGAAACGCTGAGCACGCCCGACTGGCACGCCAAGACGATGCCGAAGCCCGAGGCGGTAAAGGCGGTGTTTTCCTCGGCCATCATGGCGCGCGATGTCCTGAAATTGTACCATGAGCTCGTCGATCCGGCCGCTGGCCGAGCAATGCCCGCCGCCCCGTAAATATTTCTTAGGGGCTTTCTGGTAATTCGCTTGGTGACAACGAGCGAAAGCCCCATGAACAAGCTGGAAAAAGGCGATCAATTCGACGTGGAAGCACTGCGCAAGCAGGTCTCCGACATCGAGGTGCGCGGCGACGCGGGTCAGGAAAAACCGTCCGACCCGACAGAAATTAATCCCTATGCCCGGCAGATCGCCGAACAGTTCCGTGACGGAACCAAGTCGCCGGTGATCATCATCGGGCAATTGCGGCTGCTGGAATTCCTGGCGCTCTTTGCGATCGCCCTGATCGCCCATTATTTTTGGCCCGGTGACGGCTACGATTCATCGCTGGTGCGGACCGGCATGGCGGCGATCGCCTCGGCCTTGACCGTTATCGGCCTGCAGCTTGGCGACACCTACACCATTCCGGCACTTCGGGCCAAGCTGCGGCTGATCCCGCGCATCCTGGGGTCGTGGATGACCGCACTCCTCCTGACGGTCGGCCTGTTCGCGCTGGTTCGCGGCAGCACATGGGCGATGGTCGTCGGCGCCTATCTGCCCTGGTTTACGGCTGGCGCACTCTTCCTTGCGGCCGAGCGTTTCCTCGTCGCCTACGGCATCCGCAACTGGGCGCGCAACGGCATCATGGAGCGTCGCGCCGTCATCGTCGGCGGCGGCGAGCCGGCCAAGGAGCTGATCCGCATCCTCGAACAGCAGGATGACAACGACATCCGCATCTGCGGCATCTTCGACGATCGCGGCGAGAAGCGTTCGCCGATCATGGTTGCCGGTTATCCGAAGCTCGGCACCGTGGCTGAACTCGTCGAATTCGTGCGATTGACGCGCATCGACATGCTGATCATCGCTCTGCCGCTTTCGGCCGAGGCGCGTATATACGACCTTTTGAAGAAGCTTTGGGTTCTGCCGGTCGATATCCGCCTTGCTGCGCATGCCAACCGGCTGCGCTTCCGGCCGCGCGCCTATTCGCACGTCGGCAGGGTGCCGATGCTCGACATTTTCAAGATGCCGATCCGCGACTGGGACTCCGTTGCCAAGCGTGGCTTCGACATCTTCTTCACCGTGATCGCGCTGGCGCTGCTCTGGCCGCTGATGGTCGCGACCGCCATCGCCATCAAGGCGACCTCCGAAGGCCCCGTCTTCTTCATGCAGAAGCGCCACGGATTCAACAATGAAATCATCAACGTCTTCAAGTTCCGCTCGATGTACACCAACATGGCCGACCCCACGGGCAAGGCCGCGGTGACCAAGGGCGATCCGCGTGTCACCCGCGTCGGCCGCTTCATCCGCAAGACCTCGATCGACGAATTGCCACAGCTTTTCAACGTGCTGCGGGGCGAACTCTCTCTGGTTGGCCCGCGCCCACATGCCGTTCTCGCCCAGGCCCGCGACCGCGCCTTCGGCGATGTCGTCGAGGGTTATTTCGCCCGCCACCGCGTCAAGCCCGGCGTCACCGGCTGGGCGCAGATCAACGGCTGGCGCGGCGAAGTGGACAATGACGAGAAGATCAAGTTCCGCACCGCCTACGACCTCTATTACATCGAGAACTGGTCACTCTGGTTCGATCTGAAGATCCTGTTCCTGACGCCGATCCGGCTGCTCGACACGGAAAACGCCTATTGAGCGCGATCGAGGCGACATATCCCCGTGTCGCCCAGCCGCAGCGGATGACGCTGCGCCTGATCGGCTCGGCCTTTGTCGCCTTCGGTGTTTTCCTCTCCGGTTTCGTGATCGACGAGCCGGCGCCCTACGAGCTCTGGATGGCTGGACTGATCGGCCTCTGGTTTATCCTGGGCCTCAGGATTTCGCGCGGCGTCGCACCGCTGCTTGCCCTGCTGCTCACCTTCAACATCGGCGGCATGCTGTCGCTGACGCAGATGAAAGATCTGGCGACCGGGCCGATGTATATCGCGGTCTCGACCTTTTTGGCGCTGACGGCGGTCTTCTACGCGGCGATCATCGAGGACAGCCACAAGCGGCTGCCGCTAATCTTCAACGCGTGGACCTTCGCCGCCGTCGCCACCTCCGCGCTCGGCATACTCGGTTATTTCCACGCCTTTCCGGGCGCTGAAATCTTCACCCTCTATGACCGCGCCAAGGGCGCCTTCCAGGACCCGAACGTCTTCGGCCCCTTCCTGGTGCCGCCATCGCTTTATCTCGTCCACGGCATCCTCGTCGGCGACCTGAAGAGATCGCCGCTGAAGGCTCTCGCTCTGCTGGTGCTTGCACTCGGCATCTTCCTGTCCTTTTCGCGCGCCGCCTGGGGGCTCTTCGCGCTCGGCGTGGCGCTCCTGATCTTCATCATGCTGCTCAAGGAGCGCAGCGGCGCCTTTCGCCTCAGAGTTCTGGGGCTGTCGCTGGCGGCGATCATCATGCTGGTCGCCTCGCTGCTGGTGGCGTTGCAGATCCCGAAGGTCGCCGAACTGTTTTCGGCGCGCGCTCAGCTGGTGCAGCAATATGACGGCGAACATCTCGGCCGCTTCGAGCGCCACCGGATCGGCTTCACCATGATGATGGAGCGCCCGCTCGGCATCGGCCCGCTGGTGTTCGGCACGATGTTTCCCGAGGACGAGCACAATATCTGGCTGAAATCGCTGACCACCTATGGCTGGCTCGGCTTCGCCACCTATGTCGGCATGCTTGTCTGGACGCTGGCGCTCGGCTTCCGATACCTGCTGCTCGACCGGCCGTGGCAGCCCTTCCTGATGATCGCCTGGATCTCTGTTCTCGGCCACGCCACCATCGGCAACGTCATCGATATCGATCACTGGCGCCATGTCTATCTGCTGCTCGGCACGGTCTGGGGCTGCGCGGCGCTCGAGGTGCGCCACAAGCGCGGCCGTGGGCCATAGCTGCGAGCACATCGCTGCCTATTTCGTCGCGCCTGCCGTCAAGCCGGCGATGAACCGCCGCTGGAAAACCAGATAGGTCAGAATGAGCGGGAAAATGACGATCACCGCGCCGGCGGTCAGGACCGGCGTATTGACGGTGTAACGCCCCTGGAAAAACAGCATGCCGAGGGGCAGCGTCCGATAGGCGTCGTCATTGACCAGGATGAACGGAATGAGAAACTCGTTCCAGGTCCAGATGAACAAGAACAGCGCCAGCGTCGACATTGCCGGTATCATCAGCGGGATAACGATCTTGCGCAGGATATAGAAGCGTCCGGCGCCATCAAGCACCGCGGCTTCGAGAACTTCCTCCGGCAATTGCTGCATCGCGCTGGCAAGGAAGATCGTCGAGAAGGGTATCGACATCGCGATCTGCGGTATGATGAGAGCCGCATAGGTATTGATCAGCCCGAGATAGCGCATCTCATAATAAAGCGGGATGATGAAGGCCTCCGCCGGCACCATCATGCCGAGCGTCAGGATCGCAAACAGCGTGCGCCGGAGCGGAAACGACAGGTAGGCGAAGGCAAAACCGGTCAACAGGCCCAAGAAGACGCTTGCGGCAACGACGGGTATGACGACGACGATCGAGTTCCAGAAGTAAATGTTGAAATGCCCGGCATTCCAGGCATCGACGTAATTTTCGAAATGCGGATAGGCCGGAAGGGCGAATGCGCCCTTCAGAACGTCAGCCTTGCTTTTTATCGAGGTCAGCAGCAGCAGCAGGAACGGGGTGATCGTTACGAAAGCGAGAAGCCAGAGCACAATGCGAAGGAAGAGCGCGGCGGGGTAGTTGGACGAGCGGCCCATCAAGCCATTCCTTTGCTTCTTGAGCCCACCAGCCGGTGAATTGCATAGTTGATTGCGAATGTCAGCAAGGCGCCGACAATGGCGATGGCGGCCGCTGCGCCGAACCGATTGAGCTCAAAGCCGAGCTGATACATGTAGATATTCGGCACGAGCGTCGCGTTGGCGGGTCCACCCCGGGTCATCGTGAAAATCAGGTCGAAGCTTTTGATCGAGGCTATAACCGTCAGAAGCAAAACCACCCTGATCTCGGGCATGAGAAGCGGCAGCGTTATCCAGAAAAAGGTCTTTCGCGGCGACGCGCCGTCGACCTTGGCGGCGTCGAAAAGAGACGGGTCGATGCGCTGGATTCCGGTGAGGAAGATGACCATGCAAAAGCCGAAGAAATACCAGGTGGCAACGATCCCGACCGCGGGAAGCACGAAATTGAAATCTCCGAGCCAGGGTAACGCGAACCGGCTCAATCCTATCGCTCGCAGAAACTGATTGAACGGGCCGAATGCAGGATTGTAGAGCCATGCCCAGATGATGCCCAACACGGCGGTTGGCATGATGTAAGGCAGGAACAGGAAGGTTCTGAGGGCGAGTTGTTCGCGTTGCTTCAGATTCCACACGCAGGCGGCAAGCGTTATGCCGAGCACGAGCGGCAGGACGCAGTAGAAGATCATCAGCTCGGCATTGTTGCGCAAGGCAATGTAAAAACGGCTATCGGAAAAGAGATCGGCGTAATTGCCGAGGCCGACCCATCTCGGCATCGTCAAGCCGTCCCAACTGGTCAGGCTCAAACCCAAGGCCGCGACGATCGGCCCAAAGACAAAAGCCGTATAAAGCAGCAATCCCGGCAATAAATAGATGAAATTGGTCTGTTGCGAGCCATCCAGTGCGGAGCGTTTCATCCAGTACTCCATGAAGCCAAAGCTCTGGTCATCGTGCGGCAAGTCGTCAGCTCGCAGCGCTCATTTTAGCGTGGTGGATAGGACGCCGGCCGGACCGCCTAGTGCGCGGTCGTGACCGGCGTCCGCACTTCCTATTTCTTATCCTTCAAATAGGCCTGATAGTCCTTGTCCATGGCATCGACAAAGGCTTCGGGCGTAATCTTGCCGGACAGGAGAAGTGGCGTGTTGTCGTCGATTGTCTTCAGCATCGTCGGGCTCGACCAATCGGGGTAATGGCCGAGCGCATCGTTGGCGTTGAGTGTCTTCCACATTTCGATGCCGGAGGTCAGGAGCGGCGTGAGCTTGAGCTTGGCATCCGCCGGGAGCGATGTTGCAGGAAGATAGCCTGCAGCGGCCCAGCTTTCGGCGGCCTTTTCGGACACCATATAGTCGATGTACTCGCCGGCCAGGTCCTGTTTCGCCTTGTCTTTGGCAAGGCTGGTTATCGCCCAGGCAAGATCGACGCCGCCGACGCTCATGGGCTTGGAAACGCCCTTAGGAGCGGGAATGGCCATGAAGCCGATATCCGGATTGTTTTGCATGTCGCCGAAGTACCAGGTTCCGGAGATCAGGAATGCGCCCTGTCCTGATATGAACAGCTGGACGGCGTCGTCACCCGATATGCCCTCGAAACCGGGGTAGAAATAGCCGCCCTGCGCCCATTGCTGCACGAGTTTGGCCGATTCGATGTTGCCCTTTGTGTTCCAAGAGCCGCCCTTGCCGTAGATCAGGTCGTCAAGCTCGGCGCGATTGGCCGCGTCAATATGCGCTTGATCGATAGCGCCGATCATGTGCAGGGCAAGATGCTGCTTGGCGGAGCCCATCATGAAGGGCGCAACGCCTTTTTCCTTCAGCTTGTCGAGGTCGGCCAAAAGCTCCTCGAAGGTCTGCGGCAGCGCCACGCCGGCGTCGTCGAGGATCTTCTTATTGTAGTAAAGGCCGACGATCTCGCCGAGACCTGATATGCCGTAGGTCTTACCGACCCCGAATTTCGCCCCCTCCCAGCGGTCTCTGGCCAGCACGGAATCGGACTGCCGCTTATCCCAGCCATATTTCTGAATGTACTCGTCGACCGGCAGGAGCAAGCCTTCCTTGACCATCGCGCCCATGTCGCCGGCGCCCTGGTTGACCTTGGTGATGACAGGGCCATCGCCCGCCGAAACTGCAAGTTTCAGCGTCAGCTTCATGTCATCGAAAGTGCGCGCAGTGCGTTTGATCGTGACACCGGGATGCGCGGCTTCGAAATCCTTATTCAGTTGCTCGATGACCGCGCTCTGGCCTTCGAAGGTCTGGTCATCCCACACGGCCAGATCGTCGGCCCGGGCGGCGGAAAGGCCGAAACTCACAAGCGCCGCGCCGGCGAGCGCGACAGCTGCTTTCAATCGGTATGCCGGCAGTATGCTGATCGATCTCACGGTTCTGTTCATCTGCTCCACCTCATTTGGTTTATTCTCCACTCCCCGTCCGGGCCTCGCACCTGGCGCCGGCCGAACGTTTTCTTTCCCCAGAGCTTTGCCTGGTTGGCGAATCTGGGGTAATCGTCACTGCATCGGCCCCTCTCGCGATCCAGAATGACAAAGCGCCACGCAGGAGGTGGCAAAACGATGGACAGCAACTGCTTCATCCGCCCGGCGATTGAAGCCGATATCGACGCTCTTTTCGACATCTGCCTGAAAACCGCCAATGGCGGCGAAGATGCCAGCGCGCTTTACAGCGACCCGCATCTGCCCGGTTACATCTGGTCGGTACCCTACCTCAAATTTGCCAGAGACTTTGCCTTTGTTCTGGTTCAGGGCAACCGGCCGGTCGGCTATGTCGTCGGGACGCCCGATACTGTCGGGTTCGACAAAGATCTGAAAGCAGACTGGTGGCCGTTCGTCCGACAGCAGGTCGCCGGGCTGACGCCCAACCGTCCGCGCGATGCCGACGTGCTCGAACGAATTCAAAATCCGCGCAGCGGAACGACGTGGCTTCAAGACGACTACCCGGCGCATCTTCACATCAACATTCTTCCCGGACTTCAGGCCGGCGGCTGGGGGCGCAGGATGATCAGCACCGAGCTTGAAGCGCTCCGCAATCACGGAGTCGGAGCGGTGCATCTCGGTGTCGATCCGAACAACGAACGCGCCAGAGGTTTCTACCGTCATCTTGGCTTTTCCGAACTCGAACGCGATGGCTCCGTCGCCTTCGCCATGCGGATTGATAAGAGACCCGAGTAGAACCGACCGAGCCGTCATGCTCATGAGATTGGCTCCGCATTTGCGGCGTCAAGCCCATATTTCAAAACGACTGCCGCCGGCATGGCGCTCCAGCCCTGAAGCAGCGAGCCGCGCCCATAGGGCGGCGAGAAATATTCCACCGCACCGATCCAGCCATTGTCGAGACAGGTTTCCCACCAGCGCGTCAGGGCGTAACGCGCCCCTCCAAGTCCGTGGCGAAGGCGTTCTTCGGCATAGGCGCCATCCCAATAGGGCCAGTCCGAGCCATTGTGGTAGCGGTAGGGAAACGCCGTCTTGGATCGCAGATCGCTTGGCCGCTTGAAGGGCGGATAGGCGCACATTACACCCCAGCTGCCATAGGGCTGCTCGTGATTGTTGCGCGTTTCCAGCTGGCTTTCAAAGGCTCTCAGCAAGCCAATGGCCTGCTGTTTTGAAATTGCGCCGAACCGCGACAAGGTCAGGCTGTCGAGAGCCAGATGATCCTCGACAAAAGCGCCAGGCGTTCCATAGTCGACATATCCTCCCGTTGCCGGGACGAAGAGCTTGGCCTCGATCTCCTGGCGGGCCAGATTTGCGGTCCTGCCCGCGCGTTCGGCAAGAGCCGGATCCAGACCGTCGCCAAGCCTTGCCACCGCATCCATGGCGCCGATGAAAAGACCGAGATCATAAGAGACCAGGCCCTCGCGATAGACGTTGTCGGCCCAATCCCGATCGTTACGTGGCTTTACCGGCAGGACGCTGTCGGGGCCGGCCAGGCTGAGATAGCGGTCGACGATTGCCCGAACGATCGGCCAGTGCAGCTGCGCCTCGGCGAGGTCCTTCGTGGCCCTGACGTAGTCGTCGATGAACAGGATGAAAAAAAGCGGGCTGTCGAAGTGGTCGCTCCACCAGTCTTGCGGACGGTTGTGGTATTCCGGGACCGCCTTTTTGTGGGTTTTGGGATTGGCCTTGCTGTCTTCGACAAAGCGCTGCCACGCCTCCGATTGCGCAGGCCCGGTCAAGATCACCCCGCTCGGGGCTTCTCCATCCGGCTGCACCCCCTTGGCAAGCAGCCGGATCTCGTCGCGCACCGCCTCCGGTGCGAGCGTCAAAAGCGGCTGCATCGTCCAATAGCCGTCGCGGTAATAGGTCCGCGCCGGGGCACTGTAGGCCTGCCCCGCGGCAAGACCGGCGAAGGCGCCGTTTTCGTCGCGCCTGATGCTGGAAAGCGCGGCATGGATGCCCTGGCTGACCATGCTGCGCATCAGCGGGTCGGCGTCGGGCGCCAGATCGCAACGCGCGACATATTCGGCGGCTTCGGCAACGATCGCTTCGCTGGCGAGGCTGAGAGCCCTCTCGGCTTCGTCTCTGGAGGCGCCGACGGCAATCCGCAAATCGGAACCGAGAACGTCCACGATGAGGACACCCCAGCCCATTTCGGCAGTCTGCCGATGGGGGCCCCGAGTAACCTTCGCGCTCGCGCCGTCCCCATCCGGCTCATGCCACCAGGCGCAACGACGCGCCGGATATACGCCCTGAAGGCGTGCGCCGCTGATCAACATCACCGGCAGCGACTGCGCGACGAATATGCCGCCCTGCCTGGAGACCATTCGGTTCGGCGCATAGGTATAAGGGCCAGCGATGGCGGAAAACCTCACGCGCCCCAGACTGCCGGCGCCCCAGAGGGCGAGATCAGCATATCCGTCCGGATGAACATCGGCCTGAAGGCGCGGCGCCATTATAGGCAGTAAAACGCCTTGTTCGGCGGAAAGCTGTCCATCGGTCGAGGGCTTTATCATCGATAATCCCCCCACAGCGAAGTTGAAGAGGCTGCAGAACGCGAAAGAGAGCAATAGAGGGACAAGCCGGGGCCTGCTCCTCTTCGGGCGACCTTGGCGAGCGCGCGGCTATCCAGACAATGCGGGTGGCGCATACTTGTCCTCGACCCTCTTTATTTCGCCGTGCATTTCATTGCACGTTGATATCAGCCTACAGGCGACCTCCCATTTGTCAAGGACATAGACAAATCTCCACCTTGGGTGTACTGAAATCCGCTTATATGACGAAGTTGAGCCGAAGCCCTCCTTTCTACGAGGGTTTCGGGTCAATATCGACCCCTGATTAGGTATATGCTCCGAACTAACTGGAAGAGCTAGCCGATGGCACTGACACTTTCTGCCACGCAGACGCCCATCGCACGAAAAATCTCAACTCATGCCGTGATCCGGACCGTGTTGGCGAGCGGCTCGATTTCCCGCGCCGACATTGCCAAGCTGACCGGCCTTTCGAAACAGACGATTTCCGATGTCGTGCGCGACCTCGAGGATGATGGATGGTTGAAACCTGTCGGCCAGACCGATGGCCGCCCGGGCCGCAATGCGATTACGTATGAACTCAACGCCAGGGCGGGTCTTGCGGTCTCCATCGATCTCGGCGGCACCAAGATCGCTGCGGCGATCTGCGATCTGCTAGGTAACATCATAGCCGAAACCAAAGTGGCCACCGACCCCCGCGGCGGAATGCATCTCGTCAATCAATTCAGCGATCTCATCGTCGAACTCTTGCTTGCAGCCGGAACGACTGCCGACAAGCTCCGTCTCGTCGTTCTGGGCAGTCCCGGCGTGCTCGATCCGGCCACCGGCCATATCAATGTGGCGCCGAATATCCCTGGCATCGACGCGATCAATCTGCGGCAGGTCTTCTCCGACAGAATGGGCATTCCGGTGATCGTCGAAAATGACGTCAACCTCGCCGCGCAAGGCGAGAAATGGCGGGGACACGGTGTCGAAACCGGCAATTTTGCCTTCGTCGCGCTCGGAACGGGCGTCGGCATGGGCATCATCGCCAATGGCGCACTGCTGCGTGGCGCGCGTGGCGCGGCCGGCGAGATCGCCTATCTCCCGATCGGCGGCGATGTTTTCGATCCCGGCGGGTTTACGCTCGGGACCTTCGAGAGTGCAGTCGGCAGCGTCGCGATGTTACGCCGCTACACCGGCTTCGGCGGGCGCAACGCTGCCACCGTGGCCGATCTCTTCAACGCCTTCAATGCAGGCGATGCCAGCGCCGTCGCCGCAATCGAAGAGACGGCAAGGCTAGTGGCGCTCGCCATTGCCGCCATCGGAGCAACTCTCGATCCCGAACTGGTGATCACCGGCGGCAGCATCGGCGCAAGACCGGAATTGGTAAACGCCATCCGGGGTTTCCTGCCGCGCTGCACGCCTTATCCGCCGCGCATCGAGATCAGCCGGTTTGGGAACCGGGCCGCCCTCATGGGAGGCATGGGGGTCGCGGTCGAGCGCATGCACGACGATCTGTTCGGCGTGAAATTGAAGGATACTTGATCGGCCTGCGCCACTTGAGAACTGCGGTAAATGCGCTAGATTTTCCGCCATGATAACAGCGACACAGATACGCGGCGCGCGCGCCATGATCGGGATGAGTATCGAAGAGCTCGCCGCCGCAACCGGCCTGCCTGTGGAGACCGTGACGGCGCTGGAAAACGGCGAATTTGCGGGCGAGCCGCACGCGCTGTTCGATGTGCGCAGCACGCTGGAGGCGCACGGCATCATCTTCCTGTCGAGCGGCAATCAGGATGAAGGCGGCCCCGGCATCCGGTTGCGTGCGCGCACCGTCAGCGACGACGGTATCCGGCCGGAAAACCTCAACGCCGCAAACGACGATTAGGCCGGCGCGGGCTCAATTCATCCTGTTGGTTGCGGAACCAATCCGACACTTGGCCGTTTCCGCTGTCCTATCAGATATTTGAGGGCAGTCATTTGAACAGCAGGAATGGTCTCTACGTTCTCATCGGCGTTCTCGTCGTCACCGTCATCGGCCTCGGTACTTATATCTACCGTGAGGAAAGCAAGCCGCAGGGGATTGAGATGAGCATCGGCAAGAACGGTGTCTCGATCGAGCAGAACTGAACGTCAGAGGTAGGTCTTTGCCAGGTCGGCGAGTTTGCCGCCGTCCTTCACGCCCTGCCTGTAGAGCTGAATGATGACCGCACCGATGCGCTCGGCCTCGGGTGTCGTCCTGGCGAGGCCGCGTTCATCGCAGACCTTGTCGAGCACCTGCGAAAGCAGATCGAGATCTTCCGAAAACAGCGGCAAATCATGCGGATGAATTGATGACCGTAACATCACGCCGCATTCCCTCCGAGGGCAAACGCATCCACGCTTGCATCGCCGGCCGCCCTCCGCAACCGACAGAAATGATTATGCGCGACGGCTTGAATTTTAGCAACTGCGCAAATTTCCACGAAACAAAATCCGGGAACAAATTTTCGTCCCGCGCGTTTTGACGCCGCCCTGTGGCAATAATCAGTGAGTGCAGACGTTGAGTGAAATACGCTTCCCCTCCCCCATCCGGGTGTTTTCTCCAGAGAGCAGCCTGATCGTGTCCACCGTCTGGGAAGCCGTCGAATATCTCAAACAATGGCCGAGCAAGCGTGGGCGTCACTATCGCGTCGCGCGCCAGCATTGCCTGGACGCGCTCGACGGGCTGCGCAGCCCGCGCGCCGCACAGGCTTCCTTCATCACAGCGGCGAAGACGGCGGGATTGCTGCTGTGAGATCAGCTGCTGTGGCGGCTGGCGGCGGCGAGCTGGGGGTGAATGGAGCCTTCCATAATCACCTTGGCGGTCACCTCGATCACCTGCTCCTCGGCAAGTTCAGCAAGCGCGAGGGCGACATCGCCCTCCGACCAGCCAGCCTTAACGGCCTCCTCGGACAAAGCCTGGAATGCGCCGGCGAGGGCTTGCCTGCAAGTGAGATTCTGCTTCATTTCCGCCATGCGCTCGCACTAGGCTATTTGTGACAGGGACGCTTTTAATCTACACATATTCGCATGAAAGCGAAGAGGTTTCACGTTTTTTAGATTCGAAATTGCGTATCTCATACTTAATCTTGGTATAACCTTAACAAAAGGCAACAAATAACAGCTCCGTAACTCAAAGCGTACCAAAAAGAACTAATAGATTTATTTGATTCCACACCCACAAAGGGTATTTCATAGCGTTATTTACTGCAAATGGTCGCAATATCGAAGTCGAAACGACGACTGGGTACCCGTCCCGGCAAAGTGAAATCCGATTTGCGCCACGTTTCATCATCTTCCCTGCACCCTGTCAATCGGCTTCAGGATCTCCCATCGGCGAGCGCCGGCGCTCTTCGTTCGTGAGATGACGGCTAGCCTAGCCGAATGCGCATATCCGCCAACCGCCATCCTCAGCTGCCGCGAGCGCCTCCTGCGCTAATCACTTTAATACCACAACGACACCACACTGCCGTCAAACTCCGCCGTACGATTGTGTTGCGTATTATTGGGTTGGCGGGCTCATTTTCTCCAGGAGGTAAAATGTCTATCGAACTAGACGCGACGACCTATGTGCATGCTAAACCGGCGACGGCCCATTCCTATATTCTGCCGGCCGTAGTCGATGTTCTTGAGAACAGTTTTCAGGAGGCAAAAGAAACATCGGTCTTCGACCTCGGTTGCGGTGCCGGCGGTGCTGCGGCCGTGCTTGCAGGAAAGGGCTATGATGTCACCGGTGTCGATCCCTCCGAGGACGGTATCGCAAAAGCGAGAACGGCCCATCCGGATCTGCCGCTGGAAATCGGCTCCGGTTACGAAGATCTCTCCAGCCGGTACGGGACCTTCGATGCGGTGATCAGCCTCGAGGTGGTGGAGCACGTTTATGATCCCAAGGCGTTCTCGGCCACCATGTACGATCTGGTGAGGCCCGGCGGCATCGCGGTCATGTCGACGCCTTTTCACGGTTACTGGAAAAATCTGGCCTTGGCCGTCAGCGGCAAGATGGACGATCATTTCATGCCCCTCAAGGACCATGGCCATATCAAATTCTGGTCTCCGGAAACGCTGAGCACGCTGCTGCATGAAACAGGTTTCGAAGACGTCGACTTCGAATATGTCGGGAGGATTCCGCTGCTGGCAAAATCGATGATCGCGATTGCCCAGAAACCGCACTGAAGATCAACCGTTTTCCGCAATGGCCGCGAGAGCGCCGCCATACGAAACGTGATGTTCTGACTGGATTTCAAGGGGATAAATGGTCGGGGCGACTGGACTCGAACCAGCGACCCCTTGACCCCCAGTCAAGTGCGCTACCGGGCTGCGCTACGCCCCGACCTGCCGAAACGGCTTGCTTCGTTTAGTTTTTCGGCGCGTGCAATGCAAGCGGAAAAACTCGCCTCCCACAAAAAGAGGCGGTTTGTCTAATTGATCAGATCGCCGCGAGCGTCAGCCGGCCTTCGGCGGTATGGCGGGGCTGCCATGCCTGGTAGTTGGCGATCGAGAAATGTGGGGTCTCGAAGGGGGTGGCGTGGGTTTCGGTAATGACGGTCACGTCGGCACCGGCGGCTTCGCCGGCGAGGATGCCGGCGACGGCGTCTTCGAAGACCAGGCATTTCGCGGGATCGACGCCAAGACGGCTGGCGCCGAGCAGATAGCCTTCGGGGCTGGGCTTGCCCGATTTGACCTCCTGGCCGCTGACGATGACCTTCGGCATCGGGATGCCGGCGGCGGCCATGCGGCGCCTGGCAAGCTCGATCGGCGCCGAGGTGACGATCGCCCATTTGCCGTCGGCAATGGCGGAGAGGAAGCGGATGGCGCCGGGGATTTCGACGATGCCGGAGACATCCTCCATCTCCTCGACGAGCAGCAAGTCCGCCTCATGGGCCGGATCGACGCCGGGAAGGCCGAGCCCGCGGATGACGTCGGAGGCGCGAATGCCGTGGATGGTCTTCAGAAAGACCTCCGGTTCGAAGCCATGGCGCCTTGCCCATTCGCTCCAGACGCGTTCGACGACGGCGATGGAATTCAACAGCGTCCCGTCCATGTCGAAAAGGAAGGCGTCATAGGATCTGTCGAGGATATCGTGGAGAGCGGGCACGGGGCGTTCCTTGCGGGTGCGAGGCCGGGGCGACCCCTGCACAGGCGAGTAGCGGAGAGCGGCGGCGGCGTCAACGCTAGTCGTTGACGTCGACGTCAACGCTAGTCGTTGACGTCGGGATGGGTGACGTTGCGAACGTCGGCCAGACCGCGGGCAGCGTCGCGGCTGCCGGTCGCGGCAGCGGCTTCGAAGATACGGGTCGCATCGCCATACATTTTGAGATTGAGGTAGCAATAGCCGCGCAGAACCATCAGGTCGATGCGTTCCTGCTGTAGCTGGGCGCGCTGATCGAGATAGATCAGGGTCTCGCGATAACGCCCGGCATCGAAGGCCGAAAGCGCGCGGTCGGCGAGGATCGCCACCTGCAGCTCAGCGGCGCGCTGGCGGTTCTGCGGCGCCTTGGTGGCGGCAACGGCGGCGTTGCTGGAAAGGCCGGCGCGCAGATAGGCAAGGCTCTGGCCGTAGGCTGCGTCTTCACGGTCTTTGCGGACCGGGCTCTGCAATGCCGCCTCGAAGGCCGAGATGGCCTCCATCGGCCGATTGATATCCATCAGGCACCAGCCGCGCGACAGCGCATTGGCCGGGCTGAGCTGACCCGCATCGAAGGTCGTCGAGCAGCCGCGTGTCTGGCGCGAACCGCGCGCAACGGTCACCGTCTGCATCGCCGGCCTTGCCGGGCGAACGGCCACATCGGGCTCCGGCTGCAGCGGGGTGCGGCGTTCGGCCGGAAGCGGCTCGGCCGCCGTGGCAGGGCGTTGCACCGGCTGCGTCGGCTGAACCGGCTGCTGCGGGGCAAGCGTGCCCTTCTCCGGCGGCACCGCGCCCCCATTCGGCATCAGCGATGAGGTGTCTTCGAGATTGATGATCCGGGCCGACCGTCCGGCCCAGGCGCGCTGAAGCTCGAGCACACCCTTGCGGTCACCCAGTTGCTCGCGGGTGACGACAAGGCCATAGGCCGACGGTTCGTCATCGGGCTTCCAGACGAGTGCGGTCTCGAACCAGCGCGCGGCGGTCTGGAACTGGTTGAGCGAGCGGGCATACCAGCCGAATTGCTGCGCCGTCGGCACGTATTTCCGGGCGATAACTTCGGCGGCGATGCGATGCAGCACGTCTTCGGCGAGATCGGCCGGGGGCTGCAGCGCCATCAGATTGGCGGTCGCGGCGAGATAGGTGGCGCTCGCATCGTCGGAATCCGCACGCCAGCGGAACATCACGTCCTCGGCTTCCTGAGGCGCCTTGCGGGCGATCAGCGCCAGCGCCAGCCCCTGCGAAGCGGCGGCCGTATCCTCCTTGGCGCGGGCGGCGCGGAACCACTTCTCCGCCTCAGGATCGTTGTTGCGGCGAAGCTGGTACCAGCCGAGCAGCAGCGCATCCGAGGCAAGCCCCTCGGTCCCGGCGAGTTTTTCGAGGCGGGCGACATATTCGGGCGCGATGGCGAGCTTCGGATCGTCATTGCCTTCGGCCATGAAGCGCCGGGCGAGATTGTCGCGGATCGCGTCGAATTCCTTGCTGCCGTCGGCAGCGGGCTTCTCCAGCGCCAGCAGCGCCTGCATCGGCTGGTAGGCAAGCAGTGTCGAGGCCTTTTCCACAGTCGCCTGCCGCTCGGCCGGATTGGGGCAGTTCTTCAGGATATAGCTGTAGGCGTCCTGGCCGCGCTGCTGCCTCTTCGTCTGGATGAAGGCTTCGGCGACACGCCAAAGGACGTCGACCTCGCTGCAGGTGAGCAGGCTCGGCGTTGTGGCTGCGATATCGACCACCGTCGCATATTGCTTGAGGTCGGAAGCATTGATGAGGCGGGCGCGGTCCTCGGCGACAGCGAGCCGCTCGAGCAGATCGGCCGGCGGCTGCCATCCGGCATCGGCTGCCTGACGGTCGGCGAGCGCCCTGCGCAGCTCGGCGTATCGGCCATCGGAATAAAGCTGCCACATGGCCTCGAGCTGTTTGTCGCCGTTCTGCGGCACGGCGAGCGGATCGGCCGGCGGAACCCAGTTCGGGTAGAGCGCCTGAAGGCGAGAGATCTCGGCCTGCAGGCGCACTTTGTCGCCGCGGCTGGCGAAATAACGAAGCGCGCTTTCATCGACAGCAGGCTGCGTCGGGGCGACGGCCTGCTGCGGCGCTGGAGGCTCGGACACGATGGCAGGCGTGACCGGGGACGGAGAAGCCGTCGGCTGAGGCGTGGGTTCTGGCGCGGATGGGGGCGCAGATTGAGGCGCGGCTGATTGCGGCGGTTCTGGCTGCTGCGCGACGGCATTCGGATCTGAAGTATCCGATGCCGATGGCGGCGGGGACGTGATCGCCTCGATCTTGTCGGCGACGAGTTGCGCATTGAATTCGGAATTGCCGGCAGCATCGTTCGGCTTGATACGGCCCATCATCATCAGTTCCGGCGCCGGCTTGCCGGCAGAGCCAAGGCCGAACCTTTCCTGCAGAGCGGCACGGTCCTTCAGTCCGGTGACAAGGCTTGCCACCACCACTGCCGCTGAAACCGCCACGAGAGAAGACTTCACAGACACTCCGGATGCTTCTCCCCGATATAGGCCAGCCCCAGCAGTTGAAGGGTGGACGGATAATAGAGCGCAGGGGCAAACTGCAGCGCCGAACTCGGCAGCCTGGTCCCATCGACAACACAGGCCACAACATCGTTAACAATTCGATAACCGGGGTCCGACAGCACGGTCTTCGGCCGGCCGGTGGTCAGATCGATCGTGGCGGGAACGCCGTCTTGCGACATCCCCTTTTGCAGGCGGACGAGCAGTGCCTTATCGGTGATGCCGCCGCGGGCGAGATATAGCGGGATGCGGATGGCGTTGTAGCCGAATTCGGCGTCGAACCCCTCTGCCGGCCGCGGCTTGTCGTGCAGGCTCACCCATTCGGCAGGAAGCTTGCGCGGGCCGAACTGCATCGTCTTCAACAGTTCCACGCCATCGTCCGACAGTTTTTTCCAGGCATCCGACGGCGCGAGCGCTGCCATCACCGGGATCGCCTCATAAATCCAGTAGGACGGGTTGACGACCGGACCATCGTCGCGGTCGCTGCCGGTAAACCCTTCGGTTCCCGGCATCAGCAAGGTGCGGCCCTGCGAGCTGCCGACGGTTTCGGCAAGCAGCGCCTGCGCCATGCGGGAGGCAGCGAGGATATAATCTTCACGTTTCCATGCCGTGCCGGCAAGCGCCAAAGCATAGGCGATCAGCATGTCGCCGTCGGTGGCATTGTTGGTGTCGGCCACGTGCGGCTTGACGTTCGGATCCCATTTCCAAACGGCCAGGCCGTCGTCGCGCAGCAGCAGCTCGGTGCGGGTAAAATACCAGATCTGCTCGAAATCGGCGGGGCTTGCCGAGAGATAGGCGAGCAGCAGGCCGTAGCCCTGCCCTTCGCTGTGGCTGATGTTGCCGTTGCCGTTGTCAACGATGCGGCCGCTCGGATCGAGAAACTTCGCCTTGTAGGCCGACCAGGCGTCGGCATTAATCATCGCCTGCTGCGCGGTAGCCGGCAGGCCCGGTGCAACCGCGACAGAGGCCGCCAGCAGAAGCGCGCGCCACCGCCTCATTTCGACCGGCCCAGCTTCTTCAGCATCGTCGACGTGGTGACGCCGATCAGGAGCACGAAGACGACCAGCAGCGAGGCATAAGAGAGGATATTCGTCGACAACCAGTTGGCGGCGATCAGGCGATAGTTGGCGATCGACCAGGGCGTCGACGGCACGAAATCGAAACGGGTGACGGGCAACGCCTCGATCTTGCCGGTCTTGCTGGAATAGGTGGTGATGTGGCCCGACAACTGCGGCCAGTTCAGCTGCGAGGTCAGAACCTCGACCCCTTCACGCAGATCCTTCGCCGATGGCGCCGCCACCACGGTCCAGGAGCCCGCTCCCGCGGGGCTGGAGCCCTGGGCCACCAGAAGCGAAGCGGTGTTGGGCGGCGTAAAGATTTCCTCGGCGCCCGGCACGAATTGCAGCGAGCTGCGGGAAATATCGAAATTGCGCCACAGCCACTCGCGGAAGGCAATCATCCGGGTGCGAAAGACACCGCCGCTGACCTTGGAATTCCATTCCTCGAAGGCCGTACCGGTGTCGACGACGCCCGTCTGCGCATCCGTCACCGGACGCCATGAGGCCTGGCTCGCCGTTGCTATATTGGTCTGCGACAGCGCAGTTGTCGGCATCTGCGAGATCGAGCCGATGAAGATCGCGTCACGATCTCCGATCGTATTCGGCGAGGCAACGGTTTCCACGGGGATCGGATGGCCGGCCATGATCGCCATCTGGCCGAGCAGGGTCGCGGCGGCCGAAAGCGTGTCGGCGTCGACGCGGTCGATGAACAGCGGCATCGGTTCGGTGGCCCGGCCATAGGGATAGGCGGTGCCGGCCATGGCGGCCAGATTCGGCCGCTGACCGACGCGGGCGAAATCCGGCATCTGCAGCTCTGAGGTATCGAACAGGGCAAAGCGGGGATTGGCGCCGGCTGTCGCGCCAGGCGCGCAAGCCGCATCGTCCTTGGTCATCAGGATCGCCTCGATCGCCACCGTATTCAGGCCGGGCTTGACGTGCCGCATCGTCACGCGGATCGGCAGATGGCGCAGAATGCCGCCTGTTGTCGTGGTGATCGGCACGGTGGAGGCGATATTGTCGTTGACGTAGATATCGATGTGGCTGCCGGGCAGGACGTTGTCGGTATAGGCGGCGTCGAGCAGCACCTTCGCCTCGCCATAGGCATTGGCATAAAAATCCGCCGGCACGGCGATGTTGAAGCTGGTCCGCAACCGCCGGCCGGAAAATTCGGTGGTCTTCACGCCGAGCTGAGACAAAGCGATGTTGGTATCGGAAAAGACCAGCGGCGCGTTCGGCGCGCTCCAGCGTTCGGTGGTCAGCACGTCGCGGCGGATATCTGCGGATCTGTCGGTCGGGGAGACGATGGTATCGATCGCCGATGAGACTGCCGGCCAGGACGGGCCGCTGATCAGAAGCACCGGTGAGCCGCTGCGCGGATCGGTGACGAAAGCGGCGAGTGCCGCACTTTCGGCGCCGGGCGGCAGGCCCGGAAAGAGCGGCCGCAGTTCCGCCGCGGTACCGACGAGCACACTGAGCTTACCCGGCCCGCCGGCCGGAAGCGAAGCAGTGCTGAAGGCAAAGACCTGGTTCGGCATGCTGCTCAGCACGGAGAGGCCCTGCGCCAGCCGCAGTAGCGGCTTGGTGGTGCCCGGCTGCTCCAGCGCCGGGACGACGATGTCGAACTCGGTCTTGCCGGCGCCGTCGACGCCGATGGCGCGGATCGCATCGGCGCTCGCCGGCTCTGCGGCATCGCTGCCGGCAAAGCTCAGATAGGTTCCGGCCGGATCGATATTCGACCACAATTCATAGGTCGACTGGATGCTGCAATCGGTGCGGTGGCGCTGGGCGGCTTCGAAGGTAACGACATTGGCGCCCGGCTGCAGCAGGCCTGGCGGAACCGCGAAGGTGACGGCCGACGGGCCGTCCGGCGAGCCGACGCGCTGCTGGCCGATCGGGCGATTGTTGAGATAGACGGTCAGCGCCGAGGCCTCAGGCGCGACGACGATCGAATTCTGGTAGGCGAAGGTGAAGCTCGCCTTTGCGGCCGCCTGTTCCTGCGTCAGGTAGACGGACCATGACCGCCGATCATATTCACCGCTGAGACCGAGCTTCGAAAAGGGAACGACATAGCGACGGATACTGTTGGGGCGCTGAACCGGAGCCGTATTCGCCGCCGCGGCCGGCTGCAGCGCCGGCTGAACGGCGATTGCCGGGGGAACCGGTGTAGGAGCAGGAGCAGGTGTCGCCTGGGGTGCCGGTGCCGGCAATACGGTAACCGGGGGCGTGACGGGAACCGGCGCAGCCGCTGCCGGCGGAGCCGGCGGTGTCTGTCTCGGGGCAACGGCGGCGCCGGGCGGACGCTCCCCGGACATGTCGAAGGGTGCCGTCTGCGCCTGGGCGAAGGCGGAGGCATTCAGCAGGAAAAGCGAGGCAGCGACGATGCTTCTCATCCGGCGTTGACCTTTGCGGCCTGCTGCTGGGCTTCGCGTTCCGGCCGCATACTGCGGAAGAAATAAACGAGGCCGCGGCTCGTCTGGTAGAACGACAGACCGAGGAACCAAATGGTGCCGCGGATCAGGCCCGGATTGCGGCGGCGCGAGGCCTGGAACTCGGTCCACTGGCCCGAGTTGGCAAACATCAGGTCTGCGATCAGGCGGTGGTCGAGCGCGCTTTTCGGCACGTACTGGCAGCCGACATTGCTGATGTCGCCCGACGGCTCGATGTTGCGGACGATCAGCGGCAGGGTTTCCAGTTCCGCACCGCTATAGGGCCGGAAGCGGATTTCACCGAGGGCACCGACCAGCATCTCGTCGAGTTGCTTGTTGAAGATGTGGAGCCTGGCGCCATGGACCGAGACGTCCTCGATCGAGGCGGTATACCACTTGCCGTTGGCGCCGAATTCGCAGCGCCGGTTGACGCGGACGCGGCGGGACAAGGCGCGCTCGCCGCGCTCGGACACGACACCAAGCGCGCAGCCGGCCATGATCAGGTTGATGAGGTTCCAGCCGCCGACGACAAGGGTGACGTCGGCCTTATAGGGCTCGGCATAGATTCTATAGATGGTGATGACGAGCGCGATGATCTGCACCGCAAAGATGACGAAGAACGGGCGGCTGATCTCGGACAGGCGGCTGACGGCGATCGATTCGTCCTTGGCGGTGACCTTGAAGGTCGGCTTCCTCGGATTGAGCATGACGGAGATGACCGCCGGCAGCAGATGCACAGTCTGAACATATTCGTAGAGTTCGGAAATCCATGGCCAGCGGAACGACCCGTAGAGGTAGTTCTGCATCATCAGGTTCACCAGCATGTAGGCAAGCGTATAGGCAAGGAACTCGCCGCCGGAGGCTGTGAAGATTTCCAGATCGAAGAACAGGTAGAAGAGCGGTGCAAACAAGAAGATCGTGCGCGGGAACGGGAAGAGCCAGAACAGCGTGGAGGACATGTAGCAGAGGCGCTGCGGGATCGACAGGCCGCGTTTCAGCAGCGGGAAGCGGAAGCGCAGGATCTGCATCATGCCCTGCGCCCAGCGGCTGCGCTGGCCGATGAAGCTTGCGAAGGTGGCGGGCTGCAGGCCGGCGATCAGCGGCTTGTCGACATAGATGCTGTTCCAGCCGCTGCCGTGGAGCGCTAAGGCCGTCTCGCAATCCTCGGTGATGCTGATGCCGGAAAAGCCGTTCTGGGAGTCGAGCGCCCTGCGGCTCAGGACCGCCGCCGAACCGCAGAAGAAGGCGGCGTTCCATTTGTCGAGGCCGCGCTGGATGATGCCGTAGAACATTTCGTTCTCGCTCGGCATCTTGTCGAAGGTGCGCAGGTTGCGCTCCAGCGGATCGGGATTGATGAAGAAGTGCGGAGTCTGAACAAGGAAAAGCTTCGGGTCGTCTTCGAAGTAGCCGACGGTCTCGAGCAGGAAATCGCGGGCCGGCGCGTGGTCGGCATCGAAGACGGCGATGAGTTCGCCAGTCGAATGTTTCATGCCGTTATTCAGATTGCCGGCCTTGGCGTGCTCGTTTCGGTCGCGCGTGAGATAGCTGACGTCGAGGTCTTCGCAGAGCTTCTTCAGCTCGATATGGCGGGCAGCGGCGGCCTGGGCTTCGAGCAGCTTGCCGGAATTTCGCTTCTGCAGGGTGCCGCCATCGTCGAGCAGCCAGACATGCAGCTTTTCGGCCGGATAATCCATGGCCTTGGCGGCCGCCAGCGTGTTGCCGAGAAGCCCGGCATCCTCGTTATAGGACGGAACGAAGACATCGACATGCGGCAAACGCCCGGGATTGGCGGCGCGCGAGGGGCGCGGCGGCAGCGGTGTGGCGACGATGAACAGGCTCAGCGCCAGCATCGCGACGCTGTACATTTCGGCGAGATAGAGCAGCAGGCCGGGAATGAAATTCTCAGGCTGGTTTACCGGCGGCAGGGTGTTGGTGGTGCGCCAGTAGACATAGCGCAGCACGATCGAGGTGCCGAAGGCGAGCGCCACCAGGCGCCAGGTCCCCTCGCCCTTCAAGACCTTGATCAGCGCCATCACCGTCACCACCGTGATGCTGGTGATGAGCTGGGTCTGCAAGTTGACCGGCAGCGTGATCAGCACGATCAAGCAGAGCGAAACCACGGCCCATATGAAGACACTGCGGGCTTTGCGCATCGACGTTCCTTCGAAATTGCTCAACCGGACACCATCGGCGCTCCGGGCATGCTCACTAGAACGGGCATGATGTCGTCCGAAAACCGCTCACACTTTTCGGCATCATGCTCTATCTCCGGCAGGCGGCCGTCATGGCCGCGTCGCCTATGCAGTCTGGCGAAGGCACGGTGACGCCGATCGCCCTTGCGGATTGTTCGACCGGCTGTTCGGGCGGCGCGGCTGCCGCATCCGGCATCACCCTCGCCTGCGGCGCCTCGCCGGGCAGCGGCACGCGCGGGCCGATGGGCGCGGGCATCGGTGCGGCGCCCGGTGCCGGGGTCGAAGCGTTGCGGGGCAGAACCGCCCGCGGCCGGCTGATAATCGCGGGCGCCGGCTCGTAGCCGATCGGCATCGGGCTGGCGCGATAGCCGCCCTGGTCAGGATAGATCGGCGCGCCCGTGCGGCCGAGCGCAACGTCGGCCGGCGGCGGATTGCCGTAGGGATTCCAGATCACCCCGTCGAAAGTGCCCGATATGGTATAGCCATAGACGATGCCGAGCAGTTGGCGTTCGCTGGCATTCGCGTCGCAGAGACGCAGGCGCAGCTGGATCATGCCGAAATTGCGCGCCTGGGTGTTGGCATTGACGCTCGAGCGGATCTGCTGCCAGGCATAGATGCAGGTGTCGCCGCCACGGCTGCGGCCGGAGGCGTAACCAAAAGGGCCATAGCTGTTCTGCAGAAAGGTCGCCGACGTCGCCATGGGCACGCCGGGGGCGGAGCGCGCCACTTCGCGGGCAATGCCGCTCTCATTGATCATGCTGAAGCCGGCATTGCCGGTGCCGGGGTTGGCCCCGGACGCGCCGAAAAATTGGACCTTCAGGAAGTTCTGGCCGGGCACGGAGGATGAGGTAAACAAGGAAACCGTCTGCTCGACGCCGTTGCCACGCTTGCGTTCGACCACGCTGACGATCGACGGGCCGCCCGGCGGCGGCAGGACCAGCGCCTTCTCGGGCGCCACGGTCTCCGGCCCGGAGGGCTGGCGGACACCGCCTGTCGACGTGCAGCCGGCCATCATGCCCGCCACTGCCACCAGCGATATCGTCATCCGCAAACGCATGTCTTGAGCCGCCGCAATCGTCTTTCCAGATATCCATCCGCAAACCGAAACGCGACGGACCTTCGAATCAACGACCACGCGGCCGTTCACAGGGTATAAATCGCCAACATGGTTAACGAAGCGTAAACGGCCGACCCTTGATGCCGTTAAACGAACCCGCGCTGACCGTGATTCGGACAGCTCAACCGTATGGTGCATAAATTGATTTAGCAACACCTTAACTGCGCTGATGGCGACTGTCTTGTGCCACGATGAAAGGCCGGCGGGGAACTATGCCGCATGGCCAGCGTTGCCTCGGTGTCCAAAGTTAAAAAGGAGAACATCCCATGCGCAAGATCATGCTGGCTGCGGCCGCCATGCTGACCATCAGTTCCACCGCCTTCGCGCAGAGCACCGTCATCGTCACCGATCCCGCACCGACCGGCTCCGTCGTGTTGCCAGGCGAAGTTCGCACCTATGTCATGGAGCAAAATACGCCGTCCGTCGTCTATGACGGCGATATCGCCGTCGGCGCGACGCTGCCCGATACCGTCGAAGTGCACACCGTGCCGAATATGGACGGTTATGGCTATACCGTCGTCAACGAGCGACGCGTCATCGTCGAGCCGAAGACGCACCGCGTGATCCAGGTCATCGAATAAGGCGATCGGGGACAGAGGACATGTTGCCGCCTGGAACAGGATGATTTTAGGCTCGGTTGGCCTAAAATCCAAATCCTGTTTTAAATTAAAGAGTTAGAGCATGATGTCATGAGAAAGCCGCTCACACTTTTCGGCATCATGCTCGGCTTCACGTGCTCTCATCTTCCATTTTCGCCGGCACATTCAGAAGTTCGCGGATCTTGTGGGCTAGCTGCTCCAGGCTGAAGGGCTTGGCGAGCAGGGAGACGCCATGATCGAGCACCCCGTTATGGACGATGGCATTACGGGTATAACCGGTGGTGTAGAGGATGCGGATCGCCGGCCATTTTTCCTGGACGATATCGGCAAGCTGGCGTCCGCTCATTTGCGGCATGACGATATCGGTGAAGATCAGGTCGACCTCCCGATTTTCTTCCAGAAGCAGAAGCGCCTCCATGCCGCTTGCCGCCTGCAGCACGGTGTAACCGAGCTCATGCAGGCTTTCGGCGGTCATGATGCGGACGTTCTCATCATCTTCCACCACCAGGATCGTATCGTTGACGCTGCCTTGGGGAATAGGCTGGGCGCCAGCCGCATTCAACCTGGCGCTCATCGCGCCGACATGCCGGGGGAGATAGATCTTCACCGTCGTACCCCTGTCGATCTCCGAATAGATCTTGATGTGGCCGCCGCTCTGCTTGATGTAGCCGTAAACCTGGCTGAGGCCGAGACCGGTGCCCTTGCCGGGTCCCTTGGTTGTGTAGAAAGGGTCGAATGCACGCTCGATCACGTCAGGCGACATGCCGGTGCCGGTGTCGGTCATGCTGACCATCACATATTGCCCGGCATCGACCTCCGAATGCATGCGGGAATACCGCTCGTCGAGTTCGGTATTGGCGGTCTCGATGGTCAAATGTCCGCCGCCGGGCATGGCGTCGCGGGCGTTGACGGCAAGGTTCAAAATAGCGTTCTCAAGCTGGCTCAAATCGGCAAAACTCGGCCAAAGGCCGCCGGCAAGCACGGTCTCGATCCGGATCTGCTCGCCGAGTGTACGCCGCAACAGCTCGGACATGCCGCCGACGAGCTTATTGAGATCGATCACCTCAGGGGCGAGCGGCTGCTGGCGCGAGAAAGCGAGCAGACGCGCGGTCAGGACCGCGGCACGCTGAGCGCCGTCTTTGGCATTCTGGATGGAGTTCAGCACGCGGGGATCCTCATGCCCGGTCATGCGTCGCTGGGCAAGATCGAGGTTGCCGATGATGATCGCCAGCATGTTGTTGAAATCATGGGCGACGCCGCCTGTGAGCTGACCGATCGTCTCCATCTTCTGCAGCTGGCGCACCTGCGCCTGTGCCGCGGCATTCTCTTCCATCTCGTGCCTGAGTTCGGCGGTGCGCTGGACAACCGTCTGTTCGAGGCGCGTGTTGAAACCGTTGAGCTCGTTGCGGAGGCGGCTCTGCCGGCGATGCGCGATGATGATCATCTCCATCAGCCCGATGATGATCGCCGCATTGATGAGATAGGTCGACAGCCCAACCCATTGGCCGGCGCTGACCGGCCAGAAGATATTGTGCGGCTCGACGAAAAACTGCTGGACAATGAAAGCGGCAAGTATCGCCGCGACGAGGCCCGGCCCCGCGCCGCCAATGAAACTCGCCAGCAATATCGCCGGGAGGAAGCTCAGAAAGGGAAAGCCGGAAAGATAGTCGCTGGCGGCAAGCCGCAGAAGAAACGTCAGGCCAACGAAGGCAACGGCCAGCGGATATGTATAACCCGGCCTGTGACGCAGCCAATCCGTGGCACTCAGCAAATCCATTCCAGACCCCTCCTTACGGCGCTGCGCCTTATCAGACGCGCAAAGAGCGCCGTAACACTTTGAATTGCTGCAGAGTTTTATCCCAAAATCGATTCCGATTGAAGGAATTATGCAGTTGCCGTTGCGCAGGCGGCGTCCCAGCTTTTACACATGGAATTTCACCCGGCAATATGCTGTTTCTCGCACTGCCGGGCACGACGGCTTGACGAGACATGCCAGGAGTCCACATAAATCCGCATGCCCGGCAAGGGGAAATGGGTGGACGCGAACATGAAAGACATATTCATCGTCGAAGACGATGCGCTGATTGCCATGCTGCTCGAGGACATGCTCGCCGATCTCGGCTACCGGGTTTGCGCCAGCGCGCCCGATCTCGAACGGGCGCTGGCAGCCGCCAGGGATACTGAATTCGACGCTGCAATTCTCGACGTCTCGCTTGCCGGGCAGAGCTCGCTGCCGGTCGCAAACCTGCTCGACGAACGCGGCAAACCCTATATCTATGCAACGGGATACGGCGCCGCCCCTGCCGGCAGCAGCCCGAGCACATTGCCGGTGCTGCAAAAACCCTTCCAGCTCAGCGAACTCGAACAGGCGATGAAGCGGCTTACCGAAGTCTAAAGCGCGTCGCGATCTTTCAGATTCGCTCCTTGCGCTTTGTGTCTTTGTTTTACGCATGTCGTTGCGGCAAAAGCGCTTCGCGCTTTGCTTGGGAAACCGCTGTACACTTTTGCGCGACATGCTTTGAAGCGTCTCGCCCGGAGCCGTGCGGCGATCCCGGGATAACGACATGCATAAGAATAAGAGTTCCGGTCAGCGCACCTGATCGAGCAGACGCTTGCATTCCAGCAGGTCGTAGAGCGCCTCCTGCAGCAGCGCCCTGTCTTCCTTGCCAACGCTCGACTTGCCGATCGAGACTTCCTGCTCGTCCTCGCCAGCCACAAAATTGAAGAAGCGGCGGGTAATCGGCGGCTTGGCGCGGCCGACAATCTGGTCTTCGTCGGCCATGCCGACGCGCGGTTCCCCGGCGGCCGCCTCCTGCACGCCCGAGGCAAGCGCCTCGACGCTGGCGAGATCGCCGTGGCCGACCGATATGACGAACTTGTTGCCGTTGGTTTTCAGAAGCTTCTGCACACCCTTGATCGTATAGCCGTGATCATAGAGCAAATGCCGGATGCCCTTGAGAAGATCCACATCCTCGGGCCGGTAGTAGCGACGGCCGCCGCCGCGCTTCATCGGCTTTATCTGCGGAAAACGCGTTTCCCAGAAGCGCAGCACATGCTGCGGCAGATCAAGATCGTCTGCGACTTCGCTAATGGTGCGAAAGGCATCGGGGCTCTTGTCCAACGTCATACTGCTACGCGACCTCGTGGCTCGATCTTACGGCGACTCATCGTATTTCAACGGTTTGGCGCCGACAATTCAAGTCATGTCTCGACGTTGCGCACAACGCAGGACGGTGCGAAGGGAGAAAATCGCCGTTTCGAAACGGGAAGCCGATGATCAGGAGGCCGGATTCTGCGGCTTCAGCTTGACCTTGCGGGCGACATGCGCCTTGAGGATGCGCGTCTTCAGCACGTTCGACGCCTTGAAGGTCATGACCCGGCGGGGAGAAATCGGAACCTCTTCGCCGGTCTTCGGGTTGCGGCCGATCCGCTCGTTCTTGTCGCGCACCTGGAAGGTGGCGAAGGAGGACAGCTTGACGGTTTCACCACGCACGATGGCGTTGCAAACTTCGTCGATGACGGTTTCCACAAGTTCCGCAGATTCGGTCCGGGAAAGCCCGACCTTGCGGAAAACCGATTCCGCCAGGTCTGCTCGCGTCACTGTTTTTCCAGTCATGGTTTCCCCGCCCATTTCAAATATTTTGTGAAATCGCGCAAAGAGTATTTGTCTTGCGCCTTACGGTCAAGCTCTTGTTCGCCGCCAGTTTTTTTGGATTCGTGCCTACCAGCGCAGCAGAACGGCGCCCCAGGTGAAGCCGCCGCCCATCGCTTCGAGCATCACCAGGTCGCCCTTCTTGATGCGGCCGTCGCCGGCAGCGGTCGCAAGCGCGAGCGGGATCGAGGCCGCCGAGGTATTGCCGTGTAGATCGACGGTGATGACGACCTTCGCCGCATCGATGTTCAGCTTCTTGGCCGAACCGTCGATAATGCGCCGATTGGCCTGATGCGGCACCAGCCAGTCGAGATCCTCGGCGGTGGTCCCGGTCGAATCGAAGGCAGCCTGGATGACATCGGTGATCATGCCGACGGCGTATTTGAAGACCTCGCGGCCTTCCATGCGCAGCTTGCCGACGGTACCCGTCGTCGATGGCCCGCCATCGACATAGAGCTTTTCCTTGTGCGAGCCGTCGGAGCGCAGATGCGCCGTCAACACGCCACGATCGGCAACGGTGCCCTCGCCTTCGGTCGCTTCAAGCACGATCGCACCGGCGCCGTCGCCGAACAGCACGCAGGTGGTACGGTCGTTCCAGTCGAGAATGCGTGAAAAGGTTTCAGCGCCGATGACGAGAACGCGCTTGGCTAGGCCGCCGCGGATGTAGGCATCCGCCGTCGTGACAGCATAGACGAAACCGGTGCAGACGGCCTGGACGTCGAAGGCGAAGCCGTGGCTCATGCCGAGGCGGTTCTGGATGTTGACCGAGGTTGCCGGAAAGGTGTTATCAGGCGTCGAGGTGGCGCAGATGATCAGATCGATATCGGCCGGCGTCAGGCCGCCATTGGCAAGGGCAGCTCGCGCGGCGGCCTCGCCGAGCGAGGCCGTCGTCTCGTCATCGCCGGCGACATAACGCTGGCGGATGCCGGTGCGCTGGACAATCCATTCGTCCGACGTGTCGACGATCGCTTCCATGTCACCATTGGTCATCACGCGCTTCGGAAGTGCGGCTCCAAACCCGCGAACCACTGAACGGATCATATTCGATTGAACCCCATTGCTCATGCAGCTTCCGGGCCCATTGGGGGCAGCCGCTTGGCATGATATTTCTTAAGATCGTTTTCTATTTTCTGATTGAGGCCGTTCTTGGCCATGTCGTAGCCGACTTCGATGGCTGCGGCGATGCCTTCGGCATTTGCCCCGCCATGGCTCTTGATGACGATGCCGTTCAGGCCGAGAAACACACCGCCATTGACCTTGCTCGGATCGAGCTTCTCGCGAAGCATGTCGAAGGCGCTTTTGGCGAAGAGGTAGCCGATGCGGGCGAGCAGCGTGCGCGACATGGCAGCACGCAGATATTCGCCGATCTGCTTGGCGGTGCCTTCGGCGGTTTTCAGCGCGATATTGCCTGAAAACCCTTCGGTGACGACGACATCGACCGTGCCCTTGCCGAGGTCATTGCCCTCGACGAAGCCGGAATATTCGAGCGAATCGATATTCGCCTCGCGCAACAGCCGGCCGGCCTCCTTGACCTCTTCCTGGCCTTTCATCTCCTCGACGCCGACATTTAGCAGGCCGACCGTCGGCCGTTCGACCTCGAACAGCGCCCGCGCCATGGCGCCGCCCATCAGCGCAAAATCCATCAGCTGCTGCGCATCTGCGCCGATCGTCGCACCGACGTCGAGCACGATGCTCTCGCCTTTCAGCGTCGGCCAGATCGCGGCGATCGCTGGGCGCTCGATATTGGCCATGGTGCGCAGACAGAACTTCGCCATTGCCATCAGCGCGCCGGTATTGCCGGCCGAGACCGCGACATCGGCCTCCCCCGTCTTCACCGCCTCGATCGAGCGCCACATGGTGGAGATATAGCGGCCGCGGCGCAGCGCCTGGCTCGGCTTCTCACTCATGCTGACGGCAAGCTCGCAGTCGTGAAAGACCGATTTTTCCTTGAGCTTCGGAAACTTGGCGAGAACCGGATCGCACTGTTCCTTGAGACCGTAGAAAACGAAGGAAATATCCGGATGCCGGTCGAGCGCCTTGGCGGCGCCGGGGATGACAACCTGGGGACCAAAGTCGCCACCCATGAGGTCGAGAGATATTCTGATCACGCGTCCCTGATCCTTCTTTTCGCCGAGGGCGAAATTTCGGCCAAAATACCGGTTTTGGCGTCGCTTACAACTGAATTATGTCAAATGCCAGAGGCGCTTCAGTCCTTTTTCCAATCCTTGAGGGCCGCGAAAGCCGAAGGCTTTTTGTCCTCCTCGCCGCTATCTTCGATATGGCCGGCGAATTCGATGCCCCCCTTGCGCGGATAAGGATCGATCGCCAGAGCGGCGAATTCGGCAACCACCTCGCCGGCATCAATCGTATCGCCGACAAAGGTCTCGGGCAGATCGGGACCGTCGGGATCGAGCAACATCTCGCCGGTATCATTGCCAGCCTGGCGGGCAAGCTTGGAACCCTCCGGCACGAAGATCTGCTCGAAGCTCTCGTCGATGGCGGATTCGACCGGCTCCAGCGTCACCACGCAGGATTGGACGATCTTCGCCTTCACGCGGCCCTTGATGCGCACGCCGTCACGCTTCCAGCGGGCAATCTGCAGATCGGCGCTGAGATCATCGACGGAGACGACGTTCCAGCTCTCGGCAAGCGCCGTCAACTCGTTTGCGTCGGCCTCGACATGAACCTCGACGGGGTTGGCCGAGATATGGCCTACCTTGACTCGATAGGAGAAGGGAACATCGTCCCGATCGTTCTTCATGATTTCCTCCTCAGGCGACAGGTGGGCGGGCGACCGGCGGCAGCGTCGCCGAACCGGTGGCGATCTCCTCTTCGGCAAGCGCCGACAAATGCGCTTCCGCGGCCATCATCCAATGGGCCAGGCCGGACATATCGGCCGGCACCGGGCTTTCCGGATAGATATTGCGCGCGAGGGCGAGCGCGAGCGCTTCGGCATCGCCGGTGTCCATCGCCTTCGAATAGGCTTCGAGCCGGCCGTAAAACATGCCGGCGAGCTTCTTCATGCGCTTCGGCACGCTGTTGTCACCGATGCCGAGTTCGCGGATCGAATAGTCGATATCCTGGAAGAAGGCGTCAACGATTTCCTGGGCGATCTCCTGGCCGCTGGTGGCGGAGCTGCGCGTGCGGCGAAAAAACAGAATCATGGCGATCGACAGCATCTCGAAACGGCCCATGACCGTATCCGGCACATTGAGCCGCTCATAAATCTCTGGCATGCGGGCGCCCGCCGTCAGCACCGCATATTGCCTGTCGACGATTGCCTGATTGTTGTTTTTCTTGCGGAACAGCCCGAAGATCATTGTTTTTTCCGGAAATGCCTCATTCTTCACGCTGGCCGGCCTCTGGCCTTGTTGCATGATTTCGAAAGCTGGTTTACCGAAGCAGGCGCGAATTGCAATGCCGATCGTGGCCAGTTTCGGGACGACGCCCTCGATGCGTCAGCGAAGCAAATCGGGATAGTCGACCCGGAATGGCCACAATGGTTTTGCAGGAGGTAAAGCGTGCAAGGCCCAAATGGCTGCTATCGATACTTTAGGGAGTAGATGTCGTTGAAGAAACGGTATTTCAAGTCTGACGTGAAACTCTTCAGCAGTGCGGCCATTGCCCTTATAATCGCCTCCACATCCGTTCTTTCCGGTTGCCAGACCGGCACCGTGCTCAATGGCGGATATGTCGCCGACCAGCAGTCGCTGAACCTCGTTCCGGAGGGCTCGAGCCGCGAGCAGGTGCTGCTTTCACTCGGCACCCCGTCGACGACGGCGACCTTCGACGGCGAAGTCTTCTATTACATCTCACAGCGGCGCACGCGCTCGGTCGCGTTCCAGAAGCTGAAGGTCGTCGACCAGAGCGTCCTGGCGATCTATTTCGACAAGGACGGCGTCGTCAGCCGCCGCGCCAACTACGCGCTTCAGGACGGCAAGGTGTTCGACACGATCGGACGCGTCACGCCGACCGGCGGCAAGGAACTCACCTTCCTGCAGCAGATGCTTTCCGGCGGCAGCGCTGCGAGTGCTGCCCGCAGCCTGTTCGGCGGCGGCGCCGGCGGCACGCCACAGAATCCGAGCAGCCTGCGCTGATCAGCTACAGACCTCCGATAAAAAACCCGCCTTCCGGCGGGTTTTTTGTTGTCAGGTATGGCACCGCGGCGAACCGCGGTGCTTGGATGTATCAACCGGCGAGAACAGCGAGCAGCAACAGCGCGACGATGTTGGTGATCTTGATCGCCGGGTTGACGGCGGGGCCGGCCGTGTCCTTGTAGGGATCCCCGACGGTGTCGCCGGTGACCGACGCCTTGTGCGCATCCGAGCCCTTCATGTGACGTACGCCGTCCTTGTCGACGAACCCGTCCTCGAAGCTCTTCTTGGCATTGTCCCAAGCGCCGCCGCCCGATGTCATCGAGATGGCGACGAAGAGGCCGTTGATGATGACGCCCAGCAGCGATGCGCCGAGAGCGGCGAAGGCCGAGGCCTTGGAGCCGGAGATGAGCAGCACGCCGAAATAAACGACGATCGGCGCCAGCACCGGCAGCAGCGACGGCACGAGCATCTCGCGGATGGCGGCCTTGGTTAGAAGGTCGACCGCCTTGCCGTAGTCCGGCTTCTCCGTGCCCTGCATGATGCCGGGCTTTTCCTTGAATTGACGGCGCACCTCTTCGACGATCGAACCGGCGGCGCGGCCGACGGCGGTCATGGCGATGCCGCCGAAGAGATAGGGGATTAGGCCGCCGAACAGCAGACCGGCGACGACATAGGGGTTCGACAATTCGAACGAGATTTCGCCGATATTGGCGAAATAGGGATACTGGTCGCCATGCGCCGCAAAATACCGCAGGTCGTTGGCGTAAGCGGCAAAGAGCACCAGCGCGCCGAGACCGGCCGAGCCGATCGCGTAACCCTTGGTCACCGCCTTGGTGGTGTTGCCGACGGCGTCGAGCGCGTCGGTCGACTTGCGCACCTCAGGCGGCAAATGCGCCATTTCGGCGATGCCGCCGGCATTGTCGGTGACCGGGCCGAAGGCGTCGAGGGCGACGATCATGCCGGCAAGGCCGAGCATGGCGGTAACCGCGATGCCGGTGCCGAAAAGGCCTCCGAGCTGGTAAGTGGCAAGAATGCCGCCGACGATGACGATGGCCGGCAGGGCGGTCGATTCCAGCGAGACCGCCAGGCCCTGGATGACATTGGTGCCATGACCGGTGACCGAGGCCTGAGCGATCGAAACGACAGGACGCTTGCCGGTGCCGGTGTAGTATTCGGTGATGACGACGATCAGCGCGGTGACGACCAGGCCGACAAGCCCGCAGACGAACAGGTTCGTGCCGGTCACGTCGGCGCCGGCGACTGTGCCGAGCGAGCCCCAGCCGACCGTCAGCGAGGTGGCGGCGCCGAGACCGACGATCGACAGCAGGCCGGTGACAATGAGCCCCTTGTAGAGCGCGCCCATGATCGAGCCGTTCGAACCGAGCTTGACGAAAAAGGTGCCGATGATCGAGGTGATGATGCAGGCGCCGCAGATCGCCAGCGGATAGATCATCGCCGACTGGAGGATCGGGGCGCCGGCAAAGAAGATTGCGGCGAGAACCATGGTGGCGACGACGGAGACCGCATAGGTCTCGAAAAGGTCGGCGGCCATACCGGCGCAATCGCCGACATTGTCGCCGACGTTATCGGCAATCGTTGCCGGGTTGCGCGGATCGTCCTCGGGAATGCCGGCTTCCACCTTGCCGACGAGGTCGCCGCCGACGTCGGCGCCCTTGGTGAAGATGCCACCACCGAGACGGGCGAAGATCGAAATCAGCGAAGCGCCGAAGCCAAGCGCCACCAGCGCATCGATGACTTCGCGCGAGCCGCTCTCATGGCCGAGGCCGAAGGTCAAAATCGTATAGTAGATGGAGACGCCGAGCAGTGCGAGGCCCGCCACCAGCATGCCGGTGATCGCACCTGACTTGAAGGCGATGTCGAGGCCGGCGGAGAGGCTGGCGGAGGCCGCCTGGGCGGTGCGCACATTGGCGCGGACGGAGACATGCATGCCGATGAAGCCGGCAGCCCCGGAAAGCACGGCGCCGATCAGGAAGCCGATGGCGGCCGTGGCGGAAAGAAGCAGCCAGGCTGCGATGAAAACAACGACGCCAACAAGGGCAATGGTTCTGTACTGGCGGGTCAGATAGGCCTGAGCGCCTTCGCGGATATAACCCGCGATCTCCTGCATGCGGCTATTGCCCTGATCGGCGGCAAGCACCGACCGGGTTGCCCAGGCGGCATAGACCACCGAGAGCAGACCGCATGCGATTACGCATAAAAGAATCGTCATTTCGCTCTTTCCTCCCATAGGCCGGAGCTCACTCCTTCTCCGGCAGATACGCCGCCGAATCGCCTTCCTCTCCACAGAAATGCCACAGCTAAGCGGTGCGGAGATTGCGTGGTCGATCACGTGGCGTCAAGACCGCAACGAGCGAAAACCGTTGCAGTGCGAAGAAAGACTTAGGGAGATTGTTTGGCGGCTAAAGACTTACTTCTTCGTGTCGCCGCGAACCTGCTTTGCAATGCGGTCGAGCACCGCATTGACGAGCTTCGGCTCGTCGTCATCAAAGAAGGCCTGGGCGATCTCGACATATTCGGTGACGATGACCGCCACCGGGACGTCCTTGCGGTCGGTGATCTCGAAGACGCCGGCGCGCAGGATGGCGCGCACGGTGCTGTCGAGGCGCGACAGGGCCCAGTCATCCTGCAGGGCTGCGGCGATCAGCGGATCGAGACGGGTCTGATCGCGCACGACGCCGGAGACGATGGAACGGAACCAGCCGGCATCGGCCTTCAGATAGGTCGCGCCGTCGAGTTCCTGGCCGAGACGGTGCGCCTCGTATTCGGCGACGATTTCCAGAACGCCGGTCCCGCCGACATCCATCTGATACAGTGCCTGAACGGCAGCAAGACGGGCAGCGCCCCGCTGGTTTGCAGTCTTGACCGGCCGTTCCGTCTTGTCGTCATTCATTCGTTATGCACCCAGTTTCTGCTTCAGCTCGATCATCGTCAGAGCGGCGCGAGCGGCAAATCCGCCCTTGTCCTTGTCCGAGCGGCGCGCACGCACCCATGCCTGTTCGTCGTTCTCGACGGTCAGAATGCCGTTGCCGATGGCAAGGGACTCGCTGACCGCAAGATCCATCAAAGCGCGCGAGGATTCGTTCGACACGATATCGAAATGATAGGTCTCGCCGCGAATGACCATGCCGAGCGCGACATAGCCATCATAATGCGTTCCGCCATTGTCGTCTCCATCGAGCGACATGGCAATCGCCGCCGGAATTTCCAGTGCGCCGGGAACGGTGACGACCTCGAAAGTGGCGCCGGCCTGTTCCAGTGCGAAGGTCGCGCCTTCGAGCAGGGCGTCGGCCATGTCGTCGTAGAAGCGGGCCTCAACGATCAAAATATGGGGAGCGGTCTCTCTCGGCATGGTTCACCTTCGTTTTGTGGGGCGTTTTCCACTCGGCAGCCCGCGGTCAAAACATGCCTTCACCAGAATGGCAAGCACTTTCGCCCGATGCCGCAAACGCCAAAGAAGAAATATCCGCAAGGGGATAGCCGCGCCGCGCCTGCACTGCTCGGCACGCTTCTCGAAGCGGTATTTCCGGATGCCTGGAAAACGGCAATTCGAAGGCGGATTTCATGAACAATTCTTAATGGCTTTTCAGTGTGTTAGCATATTGAATCGCGAGGAAGAGAGTGCCAATTCCATGGCGTGACAGACGATCCCCTGCAACGACAGTCGACCGTCAAAGCAGATGAAAGGATACAATCATGAACCGCGTTGTCACCATCAGCATCGCTGCAGCCCTCTCCTCCCTCGTATTTGCCGGCGTCAGCCGAGCCGAAAGCCTCGGTATGAACACCGCCCAGGGCATCGAGCAGACACTCCGGACCTTCCACGGCAATGATTTCAACGTCGAGCAGGTCCATAACTGGCGCAACCTCGACGACGAGGATACCGGGCCGCGCTCGGCGCCGGAACGTTCCGGCCAGGCCGTGCACGCCATTCAGGCCTCGATCGACGCCAACAGGTCACTTGCCCACCGGCTCAACAACGAGGGCGTCGACGTCCGCAACATCGTAAATGCCGAACAGGCAGCCGACGGAAGTCTGACCTTCTACGTCCGTTGACGCTTCAGCGCATCGCGGCCCCTTCGGTGCGCGGCGCTCAAAGCATGGGCGGCGGTCTCCTCTCCGCCCATGCCTTTCTCTGCCATGCCTTTTCTCTGTCATGCCGGGATTTTCCAGAAAACCATTGAATTTTCCCGGGCGATGATGGCTTCTCTTCCTGCAACAGGAGGACATCATGGCCAGGGAATCGAAGGCGGTGATCAATATCGCCGATCTCAAGCTCGACCACTGGAAACAGGGCGCGCTCTATGAAAGCGTCGACACTTCGTTCGGCACCCTTCTTGGCCTGACCGGCCTCGGCATCAGCTACAACGAGGTGCCGCCGGGGAAATCCGGCTGCCCCTTCCACAACCACCATGTCGAAGACGAGCTTTTCTACGTGATTTCAGGCACCGGCGAATACCGCTTCGGCGGCGAGCGCCATGCGATCAAGGCGGGTGACACGCTCGGCGCCCCGGCCGGCGGCCCGGAAACGGCGCACCAGATCATCAACACCGGCACGGCTCCACTCGTCTATCTCGGCATATCGACAATGGCGAAGACCGAGATCGTCGAATATCCGGATTCCGGAAAGTTTCTTGCCAAAACAAACAGGGCCAAAACAAACGAGGAAGGTTCCGAACCTTCGCGCTTCCGCCATATCGGCCGGCCGGAAAGCGATCTCGACTATTGGGACGGCGAACCCGGCGCTTGAAGGAACCGAGATGACCGATATTCCAACCCTCGAAACCGAGCGGCTGACGCTCCGCCCGCACCGCCTCGACGATTTTGAGGCGCATGCGGCACTCTGGGCGGACGAGGACGTCGTTCACTTCATCACCGGCATCCCATCGACGCGAGAGCAGAGCTGGAGCCGGATGCTTCGGATTGCCGGCATGTGGCACCATATGGGTTTCGGCTTTCTGGCAATCGAGGAACAGGCCAGCGGCCGGTTCATCGGCGAAGCGGGCTTCATGGAATCCCGCCGCGAGATGGAACCCTCGATCGAGGGGACGATGGAACTCGGATGGGCGCTGATGCCTTCGGTACACGGCCGCGGTTACGCCACCGAGGCGCTGACCGCGCTGATCGGCTGGGGGCAAACGCATTTCCCCGGAAAGCCGATGAGCTGCATCATCAGCCCGGAGAACCAGGCCTCGTTGAGGGTCGCAGCCAAACTCGGTTTTCGCGAGATCACGCGCACGCAGTATAACGGCGAGATCATTCAGTTTTCGCGTTAGCGAATTCCGCCAAGCGGGCAACGCAGCGCGCGTAAGCGGCGCTTGCTGACATTTGCCGATATCGGCAAGCAAACCCAAGCTAACGGGTATCGACGACCTCAGCTTGCGTCCCCGGATGGGTCCAAGCCTCGCACCTGCTACGCGCAAGGAACGCGCTTTAGAGTCACTGACAAGAGGCAGAAGCGCTTGGAATACCGACGTCCGCCACCTTGACACAACTAAGCATTGACGGGCGAGCTGCGTGGTAATTGCAGCCGGCAGAAACTCCCGATCTATCAGAGGCTGATCACAAATATGACCATTTTCATCATCTGCCATAAGGATTTGCCGAGCTATCCTCCGCCCGAGGGCTCGAAAATCATATGGCTCAACTCTAAACTACCTTCGGAAAACAGGGGAATGGATGTCATTGCCGGCTATGATTTTTTCAGCGAGCCGGAGGAGCTTCACGCGAAATTGTCAGGATCTCTGGGAACGATCGTAGTCGCGAAAGTCGTTTCGGAAGAAGCAGCAAAACCTCGTACCATTACTATCTGGCAGTATCGAAAATTCTTGACACGGCTCAAAATCGGAACGCCGAACCCCGATTATCCCGGGATGAACACAGCAACATCGGAAGAAACAGAAATCACAAGACCAGAGGATCCGGCGTTTTTTTCAGAAAGTTTCTTTCTGCCTCGGCCGCTAAATCTCCATAACATATCTCAACACTACGCACGCTTTCACAATATTGTTGACTTCTTGAGATATACAGCGTGTGCGATCGAAACAAATACTTTAGCGCAAGCCGAAGCTTTGCAGTTTTTCAATTCCAGCACTTTCGTTCCTGGTGGCATTGAACTCGGCACGTATCCGACGGACTGGTGGCTGGATACTTTTGTCCGCATGGTGGCGCCGTCTTTTGAATTTGCGAAACGATATCAACCGTTTCAAGCCGATGACCCCGTGCAGAAACGTGCGATCTCATTCTGCCAGGAGCGTCTGGGAAGCTATCTTCTCGTCAAGCGGATAGCCGAACTCTATGGCAATACCCTACCCGGGTCCCTGTTCGGGGATATTGCGACGGTATCGAATGACGGGGTCTACAGGAGCGGCGTATAAGCGAGGCTCCCAATTGCAAACGCAACATCGCAACTTTTTGCGATACTGGCAGCAGAAGCGGCTGAGCCAATAAGGCTGACTAGATAAAACTGACCACGGTAGTCGAGTGCCCTCACCCCACCCCAGCCGGAACAGCGACAGTTCTGCAAACAGTGTGGCGCAAGCTTCACCTCAAATAGTAGCACCAAACAGGCTCAAATTGCCGTCCTGCAGATTTCCATGCAGACGGTAGCCTTTCGCGAAGGACAATACCTTGACGATCAATCAGCCCATTCCTTCTTTGCCGGCCGGCCTTCCTGATCTGGCGCTTCTCACGGAGAAAGCTGCCGGCACGGGATCGGTCATCATCTATCAGCCCTATCTCGACGCTTCGCAGCGCAGCCAGCTCGATACGGCTGCCATGCCGCTCGACATCTCGTTCAATACGCAGGCTACGACCCGCGAATATGAACTCTTCCTCACCCTGCATCAGCATCACGAGGCGATCGGCCTCGGTGACGACGTGTTCTGGGGGCTGCTCTCCAGCAAATTCGAGATGAAGTCGGTGACAAGCTTCCCGTCCTTTGTGACGGAGGCGGAAAAAGCCAGAGCAGAAGGAGCGGACGCCTATCTTTACAATCCGTTGATCGGCCACGCGGCGATCTACAGCAACGTCTGGGAACATTCGCTGCTTGGCGGTCACCCCGGCATGGAGCCGATCTTTCTGCATATCCAGGAGCTCGGCTATCCTATCGCGCCGCCGCAGGACAAGATTGCCTTCATGTTCTGCAACTATTTCTGCGGCAACCGAAAATTCTGGTCCGGCTATTTCGCCTTTTGCGAACGCATTCTTGAATCGCTGGAAAACCAAGCGCGCGCCGGCACGGCGGCGGGTGCTGCCTATGCCGGTACGGCTAATTATTCACGCGATGCCAACGCGAAAATGCGCCCCTTCGTGATCGAGCGCTTGCTCGGACTTTATGTCCAACAGGCTATCGCCTCCGGACTGAAGATCGCCGCCTTCGTGCCCACCCTTGCCGATTTCGAATGGAAGTTCGGTGTCCGCCTCGGCCGGATGCTGCATGGCCTCCTCGCCGCCAAGGAAGCGTTTTTGCAGAGCCGTGACGAGGCTCTCCTGACCGCGTGGCAGCAAGGCCGCCAACCGCTCATCAAGCAGCCGCATCTGATCTGGGGGGCTGATGATCCGCCCGGCTGGATGCCGCGAGGCCAATTTATCGGCGGCCGCGAATTGATGCGCGCCTATGCCCGGCAGACCTCTGATTCTTCTCCGGTACCGCCGCTGCCGGGCCGGACGGGAAGGCCCGCCATACCGGCCGCGCCGAAGATCGAGCAGCCGCTGCGCAATTCATTGCAGCCCTTTGCCGGCGGATGGCAGGCACACAAGGACCGTCATTGCATCTGGATCGTGACGCCCGAAAACTACAATCACAGCCATGCCTTCGACGAAGTCGCGCTCGGCCTGCAGGGCGCCTTCGAGGAACTCGGCGGCTCGGCACCGATCGTCCGCGACATGAACGCATTCGCCGGCCGTGCGCCGATCATTTATGGCGGCAATCTTCTCGCCGCCGAAATCGTCAGCCATCTGCCAAAGGACAGCGTCGTCATCAATCTCGAGCAGGTGTCCGAAGAAAGCAGCTGGATCAATTCGCGCTACACCTCGGTCCTGAAGTCGCTTCCGGTTCTGGATTACAGCCCGCGCAATCGGGAAAATCTCGCCGCCAAGGGAATCGATCACGCCGGCGTGCTCGAAATCGGCTATAGCCGGTGCCTCAGCCAGATAAGCCACGCCACCGTCAAAGATATCGACGTGCTCTTCTACGGCTCGATGAACGAACGCCGCCACCATATCCTGAAGACGCTGAAGGACGGCGGGCTCAAGGTCGCCCATCTCTTCAATATCTATGGAGCGGAACGCGATGCGGCGATTGCCCGCTCCAAGATCGTGATCAACATCCATCATTATGCCAGCGGCGTCTTCGAGATCGTACGCATTTCATATCTGCTCGCCAATCGCGTTTGCGTGCTGACGGAAGGCGACATCCGCGATCCAGACCTCCAGTCCTTCATCGGCGGCTTGGCAATCGAGCCGTATGACAACATGATCGAGCGCTGCTACAAGCTGATCGCAGATGCCGACGAGCGCGATGCCATTGCAACGACAGGCCTTGCAGCCATGCAGAGCCGCTCGCAGGCTGACATGCTGATGAGCGTCATGAAGGCAGGCGCCTGATGAAGGCCGCAGAAAAGGTATGTCATGCGCATTGAGACCGCAGCCATCGAGGGCATTGTTGCGATCACGCCGCCACGCTTCGGCGATCACCGCGGCTACTTCTCCGAGGTATTCAAGGATGCCTGGTTCCGGGAAAATGTGGCCGACGTCACGTTCGTCCAGGACAATGAATCGCTTTCGGCACAGGCCGGAACCGTCCGGGGGCTGCATTTCCAGATCCCGCCCTTCGCACAGGGCAAGCTGGTGCGGTGCCTTGCCGGCCGGATCATCGATGTCGTCGTCGATATCCGCGAGGGATCGCCGAGCTTCGGCAAATGGCTCTCTCAGGAGCTCGCGCCGGAGACCGGCAAGCAGCTCTGGATACCGGCCGGTTTCGCACACGGATTCGCAACGATCGAGCCGAACAGCGTCATCAGCTACAAGGTAACCGCACCCTACAGCCCGCAGCATGATCGCGGCATCGCGTGGAACGATCCGGCGATCGGCATTCGCTGGCCCTTCGATGAGAAAGACATGGTATCATCCGACAAGGACAAGACGTTGCCGCGGCTCGCCGATCTGCCAGGTCATTTTTCCTATTCAACACAGCAACCCCAGGATTGATCGACGATGCGCATACTGGTCACGGGCGGAGCGGGCTTCATCGGATCGGCATTGGTGCGCCACCTCGTCAACGAGATCGGCGCCGAGGTGCTGAATGTCGACACGCTGACCTATGCCGGCAATCTGGCATCGCTGAAATCCGTCGAAGCGGCGCCGAACTACCAGTTCCTGCGCGCCGACATCTGCGACAACGTCGGGATGCAGGAAGCATTCGCGTCCTTCCGCCCTGATATCGTCATGCATCTCGCGGCAGAGAGCCATGTCGACCGCTCGATCTCGGGCGCAGCCGATTTCATTCAGACCAACATCGTCGGCACATTCAGCCTGCTGGACGCCGCACGGCACTATTGGGATGGGCTTGACGCTCGCCGCAAGAGCGCCTTCCGTTTTCTGCATGTCTCGACGGACGAGGTCTACGGTTCGCTCGGCGACGAGGGCCTCTTCGAGGAGACGACGCCCTACGATCCGTCCTCGCCCTACTCCGCCTCCAAGGCCGCGAGCGACCATCTGGCGATCGCCTGGCACCGCACCTATGGCCTGCCCGTCGTTGTCTCCAATTGCTCCAACAATTACGGCCCGTTCCATTTCCCTGAGAAGCTCATTCCGCTGATGATCCTGAACGCACTGGAGGGCAAGCCTCTTCCCATTTACGGCAATGGCTCGAATGTCCGCGACTGGCTCTACGTCGAAGACCACGCCCGCGCCCTCTTCACAATCGCATCCAGAGGGCGCCCCGGCGAAAAATACAATGTGGGCGGCCGCAATGAGCGTAGGAACATTGATGTCGTTCATCGCATCTGCGCCATTCTCGACGGCGTCTACAGTGACAAGGCACCGCATGCGCATCTGATCACCAACGTCACCGACCGCCCCGGACACGACGCACGCTATGCGATCGATGCCTCGAAACTCGAAAGCGAACTCGGCTGGAAGGCGCAAGAGACCTTCGAAACCGGCATCGAGAAGACCGTGCACTGGTATTTGGAAAACGAATGGTGGTGGAGGCCGCTGCGCGAAAAAGTCTACTCCGGCGAACGCCTCGGCGTTTTCAAGGGGCGATAAGATGCGCATTGCCGTGACCGGCAAACACGGCCAGGTCGTTCAGTCGCTGCTCAGACGCGGTGCCGAAACGGGCGTCGAAATCAACACAGTCGGGCGCCCGGAAATGGATCTTTCGGATCCTGCAAGCGTCGCAGCCGCCTTCTCGGCTCTGCGGCCGGATGTGATCGTCTCGGCCGCCGCCTATACGGCGGTCGACAAGGCCGAGAGCGAAGCCGAGCTTGCTTTTTCCGTCAATGCAGCCGGTGCCGGGGCAGTTGCCGAGGCTGCCGCGCGGATCGGGGTCCCGGTCATCCACATTTCGACCGACTACGTCTTCAGCGGCGACAAGGCCTCCGCATATTGCGAAGAGGATGCGACGGCGCCGATCTCCGTCTATGGGCGTTCGAAACTCGCGGGCGAGAAGGCCGTCGCGGCGGCGAATCTGAACCACGTCATCTTGCGCACTGCCTGGGTCTATTCACCCTTTGGCGCCAATTTCATGAAAACGATGTTGCGGCTTTCCGAGACGCGCGATCTTCTTCGCGTCGTCGCCGATCAGAGGGGATGCCCGACCTCGGCACTCGACATCGCCGCCGCGATTCTTGCGATTGCAACCCGTATCGTCGCGGACCCCGCGCCATCGCTCCGCGGCACCTTTCACCTGACCGGCAGCGGCGAAGCAAGCTGGGCGGATTTCGCCGAAGCGATATTCGCTGAGCTTTCCAAATCCGGCGGTAGAAACGTCGGCGTCGAACGCATCCCGACGGCGGACTATCCGACGCCGGCAAAGCGTCCCGCCAATTCACGCCTCAATGGCGAGAAGCTCGCCGGAACCTATGGACTCCGGCTCCCGGAGTGGAAGAAATCCATGACGATTGTCATGCAAGACCTTTTGAACAAGGGTCTTTAAGGAGATAGGCATGAAGGGAATTATTCTCGCCGGCGGTACGGGCTCACGTCTGCATCCGATCACCCAGGCCGTCTCGAAACAGTTGATGCCGGTCTACGACAAACCGATGATCTACTATCCGCTGACGACGCTCATGCTCGCCGGCATCAGGGAGCTGCTGATCATCACCACGCCTCACGACGTCGAAGCCTTCAAGCGTCTTCTCGGCGACGGCTCGCAATGGGGAATTTCGCTGAGCTATGCCGTACAGGCGAGCCCGGACGGCCTCGCCCAGGCCTTCATCATCGGCGCCGACTTCGTGCACGGCGACAGCTCGGCACTCGTTCTCGGCGACAATATCTTCTACGGGCACGGACTGCCGGAAATCATGAAATCCGGCACAGGTCGGCGGGAAGGCGCAACGGTGTTTGCCTATCACGTCACCGATCCGGAACGTTATGGCGTCGTGGGCTTCGACGAAAAGATGAATGCGCAGTCGATCGAGGAGAAACCGAAGGAGCCAAAATCGAACTGGGCGGTGACCGGCCTCTATTTCTACGACCAGCAGGTGGTCGATATCGCCGCGAACCTGAAGCCGTCACCGCGCGGCGAACTGGAAATCACCGATGTCAACCGCACCTATCTTGAGCGCGGCCAGCTTTTCGTGGAGCTGATGGGCCGGGGCTATGCCTGGCTCGACACCGGCACGCCGGATAGTCTGCATGATGCCGCAGGTTTCGTCAGCACGCTGGAGAAACGCCAGGGCTTCAAGATCGCCTGTCCCGAAGAAGTCGCCTGGCGCATGGGTTACATCTCGCAGGACGACCTCGCCAAGCTCGCAGAGAATCTCGGCAAGAGCGCTTACGGCCAGTATCTGACGAAGCTGTCCCCGGATTGGTGAGTGACTTGTGACCCCGGAAACCGGTACAGGTTTTCGATTCAGGTGCTCGGGAATTCCGCCAGCCGGGCGGCGTAACGCGCCATGGTGTCGACTTCGAAATTGACGAAATCGCCGGCCTTGCGCTCGCCCCAGGTGGTGACCTCGAGCGTGTGGCGGATGAGCAGGACGTCGAAATCCGTCCCGTCGACCGCGTTGACGGTCAGCGAGGTGCCGTCGAGGGCGATCGAACCCTTGGGGGCGACGAATTTCGCCAGATGCTCGGGCGCGCGCAGCCGGTAACGGGTGGCGTCGCCTTCCGATGTCACCGAGAGGATTTCGGCCTTGCCGTCGACATGGCCGGAAACGATGTGGCCGCCGAGTTCATCGCCGATTTTCAGCGACCGTTCGAGATTGATGCGGCTGCCTTCCCGCCAAGCGCCGATCGTCGTCAACCGCAGCGCCTCTTCCCAGGCCTCGACCTCGAACCAGCGGCCATTGCTGCCCTCGGCCGGCAGACCCGTCACGGTCAGGCATATGCCGGAATGCGAAATCGAGGCGCCCATGTCGATCGTTGAGGGATCGTAGGCGGTGGCGACCCGCAACCGGATGCCTTCCTTCAGCGGAGAAACTGATTCGACCGTGCCGACATCGGTGACTATTCCGGTAAACATCAAAGCCCTCTTTCGTATTCGTCCAGGCGATCTTCGCCGAACATCTGCGTGCCCGTGTGGGCAAAACCCGATGGTATGTCGGTTGTATCAAGCGGCGATTCAATACCGCCCTCGCCGATGACGACAGGCGCCTGGTAAAGCTGGATGCGGTCGACGAGACCGGCCTCGAGGAAAAGCCGGGCGGTCTTGGCGCCGCCCTCGACCAGAAGTGAGGAAATGCCGCGTGTTGCCAAGGCCGGCAGCAGGATTTCCGGATGATAGGGATTGCAATAGACGATCTCGACACCGGTGGCTTCGAGAGCGATGCGGCGGGAGTCCAGGTCCGTAGCGGCGTCGGAGAGTGTGGCACCCCCCTCTGTCCTGCCGGACATCTCCCCCACAAGGGGGGAGATTGGCTGGGGGGTAGCTCCCAGGACAGAAGGGTGTGACCCTTCCTCTGACCCTAACGGCGAAATCTCTTCACTCGCCACCACGATCACCGGCACATCCCGCGCCGTCTGAACCAGCTTGCTCGTCAGCGGCAATGCCAGGGAGGGATCGAGCACGATGCGGATGGGGGACTGCGCTTCAAGGCCTGGTGTGCGCACCGTCAGCAGCGGGTTGTCGGAAATTGCGGTACCGATGCCGACGAGGATCGCGTCGGTTTCGGCGCGCAGCGCCTGAACCTCGGCGCGGGCCTCCGGGCCGGTTATCGCCACCTGGCCCTCCCCTTGGCGGCCGATCATGCCATCGGCGGAAACGGCAAGCTTGAGAGTCACATAAGGGCGGTTCTTCGTCTGGCGGGTGAGATAGCCGGCAAGCGAACGCCGGCCGTCGGCCTCCAGCACGCCTGCATCCACCTCGATGCCGGCTTCACGCAGCATGGCGATGCCGCGGCCGGAGACGCGCGGGTCGGGATCGGTGACGCTGATGACGACGCGGGCGACACCATAGGCGAGCAGCGCCTCGGCGCAGGGTGGGGTCTTGCCGTGATGCGAGCAGGGTTCGAGTGTCACATAGGCGGTGGCGCCGCGAGCAGCATCGCCCGCTTCGGCGAGCGCCTGCGGCTCGGCATGCGGGCGGCCGCCGACGGCGGTGACCGCCTGGCCGACGACGACGCCGTCCTTGACGATCAGACAGCCGACGGAGGGGTTGGTGGCGGTGCGGCCGAGATGCCGGCGCGACAGGCGGATTGCCGCCGCCATGAAACTCTCGTCATGCGACGTGACGCTCATGGCTCACCTGTCCAGCGGGTCGCGGGCGATCTTGGCGTTGATTTCGGAAATGACCTTTTCGAAATCCTCGGCAAGCGAGAAATCCCGATAGACGGAGGCGTAGCGCACAAAGCCGACATCGTCGAGGCTCTTCATCGCTTCGAGCACCTGCAAGCCGATCTGCTCGGAGGAGATTTCGGTTTCGCCCGAGCTTTCAAGCCGGCGGACGATGCCGGACACGGCGCGCTCGATGCGGTCACGCTCGACAGGGCGTTTGCGCAGAGCCACTTCGAAGGAGCGCACCAGCTTGTCGCGATCAAAGGGAACCTTGCGGCCGGTCTTCTTGATGACCATCAGCTCGCGCAGTTGCACGCGCTCGAAGGTCGTGAAGCGGCCGCCGCAATCCGGACAGATACGCCGCCGGCGGATGGACGTATTGTCCTCCGCCGGACGCGAATCTTTAACCTGTGTATCTTCCGAACCGCAATAGGGGCAGCGCATCGCTACTCCTTATCCCATGTAGTCATACATTGGGAAGCGGTCAGTGAGGTTGACCACCTTGCCACGTACGGCGGCTTCGACGGCGGCATTGCCTTCATCGGAATTGGCAACCTTCAGGCCGTCGAGAACCTCGACGATCAGATTGCCGATTTCGCGGAATTCGGCTTCCTTGAAGCCGCGGGTCGTGCCGGCCGGCGCGCCGAGGCGCACACCGGAGGTGACGAAGGGCTTTTCCGGGTCGAAGGGAATGCCGTTCTTGTTGCAGGTGACGTAGGCGCGGCCAAGAGCTGCCTCGGCGCGTTTGCCGGTGGCGTTCTTCTTGCGCAGGTCGACCAGCATCAGATGGTTGTCGGTGCCGCCGGAGACGACGTCGAGACCACCTGCGATCAGCGTTTCGGCCAGTGCCTTGGCGTTCTTGACGACCTGGGCGGCGTAATCCTTGAACTCGGGCCGCAGCGCCTCACCGAAAGCGACAGCCTTGGCGGCGATGATGTGCATCAGCGGACCACCCTGCAGACCGGGGAAAACAGCCGAATTGAACTTCTTCGCCAAATCCTCTTCATTGGTGAGGATGACGCCGCCGCGCGGGCCGCGCAGCGACTTGTGGGTCGTGGTCGTCGCAACATGGCAATGCGGGAACGGCGACGGATGCTGGCCACCGGCGACGAGGCCGGCGATGTGAGCCATGTCGACCATCAGATAGGCACCAACAGAATCGGCGATCTCGCGGAAGCGCTTCCAGTCCCAGATGCGGGAATAGGCGGTGCCGCCGGCGATGATGAGCTTCGGCTTCTGCTCTTCGGCCTTGCGGGCGACTTCATCCATGTCGAGCAGGTTGTCGCCTTCGCGCACGCCGTAGGAGACGACGTTGAACCACTTGCCGGACATGTTGACCGGCGAACCATGCGTGAGGTGGCCGCCCGAATTCAGGTCGAGGCCCATGAAGGTGTCGCCGGGCTGCAGCAGCGCCAGGAACACGGCCTGGTTCATCTGCGAACCCGAATTCGGCTGGACGTTGGCGAAATTGACGCCGAACAGCTTCTTGGCGCGCTCGATCGCCAGCTCCTCGGCGATATCGACGAACTGGCAGCCGCCGTAGTAACGCTTGCCGGGATAACCCTCGGCATATTTGTTGGTCATGATGGAGCCCTGGGCTTCCAGCACGGCGCGGGAGACGATGTTCTCGGAAGCGATCAGTTCGATCTCGTGCCGTTGGCGACCGAGTTCCTTTCCGATCGCACCGAAAATCTCGGGATCGACGTCCGCAAGCGAGCGATTGAAGAAGGACTCGGTGGAAGCATTGGTCATGGCGGGCTCCTCAACTGGAATGCGCTGAGGTATTAGCCTTCCGCCGTGGCAAGGGCAATACGGAGAACGACATTTGCTGAGCAAAGCGCGCGCTCCTGTCATTTTGCGACAGCGCAGCGCTGAGGACCGGCGGTCACGTCACCGGGTGCCCTCCCCGGCATAAAAAAACCGCGCCGGGAAGGCGCGGTTTGAAGATGCGATGCAGAGGCCGCCGTTTATTGGACCGGCTGTTCCATGCCGGCCGTGGTATCGAGCGCCAGCTCGGCATTGCCGTCCATCTGATAGATGTCGTCGCGGAACTGGACGATGCCGTCGGGCATGCCCCAGGCGGAGATGTAGACGAAATAGACCGGAACTTCCGTGGCGAGTTTGACCGGCGTGTTGACGCCGGATGCGATCACCTGCTCCATCTGCTGGCGGTTCCAGCCGGGGGTCTCGCGCAAGAGCCAGTTCGACAAGTCGCGCACGTTCTGGACGCGGACGCAGCCAGACGACTCGAAGCGCATCAGCTTGTTGAACAGGCCCTGCTGCGGCGTGTCGTGCATGTACTCGCCGTTCTTGTTGTAGAAGTTGATCTTCGTCGACGCCATGGCGTTGGTCTTGCCGGGGTCCTGGCGGAACATCAGGTTCGGTGCCTCGCCGTTCCAGTCGATGGTCTCGGGGGCAACTTCGTTGCCCTTGCCGTCGATCAGGCGGATGGCGTTCTTTTCGAGATAGGTCGGATCCTTGCGCATCAGCGGCATGATGTCCTTCTCGACGATCGAGCGCGGCGAGGTCCAGTAGGGGTTGAGGATGACCTCGTAGATCTTCGAATTGACGAGATGTGTCGGACGGCTGAGACGACCGACAACAGCGGTGTGGCGCGTCGCGACAGTGCCATCCTCGACAGCCTCGACATAGGCAGCCGGGATGTTGACCATCACGTGGCGGCGGCCGAGATCCTCGGGGAAAGTCTGCAGGCGGACGATATTGGTGTTCAACTGCTGCAGGCGGACATCGGCGGGGATGTTCATCGCCTTCAGCGTGAATTCGCCGAGCACACCATCGGACGGCAGGCCGTGGCGGGCCTGGAAACGCTTGACCGCACCATCGACATAGGAATCGAAGGCGCTCGACATGCCGGCCTCGCGCGGCAGGTCGCCGGTGATCGCCAGACGCTGGCGCAGCGCCTGAACGGCGGGATGGCTGACGCCGAGCTGCAGCTTCTGGTCACCGGGATTGACCTCCGGCCAGCCGCCGGCGGCCGCGATCTGCTGATACTGCATGACCGCCTGCTGGGCGCTAGCGACCGATTGGGGGCCGAGGATCGGCGTATTGGAAACGACGGCGCTTGCCGTGCGCGAAGCCGCCTTGGCGTCAAACTGGTCGTCCCAGTTGCCGCGGCGCGGCGCGTTGATCAGCGTATCGATCGCCGATTGCGCGAAGGCCGGCGCGGCAATCGCGCTAACGCCAACCGTTGCCGCGGACGCAAGGAAAGCGCGGCGCGAGAGAGCTTCATTTCCGTTTTTCTTCGACATAGTCCCAACCACTGAATGCGGCGATAAAGAGAAGCCGCGGCTCTTTGCGATATCACTGCGCTCTGACGCAGATCTCTGTGCATTTGTTGTCCCGGCAGATCAAAACTTTCCGCTTGCCCCATCACAAGATTGCGATGCGACAGCCTGACCATTTTTGATCGGTCCCTTGAAAGCGCCGGTTGTTAAGCCTTCCGCTGCCACACCAATATGGCCAATTCGTGTTGCCGTGCCGGAAGGCGGAATATCCGGCTACCGGAAACACGACACAACAAACCATATGACGGGCTAAACCGTGCCGGTTAATAACGGCTAAAAAACGGCTTGGATACGGGAGATAATGCTTGTCTGCCTTGCGTTGCAAAGATGCCACGCGTTGCCAACGGCAAAACCGGACGCGCAGGGAACACGTCCGGTTTTCTGCAACCCTGAAGGAGGTCGAGGGTCTCAGAGGCGATACATGATCGAGTCGTTCCAGAAGCGGTCGAGGCGCTGGAGCAGCTTGTTCATCTGGGTGAACTCGTCGGTGCCGATGCCGCCGACCTTGTCGATTGAGGTGATGTGGCGTTCGTAGAGTTTAGCCACCGTTTCGGCAATGTCCTGGCCGGTTTCGGTCAGGCTGATGCGGACGGAACGGCGGTCGATGCGCGAGCGCTGGTGGTTGATGAAGCCGAGGTCGACCAGCTTCTTGACGTTGTAGGAAACGTTGGAGCCGAGATAGTAGCCCCGCGAGCGCAGCTCGCCGGCGGTCAGTTCGGAATTGCCGATGTTGAAAAGGAGCAGCGCCTGGATGGCGTTGACGTCGCTGCGACCCTGACGGTCGAACTCGTCCTTGATGACGTCGAGAAGACGGCGGTGAAGACGTTCAACAAGATGAAGGGATTCCATGTAAAGATCACGGATGCCCTGGTCCTGCTGGTCACGGAAGTTCGATACCGCCTGCGGCTTGATTTTCGTGTTCATATTGACTGCCTCACTGTTTGTTTGGCGGTGTCGTTTTCTTCCCGCCTTGAGTGAGACCCTATCGAATACATATAAAATTCGACTTAAACCGCAGGCTTAACGGAGCCTTACTGGAAACCCCACGTTGTCTCAGGGTAAATCAACACTTACCTGGCGGCGGTGCCGGCGTTTTTCCAGCCAGAGCAGCAGGCGGAAAATCAGGTAGACGACGGCGACCATCACGTGCAGCAGGATGATCAGTTTGTTGGCTCCGAAAATATTGGGCAGTAGGCCGTACATCAGGATTTGCCCGCCGGCGGCCAGCACCCAGATGACCGGCCCCCAGGAGACGGTGAGCCAAAGGCCGAGGGAGGCGACGGGAAAAAGCACGGCGAGACTGGTGCTCGCCACCTTCCACGGCAGGCTCAAAAGGTCGAAGCGGCCGGCGCCGACCAGCGAATAGCCGACGAGCATCGCCCAATATTGCAGGCCGAACCAGAAGCAGGAAACGGCGACCAGTCTCAGGAAAAGAATGAAGAGTATATCCGCCAGCGTGCGTTTCGGTATCGTCGGAGAATCGGTTTCCATAGCGCAGACATCGGTTCGGGGTTGCATCTTCATACGAGCGCCGCGCCTCTGACGACGCGCTGAAGATGCTCTATCACATCGCGCTCGCGCGTAACGCCGAAAATCGATTTCGGGCTTTACGCCTCAAGTTTTTCCGCCGCGGCCAATCGTCCGGTTTGGATTTTTCGGGGGTCATGATAATGAGCGCTCCGATAAATGGAATGGGCCAGGGGCAGATATCATGCAGGATAGGACGCATCTCGTCGACGACATCACCGGCCATCGCCGCATGCGGCGCAACCGCAAGGCGGAATGGACACGCCGGTTGGTGCAGGAGAACCGGCTGACGGTCGACGACCTGATCTGGCCGATCTTCATCGTGCCCGGCTCCGGCATCGTCGATCCGATCCCGGCCATGCCGGGCGTCAACCGCATGAGCATCGACAAGGCCGTCGAGGCAGCACGCGAAGCGGCCGGCCTCGGCATTCCAGCGCTCGCGACCTTTCCGAATATCGAGATGGAACTGCGCGACGAAACGGGCTCGAACAGCCTCGAAGCCAATAATCTGATCAATAAGGCGACGTCGGCGATCAAGAAGGCGGTGCCCAATATCGGCGTCATCACCGACGTCGCGCTCGATCCCTTCACCAGCCATGGCCATGACGGCATTTTGAGAGGCAGCGAGATCGTCAACGACGAGACGGTCGATCAGGTGGCGCGTGCCGCCGTGATGCAGGCGGATGCCGGCGCCGACATCATTGCGCCGTCCGAGATGATGGACGGGCGCATCGGCGCAATCCGCATGGCGCTTGATGCAGCCGGCCACCAGAGCGTCGGCATCATGAGCTATGCGACGAAATTCGCTTCCGCCTTCTATGGCCCCTATCGCGAGGCGATCTCGACGGGCGGGCTGCTGAAGGGTGACAAGAAGACCTATTATATCGACCCGGCCAACGGCACCGAGGCGATCCGCGATGCGGCCCTCGACGTCGAGGAAGGTGCTGATATGCTGATGGTCAAGCCCGGCCTGCCCTATCTCGACATCTGCTGGCGGATGAAGGAGGCCTTCGGCCTGCCGACCTTCGCCTACCAGGTTTCCGGCGAATATTCGCAGATCAAGGCAGCGGCGATGAATGGCTGGATCGACGGCGAGCGGGCGATGCTCGAAACGCTGCTGTCATTCAAGCGGGCGGGATGCGACGGCATCCTCACCTATTTCGCGGTCGAGGTGGCGAAAGTCCTCGCGAAGCGGTGATTGCGAGCATGATGCCGAAAAGTGTATGCGGTTTTCGGGTGACATCATGCTCTATTTCTTCGATTTAGATGCGGATGTTTCAGGTCGGATCGGCCTGAAACATCCGCAGCCAGGAAGAATTATTGTATTTTGTTCTGCCGATACCATATCTGCGGCATCGCTTTTCCGCAGGAGATTGAGATGAGCTACAACCCCAATCCGCTTTATGCCGCACCGGAGGACTGGCGCGCCTATAGCGGCGTGTTGAGCCGCCGTGTCTTCGCCTTCATCCTCGACTATTTGATCGTGCTGCTGCTCTGCATCCCCGCGGGGATCGTGCTGTTCTTCCTGTCGATCGTCACGCTCGGGCTTGGCTTCCTGCTCTACCCTGCACTCTTCGTCATCGTCGCCGGCATCTATTTCGGCCTGACTGTCGGCGGGCGGAGCCAGGCCTCGCTCGGCATGCGCGCGATGGGCATCGCCATCGTGCGCGTCGACGGTCGGCCGATGGATTTCCTGACGGCGATCGTGCATCTGGCGCTGTTCTGGATCCTCAACTCGGTTCTGACGCCGCTGATCCTGCTTGCCGGCCTGTTTACCGAGCGCAGCCGCCTCATCCACGACCTGCTGGTCGGGACAGCGACGGTTCGCACCGCCTAAGCGATGGCTCAAGACCACGGCTAAACCATTCAGCGGAGACGAAATAAAGTCTCCGCTTTCTCTTTGCCGGGGCCGCCACTGCTCCATATTTAAAATTAGAAGACCGATATGAAGGGCAAGAACCGCCCCGCTGTTGACGTTTTTTATTCTTAGGTCATGCTGTCAAGAAACGGCACGGTCTCGACAAGGAAATTTCCGCGACAGATGAATACGCAGACAACGCCATCTCCGCAGTTTTATCTGACGGCTCCGGCTGCGTGTCCGTATCTGCCGCATGAGATGGAGCGTAAGGTGTTCACCCATCTGGTCGGCCCGCGCGCCGCCGAGATGAACGACATCCTGACCCAGGGCGGTTTCCGCCGCTCCCAGAATATCGCCTACCGCCCGGCCTGCGAATCCTGTCGCGCCTGCGTTTCCGTGCGTATTCTCGCCCAGGAATTCGAGCCGACGAAATCGATGAAACGGGTGCTTGCCGCCAATTCCGACGTCATTGCCACCGAATTCACGGCCCAGCCTTCGAGCGAGCAATATTCGCTTTTCCGCCGCTATCTCGATTTTCGCCACCAGCAGGGCGGCATGTCCGACATGACAGTGCTCGACTATGCAATCATGGTTGAGGACACGCATGTGAACACGCGAATTGTCGAGTACCGGCGGCGTGAAGAAGGCTCCGGGCTGGAACAGCGGCCGAAGGGCGAGCTGCTTGCCGCCGCGCTGACCGACACGATGAGCGATGGGCTGTCGATGGTCTATTCCTACTTCAATCCCGATCTCGAGCGGCGGTCACTCGGCACCTTCATGATTCTCGACCATGTCAGGCGCGCGAAAGCGCTGGGCCTGCCGCATGTCTATCTCGGCTACTGGGTTCAAGGGTCGCGAAAAATGGACTATAAGACGCGCTTCCAGCCGCAGGAGCACCTGACACCGCGCGGCTGGGAACGTTTCGATCCCTTGTCCATGCCCGAAAGCCCCCACGACTGAATGTCCACCGCTCTTTCCGATCATCGGAAGGGCCTGCTGCTGACGGCGATCGGCGGGCTGGCGCTTTCCATGGATATTCCGCTCGTCCGCCTTGGCGGCGGCGACATCTGGTCGATCCTGGGCATGCGAAGCGCAGCCACGGTTGTCGCCACGCTCGTCATCCTTGCAGCAATGCGCGTTGCCTCGGGTAAATGGCCGGTGCTCGTTCCGGGGCGAGCCGGCCTGCTCGCCGGTCTGCTCTACGGCCTCTCATCCCTCACTTTCGTGCTGGCCGTCTTCAATACGACCACAGCCAATGTCGTCTTCATCGTCGCCTTCAACCCGATGTTCGGGGCGCTCCTTTCCTGGACTTTCCTCAAGGAGAAGCCGCAGGCCGCGACGCTGATCGCCATGCTGTTCATGATCCTCGGCGTCGGATTGATCGTGCGCGAAGGGCTTTCCAGCGGTCATTTTTTCGGCGATGCCATGGCGCTTCTCAGCGCGTTTATTCTTGCCGCAGCTATTACAATCGGGCGCGCCTCGCGCCGGGATATGGGCTTCGTGCCGCTGCTTGCCGCTATCCTGCCGGCCGTGCTCGGCCTCGCGCAAGCTCTGCCCTCAGGGCTTTCCATCGCCGATCCCGGCTGGATTCTCGTCAACGGCGCCATCGTCATGCCGGTCGCCTTCTGGTGCCTCGCGACCGGGCCGCGTTACCTCTCCGCCCCCGAGGTCGGCATGTTCTATCTGCTCGAAACAGTGCTCGCCCCAATCTGGGTCTGGCTGATCTTTTCGGAAACGCCGGCGACGATGACACTCGTCGGCGGCGGCATCCTGATAGCGGCGATCGCCGGGCATTGCTTCTGGATGGTGCACGGCAGAAGCATCAGGCCATTGGCGGGATAGGCGTTGTCGCTCAACCGGTAGCCTTCATCTGCTGCTGTTCCAACTCCCTGCCAAGTCCTTCGAGCACGTGCGCCCAGCCTTGCCGGGTTTTTTCCTCGTGTTCGGCCCATTCGGCGCACATTTCGTGGGTCAGCGTCAGGCGGCTGCCGCCGCCGAGCGGTTCGATGTCGATTTCGACTCGGTCGCAATTGTGGTCGTGGTCCTCGACGGAAAAGCTGAAGACCATGCGTTGCGGGCGCTTCAATTCCAGGAAGACGCCCTGGTGAAAGGCGTCGCCGGTGGGACGGCGGTCGACGATGAAGAAACGGCCGCCGACATGCGGATCGATATCGGCGCGGATGACATGACCGTCATCGGTGGCAAACAGAAAGCGGCGGGCGATTTCGGGGTTGAGCCAGGCGTCGTACACGACAGCAGGCGGAACCCTGTAGGTATGGCTGACATGCAATTTGATGGTGCTGGCGGGCATCGATTTTCCTCCGGTAACGGCGCGCGCCTGCTCCAAGCGCGCGGCCCACAGCCGTTCCGTCCGCCCACAGACCGGCCTTCTCTTGTTTTGGATAACAGCGAAGAGATAGAGAAGTTCCGGCGCCCGCCAAGAGACGAGCACGGAATTTTTATATCGCTAGCCCGGAACCGCTGCGCGCTTGCGGGCGACAAAGTTAGAGCATGATGTCGCCCGAAAACCGCTCACACTTTTCGGCATCACGCATTAACCGGCGAATTTGCCGCTGCGCGGAAAACCCTTCGGCACGGTGCGGCCGGCGGTGGCGCGGTCGGCCAGCCATTCCGCAAGCTCGTCCTTGTTCTTCGTGAAGGTGCGGCCGGCGCTGTCTTCCCAGACGAGGCCGCCCGATATTGCGAAGCAGCGGACGTCGGAAATGCCGCCATCCTTGTAACGCTGCAGGCGCACGCCCTTGCCGCGCGACATTTCCGGCACCTGTGCCAGCGGGAACACCAGCAGCTTGCGGTTTTCGCCGACGACGGCGACATGGTCGCCGCTGACGGGCACGAGCAGCTGCGTCTCCTCGGGCAGCGCGACGTTCATGATCTGCTTGCCCTTGCGCGTATTGGCGACCAGCTCGGCCTCCGGAACGACGAAGCCGTTGCCGGCTGTCGAGACGATCAGCTGCTTGCGCGACGGATCGTGGACGAAAGCCGTCAGCACCGCCTGGTCGTTGTCCATGTCGACCATGATGCGCAGCGGCTCGCCATGGCCGCGACCGCCCGGCAGCTTGTCGCCGCCAAGGGTGAAGGCCTTGCCGCCTGTCGTGACGATCAGGATCTTGTCCGTCGTCTGCGCCGGAAAGGCTATCTTCAGGCCGTCGCCCTCCTTGAAGGTCAGCGTCGCCGTATCGGCGATATGGCCCTTCAGCGCTCGGATCCAGCCCTTTTCGGATATGACGACGGTGATCGGTTCTTTCTCGATCATCGCCTGCTGGATTGCTTCCTCGTCGGCCTCGGGTGCGTCGGCAAACTGGGTGCGGCGGCGGCCGACCTCGGTCGCCTTGGCGAATTTCTTCTTCACTTCGCCGATTTCCCAGGCGACCGTCTGCCACTGCTTGTCGTCGGAGGCAAGCAGCGCTTCGATCTCGCCCTTTTCCTTGGTGAGTTCGTCGAATTCCTTGCGGATCTCGAACTCTTCCAGCTTGCGCAAGGCGCGCAGCCGCATGTTGAGGATCGCCTCGACCTGAATGTCGGTGAGATCCCAGCGCGCCATCATCACAGGCTTCGGCTCATCCTCCTCGCGGATGATCCTGATCACCTCGTCGATGTTGAGATAGGCGATCAGAAGGCCGCCGAGGATTTCGAGACGCCTGTCGATCGCGGCCAGTCGGAAGCGCGAGCGGCGCTGCAGCACCTCGCGGCGGTGATCCAGCCACTCCTTCAGCACTTCGTTCAGCGCCATGACCCGCGGGATGCGGCCCATGGACAGCACGTTCATGTTGAGCGGGAAGCGGCTTTCGAGCTCCGTCAGCTTGAACATCGATTCCATCAGGATCGTCGGATCGACGCTGCGGGTCTTCGGCACCAGGACGACACGGATGTCCTCGGCCGATTCATCGCGGATGTCCTCCAAGAGCGGCAGTTTGCGGGCGATCAGCAGCTCGGCGATCTTCTCGATCAGCCGCGACTTCTGCACCTGGAAGGGAATTTCGGTGATGACGATCTGGTAGCCGCCGCGGCCGAGATCCTCGGTTTGCCACTTCGCCCGCACGCGGAAGCCACCGCGGCCGGTGCGATAGCTCTCGATGATGCTGTCGCGGCTGTCGATGATGATGCCGCCCGTGGGGAAATCCGGGCCGGGAATGAATTCGACGAGCTTTTCGACGGTCGCATCCGGATGCTTGATCAGATGCAGCGCGGCGTCGCAAAGCTCGTGGGCATTGTGCGACGGGATCGAGGTCGCCATGCCGACGGCGATGCCGGAGGAGCCGTTGGCGAGCAGGTTCGGGAAGGCGCCGGGAAGGACGGTCGGCTCGGAATTCGATTCGTCGTAGGTGTCGCGGAAATCGACGGCATCCTGATCGATGCCTTCAAGCAGCAGTTCGGAGACCGCCGTCATCTTCGATTCGGTGTAACGCATGGCGGCGGGGCTGTCGCCATCGATATTGCCGAAATTGCCCTGGCCGTTGACCAGCGTGTAGCGTTGCGAGAAGTCCTGGGCGAGACGGGCAAGCGCATCATAGATCGACTGGTCGCCGTGCGGATGGTAGTTACCCATCACCTCGCCGACGATCTTGGCGCATTTCCTGAAGGCCGACGTCGGCCTCAGCCCCATCTCGTTCATCGCGTAGACGATGCGGCGATGAACGGGCTTCAGCCCGTCGCGCACGTCAGGCAAAGCACGGTGCATGATGGTCGACAGCGCATAGGCGAGATAGCGCTGCTCGAGCGCCGCCTTGAGGTCGACCGGTTGGATGTGATCGTCGTCTCCGCCGGACGGCGGCAAAATCTCTTGTCCCATAGGTTCTGACTAGCCCAGAAGAGGCTGGCGGGCAAGGAATCCAGGCCATTGCAGCTGTGGATGAAGTCTTGGCACCGACATCAAAGGATGAGACAAACGTTCGGCCGCAATTTGGACTTCGTTTGCCGTTCCTTTCAACGGAAATTTAGAAGTCCGCAAATATAAAGCGGGCCCAATCCGTAGTAGCGTAACTGCAGATTTCCAACCGCCACACGCCACCAGAGGAATCACCCCATGAATTTTTACCGGACAACGCGGCTGATGCTGTCGGGCGCCGCCTTTTTCTCGCTCGCCGGCTCGGCGTTCGCTCTCGACGGCACCGATCTCTTGAAGAAGATCAATGCCGCCTATGCCGCCCAGGGTGGGACGATTGCGGCTGACAGCGTCGATATCGACGGCACGACCGTCACGTTGAAGAATGTCACCGTCAAGCCGACCGGCGGCGAAAGCCTGCCCATCGGCGAAATTACCCTTTCCGGCGTCGAAGAAGACGAGGACGGCGGCTATTATATCGAAGAAGCCGCCTTCCCCGACATCAACAAGACGCAAGACGGCGTCACCGTGACGGCGCAGGAACTGACGCTCGGCGGCATCTCCGTGCCGGCAACGCCGGGCGGCGACACGCTCGACACCATGATGCTCTATGAGACCGCGCATATTGGCCCGGTGAAGGTGGTCAAGGACGGTGCGGAAGTGTTCTCGCTGCTCGAAAGCAACATGAACCTGACGCTGCGCGAAGACGAATCCGGCTTCGATTTCGACGGCGCCTTCAAAAGCATGAAGGCCGATCTGACCAAGACCGAAGATGCGCAGAGCAAGGATGCGATCGAGAAGCTCGCCCTGCAGCACGTCCAGGGCGACATCACCATGAAGGGCGCCTGGGAACTCGCCCCCGGCACGGTCGACATTTCGGAATTCGCCTTCGACTTCACCAACGTCGGCAAACTGAACCTCGGCTTCAAGATTTCGGGCTACACGATGGCCTTCATGAAATCGATGCAGGATGCGATGAAGGAATCCGAAACCAACCCGAACAAGGAGCAGTCGCAGCAGGCGCTCGGCCTCGCCATGCTCGGCCTGATGCAGCAGCTTTCCTTCGAAGCGGCGCAGGTGCGTTTCGACGATGCCTCGATCACCAAGCGTGCGCTTGATTACGCTGGCTCGCAGCAGAACATGTCGGGCAAGCAGATGGCGGATTCGCTGAAGGCGATGACGCCGATCATGCTGGCGCAGCTCAACATCCCGGAACTGCAGAACGCCGTTTCGGCTGCGGTCAACACCTTCCTCGACGACCCGAAGAGCCTGACCGTCAAGGCCGCTCCTGCAAAGCCGGTGCCCTTCCCGACGATCGTCGGTGCTGCCATGGGCGCTCCGAACACGTTGCCGCAAGTGCTCGGCGTCAAGGTTTCGGCCAACGACTGATCGCTTTACTCTTGCGGTGAAAGGCCCAGCAATGTGTGACTGACTCCAATAGTCGGTGTCAGTCACGGATTGCCGGGCCTTTTCGATTCAAACGCGGTGTCGGGCGAGTTCTGAGATGGCGAGGCTTGCGATATCGAGCAACTCCTCGAGCGATGCGCCGTCCCTTGCCTGCACGGACATGCCCTGCACGATAGCGCCGAGGAATCGCGCCAACGCACGCGGATTCGTCTCCGCGCTTATATCGCCCTCGCGGATACCACGCTCGATCCTTGCCGCAAAAGTATCCAGCGACCGACGGCGCAGCGCCGCGACATGGTCGGCGATCATGTCGTTCTCGCTGGCGCAATTCAACGCAGCCGTCGAAATCATGCAGCCTTTCGGATGTTCCGGTGCCGAAAATATCGCCGCCGACCCCTGCAATATCCGTTCGAAGGCAGAGACGGTGTCGATCGGCTCGCCGAGCGCGGAAAAGGTACCGGCGCCCAGCGCTCTATATTGCTCCAACGCCGCGCGGTAGAGATCGGCCTTCGAGCGAAAGGCGGCATAGAGGCTTTGCGGCGTAATGCCCATGGCGGTCGTGAGATCGGCGATCGAGGCGCCTTCGTATCCATGCGCCCAGAAGGTCTCGCGGGCGGCCGCGAGAACCGTCTCGCGATCGAAGGCGGGCGGGCGGCCGCGGCGGCGCGCCGAAAGATTTTTCATCTCTGGACTATTTTTCACAACGATCACTCTAGATATTCCGCCTGATCCATCTAATTCAGGAATGGTCATTGTGATTATAGAAGGTTTGATCTGATGAGTCTTCCCCTCGAAACGACACGTGCCAACAAGAATTCCCTGCTTTCCGCGGGCGTCGACGCGGCAATTGCAGATGCGCTTGACGACAGGCGCCTGGTCGGAGCGGTCGTGCTCGTCGCCCGCGACGGAGAAATCATCCACCGCCGAGCAGCAGGCCTCGCCGACCGCGAAAACGGCCTGGCAATGCGCGAGAATACGATCTTCAGGCTTGCCTCTATCACCAAGCCCATCGTCACCATCGCCGCGATGCGGCTCGTCGAGCAGGCGAGAATCGACCTTGGCGACGCGGCGACCAGATGGCTGCCGGAATTCCGACCAAAGCTGCCCGACGGCAGCGAGGCGACCATTCGTATCCGCCACCTGCTGACCCATACATCAGGCCTCGGCTACAGCTTCTCAGAAGAGGACGACGGTCCCTACATCCGCGCCGGCATTTCCGACGGGCTCGACCAGCCGGGACTGGCGCTCACTGAGAATCTCAGGCGGATCGCCAGTGTGCCCTTGCGTTTCGCACCGGGCAGCGACTGGCAATATTCCCTTGCTATGGATGTTATCGGCGGCGTCATCGAGGCGGAAACCGGCGTGCCGTTGGCTGAGGCCGTCGCCGAACTGGTGACAAGACCACTCGGGCTTGCCGACACGGCGTTTTCGGTTCGTGACCGCAGCCGGCTCGCCGCCGCCTATATGAACGCTTCACCCGAACCGGCGCTGATGGGCGAAAATGCGCTGGTGATGTCGCTGATGGGTCCGATCCGCTTCGCCCCAGACCGCATCTTCGATCCCGCCTCCTATCATTCGGGCGGCGCCGGCATGGCGGGAACGGCTGATGACGTTCTGGCCGTACTTGAAACCATCCGCAGGGGCGGTGCACCGCTGCTCTCGAGCGACACCGTTGCGATGATGATGACCGACCAGTCCGGCGGGCACCGCCAGCGGTATGAACCCGGCTCGGGCTTCGGCTTCGGCTGGTCCGTCATCACCGATCCGGCCGAGGCAGGCGTCCCCTTCCCCAGAGGCACGGTGAAATGGGGCGGCGTCTACGGCCACAGCTGGTTCATCGATCCGGTCAACGGAGTGACCGTCGTTGCGCTGACGAACACGACGCTGGAGGGCATGTGGGGCAAGTTCACGGTCGATCTGCGCGAGGCGATCTACGCGGCCTTGTGAGCGACAGCAAAAAGCCCGACGACACCTGAACGGTCGCCGGGCCTTTCACATTCGGGATCGGACGATCCTCAGTCCTTCTTGACCGGCGGGATCGGCCGGATCGAAAGCTCGCGCAGCTGCGTCGGGGTTGCCGGGCTCGGGGCGCCCATCAGCAGATCCTGGGCCTGCTGGTTCATCGGGAACAGCGAGATTTCGCGCAGGTTTTTGGCGCCGACGAGCAGCATGACGATGCGGTCGATACCGAAAGCGGCACCACCGTGCGGCGGCGCGCCGTACTGGAAGGCGCGGTATAGGCCGCCGAAGCGATCCTCGACATCCTGCTGGCTGAGACCGACCTTCTCGAAGGCGGCGACCATGGTTTCCGGCGACTGGTTGCGGATCGAGCCCGAGGCGATTTCGAAGCCGTTGCAGACGGCGTCATACTGGAAAGCCTTGATCGTCAACGGATCCTGGTTCTGCAACGCGTCCAGGCCGCCCTGCGGCATCGAGAACGGGTTGTGGGCGAAGTCGACCTTCTTGTCTTCCTCGCTCCATTCGAAGAAGGGGAAATCGACGATCCAGCACAGTTCGAAGCGGTCGCGGTCAACGAGGTTCAGTTCCTCGCCGGCCTTGGTGCGCGCCTCGCCGGCAAACTTGTAGAACTTTTCCGGTTCGCCGGCGACGAAGAAGCAGGCGTCACCATCGCCGAGACCAAGCTGGGTGCGGATCGCATCGGTGCGCTCCTCGCCGATGTTCTTGGCAAGCGGGCCGGCACCTTCGAGCTTGTCGTTTTCACTGCGCCAGAAAATATAGCCGAGGCCCGGCTGGCCCTGGCTCTGTGCCCAGGCATTCATGCGATCGCAGAAGGCGCGCGAGCCACCGGTCTTGGCCGGGATCGCCCAGATCTGGACCTTTGGGTTCGAGGCGATCATACCGGCGAAGACCTTGAAGCCGGAACCGGCGAAATGCTCGGTCACCGCTTCCATGACGATCGGGTTGCGCAGGTCCGGCTTGTCCGAACCATATTTGCGGATCGCTTCGTCATAGGGGATGCGCGGCCACTCCTTGGTGACCGGCTTGCCTTCGGCGAACTCCTCGAACACGCTTGTCATCAGCGGGCCCATCGTGTTCCAGACGTCCTCCTGGGTGACGAAGCTCATTTCGAGGTCGAGCTGGTAGAATTCACCCGGCAGGCGGTCGGCGCGCGGGTCTTCATCGCGGAAGCACGGCGCGATCTGGAAGTAGCGGTCGAAGCCGGCGACCATCAGCAGTTGCTTGTACTGCTGCGGCGCCTGCGGCAGCGCGTAGAATGTGCCGGGATGGATGCGCGACGGCACGAGGAAGTCGCGCGCGCCTTCCGGCGAGGAGGCCGTCAGGATCGGAGTCGTATATTCGGTGAAGCCGACATTGCCCATTTCGCGGCGCATGGCCGAGATCACCTGGGTGCGCTTGACAATGTTCTTATGCAGCGTTTCGCGGCGGAGATCGAGGAAGCGGTATTTGAGGCGGACGTCTTCCGGATAGTCCGGCTCGCCGAACACCGGAAGCGGCAATTCCTTGGCAGCGGAGAGCACTTCGATCTCCTGGGCGTAGAGCTCGATTTCGCCGGTCGCCATCGCCTTGTTGACGGTATCTTCGGTGCGGGCCTTGACGAGGCCGTCGATGCGGATGACCCATTCGCCGCGCACGGTCTCGGCCATCTTGAAGGCCGGGCTGTCCGGATCGGCGACGACCTGGGTGATGCCATAATGGTCGCGAAGGTCGATGAAGAGAACGCCGCCATGGTCGCGGACGCGATGGACCCAGCCGGAGATACGGACGGTCGAGCCGACATCCGTCTTGCGGAGGGCGGCGCATGTGTGGCTGCGATAGCGATGCATGATCTCAAATCCTGGAATGTGGCTTAAGACGGCAGCAAGGGTTCAAAGACCCTCAAGCGCCGACAAGAAAATCGGGCGGAAAAGCGCATGGACGCTCCGATTTGTCAAGGCTTGGCGCGTGCCGCCCACGCGTTTGTGGCAACGCAGCGGCCCGTATGCTGCGGCAGTTTGGCCGCGCTTCGCGTATTGATGAAGAAGCTGGTCAACTTTAAAAGGATCGGCATTCTCACTGTGGAGCGCCCGCATGCCCCTCCTGACCCGTCGCAATCTTCTCAAGGCATCCGTCGTGGCGGGCGCCTATGGCGTCGGCCTCGGCATTGCCGGCAAATTCGGGCCTGCCGAGGCGGCTCCCGAGCCGCAGTTGCTGACGGCTGTCAAGACCGAGGCGATGCTGACCGAGATCGGACCGACCCGGGAGATCATGAGCTGGGGCCATGACGGCATGCCGCCGGTTCTCAGGATGACGAAGGGACGCCCCTATGCGGCGCGGCTGAAAAACGGGCTCGACGAGCCGACGACGATCCACTGGCATGGGCTTCGCATCGATAACCGCATGGACGGCGTGCCCTTCATGACGCAGCCCTATGTCTATACCGGCGACAGCTTCGACTATGCCTTCACGCCGCCGGATGCCGGCACCTTCTGGTATCATCCGCATTGCAATACGCTGACGCAGATGGGGCACGGCATGACCGGGGTCCTCGTCGTCGAAGATCCGGCCGACCCTGAATTCGATGCAGAGGTTGTCCTGAACCTGCGCGACTGGCGGCTCGGCGGCGACGGACAGTTCATCGCCCCTTTCCGGCCGCGTGACGCCGCGAAGTCGGGCACCTACGGCACGGTGCGCACCGCCAACTGGCATCGGGAGCCGCAATATGACGCGCCGGCCGGCGGGCTGGTGCGGCTGCGCATCGCGGTCACCGACGTGACGCGGATCTTCTCGCTGAAGGTTGAAGGCGCCGATACGACCGTCATCGCCATCGACGGCAATCCGGTGCCGAAGCGTTTTCCCCTCGACCTGCTGCAGATCGGTCCGGGCCAGCGGCTCGATCTTGCCGTGCGCATGCCGGATAGAGAAGGCGCTGTCGCGACGCTCGAGGATATCCGCGGCACGACACCGAAGACGATCGCCAGCCTGCGTGCCACCGGGCCGTCGCTGAAGCGTGAGGTCGGTGATCTCGGGCCGCTTGCCGAAAATCCGGTGGCGAAGGCCGATCTTTCCACTGCCGAGCAGATCCCCTTGGTGCTGAGCGCCACCGCCGAGAATACCGCCACTGAGAGCATTTGCGGCACGCTCGGCTATAGTTTCTGGGCGATCAACAAGGTGCCGTGGCCGGGCGACACGCCGGATCCGACGGCGCCGCTGGCGGAATTGAAGCTCGGCCGGAGCTATGTCTTCAATCTGGAAAATGTCACGCCGCATGCGCATCCGATCCATCTGCACGGGATGAGCTTCACGGTGATCTTCTCTTCGACGCGGGAGGTGATGCCGCTCGTCTCCGATACCTATCTCATCCAGCCGGACGAGAAGGTGCAGCTCGCCTTCGTCGCCGACAATCCCGGCGACTGGCTGCTGCATTGCCATATCATCGAGCACCAGAAGACCGGAATGACCAGCTACCTCAGAGTGAGTTGAGGCAGTCTGTGCCGCAGTTTGGACGTTATTCTTAGCCAGCAATGCGCGAAGCTTATGCTGTTGTATTGACATATCGAAGCGAAAGGAGAAGGAAGGTTCAACCGACCTTTTCCTTGCGAATGAAATGATATGATCGAAACCACCGCCGATTTGGCGGCCGCCTGCAAAGAGCTGGCCAAGTCCGACTTCATCACCATTGACACCGAATTCCTGCGCGAGACGACCTTCTGGCCGGAGCTTTGCCTGATCCAGATGGCAAGCCCGACGACCGAAGTGCTCGTCGATCCGCTGGCCAAGGGCATCGATCTTGCCCCCTTCTTCGAGCTGATGGCCGATACGAAGGTGCTGAAGGTCTTTCACGCGGCCCGCCAGGACATCGAAATCATCTTCAATCGCGGCAATCTCATTCCGCATCCGATCTTCGACACGCAGGTCGCCGCGATGGTCTGCGGTTTCGGCGACAGCGTCTCCTATGATCAGCTGGTCAGCCGCATCAAGAACATCCATATCGACAAGTCGTCGCGCTTCACCGACTGGAGCCGCCGGCCGCTCTCCGACAAGCAGCTGGAATATGCGCTGGCCGACGTCACCCACCTGCGCGACGTCTATCTGTCGCTGAAGGCCGAACTCGATCGCGAAGGCCGCACCTCCTGGCTCTCCGAGGAAATGGACATTCTCGAGGCGCGCGAAACCTACGATCTGCATCCTGACGATGCCTGGCAGCGGCTGAAGATGCGCCTGCGCAAGCCGCAGGAGCTGGCGATCCTGAAATTTGTCGCCGCCTGGCGCGAACGCGAGGCGCGTTCGCGCAACGTGCCGCGTTCGCGGGTGCTGAAGGATGATGCGATCTACGAGATCGCCCAGCAGCAGCCCAAGGATACCGAAGCGCTCGGCCGGTTGCGCACCATTCCCAAAGGCTGGGAGCGCTCGACTTCCGGCGCCGCCGTCATCGAGGCCGTCAACGCAGCACTCGCTCTTCCGAAAGCCGATATGCCACATGTGCCGCGCCAGGCGCAGGCGCCCGAAGGGGCCGCTGCTGCCGTCGAATTGCTAAAGGTACTCTTGAAGCTGATTTCGGAAAAGCACGGCGTGGCGCCGAAGGTGATCGCCAACAGCGAAGATCTCGACAGGATCGCCGCCGAGGGCGAGAAGGCCGAAGTCGCGGCCCTCAACGGCTGGCGGCGCGATCTTTTCGGCGAGCCGGCGCTGCAGCTGATCCAGGGTCAGATCGCTCTGCGCTTCGTCGGCCGCAAGGTCGAAACGGTCAGCCTCTAGGTTCAAGTGCCTCGGCGCCTTTGCGCGTCCGCGCGGCGTTGTAAGACGATATTCGAATTCGCTTGACGCTTTTTTCCCAGCTGAAACAATGGCTGACGGCAAATCACGGCGAAGAGGCGGCATGCGGGAAATATCTCCGACGCAGAACTGGATCCTGATCACGATGGTTCTGGCTGCCAGCGGCGTGGTCTATGATCTGATGTTCTACTCCAACCAGACGCCCGTTGTCGGCGCGATCTTCGCGCTGTTCATCGGCATGCCGATCATCGCCTTCGAGCGCAAGGCGCTGTTCCGCACGCTGTACAGACGTATTCAGAAGCTGCCGACCTTCGCTTTCATCATCAGCGAGCTGGTGATCTACGAAATCCTGATGAGCATCGGCTTTGCCTGTGCCGCTCTGCTGCTCTCATCGCTCGGCATGGTGAAGCCAACGTCGTTCCTCGATCTCGTCATCATGCCCTACGAGGTCTTCCTCTATGCGCTTGCCGTCTGCTCGGCGCTGATCTTCATCCTGCGCGTGCGGGAACTGCTCGGCCGCGAGGTATTCGTCAGCATGCTCGTCAGCCGCTACCGCAATCCGGTCAGGGAAGAGCGTGTCTTCCTGTTCATCGATCTGGTCGACTCGACGGCTTTTGCCGAAAAGCACGGCGACCTCCGCGCCCAGCAATTGCTGAGCTCGCTGTTTGCCACCTTCGCCGAGCCAGTCAGGCGCCATAAGGGCATGATCAACGACTATGTCGGCGATGCGGCAATCATCACCTGGCCGCTTGCCCGCGGCATCAAGGGCGCGCGCTGCGTGCGCTGCATCTTCGACATTCTCGCCGATATCGAAGCCAACGCCGCCGGCTGGCGGAGAAGCTACGGACAGGTGCCGAAGCTGCGCGCCGCCCTTCACGGCGGCGAGATCATCACCGCCGAAATTGGCGTCGATCATCACAAGATCAGCTATTTCGGCGACACGGTGAACACCACCGCCCGCCTGGAAACGCTCTGCCGCAGCCTGAACCGGCCAGTGCTGATTTCGGCCGAACTTGCGCGGCGCATGAAATTTCCCGACGATATTTCCTGCGAGGATCTCGGCACCCATGCCGTCAAGGGGCGCGGCCAGGCGCTCGGCGTCATGGCGCTTTCCTCGCGCGCCGTCACCGTGCTGAACACACCTGCCGTCATTCTGCACGGCTGAGCAAACGCTTTTAACCCGCGTCACCAAAACTTCACCCAACCGTCAATTCGCTGACACGGAAGCCCTGCAAAGCGGATGCCATTCGCATCCGTTCCATGGGGATATTATGAAGAACGTCCTTTTTGCTTCCGTATCGCTTTTCATCCTGATGACCGGCTCCGCTTCGGCCGACCAGCAGCAGTTTCCGGCCAAGCTCGCCGGCCAGGCGATCCTGCCTGCCAACACCATGGTTCCGGCTCCGGCCGATGCCCCTGAATTCCTGAAACATTCCGGCAAGTTCACGACGGCGGACCGCAAGCGCACCGAAGCGCTCGGAACGGTGCCCGGCAAGGACGGTGCCCGCGTCACCGACCTGAGGCTCCCCTTCGACGGTCAGGCGATCCAGGGCTTCTCCGGCATCAAGACGATGGCCGACGGCACCTTCTGGACGCTGACGGACAACGGCTTCGGCTCGAAGGCCAATTCCTCCGACTCCATGCTCTTCCTGCACCAGATGAAGTTCGACTGGGCAGCCAACAAGGCCGAAGTCGTCAAGAACCTCTTCCTCTCCGATCCGAACAAGATCGCCCCCTTCCCAGTCGTGCTGGAAGGCACCGATACGCGTTACCTCACCGGCGCCGATTTCGACATCGAATCGATCCAGCCGGTTGCCGACGGTTTCTGGCTCGGCGACGAATTCGGTCCCTACATCCTGAAGGTCGATAACGAAGGCCGCCTGACGGACGTCTTCCCGACGACGCTCGATGGCAAGCCGGTGCTTTCGCCCGACAATCCGCTGATTCAGCTTCCGGGCAATCCGACCGCGAAGATGCCGGTCTTCAATCTGAAGCGCTCCGGCGGCTTCGAAGGCCTCGCCATGTCGAAGGACGGCACCAAGCTCTACGGCCTGCTCGAAGGCGCCATCTACAAGGATGACGGCCAGATGGAATCGGCCGACGGCCACACCGCCGTCCGCATCATCGAGTTCGACGTCGCCGCCAAGAAGTGGACCGGCCGCAGCTGGCTCTATCTGTTCGAGGACAAGGGTGTCTCGATCGGCGACTTCAACATGCTTGACGACACCACCGCTCTCGTCATCGAGCGCGACAGCGGCGCCGGCACCAAGGACAAGGCCTGCGCCGATCCGAAGCAGCCGAAGCCGGATTGCTTCGAGGCCCCGGCCGAACTGAAGCGCGTCTACAAGATCGAGTTCAACGACGCCAATGCCGGCAAGGCCGTCCGCAAGATCGGTTATATCGACCTGTTGAATATCCAGGATCCCGACAACAAGAAGAAGGCCGGAGCCAAGGACGGCGTTTACGACATGCCGTTCGTGACGATCGAAAACGTCGACCGTGTCGACGCCACCCACATCATCATCGGCAACGACAATAACCTGCCCTTCTCGGCCGGCCGCACCGTCGACAAGGCTGACAATAACGAGTTCAGCCTGCTTGAGGTTGGCGAGTTTTTGAACGCGAAATAAGTTTGGGTTGATGTGAGATGGAAGGGGCGGTGCGTGAGCGCCGCCTTTTTCGTTTGGTTTGGTGGGTACATCGTACGGCATCCATGCCAGGCCCCTCTGCCCTGCCGGCCATCTCCCCCACAGGTGGGGAGATCACAAGTGGCTCACGCCACCTGCCCATCTACCGTTTCGTCGCGCTGCCACGCCAATTTTTTTGGGAAACCGGTGCGCCCGGCGATCTCCCCACCTGTGGGGGAGATGGCCGGCAGGCCAGAGGGGACTGGCACGGCACGACGACCATTGCACCACCCTACTCGAACCGGAACGCCAGCCTCTTGTTCGTCAACCTCGATAGCTGCTGCAATCGCCCGTCCAGGCGTTCGCCGGCGAAATCGCGGTATTCGGGGGGCACGACGAATTCGAGGTCAAGGTCCGGGTTCGACGATTTGCGGAAGCTCAGGCTTTTGACGATGCCGGGCATCGAGGCCGAGAACAGATAGACGACGCGCAGCATACCGCCGAGCAGCTTGGCGCGTTCGATGAACTGGGGGGTGGCGATCTGCGCCAGAGGGCCGGTGGCGCCGTCATCGTGCAGGCCTTCGAAACGGTAGTAATTTGTCAGCGCGATGAAGGCGCGGCCGGGATGGCTGATGCCGACGAAGGAGGAGTGGGCGATGACGTTCAGCGCCTGCAGGCCGCGATAGTCGGGATGGGCGCGCCAGCTGATATCGGCAAGCAGACAGGCGGCCTGACGATAGCGGCTTTCCTCTTCGGTTTCCTGGACGCCGAACAAGGGCATCATGCGGCCCGTCCATTCCGCCAGCTCACGGGCATGCTCGGGCGAACGGGCACGCAGGATCGCTAGCTCGCCGGCAGCGGCCAGCAGCGGATCCAGGCGGCGCTCGGCCTCCGACAGCAGCGAATAGAGATATCCCTCGCGCACGCCCTGCGCCGAGAAGGAAATGACCGATGGTTTCATCGCGCTCAGCACTTCCGTCATGGCGACGGCGCCGAAGGGCAGCAGCGAACGGCGGTGCTTGGAAACGGCCTGAAACGCAGGCTCCCTCGAATCACGCGCACTTACCACCTGTTCGAGGAACAGCATTATCGCTTCAAGCGATACCTCGTAGCCCTGCATCATGTGCAGCGGATAGTTTGTGATTTCCATGTGCAGCTTGGCGATGTTTCGCCAGGTGCCGCCGACGGCGTAGAAGGTGCGCCCCTCGCCTTTCGACAAGAGCTTTGCCGTCTTCACCTGCTTGCGGGCAAAGGTGCGTGCCTTGGAGAGCGAGCCGCCGGCATATTCCGACAGGCGCAGGCCGCCGAGCGGCAGCGTGATGCCCTTGCCAAACTCCTTGCCCTTGATATCGATCAGCTCAAGCGAGCCGCCGCCGAGGTCGCCGGCGATGCCATCAGGATTGAAGAAGCCGCTGATGATGCCGAGCGAGGCGAATTTCGCCTCCTCCTCACCGGAGAGCACACGGACCTTACGGCCGAGGATGGTTTCCGCCTGGTGGATGAAATCGGGCCCATTGCTCGCCTCGCGGGCGGCGGCCGTCGCCAGCACATACATGGTGGCGGCGCGCGCCTGATCGGACAGGGCCTTGAAACGGTGCAGCGCCGCCAGGGCCCTGATGACGCTGTCTTCATCCATCTTGCCGGTGACGGCTATGCCTTTGCCGAGGCCGCAGAGGACCTTTTCGTTGAAAAGAATGGTCGGCGAGCGGGACATGCCTTCGTAGACGACGAGACGAATGGAATTCGATCCAATGTCGACAACGGAGACCGGGGCGATCCCCGGAAGGCGCCCCTGGGCTTCAGATTCAACCATTTAGGTCCAGTTTTACTTGTTGTTGCGGCCTTCGAGCAGGCCGGCGATCAGTTTCGGCGCGCTGGACTTCAGAGCTTCACCACGGCCTGACAGGCTCGGATTGGTCATGAAGTACTGCTGCGCATTGAACGGTTCCTCGCCTCTGCGCACTTCCATGCGCCGCGACGTACCGTCGGGCAATATCTCGTAGCTTTGTTGATTGTCAATCACGTTGCCGAGCATAATCTGGGACAAAACCTGCTCGTGAACGGTCGGATTCGTCAGCGGAACCATGGTTTCGACGCGTCGGTCGAGATTTCTCGGCATCATGTCGGCCGAACCGATATAAACCAGCGCCTTGTCGGACGGCAGGCCGTGGCCGTTGCCGAAGCAAAATATGCGGCTGTGTTCGAGGAAGCGGCCGATGATCGACTTGACGCGGATATTCTCCGAAAGACCGGGCACCTGCGGACGCAGGCAGCAGATGCCGCGCACGACAAGATCGATCTCGACGCCGGCATGGCTGGCGCGATAGAGCGCGTCGATGATGTCGGGATCGACAAGCGAATTCATCTTCATCCAGATCGCGGCCGGGGCGCCATTCCTGGCATGCTGGATCTCTTCCTCGATGTGGCGCAGGATGCGCGGGCGCATCGTATAGGGCGAGATGGCAAGCTGCATGCCCTGTTCCGGCTCACCGTAGCCGGTGATGAAATTGAAGATGTTCGCCATGTCGTGGGCGATGACCGGATTGCAGGTGAAATAGGACAGGTCGGTATAGATCTTCGCGGTGATCGGGTGGTAGTTGCCGGTTCCCAAGTGGCAATAGGTCCGGAGCTTGCCTTCCTCGCGGCGGACGACCATCGACATCTTGGCGTGGGTCTTGAGCTCGATGAAGCCGAAGACGACCTGCACGCCGGCGCGCTCGAGATCGCGCGCCCAGCGGATGTTCGCCTCCTCGTCGAAGCGGGCCTTGAGCTCGACCAGCGCCGTCACCGACTTGCCGGCTTCGGCGGCATCGACCAGCGCACGCACGATCGGGCTGTCGTTGGAGGTGCGGTAAAGCGTCTGCTTTATCGCCAGGACGTCAGGATCGCGCGCAGCCTGGAGAAGGAACTGGACCACCACGTCGAAAGATTCATAGGGGTGATGGACGACCATGTCCTTTTCGCGGATGGCTGCGAAGCAGTCGCCGGCATGTTCGCGGACGCGCTCGGGAAATCGCGCATTGTAGGACGGAAACCTGAGATCCTCGCGGGGCGCTTTGGTGATCTCGGACAGAGTGTTCAGCGCCAGAAGGCCCGGCAGAACGGCGACGCGATTATCTGGGATGTTCAGCGCCTGGACGACGAACTGGCGCAGCGAAGCCGGCATTTCCGAGTCGGTCTCGATGCGGATGACCTTGCCGCGGCGGCGGCGCTTCAGCGCCGTTTCGAAAAAGCGGACAAGATCCTCCGCCTCTTCCTCGACTTCGATATCGCTGTCGCGGATGACGCGGAACGTACCGGAGCCCTGCACTTCGTAACCCGGGTAGAGCCGATGGATGAAGATGTTGGCGACATCCTCAAGCGTGATGTAGCGGATGGTGTTTCCATCATCCGGCAGACGGACGAAGCGGTCGAGCGCCGGCGGCAGGCGTAGCAAGGCCGTCATCGGCTCGCGGCCGTTCTTGCTGACGAGCTGCAGGCCGATCGAGAAGCCGAGATTCGGAATGAAAGGGAACGGATGGGCTGGATCGATCGACAGCGGCGTCAGAACCGGAAAGATCGCCTGTTCGAATTCGGTGGCAAGCCACTGGCGGTCGGCATCGCTCAAGGCGCCGGGGCGGACGATCAGTATGTCTTCCTTGGCGAGATATTGCTGCAGCACGGCGAGCGAGGCCTGCTGCTCCATCTGCAGATGGTCGATCTCCTGCAGGATCGAATCGAGCTGCTCGGCCGGCGTCTTGCCGTCCGGACTGCGGATGACGATGTTCTGGCGTACCTGGCCCTCGAGGCCGGCGACACGCACCATGAAGAATTCATCGAGGTTGGCAGCCGAGATCGACAGGAAGCGGACCCGCTCGAGCAGCGGATGCTCGGTATTCAAGGTTTCTTCCAGGACACGGCGGTTGAACTGCAGCCAGGAGAATTCTCGGTTGATGAAGCGCTCGGGGCTCTTGAGCAGCTCTTCCAGCGGGGGCGTGTTGTCGTTGGTTTCCGGAGTGAGTTCCTGATGCTCTGCGACTGCGCTATCCATGGTCTACCCCGTTCTCAATCGCCGAAGGCAATTATATCAGTTTCACGACGGAACTGTGACAGTCAATCGGCCGAGTCCGAATTTCCCAATTCATTCAATACTTCAGCAGCAAGAGACCGGGTGATCTTCGTGCCCCGTGACAGGGCGAGCCTGTCAAGCCGTTCGACGATCATCTGGGCCGCGTTCAGCGACCGCTCCATCCGGTTGACGATATAGAGCACGAGTTTGTCATCTATATAAAGCTGGCGGTCGGCGAACAGCTTGACGATCACCTGCGACAACAGCGCCTCGTCGGGTTCGCCTATCTCGACGACGGTCGCAGCCTTCAGGCGCGAGCGCAGATCGGGCAGCAAAACCGGCCAGGAGATCGGCCAGAGACGGCTGGTCATCAACAGGCTGGTGCCGTTTTCGCGCACGCTGTTGATGACATGGAAGAGCGCATTGTCGTCGAAGCCGAGCCGGTCGGCATCCTCGAACAATACCGGCCCGGCGGCGGCGGCAATCGCCGCCTCCGAGCCCAGCTCGGGATGGATGTCGACGGCGCCGCTCAATTCCCGCCAGATGCCGGCGAGATGCGATTTTCCCGAACCGACCGGGCCGGCGAGCACGACGACCGGCGACGGCCATGCCGGCCAGGCATCGACGATCGACACCGCGGCGGCGAGGCGCTCCGAGATCAGGAGATCGTCGCGGCCGCTGGCGGCATCGTGCGAAAAGACCAGCGGCAACTGCTCTCCGGCCTTGCGCTTCAGATCAGCGTTCTTCACGTCATTCATTGGGAACTGATTTCGTCTTCCGGGCGCGGCCACCGAGCGACCCGCCAAAATAAAGATCACTCTGAAGGTAGCGTGAAAGCGCAAAACGAACAAGGACGCCGACCGCCGCGGCGGCCGGCACGGCGACCAGAAGCCCTACGAAACCGAAGAGCGCGCCGAAGGCAAACAGCGCAAACATCAGCCAGACCGGATGCAGGCCGACGCTGGAGCCGACGAGCTTCGGCTGCAGGATATTGCCCTCCAGGAACTGGCCGCTGAAGAAGACGGCCAGCACCAGGCCGATCCAGGGATAATCCGGCCAGAATTGCACAAGCGCCACGCCGATGGCGAGCACGAGGCCAACCAGCGAGCCGACATAAGGAATGAAACTGATCATGCCGGCGAAGAGCCCGATCAGCAGGCCGAAATTCAGACCGACGAGAGATAGGCCGACGGCATAATAAATGCCGAGGATGAGGCAGAGCGAGCCCTGGCCGCGGATGAAGCCGGCGATCGCCTGGTCGATCTCCTTGGCGATCTGGCGGACATCATTGATATAATCGCGTGGGATCCACTGATCGACCTTGGCGACCATGCGGTCCCAATCGAGCAGGATGTAGAAGGCGACGACGGGAGTGACGACGAGCAGCGATATGACGTCGACGATCGCCTTGCCGGAATTCCAGATCTGCGCGAAGAGCCCGGTCAAGAAGCCCATGCCTTCGGAGAGGATGCCGGAGAGATTGTCCTTGATCGTGCCTGCCTGGCTCTTGACCCAGTCCGGCAGCAGCGAATTCTGCGTCTGGGTGACAAACTGCTGCAACTGGTTGATATAACCCGGCAGCCGCTCGGCGAAATCGTTGAACTGACTGACGAGCACCGGAATGAGGATCATCAGCGCCAGGGCGAAGGTGATGACGAAGGCGATCAGGATGACGACCGTCGCCATCATGCGGCTCAGACCCAGCCGCTCCAGCCGGTCGGCCACCGGATCGAGGAAATAGGCGATCGCCATGCCGGCGATGAAGGGCAGCAGGATCGAGCTGAAAACATAGAGAAAGACGATGAAGAAGGCGAGCACGCCCAGCCAGAAGAAAATCTGACGCTTGAGACTGTTGCCGCTGACTTGCTGTGGCATCGCTTCCCCGCTGATCGCTTTCCGCCGCCAAACGCCGCATTCGAACCGACGCGGCCATTCAGCACATAGGATGCAGGCGCAAAGATGGTCAACCCTGTCGCGGCAAATCCCGGAAAGGCCGGTTGAAGACGCGGGAAATTGGGGGCTTTTGCCATGCGGCGCTTGCATAAAAGCCCCTGTCATGCAATTGCGACCGGCAGATGACGCGGCATGTTAGCCGCCTGAAAATAGCCATCGGAGACCAGCATGAGCCAGTCTGGGAAAAACGGCCTGACCTACAGCGATGCGGGCGTCGACATCGATGCCGGCAACCTCCTCGTCGAGAAGATCAAACCGGCGGTGCGCTCGACCCGACGCCCCGGCGCCGATGGCGAGATCGGCGGCTTCGGCGGGCTCTTCGATCTCAAGGCCGCGGGCTTTACCGATCCGGTTCTCGTTGCCGCCAATGACGGCGTCGGCACCAAGCTGAAGATCGCGATCGATGCCGATTATCACGACAGCGTCGGCATCGACCTCGTCGCCATGTGCGTCAACGATCTCGTCGTTCAGGGCGCCGAGCCGCTGTTCTTCCTCGATTATTTCGCCACCGGCAAGCTCGACCCCGACCAGGGTGCCGCGATCGTCGGCGGCATTGCCGCCGGCTGCCGGCAGGCGGGTTGCGCGCTGATCGGCGGCGAGACGGCCGAAATGCCCGGCATGTATTCCTCCGGCGACTATGATCTCGCCGGTTTTGCTGTCGGCGCTGCCGAACGCGGCAAGCTGCTGCCCTCGGGCGATATCGCCGAGGGCGATGTGATCCTCGGCCTCGCCTCCTCCGGCGTGCACTCCAACGGTTTCTCGCTGGTGCGCAAGATCGTCGAACTCTCCGGCCTCGGCTGGGACGCACCGGCGCCATTTTCCGAAGGCAGGAAGCTCGGCGAAGCCCTGCTGGAGCCGACCCGCATCTATGTGAAGCCGTTGCTGAAGGCGATCCGCGAGACCGGCGCCATCAAGGCGCTCGCCCATATCACCGGCGGCGGCTTCCCGGAAAATATTCCGCGGGTGCTGCCGAAGCATCTGGCGGCCGAGATCGATCTTGCCGCCGTCAAGGTTCCGCCGGTCTTCTCGTGGCTCGCCAGGACGGGCGGCGTCGAAACCAAGGAGATGCTGCGCACCTTCAACTGCGGCGTCGGCATGATTGTCGTCGTCGCCGGCGAGAATGTCGCGACCGTTTCCGCCGCCCTCGAAGCCGAGGGCGAGACCGTCGTCACGCTCGGCCGCATGATCGCTCGCGACGAAGGTGCCACCGGCACAGTCTATAAGGGCACACTTGCTGTATGAGCACGCCGCGCAAACGCGTCGTCGTCCTCATATCCGGCGGCGGCTCCAACATGATGGCCCTGGTTGCGGCGGCGAAAGCCGCCGACTACCCGGCCGAAATCGTGGGCGTGATCTCCGACAAGGCGGAGGCCGGCGGGCTTGCCAAGGCGGCCGCCGAAGGCATCGCCACCTACGCCTTTCCCCGCAAGGAGTATGCCAGCAAGGATGCGCATGAGGCGGCGATCTTTTCGGCACTCGACGAACTTTCGCCCGATATCCTCTGCCTGGCCGGCTATATGCGACTGCTCACGCCGACCTTCATTCAGCGTTACGAAGGCCGGATGCTCAACATCCACCCTTCCCTGCTGCCGCTGTTTCCCGGCCTGCATACCCATCAGCGCGCGATCGACGCCGGCATGCGCATCGCCGGCTGCACCGTGCATTTCGTCACCGAAGGCATGGATGAAGGGCCGGTCATCGGCCAAGCCGCCGTCCCGATCCTTTCCGGCGACACGGCCGAAAGCCTTGCCGCCCGCGTGCTGACCGTCGAACACCAGATTTATCCGCAGGCACTGCGGCTCTTCGCCGAAGGCCGCGTGACGATGGAAGGCGGCAAGGCCATCGGCGAAGAGGCTTCGGCCGTTGCGCCCAAGGCCCAGCTCATCTCGCTGATCGGCGACCGCTGTTAGGTTGCTGATATACCTGCCAGGCAGGTAGCTTTCCCAAGTCAAATACCATGCGCACAACCGCTGCAGCGCATATACCCGTTGGCAGGAACGAGCCCCTGATCGAACAGGCGCGGCAAGCCTTCCAACTCCTTTTCGATCAGCGTAATCTCCCGGCGTCTGCCGGTTTTCCTGCAGTCATTTCTCAGTGCAGCTGTGGCTGTTGCGATACAAAAGGAATGAAACAAGAAACAAGTTGTACGTCATGAGGCAAACAATCTGTGATTCCAGCGCTCGCGACATGAAGGATAAGGCGATAATCACCCCACTCTCATCGTCTCAGCCATTTTTGGTTCTTCCTCTAAGCCAGCGCTTGGCTAAGAGAACAATGTTTCCAATGATCACGTAGGACGACAAAAACAACACCGGAAGATGGATCGCAACAGATCCGTAACCTCCTCTTTCGCACATGGTCTCCATCGAGGATTCACTTAAAACAATCTTGGATCCAGCCAATATGGTGGTGAACGGATAGCTGAAAAGAACAAAACATATTATTATAAATATAAACATACCTCTGTCATAAACATAACAAAAAATAACGGAACTCAATGAAATAACTATAAGAGCCAATCCTGGGTATTTATACACCAACGCTATGGCATTTAATAAGGAAGCAACCGACTTCTGGCACTGTATGTATCTACCGCCTATGTAGATCTTCGGGATTTCATATTGGTTATCATAGTAAATTGATATAATAATTACAGATACTGTTGCAATTCCACTTAAAACCAGAGGCAGCAGCCCCCACTCCTTGTGCAGCAACCTTGGCTCAGATGACATCTTGATTCCGCATCGTTGGCAGTCTTGTTCAGTCCGGGTACCGCCGACGAGAAAGCCCGTTTCGCCGTGATCTCGTCATTCTGTCTCGACGCTCAGACGTGCCGCTAAGCCGCCAACGCCCGCAACGGATGCAGCGTACCGTCGCTGTAGACGAAGCGACCGGCGCGGAAGGTGGCTCGGATGCGGTTGATGTCGCCCCGCTCGACCACGACCAAATCGGCGCGCTGGCCGATGGCGATTTCGCCGCGGTCCGATAGGCCGGCGGAGCGGGCGGCGTTGCCGGTCGCCATGGCGACGGCTGAAGGCAGGCCGCCTTCCACCATCTCGGCGAGCTTGAAGATGCCGGGCACAAAGGCGGCCGGATGATAATCGGCGGCGATGACGCTGAGCAGGCCGGCCCTTGCGGCATCGAGCGCGCTGAGATTGCCCGACATCGACTGGCCGCGCAGCGCATTCGGCGCGCCCATCAGCGTCCAGAGACCGCGGCGGCGCGCCTCTTCTGCGGCGGGCGCAGTGACCGGGAACTCGCTGATGGTGACGCCGAGATCGTGCATTTCGGCGACCTTCTCGACGCTGTCGTCGTCATGCGAGGCAAGCGAGAGCTTGTGCTTCAGCGACAGCGCGACGATCTCCTTCAGCTTGGCTTCGATTTCGGGGTTATTGCGCATGGCGATGCGCTTGGCGACGATCTCGGCGGCCATCTCCTCGGAGATGGCGCGGCGCTCGGAAATGCTGAGGATGTAGCTTTGCAGGTTGTTGTACTGGCCCTGGCCGGGCGTGTGGTCGGTGAGCGACACCATGTCGATCTGATCGGCATTCAGCAGGCGCTCGAGCGCGGCAGCGGCGCCGATATTGGTGATTTCATAGCGGGCGTGGACGCGGTGGTCGATCAGCAGATCATCGCGCAGGCGGTTGATGCCTTCGATCACCGCCGAGGTCGTCTCCAGCGAGCGGACGTGGCCATAGACGCTTTCGGTGGCGAAGGAGACGGCGGCAAAGGCCGTGGTAACACCGGCGGCGGCCAGCTTCTTGTCGAGTTCGTGGATGCCGAAATCGATCGGCATCGTCGCGTTCGGCCGCGGCGCGATCTCTCGCTCGATCATGTCGCCATGGAGATCGACGAATCCCGGCATCAGAAGCCGCCCGCCGCCATCGATGGCAGCCCCGGCGACCGGCTCGGGTCTGATTTCGGCGATGGCGCCGTCTTCGACCCGCACGGAACCTTCACTCACCACCTCGTTTGGCAGAACGAGGGTGAAATTGCTGAGCCACATGGGCTTTCTCCTGATCGCATCGATGATTGACAGACCGCAGCGGATAGAACCGCTTCGTGACAAACGTATGAAATTTCGAACGCCACAACCGCGATCGCGAAACCGTCTTGAGGCCAACCTGCGGGCTTGCCCGAGACCGCGCATCCGCTATCGAAGTTTATGCCTGTTCAACAGAGCCCATTGCAGCAGCATGATCGTCTTGGCGTCGAAGATCTCGCCGTTTTCGATCATTTGGGCGGCCTCATCGAGCGGGACTTCGAGAACCTCGATATCCTCGTGCTCCTCGTCCAGGCCGCCGCCTTCGGCCACGCGGTCGGCGCTGTCGATCAGCGAGACGAAGAAGTGGACGACTTCGGTGATGGCGCCGGGCGAAGTGTAGCATTTGAACAGGAAACGCGCGTCGCGCAGGTGGTAACCGGTTTCTTCCATCGCCTCGCGGCGGATCGCCTGTTCGGGATGATCGTCATCGAGAAGGCCGGCCGGCACCTCGATCATCCAGGCGGGATCACCGTTGATATGAACGGCAAGGCGGAACTGGCGGACGAGAACGACGAGGTCGCGCTTGGGATCATAAAGCAGGATGCAGGCTGCCGGCGTGCGATGGTAGACCTCCCGCTTCAAGCGTTGGGTCGCGCCCTTGCGGTCGATGTAATCGAGCAGATAGCTGCTGAGCTTCGTCCACCCATTCGACAGCGTTTCCGTGCTGACGATCTTCACGCGTGATTTCGGCTGCATCATGCTGTGTCCTTGCGAAGCCAGACCTTGTTATCGTGCACGGCCGCCCCGCCATAGGGCGCGACCGGGTCGGCGCCGGTGAGCACGTTGATGCCCTCGCCATCGATATGCGCCTTGTTCGGCCAGAGGCCTTCAGCGATCAGCACGCCAGGCTTCACCTCGGTGGTGACGCGGGCATGGATGCGCAGGTCGCCGCGACTATTGCCGATGCGGACCAGATCGCCGTGGGCGATGCCATTGGCTTCAGCGTCGGCCGGATTGATCATCACCTCGGGACGGCCCTCTTTCTGACGCGACGTCTTGGTCTCGGCGAAGCTCGAATTCAGGAAGTTGCGCGCCGGCGAGGTGGCCAGACGAAAGGGATGGTCGGTATCAGCGACTTCGATGACATCGACCTGATCGGGGAATACAGGCAGCTCCCCATGCGGCCCGAGCAGGCCGACCGCCGCCGGCGGCTTGTTCGGCGCCGGCTGATCGATCCAGTCCGGGCGGAAATGGAATTTGCCGTCGGGATGAGCAAAGCCGTTCAGGAAATGCGCCTCCTCGAAGGCCGGCTGGCGATCGAACCATTTGTGTTCGAGGAAATGCTCGTAATCCGGCAGGCCGCTCGATTCCAGCAAGCGATCGACCATTTCGCGGGCTGAAAAGCCGAAGCCGGGGCGATCGGCGACGCCGAGGCGTTTGGCCAGTTCCTCGATGACGAAGAGATTGGTGCGCACGCTCGGCGGCGGCTCGACCAGCTTCGGCCCGAGCAGGATATGGTTCTGGCCGCCGGCCCGGTAGATATCGTCATGCTCGACGAACATCGTCGCCGGAATGACGATATCGGCGATCTCCGCCGTCTCGGTCATGAACTGCTCGTGCACGGCGACGAACAGGTCGTCGCGGGCAAAACCGCGTCTGACGAGGCGCTGCTCGGGGGCGATGTTGGCCGGATTGGTGTTCTGGATCAGCATCGCCGTCACCGGGCCGCGATGGCGCAGCGCCACCGGATCGCCGGTCAGCACCCGGCCGATCTGCGACTGATCGAGCATGCGGATATCGCCGTCCTTCATCGAGCGGCCGGTCAGTTCCGCATTGTTCATGCGGAAGATATCGTTGTTGGAATGGAAGGCGCCGCCACCCTCATACTGCCAGGAGCCGAGCACGGTGGCGACCGAGGCGGCCGCATGCATGGCGACCGCGCCATTGCGCTGGCGGGTGAAGCCGTAGCCGAGGCGGAAGAAGGTCTTTTTCGTCGTGCCGACGAGGCGGGCAAAGGCTTCGATCTCCTCGACCGAAAGGCCGGTGATATTGGCGGCCCATTGCGGCGTCTTCGTTTTCAGATGCTCTTCGAGGCCGGCGGGATCATCGGCATAGCGCGCCATGTAGTCGCGGTCGGCATGGCCGTCGCGGAAGGCGATGTGCATGACGGCGCAGGCCAGTGCCGCATCGGTGCCGGGCCTGACGATCAAGGCCATGTCGGCCTGCTTCATCGTCGGATTGTCGTAAATGTCGATGACGACGATCTTGGCGCCGCGCTCCTTGCGCGACTTGATGGCGTGGGTCATCACATTGACCTGCGTCGACACCGCATTGGTGCCCCAGATGACGACGCAATCGGTGCGGCCCATCTCACGCGGGTCGGGGCCGCGCAGCGTGCCGGTCGCCACGGTGAAGCCGGTCCAGGCCGGGTTGGTGCAGATCGAGGAGAAAAAGCCGGAAAAGCGCTTGGCGTGACGCAGGCGATCGATCGAGTCGCGCTGTACCCAGCCCATGGTGCCGGCATAGAAATAAGGCCAGATCGCCTCGCTGCCGTCCCGCGCCTCGGCCTTCACGAAGGCTTCGGCGATCTCATCCAGCGCATCGTCCCAGGAAATCTGCTGCCACTGCCCGGCCCCCTTGGCGCCGGCGCGGCGCAAGGGATGCATCAGGCGGTCGGGATGGTAGAGCCGCTCGGCATAGCGGGCGACCTTGGCGCAGATGACGCCCGAGGTGTAGGAATGATCATTGGCGCCGCGCACGCGCCCGATGCGGCCGTCCTCGGATAGTTCGACCTCCAGCGCGCAGGTGGAGGGACAGTCGTGCGGACAGGCGGTGTGGCCGACCCTGGTGTCCGGCTTCGGGGATTTGGCGTGGATGGGGGTCGCAATGTTCATGGCATTTGTATATTCCAAGCCTTGCACGGCCAAAAGCCACAAACTTTCCCATGACGCGAATTCATACGGACATCAGCGAAAATGAACTACCGCCACATCTATCATGCGGGCAATTTTGCCGATGTGCTGAAACATGCCGTGCTGGCGCGGCTGATCCGCTACATGCAGAAAAAGGATGGTGCCTTCCGCGTCCTCGACACGCATGCCGGCATCGGGCTCTACGACCTCTCCTCCGAAGAAGCGCAGAAAACCGGCGAATGGCTCGACGGCATCGGCAAGCTGATGGAGGCCGATCTCGGACCGCAGGTTTCCGAACTGCTGGAGCCCTACCTTGCAGCCATCCGCGAACTCAACCCTGAGGGCGGCGTCCGCTTCTATCCCGGATCGCCGAAACTGGCGCGCCTGCTGTTCCGGCCGCAGGACCGGCTGTCGGCGATGGAGCTGCACCCCGAGGATTTCGCCCGCCTGCACCGGCTGTTTGAGGGCGACCACCATGCGCGAATCACCGAACTCGACGGCTGGCTGGCGCTCGGCGCGCATCTGCCGCCGAAGGAGAAACGCGGCATCGTGCTTGTCGATCCGCCTTTCGAGGAAGAGGACGAATATCAGCGTCTGGCCGAGGGGCTGGAAAAGGCCTATCGCCGTTTTCCAGGCGGCACCTATTGCCTGTGGTATCCGCTGAAAAAGGGCGCGCCGATCAAAGAATTCCACGAGAGGCTACAGGCGCTCGACATTCCGAAAATGCTCTGCGCCGAGCTTTCTGTTCGCAGCGACCGCGGCATCACGGGATTGACGGGTTCAGGCCTCGTTATCGTCAATCCGCCCTTCACCCTGAAGGACGAGCTGCACCAACTGCTGCCGGCGCTGAAGGACCATTTGGCGCAGGATCGTTTCGCCTCGCACCGCGCCTTCTGGCTGCGCGGCGAGACCAAGACGGTCAAGGACGACGATTGACCGGACAACCCGGTTCGGGAATAGTCCGCGCAGTTCCACAAATCAGGTGCTGCATGAAGCTTCTTTGGTCGCCCCCCTCACCCTATTCCAGCAAGGTGCGGATGGCCGCGCATTTCCTGGATCTCGAGTTGAACGCCATCCGGGTCGACACCAATACGGCGCCGGCGATCCTGGTGGAGAATAATCCGCTCGGCAAGATCCCGACGCTGCTGGCCGATGACGGCGCCTCGGTCTTCGACAGCGTGGCGATCATGCACTATTTCGACCGGCTGGCGAAGGGCAAGCTCTATCCCTCCAAGAAGGGCAAACGCACGGATGCCGACGTCCTCGAATCGCTCTGCGACGGCATCTGCGATTGCCTGCTGGCGATCATGTATGAGCGGCGTTTTCGCGACGAGGAAAAGATCCACCAGCCCTGGATCGACCGGCAATGGAAAAAGGTGACGAGCGGGCTTACGCATCTGAGCGCCAAGCCGCCGAAATTGGGCAAGAAACTCAACGGCGGGCATTTCGCCTTGGCCGCCACGCTCGGCTATCTCGATCTGCGCTTCAAGGGCCAGTGGGAAGCCGATCATGCGCCGCTGATCGACTGGTTGCGGCAGTTCGAAAAGAAATTCCCCGCCTATCAGGAACTCAAGACCCAGGCCTGAGCGCTTGGCAACAACAGGCGAGCAGCAAAAAGCCGGGCGTTTGCCCGGCTTTTCCATGTTTGAATAATTCCGTTCGGCTTAGAACTTGACGCCGATACCGAGCTTGACGCTGTTCTCGTCGTAACCGCGTGAGAAGCTGCCGGAGTCGAGGTCGTAATCCTTGCTCTGGTAGTCGGTGTAGCGATATTCCAAGCGCGTCGTGATGTTGTTGGTCACGAAGGCTTCGACGCCGGCGCCGACCGTATAGCCGTAGTTCGTCTTGCTTTCGTCCGAGGTGCCGTCGGAAACCTTGACGTCGCCGAGCGCAAGACCGGCCGTGCCATAGAGCAGGAAGGGGTTCATGTCGTAGCCGACGCGGCCACGAACGGAGCCGTTCCAGCCATACTTGTTCTTGACGCCGCCCGAGGAAACGTCGTCGCCGCTGTAGCCGAGGTCGGATTCAACGCCGTAAACGATCTGGCCCTGCTGCCAGTTATAGCCGGTGAAGACCTGGCCGCCGAAACCATAGGTGTGGCGGTCGGAACCGAAGTCACCCATGTTGTAGGTGCCGGCGCCGCCGAGGTAGAAGCCTTCCCAGCTGCCGGCCGGCTTGACCGGGGCTTCCTGGGCGACCGGTGCTTCCGGAACCTGGTCGACGGCATCGGCCGCCTGAGCTGCCGAGACGCCCGCAATTGCAAAAACGGAGGCCATGAGGCCAGCAATGAGTACACGCATACTTAGTCTCCTTTCAGTCCCGCGCCGCTGATCATCTGTCTATCAGTGAAGCATTGGCGGGATATTGCCAGATGTCCCTTCCGGATCGAGACTGAAATTGGAACTCAAATGCGGATTTGAAAGAGCCAAATTGTGATATCATTGTGGCTGCCGCATGGCCGAAATTCGATGTTGCTTGCCTGCAACATACACTTCATTAACCCTACTGAAGAGTTAAACTGAAAATACTTATTTTAGGAAATCGCATTCTTAAATAATACATAGAATATCCCGCCCACGGACGCAACCACAACGACCTATTTATATAATCTCCGCCCGCGCCTATATAGTCGGCAGACAGACTCGCGGGATTAGAAGGCAGGATTTTGAACCACAAAAGACTTCGCTCGGCCCTTGTAACAGGGGCTGCTAAAAGAATAGGCCGGGCAATCGCCGAAGACCTTGCTGCAAATTGCTTTTCCGTTGCCATCCACGCGAAGGGCTCCCTCAGTGAAGCCGAAGAGCTGGTGGCGGAATTGCGGCAGAAGGGATATCGGGCGATCGCGCTCAAGGCCGATCTTACCAATATCGGCGAAACCGGCGAACTCGTAAAAAGAGCGTCGGAAGACCTCGGTCCGCTCGACCTGCTCGTCAACAACGCCTCCATCTTCCGCCAGGATTCGGCCCGCAGTTTCGATGAGCAGGCATGGGCGCAGCATTTCGACGTCCATGTGCGGGCGCCCTCGATCCTTGCCGCAGCCTTTGCCGAACAGCTACCCGACGATGCGACCGGATTGATCGTCAACATCATCGACCAGCGGGTCTGGGCACTGAGGCCCAGCTTCTATTCCTATACGCTATCCAAATCGGCGCTATGGACGGCAACGCAGACACTTGCCCAGGCATTGGCGCCGGCCATCCGCGTCAATGCCATCGGCCCCGGCCCGTCGATGCCGAGCGAACGGCAGGCGCAGGAGGACTTCCAAGCGCAGGTCTCAGCCCTTATCCTGCAGCGAGGGCCGGCGCTGGAGGAATTCGGACAAACGATTCGCTTCCTTTACGACACGCCCTCGATCACCGGCCAGATGATTGCCCTCGACGGCGGCCAGCACCTTGCCTGGCAGACGCCCGATGTGGCGGAGATTACGGAATGAACGGACGAAAGCTGCCGGATGGCGGGGTTCTCTACGACGATACGGATGAGAGCGAAGACGAGATCGAGGTGGAAGGCGACCTTTCCGCCGCCGCCCCGCTTGCGACTGCGGTCGACTGGAACGCCGGCAGCCTCAACGAGACCGGACTCATCGGCGCCGAGCTGATCGGCGAATTCGTCAAGCGGCTGCCGAACAGCCCCGGCGTCTACCGCATGTTCAACGCCGAGGGTGACGTGCTCTATGTCGGCAAGGCGCGCAGCCTGAAGAAGCGCGTCGGCAATTACGCCGTCGGCCGCGTGCATTCCAACCGCATAGCGCAGATGGTGCGCCAAACGGCGAACATGGAATTCGTGACGACGCGCACGGAAACCGAAGCGCTGCTCCTGGAAGCGAATCTGATCAAGCGCTTGCGGCCGCGCTTTAACGTGCTGCTGCGCGACGACAAGTCCTTTCCCTATATCCTCATCACCGGCGATCACCGGGCGCCGGCCATTTTCAAGCATCGCGGTGCGAGAGCGCGGAAGGGCGACTACTTCGGGCCGTTCGCCTCGGCCGGCGCGGTCGGGCGGACGATCAATTCGTTGCAGCGCGCCTTCCTGATCCGCACCTGCACCGACAGCGTCTTCGAAACGCGCACCCGCCCCTGCCTGCTCTACCAGATCAAGCGCTGTTCCGGGCCGTGCACCCACGAGGTCAGCGACGGGGGCTACGCCGAACTGGTGCAGGAGGCGAAGGACTTCCTCTCCGGCAAGAGCCAAAAGGTCAAGTCGCATATGGCCGAGGCCATGAACCAGGCGGCCGAGGATCTCGACTTCGAGCGGGCGGCAATTTATCGCGACCGCCTGGCCGCACTTTCGCATGTGCAGAGCCATCAGGGCATCAATCCGGCCGGCGTCGAGGAGGCTGACGTTTTCGCCATCCACCACGAGGGCGGCGTCTCCTGCATCCAGGTATTCTTCTTCCGCACCGGACAGAACTGGGGCAATCGCGCCTATTTCCCAAAGGCCGATCCGCAGCTTTCCGGCGCCGAAGTGTTGAATGCCTTTCTCGCGCAATTCTACGACGACAAGCCGGTGCCGAAACAGATCATGCTGTCGGAAACGATCGAGGAGATGGAATTGCTCGCAGCCGCCCTTAGCGAAAAGGTCGGCCATAAGGTTTCGATCCTGGTGCCGCAGCGCGGAGAGAAGCGCGATCTGGTCGACCATGTCGTCGGCAATGCCCGCGAGGCGCATGGGCGAAAGCTTGCCGAAACGGCGTCGCAGTCGCGGCTGCTCGACGGTTTCAAGGACACGTTCGGGCTTGCCTATGTGCCGCAGCGCATCGAAATCTACGACAACTCGCATATTATGGGCACCAATGCCGTCGGCGGCATGGTGGTCGCGGGGCCGGAAGGCTTCGTCAAAAACCAGTACCGCAAGTTCAACATCAAATCGACCGACATCACCCCCGGTGACGATTTCGGCATGATGAAGGAAGTGATGACGCGGCGGTTCTCGCGGCTGATCAAGGAGGAAGGCATTCCCGATCGTACGGCGCAGGCAGGCCCCGCCGACGCCGCCGACATGCCCTTCCCGGCGTGGCCCGACGTGATCCTGATCGACGGCGGCCAGGGGCAGATGACGGCGGTGCGCGCCATCCTCACCGAGCTCGGCATCACCGACAGCGTCATGGCGATCGGCATCGCCAAGGGTGTCGACCGCGATGCCGGGCGCGAGCGCTTCTTCCCTCCCGGACGCGAGAGTTTTACCCTGCCGCCGCGCGATCCTGTGCTCTATTTCGTCCAGCGCATGCGCGACGAGGCGCATCGTTTCGCGATCGGCTCGCACCGGGCCCGGCGCAAGAAGGAAATGGTCAAGAACCCGCTCGACGAGATCGGCGGCATCGGTCCATCGCGCAAGCGCGCGCTGCTTCAGCATTTCGGCACGGCGAAAGCGGTTTCGCGCGCCGCACTCTCCGACCTGATGGCGGTGGAAGGCATTTCGGAGGCCGTCGCCAAGCAGGTCTACAACCATTTCCACGACGACGCCGCGAAATAACCGGCGCCCGTCGCAAATTCCACGCAAAGGCAGTGAAAAGACAGAAAGAATGTTGACGGTCCGCGGTCAAAGCCGTCATCTACCGCATCGGCCCGTACATCGGACTCGATATCAGAAAAGCCCGATGCGTCGATTCAAAGTGTTACAGCGTCCTGAAAAGACGCGCGGCGCTGCAGCGGCGCATCAAGTCAGAGAAACGATCCCATGGCATCGCGTGCGTACAGCATCCCCAACCTCCTGACCTACGGCCGTATCCTCGCGGTACCGCTGATCGTTCTCTGCTTCTTCATCGAAGGCAGGCTGTCAATCAGCAACACGGCGCGCTGGGTGGCACTGTGGATCTTCGTCATCGCCTCGATCACCGATTTCCTCGACGGCTATCTCGCGCGCATCTGGAATCAGACCTCGAATATCGGCCGCATGCTCGACCCGATCGCCGACAAGCTGCTGGTCGCCTCGATCCTGCTCCTGGTCGCAGCCGACCAGACGATCGCCGGCTGGTCGATCTGGGCGGCGATCACCATTCTCTGCCGCGAGATCCTCGTTTCCGGCCTGCGTGAATATCTGGCGGCGCTGAAGGTCAGCGTGCCGGTGACGCGGATCGCCAAGTGGAAGACGACGCTGCAGCTCGTCGCCATCGCCTTCCTGCTCGCGGGTCCTGCCGGCGACGAGATATTCCCCTATACGACGCAGACCGGCATCGCGCTTCTGTGGATCGCCGCATTGCTGACCATCTATACCGGCTATGATTATTTCCGCGCCGGGCTGAAACATATCGTGGATGACGAGGAATGACGCGGCTTGTCTATTTCGCATGGGTGCGCGAGCGCATCGGCAAAGGCGAGGAGGAGATCGACCTTCCCTCCTCGGTCGTCACCGTTACCGATCTGTTGAATCATTTGAAGACGCTAGGCGAAGAATATGAGGCCGCGCTTCAATATCCGGACGTGATCAGGGTGGCGCTCGACATGGAGCATGTCGAGCATGACGAGCCGATATCGGGCGCACGGGAGATCGGGATATTTCCGCCGATGACGGGGGGGTGAAGTCCGGTCCGTCCGGGCTTGGGAAAACTTACAATGGGTAGGACTGCGTCTTCCTCTATCTCCCTCATTCCTGTGCTTGTCACAGGAATCCAGTGCGCCCAAGTCCTTGGGCGCGGGAGAAGCACTTGCCAAAAGGAAAGAGTCATTCACCGCGCGGACGCGCGGTGGCTGGATTCCTGTGACAAGCACATGAATGAGGGAGCTTGGGGATACGGCAGCGCATCAAAGCAGCGGAGGTCCCCGTGGTGACCATCACTCCCACCATCCGTGTCCAACATGAGGATTTCGACCTGCAGGCGGAGGTCGACCATCTCTCCAAGGGCAAGCCGGGCATCGGCGCCGTCGTCACCTTCTCCGGCCTCTGCCGCGATGACGGCGGAACCCTCGCCGCCCTCGAACTCGAACATTACCCCGGCATGGCCGAAGCCGAGATGACCCGCATCGGTAAACTCGCCATCGAGCGCTTCGGGCTGCTCGGCCTCACCGCCATCCACCGATACGGCAAGATCGCCGTCGGCGAGAATATCGTGCTCGTCGTTGCGGCCGCACCGCACCGGCAAGCGGCGTTCGACGGCGCCAACTTCGTCATGGACTTCCTGAAGACAGCAGCCCCCTTTTGGAAGAAGGAACATGGCAAGGATGGCGCGGCCGGCGACTGGGTCGCGGCGAAAGATGCCGACGATACGGCGCGCGGCAAGTGGAAATAAGCTAAAGCACCACTCGCTCCCTGCGGCTCATGACCAGCAATAGAACGAGCAGCGAGAAAATGACCAGATCGCGCCAGACGAAGGGGCCATAGGCGCCCCATAGGGTCTCGACGACGGCGAGCCCGGCGGCCCCGCCTGCCGAGCGCAGCGGATCGGAGTAACCACCGACGGCTGATATCAGCAGCACCTTCAGCCCGAACATCAGGCCCGCGCCGAAATCCATCGAGCCGTAATAGAAGGTCGCGAGGATACCGCAGATCGTGGCGACGAGGGCGGCCGCGGCATAGGCGACGAGGAAGACCCGGTCGGCGCTGGTGCCGCAGAGCTCGGCGGCCAGCGGATCGTCGGTAACGGCGCGCCAGATGCGGCCCCAGGCCGTGCGCCTGAGGATCAGCGCACCCACCGCGACCATGGCTGCCATCAGTACCGTGTCGATCAGCTGGATATAGGTCAGCGTCACCTTGAACGGGCCGTCGCTCCAGAAGACGACCGTGCCGTTCAGGAAGGGTGGCAGCCAGATGGCACGGGTATCAGCGGCAAGCCGGGCAGTTTCCATCAGCACGATCATGATACCAAGGGCGGCGACGATCACCGTATTCGGCGATTTGCTGACCAGCGGCAGCATGATCGAGCGGCCGATCCATATGCCCGCCGCCAACGAATAGACGATGGCAGCGCCGGCGCCGACGGCAAGGGCCGCCGGCAGCACCAACCAGAACTTGACATAGGCGAGTTCGGTGAAGAGCAGCAGGATCTGGCCTGCGAAGGCGAAGATCGCCCCATAGGTGATGTCGGCTCGCTTGGTCACGCCGAAGGCGACGGCATAGCCGAAGGCGAGCGCGGCATAAAGAGCAGCGAGCGGAACCGCATTCGCCAGTTGCTGCAGAAGATAGGCCATTCCATGCACCCCGCGTCGGCAAATTATAACTGGTAAAACCTATTTCACCAGTTATAATTTCATCATGAGCTTTTCCTGGACCCCTCACCGCTTTGCCGGAGGCGCGCTGGCGCTCGATGTCGCCAATAGCGTCGTGCTGCGCCACGATGCAGCGCGGCGGATCGACCGCTTCGCGGTTCAGGGCCAGATGCAGGACTTTCCGCGCGCCGCTGCCGAATTCTGTGCCGAACGGGCCCTCTTCGGCGACATCGCTCCGGTGGCTAGTGAAGACGAGACGGATTTCCTCGCGCTGCGGGAAGCGATCGACCGCTATTTCCGCAAGCGTATACTGGATGGCGGCGACGACCAATTGCTGGCCGTGCTGCTGGAGCTGCTGGCAAAAGTGTTGCGCGAGGCAAACCCCGGCAGCGTGGCCAGGGCCACAGCCCATTCGGTGCTGCGGTTGGTCGCCATGCCGGATCCGGAGCGCATGAAAATCTGCGGCAATTGCGGCTGGCTGTTCATCGATCGCAGCAAGAACAGGAGCCGCGCCTGGTGCGACATGGCGGTCTGCGGCAACCGCGCCAAGGCGAACCGCCACTACCGCCGCAAGAAGGAGGAGACGCCATGAGAATATATTTGATCATAACAGCGGCAGCGGCCAGCCTTCTACTTTCGGCCTGCCAGCGCCAGGCCGAAAATCTCGTCGAGGTCACCGGCCATCTCTTCGTCTTCAACTATCGGGTGGCGAGCGCCACCTATCTGCTGACGCTGAAGAAGACAGGTCCCATTCCCGATGGTTCGGTCATCATCGCCGAATTCGAAAATCCTCAAGGCGGCGAACCACTGGTGCTGAACCAGAAAATCTATCCGATCGACGACAAGATCGCACTGCAGAGCCAAAACCTGCACTGCGTACGCAAGGACCGTCCCTATTCCGTCAGCCTCCGTCTGGTCGACAAGGACGGCAAGGTGCTGCAGGAATTGAAGACGCAATTCCGATCCGACCTGGACCAGACCGTGCTGCCGAGCAAGCCGCTCGTTGTTGGTGCGCTTTATGACAAGAACCCTGAGGTCTTCAAGCCGGACGGCAGCGTCGATTTCTCAAACACCGACAAATGCCCGGCATAAAGGAACGCCCGGCATAGAAAAAGCCGGAGCGAAGCCCCGGCTTTCGAGAGTCAATTCAAGGCATTGCGCGCCAATGCCGAAGCGTGGCCTCAGCCGACGACTTCGGTATCGGAGAACCAGTACTTGATTTCCTGGGCAGCCGTTTCCGGAGCATCCGAACCGTGAACGGAATTTTCGCCGATCGACAGGGCATGAACCTTGCGGATCGTGCCTTCGTCAGCGTTTGCCGGGTTGGTCGCGCCCATGATCTCGCGGTTCTTGAGGATGGCGCCTTCGCCTTCCAGAACCTGAACGACGGTCGGACCGGAGGTCATGCCTTCGACGAGTTCGCCGAAGAAGGGGCGATCCTTGTGAACGGCGTAGAAGCCTTCGGCTTCGCGGCGGCTCATCCAGACGCGCTTGGAGGCGACGACGCGCAGGCCGGCATCTTCGAGCATCTTGGTGATGGCGCCCGTCAGGTTGCGCTTGGTTGCATCCGGCTTGATCATCGAGAAGGTGCGTTCAATCGCCATAGTCAAATCCTCTGGTTTCTCGGGAAAAGTGGGCGGTCTTTACCCGCCCCACCGCCCGAAAACAAGAGGTCGGCGGCAATTTCACGCCGCTGTCACAGTCCGGCCGCGGCTTTGATGGAGATCGAGGCAGCGTTCGAACCAGCCCAAGACGGGATCGTCGGCGGCCAGCATGGCGAGACCAGTGCAGATACGCAGCCATTGCAGCGCCCCGAAGACGATATAATCGGCAAAGAGCGGCGTTTGCCCACCGATGAAAGGCTGGAATTTCAGCATGTGCCGGAGCGGCTCCAGCTTGGCGCCGAAGGCGGCCTTCTCCGCCTCGCTACCCGCAGCAACGACTTCGAATGATTTCCCGAGACGAGCTTCGCGGCTCTCGCGGAAATAGGCCTTGTCTCCCTCGTCGAGATTGGCGTGGATGTCGAGAAGGGCGATCCGCGTGATGGCCGGATGGATGATCATCTGCGAATAGCCCTCGACCATGCGCGACAGCGCCTTGCCGCCCTCGCCGTTAAACAGCGACTGCCGCTCGGGATAGGCCTCCTCCAGATAGAGAGCGATGTCGAAACTGTCGGGGATCAGCCTGCCATTGTCGTCGAGAACGGGCACGGTCTGCGAGACGCCGCCGCCGATTGCGCGGATGCGGGCATAGGTCGTCGGGATCTCCTCGAAATCCAGCCCCTTATGCGCCAGCGCCATCACTGCCTTCCAGCAATGAGGCGAGAAGAAGTGCTGCTTGTCTGCACCGCATAGGGAATAGAGGGCTCTGGTCATGACAGTCCTTTCGAGATCGAAACGCAGCGCATTCCACGACAGAAAAAGCCTGCGATCAAATCAGGAATTTTCATGGCGCCATCACTCGGATTTCTCGGGAAACTGATTAGACTGCCGTAATCAGGACAGGGGGGATCGAATGCTCCGACATTACAGCATGTTTGCTGCGTATAACCGCTGGGTCAACGCCCAGGTCTACGCGGCAGCGGCCGAACTCAGTGATGCGGAATTCCGCAGCGACCGCGGCGCCTTCTTCGGCTCACTGCACCGCACGCTCAATCATCTGCTCGTCGCCGACCGGATCTGGATGAAGCGCTTCACCGGTACCGGCGAAGCGCCGACGACACTCGATGCCGTTCTTTATGAAGAACTGGATGCGCTTACCGCCGCACGGAGGGCGGAGGACGAGCGGATCATTGCCTGGACGGGCACGCTTGATGAGGCAAGCCTTGCCGCCGACTTCACCTATGTGCCGGTGACGCAGCCGATCGAAATCACCCAGCCATTGCAGCCGGCCCTTGCGCATCTCTTCAATCACCAGACCCATCATCGCGGCCAATGCCACATGACGCTGACGGCGCTCGGCAAGCCGAGCCTCAGTCTCGATCTCATCTACTTCCTGCGCAGCGACGGCCGCGAGTGGATGTGAGGCAGCCTTTATCATCAAGACGGTATTAACCGCCTTTGCCGGTTGCGCAGGCAATTCAGCCAAAGATTCAGCCTCTCTTAAAGCCTTGCAGGCATAGCGGAATGAAGGAATAAGCCAGGCTGCGAGGGATTGTCATGCAGAATGCAAGCGCAAACGCTTTGGTGCCGCGCGAGGCCGCGCATCCGACGCCTATGGCCGACATTCAGAGGATCGCCCAGCACCTGACGCGCCTGAACATTGCGGCGCTGCCGCGCAATTACGAACTTTTCCACGAAGCGATCATCGGGCTCAATGCCGGCCTTGCACAGGATATCGCGGCGCTCGGTGCGCAGCCGCAACAGGCGATGCTCGACGAACTCGGATTGAAATACCGCCTTGTCGGCCATTGCGGTCTGGCCGGCGAGACGTCGCGCAACGAGGCGAGCCGGATGCTGCGCGAGGTGGCGGAGAGGCTTGCCGAGGGGCTGCGGCACAAAGACGCCTTTGCACGCGCCTGCGGCACGATCCTGAAATCGTTTTCCGGCAACGACAACCAGAGCCTCACCGCCTTCCTCGGCGAGATAGACTACCTCTCCGCCTCGCTGGCGACGGTGTTGTCGGCGGAAACGGAGATCGCGGATAGGCTGCAGGACGACATCAAGAGGCTGGAGACGCTGGAGCGCGGCATTTCGGCGATGCAATCGGCCGCCGTCGCCGACCGGATCACCGGACTTCCGAACCGCATCGCACTGAACCGCCAAATCGCCGATCTCTATCAGCGCGACGAAGGTTTCGCCGGCAGCGCGCTTGTTATGGTCGATATCGACAACTTCACCGATCTCAACGACAGATACGGCACCCAGGCCGGCAACAAGCTGCTGAAGAAGCTCGCCGCCCTCTTCCGCAAATCGGTCAAGAAGAACGACTTCGTCGCCCGCACCGAGGCGGACGAATTCGCTTTCCTGTTTGCCAATGTCGGCATGCAGGATGCGATGACGATCGCCGAGCGCCTGCGCGCTTCCGTCGAGGACAATCTGGTCTTCGCGACCTCCGACAGGGCCGATCGCGGCAGGCTGACCATCTCGATCGGCGTCGCGCTCAGCACGGATGCGGCAACGCCTGGACAGTTGCAGGCCAATGCCCGCGTGGCGCTCCTCGCCGCGCAGACGAACCCCCGCCAGCCGGTGCAGGCTTTCGGCCACTGAAGGCGCTGACAGCGCGCCGCCGGCCACAAGCAAGCTTCTCAGCGCCCAAGCAAGCTTGGCGTGGGAACAAGCGCTCTTGCCTTGGCGGGCGCTTTCGGCCAAAACGCCGGCCATGATCACGCTCACCGATATTTCCGCCCGCATTGCCGGGCGCCTGCTTCTCGACAATGCCAGCATTTCGCTGCCTTCGGGCACGAAGGCGGGGCTGGTCGGGCGCAACGGCGCCGGCAAGTCCACGCTGTTTCGCGTCATTACCGGCGATCTCGGCTCGGAGACCGGATCGGTGTCGATCCCGAAGGCGGCACGCATCGGTCAGGTGGCGCAGGAAGCACCGGCAACCGAGCAATCCCTGATCGAGATCGTGCTTTCAGCCGACAAGGAACGCGCGGCCCTCGTGGCCGAGGCGGAAACGGCGACCGATCCCCACCGCATCGCCGAAATCCAGATGCGCCTTGTCGATATCGACGCGCATTCGGCCGAGGCGCGCGCCGCGAGCATTCTTGCCGGCCTCGGCTTCGACCAGGCGGCGCAAGCCCGCCCCGCCTCTTCCTTCTCCGGCGGCTGGCGCATGCGCGTGGCGCTTGCCGCCGTGCTGTTTTCCGAGCCGGATCTGCTGCTGCTCGACGAACCCACAAACTATCTCGACCTCGAAGGCACGTTGTGGCTGGAAGACTATGTCCGCCGCTATCCGCACACCGTCATCATCATCAGCCACGACCGCGACCTCCTGAACAACGCGGTCAACGCAATCGTCCATCTCGACCAGAAGAAGCTGACCTTCTATCGCGGCGGCTACGATCAGTTCGAGCGGCAGAAGGCGGAAGCCGACGAGCTGCAGACCAAGGCCAAGGCCAAGAACGACGCGGCGCGCAAACATCTGCAGAGCTTCATCGATCGCTTCAAGGCCAAGGCCTCCAAGGCCCGGCAGGCGCAATCGCGAGTCAAGGCGCTCGAGCGCATGGGAACCGTCGCCGCTGTCATCGAGGATCACGTACAGCCGATCACTTTTCCCGAGCCGGAAAAGCAGCCGGCCTCGCCGATCGTTGCGATCCAGAGCGGCGCCGTCGGCTACGAGCCCGGCAATCCGATCCTGAAGAACCTCAACCTGCGCATCGACAATGACGACCGCATCGCCCTGCTCGGCTCGAACGGCAACGGCAAATCGACCTTCGCCAAATTCATCTCCGGCCGGCTTGCGCCGGAAAGCGGCGAAGTGAAGCTGGCGCCGAGCCTGAAGATCGGTTTCTTCGCTCAGCATCAACTCGACGACCTCATTCCCGAGCAGTCGCCGGTCGAGCACGTGCGCCGGCTGATGCCTGGCGCGCCGGAGCCGAAGGTGCGCGCCCGCGTCGCCCAGATGGGGCTTGCGACCGAGAAGATGGCAACCGCCGCCAAGGATCTTTCGGGCGGCGAAAAGGCCCGGCTGCTGATGGGGCTCGCCGCCTTCAACGCACCCAATCTGCTGATCCTCGACGAACCGACAAACCATCTCGACATCGACAGCCGCCGGGCGCTGATCGAGGCGCTGAACGATTACGAAGGCGCCGTCATCCTGATCTCGCATGACCGCCACCTGATCGAGGCGACGGTCGACCGGCTGTGGCTGGTCAACGACGGGACGGTGACGACCTTCGAAGGCGACATGGACGAATACCGCGACCTGATCGTCACATCCGGTAAAAAAAAAGAAGAAAAGCCGCAGCTGACTGAGGATGCGACGTCGAAGGCCGACCAGCGCAAGCTCAATGCCGAACGTCGCGCCTCGCTGACGCCGCTCAAGAAAAAGATCAACGAAATCGAATCCTTGACGGCGAAGCTGGAGAAACAGATTCAGGCGCTTGACGCGGAACTTGCAAATCCCGCCCTCTACGAAAAGACGCCCGCCAAGGCGGCCGAAAAGGCAAAGCAGCGCGGCGAAGCCGCGGCCAAGCTGGCTGCCGCCGAGGAAGACTGGCTGATGCTTTCGGCCGAATACGAAGAGGCCATGGCAGGATAGCCATATTCCTCAGAGTGTGATGTCGCCCGAAAACCGCTGACGCTTTTCGGCATCATGCTCCGTCCAAAGCGTGGCGAAGTGCCGCGGATCGGCACAATTCCGGCCGCCTTCAACCAATCGTTAACCATAATTCGAAAGGTTGTCTCAACATTCGTTACCGATTTGTTGAGCCCTTTCGATGTATCGCTTTTTCATTCTGTCCTGCATGGCCCTCACGGCCGCGCTGTCTGCCTGCAGCACCACAAAACAGGCCCCGGATACATCGATCAAGACCTCCTCCGTGATTGCGCCCGAGTGGCGGAAACTTGGCTATGCCGCCGACGATGCGGCGCCGCGTATGAGCGGCTGGCACCGTCTGGCCGGGCGGACGCTGGAAGTCTCCTCGCTTGCCGATCTCAAGCTGCAGGACAAGGAAGTGATCCTGAGCTTCGACGACGGTCCGATCCCGGGCCGGACCGACAAAGTGCTGGCGATCCTCGACCGGTTCGGCGTCAAGGGCGCCTTCATGATGGTCGGCGAAATGGCCGAAATGCATCCGGCGCTGGCCCGCAGGGTCGCCGAGGACGGCAATACGATCGGCAGCCACACCTACGACCACGCCGACCTGACATCGCTTGATTTCGACGCAGCGATGGCCGAGGTGGTCAAGGGCGAATTGGCGGTGACCAAGGCGACGGGAACCGACGTCGCCTTCTTCCGCTTCCCCTATCTGGCCGAGAGCCACAGGCTGCGCGCCGCGATCGCCATGCGCGATCTGGTGGTCATGGATGTCGATGTCGATAGCAAGGATTATTTCGCCATCACGCCGGCCTCCGTGACTCAGCGGACGATGGACCTGCTGCACAAACGCGGCCGCGGCATCATCCTGATGCATGACATCCACAAACGCACGGCAACGATGCTGCCGACCCTGCTCTCCGAACTCGAAGCCGAAGGCTACAAGGTGGTGACGCTGAAGTTCAAGAAGACGCAGGCGCCGAGCAACCTCGTCGCCTCGGCCGATTTGGTGACGACCCGGTAAGCCGGGTTGCCAAGTCCGGACGCGCTGCCTAGATCTGTTCGACGTCAACGAACCGGCAGGTCAGCTATGAACCTTCATCTCGAAACGGACGACGATCCGCGCACCCGCCAGTTTATCGACGAGCATAACCGGGTTTCGGACGCGGCGTTCAGAACGGCCGAATTTGCCAGGGATCGTGATGCGATCAAGGCGCTGATCGAGCGGCAGGACAGGCTGATCGTGCCGATGCGCCGCGGTGCATGGCTGTTCGATTTCCGGCAGAGCAAGGATAATCCTCTCGGCGTCTGGCTCCGTCTGCCTGCCGACCAGGAGCCGCTGCCGGACGCCGGTTGGGAACAGGTCTTCGATCTCGATGCCTTCTGCATCCGTGAAGGCAAGCGCTGGAACTGGCGCGGCGTCGTCACCTGCCCGTGGGAGCCGACGCGAGTGCTGCTCACGCTTTCGGACGGCGGCTCGGATCTTCTTCGGCTGCTCGAATTCGACGCCGAGAGGAAAGAGATCGTCGAGGGCGGTTTCGACACACCGGCTGCACGATCGCATGCCAATTGGCTGAGCCGCGACGAGATCTGCTATTTCGGCTCCATCGATCGATTTTCGGCGACCCGCTCCGGATGGCCACGGGTCGGGCGGCGATTGAAGCGCGGGCAGCGGCCGGAGGATGCCGCCGTCATGTTCGAAGCCGCGGATGAAGACGTCTATGGCTTCAATCTCATTATCGACCCTTCCCTGTCGGGCGGTTCGGCGGATGCCGGATTGATCGACATTTTCGTCACCGCCCATGAGATCGGCGTCGCCAGCGCTTTCCTGACCGCCGTCGACGGCACGCAGCGGCGCATCGATCTGCCCAAGGAGGCGGACTTCCAGTTCAATCACGATCATTGCCTCTGGCGGGCAAAGACCGATGAGCGCGTTGCCACCGGCAGTCTCGTGCTGCAGCGCTTCGATCCCGGCTCGCAGACAGTTCCGCTCGGGCCGGAGCGGATCCTGTTTCGGCCTGACGAGGGCCAGTCGATCTCGCAGATGATGCTGATGCGCGAGTGGTGTGTCTTCATCATTTCATACCGGCTGCGTCCGCGCCTCATGGTGCTGGATCTCACGAAGCCCGATGCCGAACAGCGCGAGATCGCGCTGCCGGCCGACATGCAGACGGCTCATTTCAGGCCGCTTTATGCGGATCTGCATCTTGGCGACGATACGCTCTGCATCATCGGCCAGGGCTTTCTGCAGCCGCCGGCCTGTTACCGGCTCGAGCTGTCGGATCGCAGCAAGGAGGCCGAGCCGATTTTCATCGCTGGGGCGCCCAGTTATTTCGATGCGGCCGATATGTCATCCGAACTGCTGGAGGCGGTTTCCGAAGACGGAACCAGGGTTGCCTACCGGCTGATCCTACCGAAACACTGGACCAAGGGCGCGCTGCCGGTGCTGCTTTACGGCTATGGCGGGTTCGATGTTTCGCTGTCGCCGACCTATTCCGGCGTGACGGGACGCTGGCTGGAACAGGGCGGCGCCTATGTGCAGGCCTATATCCGCGGCGGCGGCGAATTCGGCCCCGATTGGTATCGCAGCGCCAAACAGCAGGGGCGAGACCGGGCGTTTGCCGATTTCGTCGCCATCGCCCGCGATCTCGTCGCCCGCGGCTACACCGTGCCGTCGCGCATCGCCTGCCAAGGCGGCAGCAATGGCGGCCTGCTAACCGGCGTGATGCTGACGCGCTATCCGGAGGATTTCGGCGCCGTCTGGTGCCAGGTGCCGGTGCTCGACATGACACGCTTCCACCTGTTCAGCGCAGGCCAGGCCTGGATGGACGAGTACGGCGATCCGGAGATAACAGCCGACCGGGATTTCATGCTCGGCTACTCGCCGCTCCATAATGTCCGGCCGGCAACCGAGGTCTCCTATCCGCCGATTTATATCGAAAGCTCCGCCAATGACGACCGGGTGCATCCCTCGCATGCGCGCCGCTTCGCCGCGCGGCTGGAGGAAGCCGGACACCGGCCGCTCTTCCATGAGTTCGGCTCGGGCGGGCATGGCGGCGACGGCAATTCCGAAGAGCGCGCCGCCCGGGCGGCCATGGGTTACAGCTTCCTTCGCCAAACTATCATGAGGTAAGACGAGCCATCATGCGGTAGGATAGAAGAGAATGAAGGGGAGAGCTTGTCGGCGCTCTCCTTTCTGCTAAAAGAAGCGCAATAAATCATACTTTTCACAGGCTCGAGCGAAACCATGTCTCCTATCAACCTCGCCATCGTCGGCGTCGGCAAGATCGTCCGCGACCAGCACCTCCCTTCCATCGCCAAGAACGCCGATTTCAAGCTCGTCGCCACGGCAAGCCGCCACGGCACGGTCGAAGGCATCAACAGCTATACGACGATCGAGGCGATGCTCGACGCCGAGCCGTCGATCGATGCGGTGTCGCTCTGCATGCCGCCGCAATATCGCTACGAAGCGGCTTATAAGGCGCTCGTCGCCGGTAAGCACGTCTTCCTGGAAAAGCCGCCGGGTGCCACGCTGAGCGAAGTGGCCGATCTCGAGACGCTTGCGAGCAAACAGGGTTCGTCGCTGTTTGCCAGCTGGCATTCGCGCTATGCGCCGGCCGTCGAGGCCGCCAAGGCGTTTCTGGCTGCGACGACAATCAAAAGCGTGCATGTGATCTGGAAGGAAGATGTCCGCCACTGGCATCCGAACCAGGACTGGATCTGGCAGGCTGGTGGCCTCGGGGTTTTCGATCCCGGCATCAACGCGCTGTCGATCGTCACCCATATCCTGCCGCGGCCGATCTTCATCACCGAGGCCGTGCTCGAATTTCCTGAAAACCGCGATGCGCCGATCGCGTCCGACATTCGCTTCCGCAATGCCGACGGCCTGCCGGTTCATGCCGAATTCGACTGGCGCCAGACCGGCAAGCAGAGCTGGGACATCGTCGCGGAGACCGCGGCCGGCCAGATGGTTCTCGCCGAAGGCGGCGCCAAGCTTTCCATCGACGGCACGCTGACCTTCGCCGAGCCGGAGCAGGAATATCCCTCGCTCTATCGCCGCTTCGCCGAAATCATTAAAGCCGGCACGTCGGATGTGGATCTCGCGCCGCTGCGCCACGTCGCCGACGCCTTCATGCTCGGCAAGCGGAAATTCGTGGACGCGTTCCACGACTGAGCCGTCGGCGGCGTTGCGACGCCTTCTTAGGCTTGCAGGCTGAGCAACAAGACCCGCAGTAAGGTCAGGTTTTTCGGAGGCCGACAATCGGCGCCATACCGGCGCCGATTGTCGGTATGTCCGGTGAAACGCTCAGGCCTTCTTCTCCCATCGCCCTTCCGGCGTCTGCTGCCAATAGGTGAGGCTATGCCCCTCGCCTTTCAGCTTCTTCCATTGCGCCCGGGCGGCCTCCAGTTGCACCTGGTCGTGACCATCGAACATGAAGACGACGCGTTCATAGGCATCGACCGGCGGCGGCTCGGCGCCGTCTATGATGAAACGCACGGTCGCCGCATTGGCATTGCCTGAGGTCACCGTCAAAAGCACCGGCTGGCTTTCGGCGAAATCCCCCTCATCGGTGCCGTGCGGCAGAAAACTCTCCTCGCGGAACGTCCAGAGATGCGAGTCGAGAGCATCGCGCCGCGCTGGCTCGCGCGTCTGGACGGCGACGCGCCAGCCGCGCTCGACGCTTTTGTCGATCAGCGGCGGAAGCGCGTCTTCCAGCCTGGTTTCGGTCAGATGATAAAAGAGAACGTCCGTCATCAGGATTCATAATGGGCGCGAACGAGCTCGTCGAGCAGGCGCACGCCAAAACCTGAACCCCAGGACTGGTTGATCTCGTCCTGCGGCGAGCCCATCGCCGTGCCGGCGATATCGAGATGCGCCCAGGGCGTGTCCTGTACGAAACGCTTGATGAAATGCGCAGCGGTGATCGAGCCTGCCTGCCGGCCGCCGGTGTTCTTCATGTCGGCGAACTTGCTGTCGATCAGCTTGTCGTAGTCCTTGCCGAGCGGCATGCGCCAGAGTTTCTCGTTTGTGGAAAGGCCGGCTTCCGTCAGCTGAGCGGAAAGCTGGTCGTCATTGGAAAACAGGCCGGCATGCACATTGCCGAGCGCGACGACGATCGCGCCGGTCAGCGTGGCGAGATTGATCATGAATTGCGGCTTGAAACGGTCGTTGCAATACCAGAGCGCATCGCAGAGCACGAGACGGCCTTCGGCATCGGTATTGATCACCTCGATCGTCTGGCCTGACATCGAGGTGACGATATCGCCGGGACGCTGGGCGTTGCCGTCAGGCATGTTCTCGACCAGACCGATGACGCCCACGGCGTTGACGGCGGCCTTGCGCGAGGCGAGCACATGCATGAGGCCGGTGACGGCTGCCGCACCGCCCATATCGCCCTTCATGTCCTCCATGCCGGCGGCAGGCTTGATCGAAATGCCGCCGGTATCGAAGACGACGCCCTTGCCGATGAAGGCGACGGGACGATCCTTGGCTTTGCCGCCCTTCCACTGCATCACCGCCAGGCGCGGCGGGCGCACGGAGCCCTGGGCAACGCCGAGAAGGGCGCCCATGCCGAAACGGCGCATCTCCTTCTCGGTCAGGATCTCCACTTCGACGCCGAGCTTTTCCAGCTCCTTCGCCTTGGCGGCGAACTCGACGGGGCCCAGCACGTTCGGCGGCTCGTTGACGAGGTCACGGGCAAGATTGACGCCGCCGGCAATCGCCTCGGAATCGGAAAACGCCTTCTTGGCGCCGGCCGGATCGGCGGTGACGATCGTCACCTTGACCGATTTGCCCGTCTTTTCCTCGTCGTCGCTCTTCTTCGTCTTGTAGCTATCGAAACTATAGGCGCGCAGCAGCATGCCGAGGGCGAAATCGGCGGCTGCCCGCGCGCTCGTCTGAAGGCCAGGCACGTCGATGAAGACGGCGGCCTTGTCGGTATTCTTGATTCTCGCTGCCGCGGTACCGCCGGCCTTCAGCCAATCATGGGCGGTGAGGTCGGCGGCCTTGCCGAGCCCGATGACGACAATGCGCTCGACGGATGCGCCTTCCGGAGCGACGATATCGAGCGCGCTCATGGATTTCGCGGAGAATCGGGCGATCCGGGCGGCCTTGGCGATCACGCCTGCCGGATCGACTGTTTCGGCGCCCGCAGCGCTGTCGGCCTCTGTGGTTTTCAACAGGATCGCCAGGCCGCCAGTGAGCTTCGCCGACTTTGAAAATGAGATTTCGAACTTTGCTGACATGTCTTCTCCGCTGGGATTCTTTGAAATCCGTCCGCCGCGGATAATTTCGCGTTTGGCGGGTCTGTCAATGGCTTGCGACAATTGTTATGGTCGCCCGCGGCCATCAAGGCCCTCATGTTTTCGTCAGTTTCGTAGTTATTCGCGTTGACAGTTTCCTCGAAAAATCGCCCGCGGGGTCCGATAATCCGCCTGCCGCAAACGACCTTCGGCGCCTTCATGCTGCTGTTCTGGACGTGGTGGGCACTGCTGATCGTCTTCCGCGCCTTCCCCGGGATAGACATCTATTTTTCCCAGCTTTTTTTCTTGCGTACGGATTGCGACGCGGCTGCCGCGGCCGGCAGCGTCTGCGGCGGATTTCCCTATCGCGACTCGGGAAACTTCGACCTCTTGCGCACCGTCTTCTTCCGCCTGCCCTATGTCGTGGCGATCGTGATGGTGTGGAAGCTCATCGAATGCCACCAGCAGCATGGCGCAACCTTCAACGTCGGACGGGCGCGCAAGCTGAAAGTCGCGCTCGGAACGCTGCTGATTGGACCGGTGCTGCTCGTCAATGTCATCCTGAAGGAACATTGGGGCCGGCCGCGACCGATACAGACGGACATTTTCGGCGGCGCGCTGCATTTCGTCGAGGCGGGTTCGCTTGCCGGAAAATGCGTTTCGAACTGCTCTTTCATCTCTGGCGAGGCAGCAAGCGCCGGCTGGCTTTTCTGCCTTCTGCTCTTCGTTCCGAAATCCTTGCGTTATGCAGTGGCAGCACCGCTGGCGGCGGTCTCGATCCTGACGCCTGCGATGCGGCTATCCTTCGGGGCGCACTACCTGTCCGACGTCGTTCTCGGATGGCTTTCGTCGCTTGTCGTCTTCGCCGCGTTGCTGGCATTAACCGAGTCGCAACAGCATCAAAAAAATTCTGAAAATTGAATGAATTTTTGACACCAGCTTGTCGCAAAACCGCGACAAAGAGCGTAGAGGGTTTCTCCTGCAAAGCCGTTTGGGCGTGCAGGTGCTTTCAAGGGCAGGCATGAAACTACTCGAGACATACATATTACGGCGCGTCGGCCAGATGTTTCTCGTGGCGCTCCTGCCCGTTCTGGCGATCATTTGGACGACTCAGGTGTTGCAGCGCATCAACCTGGTCACCGACAGCGGCCAGTCGATCGGCTCGTTCGCCAAGCTCGCGACGATGATTCTGCCGTCGATCATTCCCGTTGTCCTGCCCTTCGCCCTCGTTATCGCGATCACCCAGACGCTGACGACGATGAACAACGATTCCGAGCTCACCGTTATCGACGCGGCCGGGGCGCGGCGCAGCGTGCTGATCCGCCCGATCCTGCTGCTTGCCGCCGTCGTCAGCGTTTTTTCCTTCTTCGTCGACAACGTCGTCGAGCCGCGCGCCAAAACCGTCGTGCGCCAGATGATCGCCGAGACCTATGCCGACCTCTTGTCTTCGGTGATCGAGGAAAAGACCTTCCGCAAGCTTGATGAAGGCCTTTATGTGCAGATCTCGAAGCGGATGGCCGGCCGCATGCTGAAGGGCCTTTTCGTCGCCGACGAGCGCGATCCGGCCTACGAGCTGATCTATTATGCGAAGGAAGGCGCCGTCGACGATACGGGCACGACGCTGATCATGCATGAAGGTGAGGTTCACCGTAAAACGCCCGACGGCAATGTCTCGGTGATCAATTTCGATTCCTATTCCTTCGACCTCTCGGACATGACGGAGAATCGCGGCCAGGCGACGCTGCGCGCCAGCGACCGCGACCTGTGGTTCCTGCTCAATCCGGATCCGGCCGACAAGGACTATACGATCCGGCCGCAGAGCTACCGCGCCGAACTGCATCGCCGGCTGACGGACTGGATCCTGCCTGTCGTCTTCGCGCTGTTTTCGCTGGCAATCGCCGGCGATGCGCGCTCGCACCGCGAAGCGCGACTGCATCCGATGGTGAGCGCGCTCGCCTATGCCTTCGCGCTGCGCTGGGCGGCATTCTACGCGGCCAATCAGATCGACACCGATCCTGAATATATCGTCGTTCTCTACGCCATACCGATCGTCAGCAGCATCATCTCGATCGTCTTCCTCGGCCTGCACAAACGACTGGCCGTACCCTCGTTCATTCGCGACCGGATGTCGTCTTTCTGGAGACGGACGCAGGAAAGGCTGCTGGCCGCAACCGGCAGGGCCGGCGGAGACGCCGCCCAATGATATTCGGGACATTGTCGCGTTATTTCTTTCGCCGCTACCTGGTGACGATGGGCTGGTTCCTGATCGGCGTCTCGGCGATTTCCTTCCTGCTCGATTTCAGCGAGACGGCGGGCCGCATGTCCGGCCTACCCGGCTACACGATCGGCGGCGGCATCCTGATGACCGCCGTGCGCCTGCCGCTGATCCTGCAGCAGACGGTGCCTTTCATCGCGCTGTTCGTCGGCATGACGGTGCTGATCGGGCTCAACCGCAAATATGAGCTCGTCGTCACGCGCGCTGCCGGCATTTCGGTCTGGCAGTTCATGTTCCCCTTCATCGCCGGCTCGCTGATACTTGGCCTACTGACGATGACAGCGCTCAATCCGCTTGCCGCCTGGGGGCAGCGCCAGGCGCTGCTTGTCGAATCCGACTGGCGCGGCGAAAACGCCGTTCTGCGCAAGGCGCCGCAGATTCCGTGGCTGCGCCAGATCAGCGGCCGGGACGATGTCATCATCGGCGCCCACACGGTTCAGGAGAACGGAACCAAGCTGATCGACGCCGTGTTGATCCATTTCGATTCAAGCGGTCAGGTCATTCTGAGACAGGACGCCGCGACGGCAAAATTGGAAGATGGTTACTGGCAACTTAACAACGTTGTCGAGCGCAAGCCTGGCGAAATCCCCGTGCGTAAAGCTTCGGTTCAACTTCGCACCAATCTGAAACAGGACTTCGTCCAGGAGCGGCTGACAGCGCCGGAAACAATTGGTTTCTTTGACCTTTCCAACCGCATTGCCGCGGCCAAATCCTTCGGCATCTCGACCAAGGCGCTGGAGACGCAATTCAACTCCCTGTTGTCCCAGCCCCTGCTGCTGGTGGCAATGACTTTCATTGCTGCAACAGTGTCCCTAAAATTTAGCCGGTTCAACCAATCCCGCTCCGTGATTCTGGGTGGCATCCTCTCGGGCTTCATGCTTTATGTCATCACCGTGCTTGTAAAGGCATTCGGAAGCAGTGGAGTTGTGCCCCCCTTCGTGGCGACGTGGATACCGGTGATCGTCGCGCTGGCCTTGGGTGCGACTATTCTGCTTCATCAGGAGGACGGCTAGTGGCGGCAGGCGACCGCAAGTATTTTAGTAAACAGTTGGTTGCCCTGCTCGTCGGCGCGACTCTATGTTCCTATTTCGGCAGTGTCCCGGTCTCCTACGGCCAGGCCAATACGTCCGCTCAAGATATCGGGAAGAATATTCCGGAAGGGGCCAAGCTTCTGCTTTCGGCCAATGAACTCGTCTACAACCGTGACGCCGATCTGGTGTCGGCGATCGGTGGCGTGCAGATCAACTATGCCGGCTACAAAATGGTCGCGCAGAAGGTCGAGTACAATCAGAAGACCGGCCGGATGATGGCGCTCGGCAACGTCGAGCTGGTCAGCCCGGACGGCAACCGCATCTATGCGGACAACCTTGACGTGACCGACAATTTCGCCGACGGGTTCCTGAACTCGCTGCGCATTGAAACCTCCGACAATACGCGTATCGTCGCCGAAAGCGGCCAGCGTGTCGGCGGCACGATGATGATTCTCAACAAGGGCGTCTACACCGCCTGCCTTCCCTGCGCCGAAGATCCGAAGCGCGCGCCTTTCTGGCAGGTCAAGGCGAAGCGGGTGATTCAGAACGGCGTGACCCACACGATCCGTCTGGAGCGGGCGCGCTTCGAGCTGCTCGGTTACCCCATTGCCTTCGTGCCTTTCATCGAGGTCCCCGACAATACGGTGAAGCGCAAGTCAGGCTTTCTCTTCCCAACGATGAGCCTGTCGCAGAATCTCGGCTTCGGTCTTTCTATTCCTTATTACTACGTGATCTCGCCGAGCATGGACGCGACGGTCACCACGACCGGCTACACCGCCCAGGGCTTCCTCGTCGAAGGCGAATTCCGCCAGCGCTTCGAAAACGGCACGCATATCCTGCGCGTCGCCGGCATAGATCAGGCAAAGCCGGACAATTTCAGCTCCGGCACCAGCGATGCCGAAGCCAGTCGGCGTGGCATGGTCGCCTCGAAGGCCGAATTCCGTATCAATCCGCGCTGGACGTTCGGCTGGGACGTCATGGTGCAGAGCGACAACAATTTCTCGAAGACCTATAAGCTGAAGGACTTCACCGGCACGGATCGCACCAACCAGATCTACCTGACCGGACTTGGGAAACGCAATTATTTCGACATGCGGGCGTTCTATTTCGACGTCCAGGATGCCGATCGGAAGAACACGGCCGAAAAGCAGCAGGCGATCGTCTATCCGGCGCTCGACTACCACTATGTGGCGCCGCAGCCGCTGGCCGGCGGCGAATTGTCGGCGGATGTCAACCTGACGAATATTTCGCGCACTCATGACGACTTCTATACCGTCGACGGCTTCGACCGCTTCCGCGGCCTGAAGGGACAGACCTCGCGACTGACGGCCGAACTGCAGTGGAAGCGCACCTACGTCACGCCGACCGGCCTGGTGATCACGCCACTTCTGGCCGCCCGCGGCGACGCTTTCGCGCTCAATATGGACAACCCCACGGGTTACACCGGCAACTATCTCGACGACAATTCCGCCACCCGCTCGATGTTCACCGCCGGGCTGGAGCTGCGTTATCCGATCCTGATGACGACCGAGAACAGCACCCATATTCTCGAACCTATCGCACAGATCTATGCCCGCCCCGACGAGCAGCTCGCCGGCCGGCTGCCGAACGAGGATGCACAGAGCTTCGTCTTCGACGCCACCTCGCTGTTCGATCGCGATAAGTTCTCCGGCTACGACCGCGTCGAAGGCGGCACCCGCGCCAATGTCGGCATCCAGTATACCGGGACGTTCGACAGCGGCTACAAACTGCACGGCATCTTCGGCCAATCCTATCAGATTGCCGGCCAGAACTCCTTTGCCACCGATGATCTCGTCAATGTCGGCGCGGATTCGGGCCTGGAAACCGACCGTTCCGATTATGTCGGCCTTGGCGGCGTCGAAACACCATACGGCGTTTCCGTCGCGGCCTCCTACCGCCTCGACGAGAAGGATTTCGAGTTCCGCCGCGGCGACCTGACGACGGCCTACCAGAACGACACCTTCCAGACGCAGGTGACCTACACCCATCTCAGCGCCCAGCCGGCCTATGGCTTTGCCGAGGACAACGACGAAATCCAGACCAGCAGCAAAGTCAAATTCAAGGATTATTGGGCGATCTTCGGCGGCATCGCCTGGGATCTGAACAATGATGTGCTCAGCCGCCGGACGCTCGGTCTCTCCTATGAGGACGAATGCACGATCTTCACGATCGCCTATACCGATACCCGGGACTCCGACGACGAGTCGGCCAGCGACTGGACGATCGGCGCACGGCTGACCTTCCGAACGCTCGGCGATATCAAGATCGGTTCAGACACCCTTGAGTGACGGGCGGCCGGCGCAAACATGGCCTGAAGCCATTCTTTCGCCGTATGCCTGTGCAGGACATTGCCGCCAGTCGGTATCTGAGGCATAGGGGTTTCGCCGCGTGTCTCGCACTGTGATAAAAAACGCCGCGAACGACGTCTCGCGGCGCTATCGGGAGGTCAACATATGATTGACGCGAAAAAAGCCATAACCAAGTTCCTTGCCGGGGCAGCGCTTGCCTTGCTGACGGGGGTTGCCGCTCCGGCATTTGCCGCAAGCGAGGTCAAGGCCGTGGTGAACGGCACCGCCATCACCAGCGGCGACGTCGCCAAGCGCCAGGCCTTCCTGCGCCTTCAGCACACCAAGGCCGATGCCAAGGCTGCCGAGGAGCAACTGATCGACGAAACGCTCAAGCGGCAGGAGGTCTCCCGCGTCCATATGTCGGTCTCGCAGCAGGACGTCGATGCGTCTTTCGCGCGCTTTTCGGCCGGCAACAAACTTTCCGTCGAGCAGATGTCGCAGATCCTCGATCGCGCCGGCGTCGGCGTCGACCATTTCAAGGGTTTCATTGCCGTGCAGATGAGCTGGCCGCGGGTCGTCAACGCGCGCTACGGTTCGACCTCGCGGCTGTCGAACTATGATCTCGTCTCGCGCATGATGCAGAACAACAAGCAGAAGCCGGTGACGACCGAATATATGCTGCAGCAGATCATCTTCGTCATCCCGCAAGCCAAGCGCAACGCCATCACCGGCAAGCGCAAGGGCGAGGCCGAGGCGTCGCGCTCGAAATTTCCGGGCTGCGACCAGGCAAAGGTCTTTGCCGCGACGATGCGTGACGTTTCCGTGCGCGATCTCGGACGGATGCTCGCGCCCGAAATCCCGCCGGATTGGAAGCCGCTGGTCGAGCAGGCCAAGGGCAATACGACAGGGACCCGCGTCACCGATAAGGGCGTCGAATATCTGGCGATCTGCAGCCAGCGCCAGGTTTCCGACGACCAGGCTGCCGAAATGGTCTTCCGCCAGGAAGATCTCGGCAAGGCCAAGGGCGGCAAGGACGCCAGCCCGGAAAACGAAAACAGCAAGAAGTACCTGGATGAACTGCGCAAAAAGGCGCAGATCGCCTATCGCTGACCTGCGATGACGATACCATTTTCGCGACCGCTTGCGCTGAGCCAGGGCGACCCCGCCGGCATCGGGCCGGATATTACGCTGATGGCCTGGCTCCGGCGGCGTGAACTCGGGCTGCCGCCTTTCTTCCTGATCGGCGATCCCGAGGTGTTGGCGTTGCGAGCCCGCCAGCTCAACCTTTCGGTTTCGATCCGCGAGATTGAAAAAACCAGCGAGGCTGCCGGTATGTTTGCCGATGCGCTGCCCGTCATGACGGTGCCTGCCGGTATCGAGGTGGTTGCCGGCGAGCCGCATGCAGCAACGGCGAAGGGCACGATCGCGGCGATCGAAAAAGCCGTTTCGCTTGTCATCATCGGCGAGGCGCTCGCGGTCGTCACCAACCCGATCGCCAAATCAGTGCTCTACGAGGCCGGTTTCCGGTTTCCCGGCCATACCGAATTTCTCGCCGATCTCGCCGCCAGGGCGACGGGCAGGCCGGTGACGCCCGTCATGATGCTATCGGGACCGAAGCTTCGAGCCATTCCCGTCACCATCCACATTCCGGTCCGGGACGTGCCGCAGGCGCTGACCGGCGACCTGATCGTGGAAACCTGCCGGATCGCCCATGAAGACCTGAGGCAGCGTTTCGGCATCGCGGCGCCGCGGCTCGCGGTTGCCGGCCTCAACCCGCATGCGGGCGAAGGCGGGACGATAGGCAGGGAGGACGAGGATGTCATTCGCCCGGCGATCCAGCGCCTGCGCGACGAGGGCATCGATGCGATCGGCCCCCTGCCCGCCGACACGATGTTCCATGACGAGGCGCGGGCCCGATATGACGTCGCCGTCTGCATGTATCACGATCAGGCGCTGATCCCGGCCAAGGCACTCGGTTTCGACGACAGCGTCAACGTCACGCTCGGGCTTCCCTTCGTGCGCACCTCGCCGGATCACGGCACCGCTTTCGGCATCGCCGGCAAGGGACTGGCGCGCGAGCAGAGCCTCGTTGCAGCGCTGAAGCTCGCCGCCCAGCTTGGCCGCACTGCGGAAAGCCACCGTTGATGGCAACACTCGATGGCCTGCCGCCGCTTCGCGACGTCATCCAGCGTCACGGCCTCGATGCGCGCAAGGCGCTTGGGCAGAACTTCCTGCTCGACCTCAACCTCACGCAGAAGATCGCCCGCACGGCGGGTGCCCTCGAAGAGACGACCATCTTCGAAGTCGGCCCCGGCCCCGGCGGGCTGACGCGGGCGATCCTGGCGCTCGGCGCCCGGAAAGTCATCGCCGTCGAGCGGGATACGCGCTGCCTGCCGGCGCTCGCCGAGATCGCTGATCACTATCCCGGCCGGCTCGAGGTGATCGAAGGCGACGCGCTGAAGACCGACTTCGAGGCCTTGGCGCCGGAAGGCCCGGTCAAGATCATCGCCAACCTCCCCTACAATGTCGGCACGCAGCTTTTGGTCAACTGGCTGCTGCCGAAGGCCTGGCCGCCATTCTGGCAGTCGCTGACGCTGATGTTTCAGAAGGAAGTCGGCGAGCGTATCGTCGCCTCTGAAGACGACGACCATTATGGCCGGCTCGGTGTGCTCTGCGGCTGGCGGACACAGGCGCGCATGGCCTTCGATGTGCCGCCGCAAGCCTTCACGCCGCCACCAAAGGTAACGTCGACGGTCGTGCATCTGACGCCGCGTGAGAACCCCATCCCCTGCGCTGTCGGCAATCTGGAAAAGGTAACGCAGGCGGCCTTCGGACAGCGCCGCAAGATGCTGCGCCAAAGCCTGAAGCCGCTCGGCGGCGAGAGGCTGCTCGTCAAGGCCGGAATCGATCCGGCCCGGCGGGCGGAAACCCTGTCAGTCGAGGAATTCTGCCTGTTAGCAAATAGCCTTTAGACTAAAGCGACGGTGTCTCTTCCAGCAGCTCGCGGACGAAATCGAACATCCCATGGCGGCGGTCGCGGCGCAGGCGTTCGGCCTTGACGATCGACTGGACGGCGTCGAAGGCGGCGTTGAGGTCGTCGTTGACGATGACATAGTCATATTCGCGCCAATGGGCGATCTCGGCGCGGCTGTTGGCGAGGCGCGTCTGGATGACCTCCTCGGAATCCTCGGCGCGGCGGTGCAGCCGCGACTGCAGCTCGGTCATCGTCGGCGGCAGCACGAAGATCGAGACGACGTCGGCCGACATCTTCTCCTGCAATTGCTGGGCGCCCTGCCAGTCGATATCGAAGAGCATGTCGCGGCCCTCGGCCATGGCCTGCTCGACAGGCTCGCGCGGCGTGCCGTAGAAATTGCCATGCACCTCGGCCCATTCGAGCAGCGCGTCGCTATCGCGCATCCGCTCGAACTCGCGCACACTCTTGAAGTGGTAGTGCACATCCTCGATTTCGCTCGGGCGGCGCTGGCGCGTGGTGACGCTGACGGAGAGGCCGATTTGCCTGTCCTTCTCCAGCAACGTGCGCGCGATGGTGGACTTGCCGGCGCCCGACGGCGACGAGATGACAAGCATCAGACCGCGGCGGGCGATCTGGACGGGCGAGGATTTCGCCGGATTCATGTCCTACTCCAAATTCTGGACCTGCTCGCGGAACTGGTCGATCACAACTTTCAGCTCGATGCCTGCGGCGGTGACCGCCGAGGCATTCGATTTCGAGCAGATGGTATTCGATTCGCGGTTAAATTCCTGTGCAAGGAAGTCCAACCGGCGTCCAGCGGGGCCATCTTTCACCAGGAGATCGCGCGCCGCGGCGACGTGCGCCTTCAGACGATCGATTTCCTCGCGCAGATCCGCCTTGGTCGCGAGCAACGCGGATTCGGCATGCAGCCTGTCGCGGTCGAGCGCGGCCATGCCGTCCATCAGCAAGGCGACCTGACCGGCAAGCCGTGCGGCGATCTCCTGCGGCGAGCGCGAGGGATCGGCCTCGATCGTCCGCGTCAGACCTTCGACCGTCGTCATATGGTCGAGGAGAATGCGGGTCAGCGCCGAGCCTTCCTGTTCGCGCATGGCTCTCAGATCGGCAAGTGCTGCCAAAAGGCCGGCAGTGATATCGGCGTCACGGGCGGCAAGCGCCTCCTCGCCATCCTCGCTTTCGCGGAATTCCACGATGCCACGCACCAGAAGCAGCGTATCGAGCTTCAGCGGCGCCGGATCGATTATCCCGTCCAATTGCTCGCGCATGGCAAGTACGGCGGCAAGCGCTTCCTTGTTCAGCACGGCCTCGAAGCGGTTTTCGTCAGCGGTGACGGAGAGCGATGCCTGCAGATTGCCGCGACTGAAGCTTTCGCCGGCAAGGCGGCGGACGTCCGCCTCCATGCGCTCGAGGCCGGGCGGCAGGCGCAGCCGCAGGTCGAGGCCCTTGCCGTTGACCGAGCGCAGTTCCCATGCCCAGCGCCAGCGGCCGCTCGTTCCCTCGCGCCGCGCAAAACCGGTCATGGACTGCAAAGCCATACGAGCCTCCAGAAGCTATCAGTTGATCTTCTTTTTCTTCGGCGGCGTGACAGCAGCGCCGTCATCCGCCGGCTGCTCCTCAGGCTGGCCGTCGACCGCGATGTTCGGGTCCGAGCCCTTGTCGGCTTCGAGCTTGCGCCAGCGCTTGACGTTGGCATTGTGCTCCTCGAGCGTCGCTGCGAAAACATGGCCACCGGTGCCGTCGGCGACGAAATAGAGGTCCTGGGTCTTCCAGGGATTGGCTACGGCCTCAAGCGCATCCTTACCGGGATTGGCGATCGGCGTCGGCGGCAGGCCCTTGATGACATAGGTATTATAGGGCGTTTCCCGCTTCAGGTCCGACTGGTAGATCGGCCGGTCGGCCGGTTTGCCGTCGCCGCCGAAGAGGCCGTAGATGATCGTCGGGTCGGACTGCAGGCGCATACCTTTGCCCAGCCGATTCAGGAAAACGGAGGCGACATGGGCGCGTTCGTCGGCAACGCCGGTTTCCTTTTCGACGATCGAGGCGAGCGTGACGAACTCTTCCTTGGATCGCAGCGGCAGCGAGGAGTCGCGCTTGTCCCAGATCTGATCGACGATTTTCTGCTGTGCCGCCGCCATCTGCTGGATGATTTCCGAGCGCTTGGTGCCGCGCGAGAACTTGTAGGTATCGGGGCGCAGGCTGCCCTCGGCCGGCAGCGCGGCCGGCAGGTCGCCTTCCAGTACCTGGTCCTCCAGCATGCGGTTGAACATCTGGCGGACCGTCAGGCCCTCGGGGAAGGAAACGGAATAGAGAATGGATTTGCCCGACTTCAGAAGCTCCATGATATCGCTCATCGAAGCTCTGGCCTTGATCTCATATTCACCGGCCTTCAGGCTCTCACCGGCAGACAGATGCGTTGCCGTGATATAGCGGAAGATGCGGGCATCGCTGATGATCGCATTGCGCTCGAGATTGGAGGCAATTTCGGCGAGACCGGCGCCGTTGCGGATAATGAAGTTGGTGTTGGTCTGCAGCGGACCGGGGTTCCGGTAGGTCGACGTGGCGTAATAGAAGCCGATGACGGCCACGACGCAGACCAGCACCGCCATCGTCATGATGAAGTTCAGGAAAAGAACGACCTGGCCGCGGGCTTTCTTGGACCGTTTAGGCGGCTCCGGAACGCGCTCGGGACGCAAGGCTTCGCTCGGCGACTTCGGGATGATCGGTCCCTTCTGCGCTTGCCGGCCGTTCTCGCCCTGCGGGGTATCGTTGCTCTGGTTCGTCGTATCGCTCACCGGCAATCCTCTAAAACTTGACCCTCACTTCGCTATTTCGCGAAGCAATGCGGCAAAAGCAGGTTCTGCCGCCGTTCAATGGCGCCGCTGCCGGCCGTTATGCTCCCGCACACGCTGTTACGCAATGTGAAGGACCGGCCCGGTTTGCGGTGTAAGGGACACCCATTACACCGCGCGTACGAGACTCTATTGCGCGTAACGGCGCAGGACGAGCGACGCGTTGGTGCCGCCGAATCCGAACGAATTGGACAGCGCCACATTGATTTCCCGTTCGCGCGCCTTGTGCGGAACAAGATCAATCGCCGTCTCGCGTTCGGGATTGTCGAGGTTGAGCGTCGGCGGCGCGACATTATCGCGAATGGCGAGCGTGGCGAAGATCGCCTCGATCGCGCCGGCAGCACCAAGAAGGTGTCCGGTCGCCGACTTGGTCGAGGACATGGAGATCTTCGATGCCGCATTGCCGACCAGCCGCTCGACGGCGCCAAGCTCGATCGTGTCGGCCATGGTCGAGGTGCCGTGAGCGTTGATATAATCGATATCGGCCGGGGTCAGCCCGGCGCGCTTCAGAGCCATCGCCATGCAGCGGCCGGCGCCCTCGCCGTCTTCGGACGGCGCGGTGATGTGATAGGCGTCGCCCGACAGGCCGTAGCCGACGATTTCGGCGTAGATCCTGGCGCCACGCGCTTTGGCATGTTCCAGTTCCTCGAGCACGACGATGCCGGCGCCCTCGCCCATGACGAAGCCGTCGCGGTCGCGATCATAGGGGCGCGAGGCCTTCTGCGGGTCGTCGTTGTGCTGGGTCGACAGCGCCTTGCAGGCGGCAAAGCCGGCGAGCGAAATGCGGCTGACGGGGGATTCCGTGCCGCCGGCGACCATGACGTCGGCGTCGCCAAGCGCAATCAGCCGCGCGGCATCGCCAATCGCATGCGCGCCCGTCGAGCAGGCGGTGACGACCGAATGATTGGGTCCGCGCAACTTGTGGCGGATCGAGACCTGGCCGGAGACGAGGTTGATCAGGCGGCCCGGAATGAAGAAAGGCGAGATGCGGCGCGGGCCCTTGTCGCGCAGGGTGTAACCTGCCTCGACGATGCCTTCGATGCCGCCGATGCCGGAGCCGATCAGCACGCCGGTAGCGATCTGGTCCTCATCGGTCTCGGGATGCCAGCCGGCATCGGCAAGCGCCATGTCGGCGGCAGCCATGCCGTAGATGATGAAGGGATCGACCTTGCGCTGCTCCTTCGGCTCCATCCACTGATCGACATTGAAGGTGCCGTCGGTGCCGTCGCCAATCGGAATACGGCAGGCGATCTTGGCGGGAAGGTCGTCGACCTCGAATTCGGTGACGAGGCGGGCGCCGTTCTGACCGGCAAGCAGCCGGGACCACGTCACCTCGGTTCCGCATCCCAAGGGTGATACCATGCCGGTACCTGTTATGACGACACGTCTCATCGCGTGCTTTCCCCCGTCTGTTATGTTCTATGGAGAAATAGGCCGAAAAGAAAAGGGCGGACTCCAGGCCCGCCCTTTATCAAAATTACAGAATCAGGCCTGGGCCTTCTCGATAAACTTAACGGCGTCGCCGACCGTCAGGATCGAGTCGGCAGCGTCGTCAGGAATTTCAACGCCGAATTCTTCTTCGAAAGCCATGACAAGTTCGACCGTGTCGAGCGAGTCAGCGCCTAGATCGTCGATAAAGCTGGCGCTCTCGACGACCTTGTCGGCATCGACGCCAAGATGATCAATAACAATTTTCTTTACGCGTTCTGCGATATCGCTCATGTCGGTTTCCTCGACCTTATGTCCTGATCGGAATGCCGTTGCGGCACCCCTACCCTGTTTCAGCCTGCGATGTTTTCAGACATCCTCGGCAAACTCGTTTACCCGGCTTCAGAGATGTCCCAGGCTTGCGAAAAGCCCGCCGGTCCGTCTGCTTTCTCGGGACGACTGTTGACAGTCATGGCCCGCTTAACATGCTTTAGGTCCGCCGCAAAGCGAGAAAATCAACGGTTCGTGATTGCTCAACATGCTATTGGCGGAAATACTCCCATGCCAGCGGTTTGTCGTTTCAGATCATCGCCATGCCGCCGTTTACGTGCAGCGTCTGGCCCGTCATATAGGCAGCCTCGGCGGAGGCAAGATAAGCGACAGCCGAAGCAACTTCCCCCCCTGTGCCCATGCGCTTCATCGGGATTGCCCCCATGATCGCTTCCTTCTGCTTGTCGTTCAGCTTGCCGGTCATGGCGCTTTCGATGAAGCCGGGCGCCACGCAGTTGACCGTCACGTTGCGGGTGGCGATTTCCTGCGCGAGCGACTTGGTGAAGCCGATCATGCCGGCCTTGGAGGCACAGTAATTGGCCTGGCCCGGATTGCCGGTAACGCCGACGACGGAGGTGATGTTGATGATGCGGCCATAGCGGCGGCGCATCATCGGATGCGTCAATTCGCGCGTCAGGCGGAAAGTCGACGTCAGGTTCACTTCGAGAACGGCGTCCCAATCCTCGTCGCTCATGCGCACGAAGAGGCCGTCCTTGGTGATGCCGGCATTGTTGACCAGAATGTCGACGCCTTCGAGTTCGGCTTCGGCCTTCTGGCCGAGGGCCTTGACCTCGTCGCGGTCGGAGAGGTTTGCCGGGAAGATCTTGACGCGCTCGCCAAGATCGGCCGCCAAGGCTTCCAGCTTCTCGACGCGGGTGCCGTGCAACCCGACGATGGCGCCCTGCTTATGGAGAAGGCGGGCGATTTCCTCGCCGATACCACCCGATGCGCCGGTGACGAGAGCCTTGCGGCCAGAAAGATCGAACATGGAAACGTTCCTTATATCTGGATATCTGGAAATACCAATCAGGCCATGAGGGCGGTAACAGTCGCGTCGATATCCGCCGGACCGTTGACGGAGATTCCGTTGATTGTCTTATCGATGCGGCGGGCAAGGCCGGTCAGCACCTTGCCGGAGCCAAGTTCATAGAGCGTCGTGACGCCATTGCCGGCGAACCATTCCACCGTCTCGCGCCAGCGGACCTGACCGGTCACCTGCTCGACCAGCAAGTTGGCGATCTCGTCGGCTGTGGTCACGGGCGCGGCGCGGACATTGGCAATGACCGGCACGACGGGATCTGATTTGGCGACCTTTGCCAGTGCTTCGCGCATGGCGTCGGCGGCGGGCGCCATGAGTGCCGAATGGAAGGGTGCCGAGACCGGCAGCAGGATGGCGCGCTTGGCGCCCTTGTCGGTGGCGAGCCCGGCGGCCTTTTCGACGGCTGCCTTCTCGCCCGAAATGACGATCTGGCCGCCGCCATTGTCGTTGGCGATCTGGCAGGCGCCGGTGGCCGCAGCCTCTTCACAGACAGCGACGACGTCGGCATGTTCGAGGCCGATGATCGCCGCCATGGCGCCGACGCCGACGGGGACGGCCGCCTGCATGGCGTTGCCGCGGATGCGCAGCAGCCGCGCGGTGTCAGTGAGCGAAAAGGTGCCGGCGGCGCACAGGGCAGAATATTCGCCGAGCGAGTGGCCGGCCACATAGGCGACCTTGGACTTCAGATCCAACCCCTTGGCCTCAAGAATGCGGACGACGGCAATCGAGACGGCCATCAGCGCCGGCTGGGCGTTCGCCGTCAGGGTCAAGGTCTCCTCGGGACCGTTGAACATGACGTCGGAAAGACTTTCACCGAGCGCCTCATCAACCTCGTCGAAAACGGCGCGGGCTTCCGCGAAATTCTCGGCCAGATCCTTGCCCATGCCGACGGCCTGACTGCCCTGACCGGGAAAAGTGAAAGCAATGGTCATTCTCGTATCCCTGGCTCATGCCCCTGATTGCGCGCCCCGCGAGGCGTTTTGCCTCCAATTGACATTCTTTCCGGCAGAGTCAAGTGGCGGCCCATTCTCTGCAAAGCCTTCCGGACCGGCGGAAAAGCCAGGTTTTTACTCTTGCGCTCCGCCAAATCCGGCCTAGATTTGCCCGGTCCTCCCCAAGGCTTCAGCTCTCTCCCAAGGTTTTCACATGAAGTACAATTCACTCGGCCGCACCGACATTTCCGTTTCAGAAATCTGCCTTGGCACCATGACCTGGGGTTCGCAGAACAGCGAAACCGACGCGCATGCACAGATGGATTACGCCGTCGAAAAGGGCGTCAATTTCTTCGATACCGCCGAACTCTATCCTACCACCCCGGTTTCGGCCGAAACTCAGGGCCGGACCGAAGACTATATCGGCAGCTGGTTCGGCAAATCAGGCAAACGCGGAGATATCGTGCTTGCGACCAAGGTCGCCGGCCGCGGCCGCGAGTATTTGCGCGGCGGCGAAGGTGCTGATGCCAGGAATATCCGGCTGGCGCTCGAGGCCAGCCTGAAGCGGCTGCGGACGGATTATGTCGACCTCTACCAGATCCACTGGCCGAACCGCGGCCATTTCCATTTCCGCCAGAACTGGAGCTACAATCCTTTCAACCAGGATCGCGACAAGGCCGTCGCCAATATGCTCGACATTCTTGAAACACTCGGCGCACTGGTCAAGGAAGGCAAGATCCGGGCGATCGGCCTTTCCAACGAAACCACCTGGGGCATCCAGAAATACCTGACGCTGTCAGAACAAAAGAGCCTGCCGCGCGTTGCCAGCGTCCAGAACGAATATAATCTGCTCTACCGCCATTTCGACCTCGATCTGGCCGAGCTCTCGCATCACGAGGATGTCGGGCTGCTCGCCTATTCGCCGCTCGCCGGCGGCATCCTATCCGGCAAATATGTCGGTGGCGCCAGGCCGAAGGGTTCGCGCGGCTCGATCAACCACGATATCGGCGGCCGCCTGCAGCCGCTGCAGGAGCCGGCGACCAAGGCCTATCTGCAGATCGCCGCCCGATATGGTCTCGACCCGGCGGGAATGGCGCTCGCCTTCTGCCTGTCCAGGCCCTTCATGGCTTCGGCCATCATCGGCGCAACCTCGATGGAGCAATTGAAAGTCGACATCGGCGCGGCCGACCTGACGCTTTCGGCCGAGGTACTGGCGGAGATCGCCAAGGTGCACCGGCAGTATCCGCTGCCGCTCTGATCCTGTTCCTCTCGTCCAGCCCGACGCGACCGATCGGCCTGCGTTGGGCTTGCATGTCCGATTGGGCTTGCCTTCCCGCGAAAAATCCGTATAAGCCGCCCTGTTCGTTAACCCGGTCTTCTGGCTGGTGGCTGAACGGAGGGCCGGTTTCCGCTTGGAAATCGTTCGGAACGGAAGCGTTCCAGCCTCCCGTGTCTCCGCTCTCGACCGTCTCGGAAACGCTTTCTTGCCTGGGTCCGCCCAATCAGGAGCAGTCGTTGAGGCTTAGCCGCCGAATATCGGGTTGAACCAAACGCAAGAAAGGCAAAGCTGTCATGGCTCTTTATGAACATGTATTCCTTGCCCGGCAGGATATTTCCGCCCAGCAGGTCGATGCCCTCGTAGAACAGTACAAGGGTGTGATCGAAGCTAACGGCGGTAAAGTCGGGCGTATCGAGAACTGGGGCCTCAAGTCCCTCACCTACCGCATCAAGAAGAACCGCAAGGCACACTACGCCCTGATGGACATCGATGCACCGGCTGCTGCCGTCCAGGAAATGGAACGTCAGATGCGCATCAGCGAAGACGTTCTTCGCTACATGACGATCGCCGTCGAGAAGCATGAAGAAGGTCCGTCTGCCATGATGCAGAAGCGCGACCGCGACGACCGTCCGCGTGAAGGCGGCCGTGGCCCGCGTGAAGGCGGCTTCGGTGATCGTGACCGCGGCCCGCGTCCGCCGCGTGAAGGTGGCTTCGGCGACCGTGAAGACCGTCCGCGCCGTCCGCGCGAAGACCGCGTATAAGGGAGACCTAAGATATGTCTGAAACTTCCTCCGCTCCGGTCCGCCGCCCGTTCCATCGCCGCCGCAAGACCTGCCCGTTCTCCGGCGCCAACGCGCCGCGGATCGACTACAAGGACGTACGTCTGCTGCAGCGTTACATTTCCGAGCGCGGCAAGATCGTTCCGTCGCGCATCACGGCCGTTTCTCAGAAGAAGCAGCGCGAACTCGCCCAGGCGATCAAGCGTGCCCGCTTCCTCGGCCTGCTGCCCTACGTCGTCGCCTAATAGAATATGTGACCCCCGGATTGCTGATCCGGGGGGCGCCTCCCTTCCGCGATGGGCGCGGATCGGAACTCTAAAAACCCATGTTGAGACGTTTCTGAATTCGATTCAGCAACATCCTCTAACTGCTTGATGAAGCAGGACAGCGACCTTGAACCGACCGAACGTTAAAACGCTGCTGATCGGCGCACTCGCCGGATTGACCGCCTTCCTGCTGATGCTGGGGGCGAGCATGCAGCCGTCGTTTTTCAGCGCGCTGCTCTATACGGCCTCGGCGCTGCCGATTTTGATCGTCGGGCTCGGCTGGGGCAATGCCGCGGCCATCGCCGCTGTCGTCACAGCAGCCGCACTCGGCGCGGCCCTCATCTCCCCCTCTTTCGCGCTGATCATGACGCTGGTGACGCTGTTGCCGGCCGGCTGGCTCAGCCATCTCGCCAATCTCGCGCGGCCGGCTTCCGAACTCGGCGGCCCGGACCATCTGCTTGCCTGGTATCCGCTCTCCGATATTCTGCTGCATCTCTGCGGCCTGGTGACGCTCGCCGTCATCGTCATCGGCGTGATGATCGGCTACGGGCCCGCCATCACCGATCAGATCGTCGATCTGCTGATCGCCTCGGTCAAGGAGCAGCAACCGGAATTCATGCCCGATCCGACGGCGACCGCGCAGACCAAATCTCTGATCGTGCTGATGCTGCCGGCGATGCAGGGCGGTATGTGGGTGTCTATGCTGTTTGCCGCCTATTATTTTGCCGTGCGCATCGTCGCAGCCTCCGGCCGCGGCCTTCGCCCGCGCGAGGACATCCCCTCCTCGCTGCGCATGAACCGCAACTCGATCTTCATCTTCCTCGCCGGGCTTGCCGCCTGCTTCTTCGGCGGCGTGCCGGCGCTGGTCGGCGCGACGGTGATCGGCACCTTCGGCGCCGGCTTCATGCTTTCCGGTTTCGCCTCGCTGCATTTCCGCACGCGCGGCAAGGACTGGCGCCTACCGGCCCTCATCCTCAGCTACCTGGCCTCGATGCTCATGCTGCTGCCAGCTTTCCTCATCCTCGTCCTCGGTCTCAGCGATACGCGCAAGGCGATCGCGCTGACCCCGACGAAAGATGCTGATGCCCCCAAACAATCCGACACGAAAATCTGAGACACAGAAAGGTAAAAGAAAATGGAAGTCATCCTTCTCGAACGCATCTCCAAGCTCGGCCAGATGGGCGAAACCGTAAAGGTTCGCGACGGTTTTGCCCGTAACTACCTGCTGCCGCTTGGCAAGGCGCTGCGCGCCAACGCCGCCAACAAGACCCGCTTCGAAGCCGAGCGCGCGACGCTCGAAGCCCGTAACCTCGAGCGCAAGTCGGAAGCCCAGAAGGTCGCCGACGTTCTCGACGGCAAGTCCTTCATCGTCGTACGCTCCGCCGGCGAAACCGGCCAGCTCTACGGCTCGGTCGCCGCCCGTGACGTCGTCGAGATTCTCGCCGCCGAAGGCTTCAACATCGGCCGCAACCAGGTTCACCTGAACACGCCGATCAAGGCGATCGGCCTGCACAAGGTCGAGCTGCAGCTGCATGCCGAAGTCGAAATCCACGTCGAGCTGAACGTTGCCCGTTCCGCCGAAGAGGCAGAGCGCCAGGCCAAGGGTGAAGAACTCACCTCGGTCGACGCCATCTACGGTGTCGACGAAGACGCTCTGCGTCCGGAAGATTTCTTCGATCCGGAAGCTGACGGCGTCGACGAAGACGAAGCATAATATCGCCGGAGCAATCCGCGACAGGAGCCCGGCCATCGCGCCGGGCTTTTTCGTTGGGGATTTTCCGGATGTTTTTGCTGCGGGCCTTATGGCATCGCGCTAAAATAACATTCTCCGAAATGAATGGGCTGAGTCGGCGCCATGCCGTGTCATACGGGTGACACTCACAGTATTTCTCCTTTGTGTTGCCCGGGACTGTGGAGAAGTCGAACAACGTGCACAGCGTTCAGGATTTAAGCGAAGCGAGCCCTCGCTCCTTTCGCGGCCTCTTGATTTTCGCGTCCGGAATTGCAAATCCGGAGCTGGAAAAAGACAGAACGGATGATGATGAACGACGCCGCTCGAAAGATTGCAGCCGTTGCCCCCTCGGAGCAGCATTATCGCGAAGCACCCAACAACATCGAAGCCGAGCAGGCGCTTCTGGGTGCCATCCTGATGAACAACGACGCCTATTACCGGGTGTCCGACTTCCTGAAGCCGATCCATCTCTACGAACCGCTGCACCGGAAGATCTTCGAGGTTGCCGGCGATATCATCCGCATGGGCAAGATCGCCAACCCGGTGACGATCAAGACCTTCCTGAAGGCCGACGAGAAGGTCGGCGACATGACGGTGTCGCAATATCTGGCGAGCCTCGTCAGCAACGCCGTCACCGTCATCAATGCCGAGGATTACGGTCGGGCGATCTACGACCTGGCGCTGCGCCGGGCGCTGATCACCATCGGCGAGGATGTCGTCAACATCGCCTATGATGCGCCGCTCGACATGCCGCCGCAGTCGCAGATCGAGGATACCGAACGCCGCCTCTTCGAACTGGCGGAAAACGGCCGCTATGACGGCGGCTTCCAGGCCTTCAACGATGCGGTTGCGCTGGCGATCGACATGGCCGCCGTCGCCAAGGAACGAGACGGCGGGCTTTCCGGCATTTCCACCGGTATCCATTCGCTGGATTCCAAGATGGGCGGCCTGCAGCGTTCGGACTTGATCGTGCTTGCCGGACGCCCCGGCATGGGCAAGACCTCGCTTGCGACCAACATCGCCTACAATATCGCCGCCGCCTACGAAGGCGAAGTCCAGTCGGACGGCAGCATGAAGGCGAAAAACGGCGGCGTCGTCGGCTTCTACTCGCTCGAAATGTCGTCGGAACAGCTTGCCACCCGTATCATCTCCGAGCAGACGGAAGTCTCCTCATCGAAGATCCGCCGCGGCGACATCAATGATGCCGATTTCGAAAAGCTTGTCGCCTGCTCGATGATGATGCAGAAAGTGCCGCTCTATATCGACCAGACCGGCGGTATCTCGATCGCCCAGCTGTCGGCGCGCGCGCGCCGTCTCAAGCGTCAGCGCGGCCTCGACGTGCTCGTGGTCGACTATATCCAGCTGATGACCGGCTCGGGAAAATCCAGCGACAACCGCGTGCAGGAAATCACCCAGATCACCACCGGCCTGAAGGCGCTCGGCAAGGAACTCAACGTTCCGATCATCGCGCTGTCGCAGCTCTCGCGTCAGGTCGAAAGCCGCGACGACAAGCGGCCGCAGCTTTCCGACCTTCGCGAATCCGGCTCGATCGAGCAGGACGCCGACGTCGTGCTCTTCGTGTTCCGCGAGGAATATTACGTCAAGAACCAGGAGCCGCGCGACATCAACGATCCGAAATATCCGGAATGGGAAGCGTTGTTCGACAAAGTGAAGGGCACCGCCGACGTCATCATCGCCAAGCAGCGTCACGGGCCGACGGGCACGGTGAAGCTCGCCTTCCAGTCGGAATTCACCCGCTTCGCCGATCTCGCCGATCCCTCCTTCACACATTACGAGGAACATTGACGCGGTCCCGCGTCGATTTCCTTAGCTAAAGCCCGGCGGCCCGCAACAGGGCAACCGTTGCGACGCCAATCACGACGCTCATAAGCATTGGCAAACGGCGCGCGGCGATTGCCGTTGCCGCGCAGGCCAAGGTCTCTGCCCAGCCCGCCGCAAAGGCGGTCGGGGCAATGACCGCCATCAGCACAGCCGGCGGAATGGCCTCGATCGCCGCTCTCCGCCGCTCATTCATCTCGACATGATGGAGCAACACGAGGCCGCTGACGCGGGTGAACACCGTTGCGGCGGCCATCGCGAGGATGGCGATGAAGATGTTGAGATCGAGCGTCATGCCGCCTGCTCCCGCGCCCTGTGCTGCCATAGGGCCGTTGCCAGCCCGGCCAGAGCGCCGGCGGCGATATACCAGACCCCCGGCACGAAGTGGTGGACCGCAACGGACGCGGCACCACTTGCCGCAAGGACGGCGCCGGTTTCCGGCCCCTTCCAGAAACCCATGACGAGCACGATGAAGACAGCCGGAAAAGCGAAGTCGAGGCCGACGACCGTTGGATTGCCGAAAAAGGCGCCGAGCAGTGCGCCTGTCAGCGAAGAGCCGACCCAGGTGAGGTAGAAGGGCGTGACGATGCCCGCATACCAGGCCGGTGTCAGTCGTGTGGCTCCCGCGCGGAATTCCGCCATGGCCCACAGTTCATCTGCGAGGAATAGCATGGCAACATACCGTTTGACGCCGGAGAAGGACTGCATCTTCGTGCCGATCGACGCGCTCATCAGCACGTGACGGATATTGACCAGCAGGGCTGCAAAGCCGACGCCGATCCAGCTTGCCGGATGGGTCCAGATGTCCATGGCCACGAATTGCGAACCGCCCGCAAAGACAAGCGCGCTCATCAGCGTCGTTTCCAACGGGGAAAGCCCCTTGGTGGCTGCGACCGCGCCGAACACCAGGCCGATCGGTAACACGGCGACAACAAGCGGAAAAATGGCGCGCATTCCGGCAAAAAATTCGCCGGATGGCCGGCTGTGCTGCAACATGGCAACCTCCTGATCAAGATCGCGGAGGATTAGCCCGGCCAGCCAGGGCCGTATTGAACGAAAGTGATCAGCCCGTGCGGAATTGACCTGGTGTTACGCCTGTCCGTGCCTTGAAGTGTCGGGTGAAATGCGCCTGATCGGCAAAACCGCATTCGAGCGCAATATCGGCAGGCATGCGCCCCTGGCGCAGCAGCCGACGGGCCACCTGCACGCGCCGATCCGTCAGAAAAGCGTGCGGGGTAATGTGATATTCCTTGCGGAAGGCACGGATGAGGTGGGCGCGGCTCAAACCCGCCACTCCGGCCAGCTCCTCGAGCCCGACATCGCTGTCGAAGTTCTCGATGAGGTATTCGCGGGCACGGGCCACCGCGCTTCGTTCCTGCGTATCGACAGGAACGATGATTGCGCTGCCGTGACGCGCAAAGATCGCTGCCAGCACCGAAAACATTCCCTCATCCGATTCCAGCGCGCCTGCCCCGCTCTCAAGCGTTCGATGGGCGGCGTGGAAGGCATTGGCGAGCTGTGGATCGCGTGGAAGCCCGCCGGAGAAAGAGGGCGTCGCATGGAAGGCCTTGCCGGTGACATCCTCCAAAATATCGACGAACAGCTTCATATCGGGATAGATCATCCGGTAGCGGTAGCCCTCTCCGCCCGGAGCGCCGTCATGGATGACACCGGGATCGATGAGATAAAGGTCGCCCGGGCCGGTTTCCTCCCGCCTGCCGCTGAGAGTGGCGATCTGGCTGCCGCTTTCTATTGCGCCGATGCTGAACGTGTCATGCGCATGCGGCGCATATTCGTGCGTCAGGAAGGTGGCGCTCAAACACTCCATGTCGCGGAAGCGGCCATCCCGCCAGAAGCGGGCCGATTCCACGTTCGCAAGCGGCATGGCCGCCGCCGCCTCTTTTTGCGATACGTTCTGCATCCACTGAGATTATCGCGGAAGCCTGCACGCGTCTTGAACAAAAGTGATCAGATGACAGGCAAAGGGTGGTATGTGACCTGCCTTGGCCATAATGCTCTCCAAAGCGTCGCGATCTTTCAGATTCGCTCCCTGCGCTTTAGCTCTTTGTGTTTACGCATGTCGTTATCGCAAAACCGCTGCACACTTTTGCGCGACATGCTTTAGACTGGCTCCGGCGATTTCCTTCCATTAGTTCACGGCGATTCATGACAGATTTCCCCATCCCCTTCGAAGATGACGATCTTTTCGCTTCCGCGGGCCTGCGGCTGACCGTCGATCTGACCGCGCTGACGGAGAACTGGCGCGACATGGCGCGCCGCTCCGGCGCGGCGCGCGCCGCAGCCGTTGTCAAGGCGGATGCCTACGGCACGGGCATCGAGGATGCCGGTGAAGCGCTCTATATGGCCGGCGCCCGGGATTTCTTCGTTGCCACAGTCGACGAGGGCGTCACACTTCGCCTCTATGCGCCAGAGGCGCGCATCTTCGTGCTCGCGGGCATATGGCCGGGCACCGAGCGGCGCTTTTTCGAAAACGATCTGGTGCCGGTGATTTCCTCCGACGAGCAGCTCGCCTTCTGGATGGCAGTGCTTGCCGACTACGGCGATTATCCCTGCGCACTGCATGTCGATACCGGCTTCAACCGGCTCGGACTGCACATGGACGATGCGATCGCGCTCGCCGACGACGTTTCGCGGCCGGCGAGCTTTGCGCCGGTGCTGGTCATGAGCCACCTCGCCTGCGGCGACGAGCCCAGCCATGCGATGAACCGGCAGCAGCTCGAATCATTCCGCAGGGTTAGCGCCGCCTATGAAGGTATCGATTCAAGCCTTGCCGCCTCGGCCGGCATTTTCCTTGGCGAGGATTATCACTTCGACCTGACCCGTCCCGGCATCGCGCTTTATGGCGGCGAGGCGGTCTGCGGCCGGGCCAATCCGATGCGGCCTGTGGCAACCGCGGAAGCGCGCATCATCCAAGTGCGCAGCGTCGAAGCCGGCGAGACCGTCAGCTATGGGCGGGCGCTGCAGCTTCGCCGCAAAAGCCGACTGGCGATCGCCTCGGCCGGGTATGCCGACGGCTACATGCGCGGGCTGTCGAGCGGCGGCGTGCCGCTGCGCCAGGCCGTGCCGCAGGGCGGGCTAGGCTTCATCGCCGGACACAAGGTGCCGGTCGCCGGCCGGATCACCATGGACCTGACGATCTTCGATATCACCGACCTGCCCGATAACGCCGTGCGCGCCGGCGATTATGTCGAGCTGTTCGGAAAGAATATGCCCCTGGACGAGGTGGCGCGGGCGGCGGGCACGATCGGCTACGAGATCCTGACCAGCATGGGGCTGCGCCACGAACGGCGCTATGTCGTCGACGAGGAATAGCTTCCCCGTCAGCGGCTGCTGAGCGCCAGCCGGACACCGAGCGCCAGGAAAAGCGCGCCGAGGCCGCGATCGAGCCATAGCCCGATTCTTTGATTATGCCTGAGCGCATCGGCAAGCCGCCCTCCGAGAAGGACGAACGGCGGTTCGATGAAGGCGGCGACGACGATGATGAGCCCGCCATGCAGCATGAGCTGGGTCCATGCCGGCCCTGCCCCTTCGACGACGAATTGCGGCAGGAAGGCCAGGAAGAAAATCGCCACCTTCGGATTGAGCAGCGACACCAGAATTCCCTGCCGGTAGATCTTCGCCGCCGGCAACTTTTCACCGGCAGCCTTTATCAAGCCATTGCCGCCGCCGGCGCGCAAAGCCTGGATTCCCAGCCAGACGAGATAGGCGGCGCCGATCCATTTGACCGCGGAGAAGGCGACCGAAGAAGCGGCGAGCACGGCGGAAAGGCCGAGCGCTGCCATCAGAACATGCAGGCAGGCGCCGGACCAGACGCCGAACAGTGCGGAAAAACCGGCGCGTTTTCCGCCTCTCATCGTGTGACCGAGGATGAAGGCGATGTCGGGCCCGGGCGACAGATTGAGCAGAACCGCGGCCGGGAGAAATGCAAACCAGTGCGCGAGCGAATAATCGAACATCTTCCACCGTTCAGGATGAGCAGAAGCAAAGGATAGGCACGGGAGGTGCTGATGGGAAAATCATTAGTTTTGATCCGTCGCGATAGCCATTATCTCAGGCACGACAGTGATTCGATGAAGCATGCATCTGCTTCGCTCGAGACCCCGGACTGAAAGAGTATTCGATGGCGAAGGCCAGGACACAATTCATCTGCCAGAGCTGCGGCACGGTTCATAACCGCTGGGCGGGCAAATGCGAGAACTGCGGCGAGTGGAACACCATCGTCGAAGAAGACCCGATGGGCGGGATCGGCTCAGGCCCCGGCAAGACGCCGAAGAAGGGGCGGCCCGTGACGCTGACGGCGCTGTCGGGCGAGATCGAGGAGGCGCCGCGCATCCATACCGCCATGTCGGAGCTCGACCGGGCGCTCGGCGGCGGCTTCGTGCGCGGGTCGGCGGTGCTGATCGGCGGCGATCCCGGTATCGGCAAATCAACGCTGCTGATGCAGGCCGCCGCCGCCCTTGCGCGGCGCGGCCACAAGATCATCTACGTCTCCGGCGAAGAGGCCGTCGCCCAGGTCCGGCTGCGGGCGCAGCGGCTTGCAGCGGCCGATACCGATGTGATGCTGGCGGCGGAAACCAATGTCGAGGATATTCTGGCGACGCTTGCCGAGGGCAAGCGGCCGGACCTCGTCATCATCGATTCCATCCAGACGCTGTGGAGCGAACTTGCCGAATCCGCCCCGGGAACGGTGACGCAGGTGCGCACCGGCGTGCAGGCGATGATCCGTTTCGCCAAGCAGACCGGGGCCGCCATGGTGCTCGTCGGGCACGTGACCAAGGACGGGCAGATCGCCGGACCGCGCGTCGTCGAGCACATGGTCGATGCCGTGCTCTATTTCGAGGGCGATCGCGGCCATCATTACCGCATCCTTCGCACGGTCAAGAACCGCTTCGGACCGACCGACGAGATCGGCGTCTTCGAAATGTCGGACAAGGGCTTACGCGAGGTCGCCAACCCCTCGGAACTCTTCCTCGGCGAGCGCAACGAAAAATCGCCCGGTGCTGCCGTCTTTGCCGGCATGGAGGGCACGCGCCCGGTGCTGGTCGAAGTCCAGGCGCTGGTGGCGCCAACCTCGCTCGGCACGCCCAGGCGCGCCGTGGTCGGCTGGGATTCGGCCCGGCTGTCGATGATCCTGGCGGTGCTGGAAGCCCATTGCGGCGTCAGGCTCGGCCAGCACGACGTCTATCTCAATATCGCCGGCGGCTACCGCATCACCGAACCGGCGGCCGATCTCGCCGTCGCCTCGGCGCTCGTTTCCTCGCTTGCCGGTATTGCCCTTCCCGCCGATTGCGTCTATTTCGGCGAAGTCAGCCTGTCGGGCGCCATCCGGCCGGTTGCGCACACCGCCCAGCGCCTCAAGGAAGCCGAGAAGCTGGGCTTTTCCGCAGCATTGCTTCCGTCCGCCTCCGCCGAACTGCCGAAGGGTTCCGGCGGACGCTGGAGTGAGGTCGAAAGCCTGCCGGATCTGGTTGCGCGCATCGCCGGGTCGAAGGGGGCGCTGCGTGTGGAAGACGAGGTTTGATCCTTTCATTGCCAAGATTGGTGATGATATAGGAGGCACACGATAAGGCACGACACGGCCGCCCAGCGGCAGTCCTGGAGTTGAATTTACATGCCCATTACGATTTTCGACGGTATTGTCATCGGCGTCGTGCTCTTCTCCGCCGTGCTGGCGATGGTCCGCGGCTTTTCGCGCGAGATCCTCTCGATCGCAAGCTGGGGCGGCTCGGCAGCAGCCGCCTATTACCTCTATCCCTACCTGCTGCCCTACGCGAAGAAATACACCGATGACGACCGCATCGCGATCGTCGGTTCGGCAGCGGTCGTCTTCCTGATCGCGCTCATCGTCATTTCCTTCATCACCATGAAGATCGCCGATTTCATCATCGACAGCCGCGTCGGCGCGCTCGACCGCACGCTCGGCTTCCTGTTCGGGGCTGCGCGCGGCGTGCTGCTGCTGGTCGTCGCCGTCGCTTTCTGGAACTGGCTGGTCGATGCCGACCACCGCCCGGCCTGGGTCAACGAAGCGAAGTCGAAGCCCTTCCTGGATTCGATGGTCGTGAAGCTGAAATCCGTTCTGCCGGAGCAATTTGCCCAGATGATACCGGCGAGCATCCGTGATAAGCTTCAGCCGCCGGCACAGGGCGGCGCTGAAGGCACCAATCCGCCGACGGGCGACCAGGCGCCGGCGGAAGACGCACCGACAGCGCCTGCACAGCAGCCGGCGAATTGACACAGTGTTCAAGAGCTTGACCCGCCTTCCGGCAATTGCCATTTGAGCGGGAGTTGAAATGAGAGGTCCGGCCGGGCATTCCAGCTCTGTCGGGCTTCAGCTATTTCTGGAAATGCCGATCCATTCTTGTGAGAGCAGAGGCCCGCAGAAATGAACCAGTCCCATTCCTTGCCCACCGACGATCCGCTCGACGGAGATACGCTGCATGAAGAATGCGGGGTTTTCGGAATTTTGGGACACCCCGATGCCGCGGCACTGACGGCTCTCGGCCTGCATGCTCTGCAGCATCGCGGGCAGGAAGCGGCCGGCATCGTCTCCTTCGACGGCAAGCGCTTCTACCAGGAGCGCCATATGGGGCTCGTCGGCGACCACTATACCAATCCGATGACGCTCGCCCGCCTGCCCGGCAGCATATCGATCGGTCATACCCGCTACTCGACAACCGGCGAAGTGGCGATGCGCAACGTGCAGCCGCTCTTTGCCGAACTTGAGGAAGGCGGCATTGCCGTTGCCCATAACGGTAATTTCACCAACGGCCTGACGCTGCGTCGCCAGATCATCGCGACCGGCGCCATCTGTCAGTCGACGTCCGATACCGAAGTGGTCCTCCACCTCATCGCCCGCTCCCGCCATGCCTCCACATCCGACCGCTTCATCGATGCCATCCGCCAGATGGAAGGCGGCTATTCGATGCTCGCGATGACGCGCACCAAGCTGATTGCAGCGCGTGACCCTACAGGCATCCGCCCACTTGTGATGGGCGAACTCGACGGCAAGCCGATCTTCTGCTCGGAAACCTGCGCGCTCGACATCATCGGCGCCAAATTCATCCGCGATGTCGAAAACGGCGAGGTCGTCATCTGCGAAATTCAGCCCGACGGCTCGATCAGCATCGATGCCCGCAAGCCCGGCAAGCCGCAGCCGGAGCGCCTCTGCCTGTTCGAATATGTCTATTTCGCCCGGCCGGACTCGGTCGTCGGCGGCCGCAACGTCTATACGACGCGCAAGAACATGGGCATGAACCTCGCCAAGGAATCGCCTGTCGAGGCCGACGTGGTCGTGCCGGTGCCGGATGGCGGCACGCCGGCGGCGCTCGGCTACGCACAGGAAAGCGGAATTCCCTTCGAATACGGCATCATCCGCAACCATTATGTCGGCCGCACCTTCATCGAGCCGACCCAGCAGATCCGCGCCTTCGGCGTGAAGCTGAAACATTCCGCCAACCGGGCGATGATCGAAGGCAAGCGCGTGGTGCTGGTCGATGATTCCATCGTGCGCGGTACGACGTCTCTGAAGATCGTCCAGATGATCCGCGAGGCTGGTGCGCGCGAAGTCCATCTCCGCGTCGCCAGTCCGATGATCTTCTTCCCCGACTTCTACGGCATCGACACGCCCGATGCCGAAAAGCTCTTGGCCAACCAATATGCCGATGTCGAAGCCATGGCCAAATATATCGGCGCCGATTCGCTTGCCTTCCTGTCGATCAACGGGCTCTACCGCGCCGTCGGCGGCGAGGACCGCAATCCGGCCCGCCCGCAGTTCACCGACCATTACTTCACCGGTGACTATCCGACCCGCCTGCTCGACAAGAACGGCGAGTCGATGGGCAACAAGCTTTCGATGCTTGCCAGCAACGGCTGAGCCGCCGCTGCATTAACCTCCCTTCCGAGGGGCTGTTGCGCCCCTCGCCTTCGCAAGCAAATCCGGAACCGGAGCAGATGAATATCAATCTTGAGGGCAAGATCGCACTCGTCACCGGTGCATCGCGCGGCATTGGCTATTTCACGGCGCTTGAGCTTGCGAAAGCCGGCGCCCATGTCATCGCCTGCGCCCGCACGGTCGGCGGGCTCGAGGATCTCGATGACGCGATCAAGGCCATCGGCGGCACGGCGACACTGGTGCCCTTCGACCTGGCGGACATGAACGCAATCGACGCGCTCGGCGGCTCGATCTTCGAACGCTGGGGCAAACTCGATATCCTCGTCGCCAATGCCGGCGTACTCGGCGTCATCTCGCCGATCGGCCATATCGAGGCGAAGGTGTTCGAGAAGGTGATGACCATCAACGTCACTGCGACATGGCGGCTGATCCGATCGGTCGACCCGCTGCTCGCCCGCTCGGATGGCGGCCGCGCCGTCATCCTGTCATCGGGTGCCGCCCATAAATGCCGGCCTTTCTGGAGCGCCTATTCCGCCTCCAAGGCCGCCGTCGAGGCACTGGCCCGGACCTGGGCCGGCGAAAGCCAATCGACGCCGTTGCGCATCACCAGCGTCGATCCCGGCGCGACCCGCACGGCGATGCGCGCCCAGGCGGTGCCCGGCGAAGATCCGCAGACGCTGCCGCATCCTTCCGAGGTCGCCAAGGCGATCCTGCCTCTGCTCGGCCCCGGCGTGACCGAGACGGGCAAACTGTTCATTGTGCGGGACAATAAGCTCGCCGATTACCGGCTGCCGGAATAAGCCAGGCTCACTTGGCTGCAACTGCCGGGAACAGATGCGCGAAGCCTGTCTCCGACGGGCAGAGCGCATTGAGGTCCACCGCCCCCTGAATGCCGTTGACACTGCCATTGTCGGAAAATTGCCAGATCGACCAACGACCGCAGCCTTGCTGCGCCGGTTCCTGAAACACGCTCCGCAGCCAGAGGTAATGATCGGGGAAGCGGGATTCATTGCCCTTTAGATACTGATCGTAGAACTCCTGGGTGACATAGAAAATCGGCTTTTCTGGAAAGGCACCCTTCAGCTCGGCGAAGAAGGCGTTCACCTCAGTCGCCATTTCCTCGACCGTCGGGACCTTGTTGCAATTGCCGACGAACTCCAGATCGACGGTGATGGGCAGGGTCCCCGGCTGCCGCGGCACGGTCGCCAGGACATTCTGCGCCTGATCCTTGCCCGGGCGGCAGAAGGTGAAGAAATGATAAGCGCCCCTGACCATTCCGGCATCGCCGACGCGCTGCCAATTGTCGGCGAACCTCGAATCCTTGTGGTCGCCGCCTTCGGTCGCCTTCATAATCGCAAAGCGCACGTTCGGCTGCGCGGCCACCGTCTTCCAATCGATATCGCCCTGGTGATGGCTGACATCGATGCCCTGGATCGGATAGGTTGACAAAGACGGATTATTGAAACGAGGCATACCGAAATCGTATGCGAAATATGCGGTCGATGCGACTGCCAGAATTGCAATCGCTCCGATCATCCCCCGGCCCCAGCCTCTCACGCAGTCCTCTCCTATTGAGCAACTCCCAACTGCCTATAAGCGATTTGCGCCACGAAAATGGCAGGTGAGCCGTGCCGCGGATCATCGCTTGCCCCTCTTGACCAAAGGTCATTCCCGCGCCATAAATCCCGCCATGAAAACGGTTATCTGCATTATCTGCCGGAAGATTATTCGCTAGCGCACGCGCTGGCCCGGCCGTTTTCGTCTCCCAAATAGTCAGATGCGAAACGCCCCGGCCCGCCGGTCGCGATATTTTTCTAGTTGTGCTTATGGGAGAGTGGAATGGGCGGCATGCCGGAACTGAAGCTGTACAACACGCTGACACGGGAAGAATCGGTCTTTGCGCCGATCGATCCGGACAATGTCCGCATGTATGTCTGCGGCCCGACCGTCTATGATTTCGCTCATATCGGCAACGCCCGCCCGGTCATCGTCTTCGACGTGCTGTTCCGGCTGCTGCGCCATGTCTATGGCGAGGATCACGTCACCTATGCCCGCAACATCACGGATGTCGACGACAAGATCAATGCGCGGGCGCTGAGGGATCATCCGGGCCTGCCGCTCAACCAAGCGATCCGGGCGGTCACCGAAAGGACCGAGACGCAGTTTCACGCCGATGTCGCCGAACTCGGCTGCCTGGAGCCGAGCGTCGAGCCGCGCGCCACCGACAATATCGTTGAGATGACCGAGATCATCGAGAAGCTGATCGGCAACGGCCATGCCTATGTGGCAGCGGGCGAAGTGCTGTTCGACACTAAGTCCATGGCGGATTACGGCCAGCTTTCGAAGCGCCCGCTCGACGAACAGCAGGCAGGCGCCCGCGTCGCCGTCGATGCGCATAAAAAGAACCCGGGCGATTTCGTGCTCTGGAAGCTGTCGAGCCACAACGAACCCGGCTGGGAGAGCCCATGGGGCCGTGGCCGACCGGGCTGGCATATCGAATGCTCGGCGATGAGCCGGCGTTATCTCGGCGATATCTTCGACATTCACGGCGGCGGGCTGGACCTGATCTTCCCGCACCATGAAAACGAGATCGCCCAGTCACGTTGCGCCCATGGCACCAAGGTGATGGCGAATGTCTGGATGCACAACGGCTTCGTGCAGGTCGAAGGCCGCAAAATGTCGAAATCCGAAGGCAATTTCGTCACCATTCACGATCTGCTGCATACGCAGATTTTCGGCGGCCGCAAATGGCCGGGCGAGGTGCTGCGCCTTGCGATGCTGATGACCCATTACCGCGAGCCGATCGATTTCTCGATCAAGCGGCTGGAAGAGGCTGAACGTCTGCTCGCCAAATGGCCGGCGACGGAAGCCGGCGATGCCGCGCCGGATGAAACCGTGCTGACCGCGCTCGCCGACGACCTCAACACGGTCGCGGCGGTGCAGGCCTTACATGCGCTGGCGCAGGCCGCCCATAACGATCCCGCCGCGGCCGCCCGTTTTGCCGCGACGGCTGCGTTCCTCGGCCTGCTGCCGAAGAAAGCCGAAATCGACCAGGCCGTCGCAGCGGCGGTCGATGCGTTGGTCGCCATGCGGCTTGAAATGCTGAAGGCGAAAAACTTCGCCGAAGCCGACAAGATCCGCGACGAACTGACGGCAAAGGGCATCCAGCTGAAAGACGGCAAGGATGCGGCGACCGGCGAGCGGGTGACGACGTGGGAGGTCAAGCGGTGAGACCCGTGTCTTCGGATAAGGCCCCTCCCCAACCCCTCCCCACAATGGGGAGGGGCTACGGCGCTGTACTGCTCCGAAGCGACCTCACCGCAAACGCAAGCCTTCGAGGCGGGAATGAAGGCGGCATCACGGGAGAGCCCTCCCCCTTGTGGGGAGGGTTGGGAGGGGTTCTCTTTTTCTCATCCACATTGTTGCGGAGGGATTGTCCATGACCACCTATACCGGCGGCTGCCAGTGTGGCGCGGTGCGCTTTCGCGTCAGCGGCGAACTCAAAGATTCGTCGATCTGTCATTGCCGCATGTGCCAGAAGGCGTTCGGCGCCTACTATGCGCCGCTGGTCTCGGTGCGCGGCGCCGATTTCGCGTGGACACGCGGCGAGCGAAAAAAGTTCCGCTCTTCCAATTTCGTCGAGCGCGGCTTCTGCGGCGATTGCGGCACGCCGCTCTCCTACGAGGCGCCTGACGGGGTTGCAATTGCCGCAGGCGCCTTCGACGATCCTTCGGCGCTTCCGCCGGTCGTGCAATACGGCATCGAGGGCAAGATCGGCTTCGTCGATCATCTGCACGAGTTGCCGGGGCACCGGACGGAAGAGGATGCACAAGCCGCCCCCTTCGTGCTCGAACTCGTCTCCTACCAGCATCCCGATCATGAGACCCAGACATGGCCACCCAAGGAGCCCAGATGACAGCGGACGCGGACAAAAACGGCGGGTGCCAGTGCGGAGCGGTGCGTTACCGCGCCGAAGGCGAAGTCGGTTCTCCCCATCTTTGCCATTGCCGCATGTGCCAGAAAGCGGCCGGCAATTATTTCATGCCGCTTGGCGGCGTGAAGCACAGCAATTTCACCCTGACGCGCGGCGCGGCGAAATGGTTCCACTCCTCTGACCTCGTGCGGCGCGGTTTCTGCGGCGATTGCGGCACGCCGCTGTTCTACGATATTCCGGGGACGGATTTCATCAACATCACCCTCGGCTCGTTGGACGATCCCGACGTGGTCAAGCCGGTGATGCAATCGAACACCGGCCGCAAGATGTCCTGGTTTCACGCACTCGACGGCCTGCCGCTCGAACCAGAGCCCGAAACGCCCGACCGCGAGGATGCGATTGCGGCAAGCAACCATCAGCACCCCGACCACGATACGAAAAGCTGGCCCCTCGGAGAAATCTCATGACGGACACGATAAAAACAGGCGGCTGCCAGTGCGGCGCCGTGCGCTTCCGCATCTCGGGCAAGTTGGGGCGCCCCTCGATCTGCCATTGCCGCATGTGCCAGAAGCAGTTCGGCGGCTTCTTCTCCGCGCTGGTCACCGCGCCTGAGGAAGCGATGGAATGGACGCGCGGCGCGCCGAGCTACTTTCAATCCTCGGTCAATATCGAGCGCGGCTTCTGCAGCAATTGCGGCACGCCGATGACCTATCGTCATCCGGGCGGGCTGGAGCTTGCGATCGGCACCTTCGACGATCGCAGCGACCTGGCGCCGCAAATCCAGGTCAATTACGACGCCCGCCTGCCCTGGGTCGAGGAGATCTTCGAGGCGCCGGTGCTGAAGGATCAGGATTTCTACGCACGGCAGGAGGCGATCATCTCCTTCCAGCATCCCGATCACGATACCGAAGTCTGGCCCGCGAAAGGCGTGAAAATATGACCGAGAGACTGCGCACGCTCTATCCTGAAATCGAAGCCTATGCCTCAGGCCATCTCGATGTCGGTGACGGCCATGTGATCTATTGGGAGCGCTCGGGAACGCCTGGCGCCAAGCCCGCCGTCTTCCTGCATGGCGGCCCCGGCGGCGGCTTCTCGCCCACCCATCGCCGGCTTTTCGATCCCGCCCTCTACGACGTCGTGCTGTTCGACCAGCGCGGTTGCGGCAGGTCGACGCCGAATGCCGAGCTCAATGCCAACACGACCTGGCACCTCGTCGCCGATATCGAGCGGCTGCGGGAAATGGCCGGCGTCGACAGCTGGCAGGTGTTCGGCGGCTCCTGGGGTTCGACGCTGGCGCTCGCCTATGCCGAGGCGCATCCGGAGCGCGTCTCCGAGATCATCGTGCGCGGCATCTATACGCTGACCAAGGCCGAGCTCGACTGGTACTATCAGTTCGGCGTCTCGGAAATGTTCCCGGACAAGTGGGCGCGCTTCATCGCGCCCATTCCGCCCGATGAGCGGCATGAGATGATGCATGCCTATCATCGCCGCCTGACGCATGAGGACAGAAGCGTGCGCCTCGCAGCCGCGCAGGCCTGGAGCATCTGGGAAGGCGAAACGATCACGCTGCTGCCCGAGCCTTCGACGAGCGGCAAGTTCGAGGAACCGGAATTCGCCTATGCATTCGCCCGCATCGAGAACCATTTCTTCGTCAATGCCGGCTGGATGGACGAAGGACAGCTGATCCGAGACGCCGGCCGGCTGAAGGATATTCCCGGCGTCATCGTGCACGGCCGCTACGACATGCCCTGCCCGGCAAAATATGCCTGGCTGCTGCACAAGGCCTGGCCGAAGGCGGAATTCCACCTGATCGAGGGTGCGGGGCATGCGTATTCGGAGCCGGGAATTCTCGACCGACTGATCAGGGCGACAGACAAGTTTGCCGGGAAGACAAACTGATTGTTTGAGGTAGCCTCTCACCCTAGCCCTCTCCCCGCGCGCGGGGAGAGGGAACGAGCTCTGCGATACGGCGCGGCATCTCCCTTCCCCCCGTCAGAACGGGGAGAAGGTGGCGGCAGCCGGATGAGGGGCTGCATCCGCATTCCAACAACACCCGCTTGCCGGGAGGAAACGACATGAAAGAACGCATCTATCTCTTCGACACGACGCTGCGGGACGGGCAGCAGACGCCCGGGATCGATTTCTCGGTCGAGGACAAGATTGCGATCGCCGCGATGCTGGACGAATTCGGCATCGATTACGTCGAGGGCGGCTATCCCGGCGCCAATCCGACCGATACCGCCTTTTTCAGCGAGAAGCGCACCAGCCAGGCCAGCTTCGTCGCCTTCGGCATGACGAAGCGGGCGGGCGTTTCGGTTTCCAACGATCCCGGCATTGCCGGGCTGCTGCAGGCGAAATCCGACGCCATCTGTTTCGTCGCCAAGAGCTGGGATTATCATGTCGCGGTGGCGCTCGGCTGCACCAATGAGGAAAACCTCGAAAGCATCGCCGAAAGCGTCAAGGCGGCGGTCGGCGCCGGCAAGGAAGCGATCGTCGATTGCGAGCATTTCTTCGACGGTTTCAAGGCCAATCCGGCCTATGCGCTCGCCTGTGCCAAGACCGCCTATGAGAGTGGCGCCCGCTGGGTCGTGCTTTGCGACACCAATGGCGGCACGCAGCCGCCAGAGGTACGCACCATTGTCGAGGCGGTAATCACTTCAGGCGTTCCCGGCCGCTGTCTCGGCATCCATGCCCATAACGATACCGGCCAAGCGGTCGCCAATTCGCTGGCTGCCGTCGAAGCCGGCGTCCGGCAGATCCAGGGCACGGTGAACGGCATCGGCGAGCGCTGCGGCAACGCTAATCTGGTGACGCTTATCCCGACCTTGGCGCTGAAGAGCGCTTATAATACACGTTTCGAAACGGCGATCGATGAGGAGCGGCTGCTCAATCTCACCCGGCTCTCGCACGCTTTCGACGAGTTGCTCAACCGCTCGCCCGATCATCAGATGCCCTATGTCGGCGCCTCCGCCTTCGCCACCAAGGCCGGCATCCATGCGTCGGCGCTGATCAAGGACCCGAGGACCTACGAACATGTGCCGCCGGAGAGCGTCGGCAATTTCCGCAAGGTCATGGTGTCGGACCAGGGCGGCAAAGCGAACTTCATCAATGCGCTGAAGCGGCGCGGTATCGTGGTCGCCAAGGACGATCCGAAGCTCGATCTGCTGATCTCGATCGTCAAGGACCGTGAATCGATCGGCTATGCCTATGAGGGTGCCGATGCGAGCTTCGAACTGTTGGCGCACCGCACGCTCGGCACGATACCGGAATTCTTCACCATCGAAGGCTTCCGGGTGATGATCGAGCGCCGCTTCGACAGTCTCGGCCGCGTGAAGATCGTCTCGGAAGCGGTGGTCAAGATCACCATCGACGGCCAGACGCTGATGTCGGTTGCCGATGCCGAAGGGCCGGTCAACGCGCTCGACCTGGCGCTGCGCAAGGATTTCGGCAAATACCAGCACGAGATCGACGATCTGGTGCTCGCCGATTTCAAGGTGCGTATCCTCAATGGCGGCACGGCGGCAATCACCCGCGTGCTGATCGAATCCACCGACAGCGATGGCGTGCGCTGGTGGACGGTCGGCGTTTCCGAGAACATCATCGACGCTTCGTTCCAGGCGCTGATGGATTCCGTCATCTACAAGCTGATGAAGAACCGGCAGCTTGCCGGCAAGATCGCAGCGGAATAATCTGTTTGCCGGTTCGGCTAACCGCGGGCAAACGCCGCCAGCGTCTCGCCCGCCATCCTATAGCGGATCCATTCCTTCTGCGGCTCCGCGCCAATCGCCTCGTAGACACGGATCGAGGGTTCGTTCCAGTCGAGCACGCTCCATTCGAAGCGGCCGCAACCCTTCTCCAGCGCGATCTGCGCCAGGCGCCGCAGCAGCGCCTTGCCGGCGCCCGAACCGCGCGCGTCCGGCGTTACGTAGAGATCCTCCAGATAAAGACCGTTCTTCGCTTGCCAGGTCGAATAGCTGAAGAAATAAACCGCCATGCCGATGGCTTGACCCTCGCGTTCGCAGATCAGCGCATGCGTGACCGAACCGTCCCCGAAGATCGCCGCGCGCGTGCTCTCCTCGGTCGCCTCGACCTCGTGGATCGCCTTTTCATAATCGGCCAATTCGCGGACAAATCGCAGGATCGTTGCCGCGTCTGAAGGCGTTGCCGGGCGTACGGTAAGGGTCATGTGAGAGGCTCCTGGTCTGGCGCTTGGCGTTCCAGATGAAAGAACCTGCCGGGCCTGTCAACTGGATGCGCAGATCATCAGCGGGGTTCCCTCGATTGGTCCACCTGTCGCCCGCTCGCGGTAGTCTGGAACAGGATTCGGATTTTTGGAGGCCGATATCAGCCTTTGCCGCTATCATCCGTCCATTCTTCTCCCATCCGCTTCAAATCCTCTTAGCCTTTATTCAACGAAATGAATTGGCCTATTCACGGCGCTTAAGCTAGGCCGGATCAGAAGCAGAACAAAGATGGAAACACCCCGATGTCGACCGATGCATCCGTTCCCCTGGCCAAGAACGAAGACAGTCCGCGCGGTTTTGCCTTCGCGCTGACGGCCTATCTGCTCTGGGGCTTCCTGCCGATCTACATGAAGGCGGTGGCGCATATCTCGCCGGCCGAGGTGATCGCCCACCGCATCGTCTGGTCGCTGCCGCTGGCCGGCATCGTGCTGATCGTGCTCGGGCGCACGGCGGACATCGCCACGGCGCTGCGCTCGCCGCGTATGCTGGCGATGGCGGCGCTGACGGCGTCGCTGATCACCGTCAACTGGGGCACCTATGTCTGGGCGATCGGCGCCGGCCATTCGCTCGACGCAGCACTCGGCTATTTCATCAATCCGCTGTTCAGCATCTTCCTCGGCGCGGTGCTGCTGAAGGAAAAGCTGCAGCCGCTGCAGATCGCGGCGATCGCGCTGGCAGCACTTGCCGTCGCCATTCTCGCATTCGACAGCGGCGGCATTCCGTGGGTGGCGCTGACGCTGGCAATCAGCTGGGGTTTCTATGCCTTGCTGCGCAAGACGCTGCCGCTCGGGCCGAACCAGGGCTTTTTCCTCGAAGTGCTGATCCTCAGCGGCCCTGCCCTGCTCTATATCCTTTATCTCGAATTCGGCAGCGGCCAGGGCCATCTCTACCGCACCGGCCTTGCCGACACGACGCTGCTGCTCGGCTGCGGCGTCATCACCGCCGTGCCGCTGATGATCTATGCCAATGGCGCCAAGCTGCTGAAGCTGTCGACGATCGGCATCATGCAGTATATCGCGCCGACGATGATCTTCCTGATCGCCGTCTTCATTTTTCACGAGCCGCTCGGCACGGCGCGCATGATCGCCTTTCCACTGATCTGGGCGGGGCTGTTCCTCTATAGCTGGTCGATGCTGAAGGGAAGTCGCGGGCGCTGAACGGCGGGCGCCGGAGACGCCGGCCCCTCGCCTACATTTTCGAGATCACTTCATCCTCGCCGTTACGATCAGCGGCGAGCTGGGCTGCCTGAGCCATGATTGCCGGAATGATGCCGGAGATCTCATCGACGACAAGCGGCTGCACCCGGTGAGCGGTGTGCAGGAAGCCCTCTTCTGTCATGTGGCGCATCAGCTCCATCATCGGATCCCAGAAACCGTCGACGTTGGCAAAGACCATCGGCTTTTCATGGCGGCCGAGCTGCGCCCAGGTCATGATCTCGACGATCTCCTCCAGTGTACCGATGCCGCCGGGCAGCGCGACGAAAGCATCGGAACGCTCGAACATCGTATGTTTGCGCGCATGCATGTCAGGGGTTACAATAAGTTCGTTAAGTTGACCGAGCGAGTGGCGAGTCGCTTCCATATCGATCAGGAATTCGGGGATGATGCCCGTGACCTGGCCGCCGCCTGAAAGCGCGCCGCTGGCAACCGCGCCCATGATGCCTTTGGTACCCCCGCCATAGACGAGGCGCAGGCCGTATTCGGCGATCTCTCGTCCGAGAGCACGCCCGGCCGCCATGTGGGAAGGATCGCGTCCCGGCCTTGAGCCGCAGTAAACGCAGATGGATCGAATCGATACAGATTGTTCGGTCATAGAGGCAAACAACTATTCCATTTCAATGCAGTCAAGAAAATTGACTGGAAAGCAGCCTACCTAGCTTGCCGAATTGCTTTGAATGCTTGTGCAAAGCAACGGGAATCGCTAGCAATTTCGGTTACTACGGCAAATTGCCGCCTGGGGAGACATAATGATGAAGAACCGTGCCGGCTTGCTGGCCCTTGCAGTGCTCGTAATCGCAATCCTACTGATGGTATTTTTCGTCATGCCGCGCATTGGCGGCGATGCAGCCAAGGTCGGCGACGCCATCAACCAGGCGAGCACGGAGCTCAAGGACACGGTTAACGAGTCGGCAAAAACATCGCGCTCGGCCGTGGCCGACGCGGCCGGCGTCGCCGATAAGGTGGGTCGCCTATCGGCCAATGCGAGCGTGTCGCTTACCGAACTCAAGGCACTGTTTGCCGACGGCAAAGGCCCCGCCGACGACGTCTTCACCGCTGCCAAGACGAAGGCCGTCGATGCGCTGAGCGCGCTTGCCGGTTTCGCAATCCCCGAGGGCCTCGATCCGGCGACCCAGGCACTTGCCGTCAAGGCGAAGGACGGCGGCACGAAGGCGCTCGCCATTGTCCAGTCGCTACCGGAGAACATTACCGATGCGCTTGCCGCGATCGCCAAGGCCGAGGCTGCGCTGACCGGTGCGCCTGAGCCTGCGGCGAGCACGGCTGCGGCGAATGCCGGCCCGAAGCTTCCCGCATTCGACGTCCTGCGCGTCGAGCCCGATGGCTCGACGGTGATCGCCGGCTCCGCCGAACCGAACGGCAAGCTCGAAGTGCTTGACGGCGAAAAGGTCGTGACGACAGCCAATGTCGATGCCAGCGGCGATTTCGCCGCCGTTCTCGACGATCCGCTTGCGGCGGGCGACCACCAGCTGGTGCTGAAGTTTACCGGCAAGGACGGCAAGAGCACGCTTTCCGAAGAGGTTGCGACCATCTCCGTACCGAAGGACGGCAACGGCGCCAATCTGCTCGCCATGGTCTCCAAACCCGGCGCGGCGAGCCGCATCATCACCGCGCCGAAGGCCGGCACCGAAGTCGCCGATGCCTCCAACCCGATGGCGCCGCCAACAGACAAGCCGGCAACGGGCGCAGGTTCGGCTGCGCCTGCTGCGACCGTTGCGCCAACCGGCGAGCTGGCGCTGCAGACGCCCAACCTAACCGACGCCGCCTCCGGCGGCCCAGCGACGGCCCCCGCCGTTCCCGGCACCGCCGCACCCGACAAGTCGAATGCGCCCGATGTGATGGTCAACGCCGTCGAAATCGAGGGCAACAAGATTTTCATTGCGGGCACGGCGCGCGCCAACGCCAAGGTCCTCGGTTACGCCGACGACAGCCTTGTCGGCCAGGACACAGCCGGCTCCGATGGCCATTTCGTTATCGACGGCGTGGTGGCGCTCTCGGTCGGCGACCACAAGATCCGCGTCGATGTCGTCGATCCCGCCGGCAAGGTGATCGTGCGTGCAGCGGTGAATTTCAATCGCCCGGCCGGCGACCAGGTCAGGGTCGCGGCGCAATCCGTCCCAGCCGACGCAAATGGCGCCTCCTCGATGGTGCCGCTCGACGAAGGCGAACTCGGCAAGCGCAAGGCCGAAGTCGGCAAGGCCTTCGGCCTGCTGAAGGGGCTGTTTGCCGATGGCAAGCTGCCCGGCGCCGAACAGCTTGCGGCGGCGCGCTCGGCAACCGAATTCGCATTGCGCTCGGTCGCAGATTTCCGGCCGGGATCCGATGCGCCCGACACGTTCAAGCAATCGTCCGGCGCCGCCTCGCAGACCGCGACAAGCGCCTTGAAGATGTTGCAGGGCCTGCCGAAGGATGCAAAATCCGTCGGCGCAGGCCTCGACGGCCTGGGGGCGATCATCGCCGGCCTCTCCGCGTCCCCCGCACCGGCGGCACCGGCGGCACCGGCGGCGCCTGGTGCAACCGACGCGGCAGGCAACCAGCCGAAGACGATCGAACAGGCGCCGCTGACGGCAAACAACGCGGCGGTGATCATCCGCCGCGGCGACACACTGTGGCAGATTTCGCGCCGCACCTATGGGCTCGGCGTTCGTTACACGACGATCTACATCGCCAACGAGGACAAGATCGTCGATCCGGATCGCATCCGCCCCGGCCAGATCTTCGGTCTGCCGAAGGATGTACTGCCGAACGCCGAGGAACTGCACCGCAAACGCCTGTCCAACCGACACCTCTAAAGCGCGTCGCGATCTTTCAGATTCGCTCCCCCGCGCTTTAGCTCTTTGTTTTCGCATGTCGTTGCCGCAAACCACCCGCTGCACACTTTTGCGCGACATGCTTTAAGCGCCAAACACCGTAACGAGGCCGGGCGGGATAACCGCCCGGCCTCTCTTTTCCTGAACCCCGCACTTGTTGTATTCATCCGCCCGGCATCCTATCTGGCGGTGGCGGGGAAGCGCTTCGGGCATATTCCGGTTCCGCGCTCTTGCCGGCATCGAAGCGCGGCAATCGCCGCAAGCCCATCCGGGCTGGAGACAAGCATGGCAAACGGCAAGACAGTCTCGGAATCCAACCTGCTGCAGACGCTTCTCAACCTCTGGCCCTATATGTGGCCGGCCGGCCGACCCGACCTCAAGATGCGCGTCGTCTGGGCGTCGGTCTTCCTGCTGATTTCCAAGTTCGTCCTGCTGCTCGTTCCCTATTTCTTCAAGTGGTCGACCGATGCGCTGAACGGCAGGATGGATCTCGCCGGCTCGGTACCGCCGCTGCTGGCCGGCGCCATCGCCCTGGTAATCGCCTATAACATCACCCGCCTGATCCAGCTCGGTCTCAATCAGCTGCGCGACGCGCTGTTTGCCAGCGTCGGCCAGCATGCGGTGCGCCAACTCGCCTACAGGACGTTCGTGCATATGCACGAGCTGTCGCTGCGCTTCCATCTGGAGCGCAAGACCGGCGGCTTGTCGCGCATCATCGAGCGCGGCACCAAGGGCATCGAGACGATCGTGCGTTTCACGATCCTCAATTCGGTCCCGACCGTCATCGAATTCCTGTTGACGGCGGCGATCTTCTGGTGGGGTTACGGCTTCTCCTATCTCGCCGTCACCGCCTTTACCGTCTGGGCCTATATCTGGTTCACGATCCGCGCATCCGACTGGCGCATCGCCATTCGACGGTCGATGAACGACAGCGATACCGACGCCAACACCAAGGCGATCGACTCCCTCCTCAATTTCGAGACCGTCAAATATTTCGGCAACGAAGAGATGGAGGCAAAACGCTTCGACAAATCGATGGAACGCTACGAGAAGGCGGCAACCGATGTCTGGACCTCGCTCGGATGGCTGAACTTCGGCCAGGGCGTGATCTTCGGCATCGGCACGACGATCATGCTGGTGCTTTCGGCACTCGCCGTGCAGCGAGGCGAGCAGACGGTCGGCGATTTCGTTTTCGTCAATTCGATGCTGCTGCAGCTTTCCGCGCCGCTCAACTTCATCGGCTTCGTCTACCGCGAAATCCGTCAAGGCTTGACCGATATCGAGCAGATGTTCGACCTCCTGGAGGTCCAGGCCGAGGTCAAGGACGCGCCCGATGCGGTCGATCTTCGGATCGGCCAGGGCGCGATCGCCTTCAGGGACGTGCACTTTTCCTACGACCCCGCCCGTCCGATCCTGAAGGGCATTTCCTTCGAGGTGCCGGCCGGCAAGACGGTTGCCGTCGTCGGTCCTTCGGGAGCCGGCAAGTCGACGCTGTCGCGGCTGCTCTATCGTTTCTACGATATCCAGAGCGGCGCGATTACCGTTGACGGGCAAGATATCCGCAAAGTCACGCAGAAGAGCCTGCGCTCGGTGATAGGCATGGTGCCGCAGGATACCGTGCTCTTCAACGATACGGTCGCCTACAACATCCGTTACGGCCGCACATCGGCGAGCGACGGCGAGGTCTTCGCGGCAGCCGAGGTGGCGCAGATCGCCCATTTCATCGAAATGCTGCCCGAAGGGTTCGAGACCAAGGTCGGGGAGCGCGGGCTGAAGCTTTCGGGCGGCGAGAAGCAGCGGGTGGCGATCGCCCGCACCATTCTCAAGGCACCGCCGATCCTGATCCTCGACGAGGCGACGTCGGCGCTCGACACGACGACGGAACGAGAAATCCAGACGGCGCTCGACGTGGTTTCGAAGAACCGCACGACGCTGGTGATCGCCCACCGACTATCGACGGTGATCGGCGCCGATGAAATCATCGTGCTCAAAAGCGGCGAGATCGCCGAGCGCGGAACGCATGGCGCCCTGCTAGAGCGGAACGGTCTCTACGCCTCGATGTGGAACCGGCAGCGCGAGGCGACACAGGCAGAGGAACATCTGAAGCAGGTGCGCGAAAGCGACGACCTGGGGGTGATCACGCGGCTTGCCCCGGCAAGCTGAGCCGGGAGCGACAAGGCCCAAGCTTTTGTTGTTCAGAACTCCGGCCTCGGAACCACGTCCGGGGCCACAGCATTGCCCCGGAGACGGTTTTTCGCTAACCAGCAAAAAACGACAACGCAAGGAGACCGGCAGCATGAGCCTGTTCAACACGGTTCGCAACACGATCGTCCCCGTGCATAAGGAGGGTTATCCCTTCGTTGCCGCCTTCTTTGTCGCGTCGCTGATCCTGGGCTGGATCTTCAAGCCGCTCTTCTGGATCGGCATGATCTTCACGCTGTGGTGCGCCTATTTCTTCCGTGATCCCGAACGCGTGACCCCGCAGGACGACGATCTGGTGATCTCTCCCGCCGACGGCAAGGTCTCGGCGATCCAGATGGTGACCCCGCCGGCCGAGCTCGACCTCGGCTCCGAGCCGATGCTGCGCATCTCGGTGTTCATGAACGTCTTCAATTGCCATGTGAACCGGGCGCCGATGCGCGGGCGTATCGTCAGCATCAATTACCGCTCCGGCAGCTTCGTCAATGCCGAACTCGACAAGGCGAGCGAGGACAACGAGCGCAACGGGCTGGTGATCGAAACCCGCCACGGCCAGATCGGCGTCGTACAGATCGCCGGCCTCGTGGCGCGGCGCATCCTCTGCTGGGCAAATCCCAACGAACCGGTGGATGCCGGCGAGCGCTTCGGGCTGATCCGTTTCGGCTCTCGGCTCGACGTGTTCCTGCCCGCCGGTGCCGCGCCGCGCGTCTCGCTCGGCCAGGTGGCGATTGCCGGGGAAACTGTGATTGCCGAATTCGCCTCCGCCAAGGGTCCCATCATCAGCCGCCGCAGTTAAGGCGCGTCGCGATCTTTCAGATTCGCTCCTCGCGCTTTAGCCCTTTGTTTTTACGCATGTCGTTGTCGCAAAACCGCTGCACACTTTTGCGCGACATGCTCCAGGTTCAGATTGGAACGCGATATGGAAACGCCCTTTCCGCCTTTCGAGCCCAACGGTCCGGATGATTCCGCCCGCGGCCCGCGTCTGCGCGAAATCCCGCTCCGTCTCGTCTTTCCGAACCTCATCACCATTCTGGCAATCTGCGCCGGGCTGACCGGCATCCGGCTGGCTTTCGAGAACCGTTACGAGCTCGCCGTCTCCATGGTGCTGGTCGCTGCCTTCCTCGACGGCATTGACGGGCGCGTGGCCCGGCTGATGAAGGCAACCTCGAAGTTCGGCGCTCAGATGGATTCGCTTGCCGATATCGTCAATTTCGGCGTCGCACCTGCCCTCGTCGTCTATGTCTTCGCGCTCGATCAGGCGCGCTCGCTCGGGTGGATCGCGGCTTTGATCTACGCGATTGCCGCCGGGCTTCGGCTTGCCCGCTTCAACGTCATGGCCGAACGCGAGAACAAGGCGAGCTGGCAATCGGAATATTTCGTCGGCGTACCGGCGCCCGCTGGTGCCATGCTGGTGCTGCTGCCGGTCTATCTCGGCTTCCTCGGCCTGGCGACGGACCGCACCTTCGCCTATGTTTCGTCGATTTATACCGTCGTCATCGCCTTCCTGCTGATCAGCCGGCTGCCGGTCTGGTCGGGCAAATCGGAAGGCAACCGGCTGCGGCGCGATCTCGTGCTGCCGATGATGCTCGGCGTCGTGCTCTATGTGGCTCTGCTGATGAGCTACACCTGGGAGGTGATGGTCTTCACCGTTGCCGCCTATCTCATATCGCTTCCCTTCGGCGCGCGGAAATGGCGCCGGAAATATGGGACGCTGACGATCGAGGAACCCGGCGTCGGCGACGACGACATCGGCCGTCACATCTGAGGCGGACGCGTTTCCTGATTTTTTCGGAGTGATGGGAATGCGTCTCTTCGCATTCCCGGGAAAACTGTTGCGCGCTTTTTCCCCAGAAAAACGGCTGCGCAGTTTTATTGGAACCGCTCTCTTCAGTAAGTATTAACCAACGTAGACTTCAGTTAAGCCTCGCGAATTATGGTGCGCGTTTACAAATCCTGATAAGCTGCGTCCCCGTTTTGTCGCTATTGGTGACCAAACTTCAAAATACAAAATACCCCGGGAAGAAACACGTAAGGAGAGTATCGTGACTTCGAAGAAGAGCAGTAGCGGCGAACAGCAGACGGCCAAGCCCGATCTCGCCGCCAACTATCGCCCTGTCGGCCTCAAGGCTGTTGCGGCGGCATCGCTGATGGCGAAACACAAGCCGACCAGCGTCAAGAAATCCGCTTGAGCGCCCGTGCGACTAACGAAAAGCGGCAGATAGTATTCAGAAGAAACTAAGCTGACCGTCGTCAGGCCTCTGCTTCTCGGGGGCCTTCAGCGGCTTTTCGACGACGACCGGCTGCTGCAGGTCGGGCCCCATATTGGCGACCTTGTTGACTTTGTCGGAGACCGGGACGGCCTCGAAAAAATCGTCCTGAACCGGCCGCATCAGGTCGACCACCTCGCGCGGTTCCTGGGTCTTGCAATCCAGCCAGCGCGAAAAATCTTCCGGCTTGATAATGACGGGCATGCGATCGTGGATCGCCGACATGCCCGAATTGGCCGGTGTCGTCAGGATCGCGCCGGTATCGACCTCGGAACCATCCGCCGAGGACCATGTCTCCATCAGCCCGGCAAAAGCGACGACCCCGCCCTTACGCGGCCTGATCCAATAGGCCTGCGGCCGCTCTCCGCTTTCCTTGGACGGGCGATGCCATTCATAAAAGCCGGTGGCCGGGATAAGTATGCGGCGATGACGCATGGCCGCCCGGAAGGAGGCCTTGCCGATCGCGGTCTCGGAGCGGGCGTTGATCAACAGCGGGAAGTCCCTCGGATCCTTGACCCAGGCCGGGGTGAGACCCCACCGCACGAGCACGGCGCGGCGGTCGGCCAGGTTGCTGCCCTGCTGCCGGCCCTCGCCTGCTATGATGACGAGGATCGGCTGCGTCGGCGCGATGTTATAGCGCGCCGGAAACTCATCGAGATCGACACCGGAGAAAAATTCGCGCAGGTTGGCGCTGGAGCTTGTCAGGGCGAAACGTCCACACATCGGCTTGTCTTTGCACCCGGCTTGAGTCCGGTCAAGGCGTCAGCCTCTCGGCCCAAAGAGGATAATGCTCGTTCCGGCAAGGCAGACCAGCGCCCCGCCGATATCGTAGCGATCAGGCACGCGGCTTTCGACCAGCCAGAGCCAGAGCAGTGAGGCGGCGATATAGATGCCGCCATAGGCCGCGAAAGTGCGGCCGGCGGCCTCGCTCGGCACCAGAGTCAGAAGCCAGGCAAAAAGCGCCAGCGAGACCATTCCCGGGGCCAGCCACGAGATTGGCTTTCCAAGTCTCAGCCACGCCCAGAAGGCGAAGCAGCCGGCAATCTCGAAGACGGCGGCAACGGCATAAATGATGTAGGTCACGGAAGCACCTCTCGCGCCTTCGCATTTCTTCGGCAGTATTCATCGGGTAGGATGGGTCATCACAGCAAGAGCCATCTCATGATCTCCACCGCCAAAGCCGCCTCCTCCGCCATTCTCGAACGCGACGGACGATTCCTTCTGGTGTTGCGGCGCAATCCGCCTTCTGCCGATATGTATGCGTTTCCGGGCGGCCGCGCCGAACCGGGCGAGACGCCGGAGCAAACGGCGTTGCGCGAATTCCGTGAGGAAACGGGCATTTCGGTGCGCAATCCGCAGCTGTTTTCGACCTATGACCTGAAGACCCATGCCGCCGATGGCAGCCTCAGCAGCCACTTCTTCCTGTCGGTCTTCCGCGTCGAGGCGGATCGGGAGCTGGTGGCTGAGGCCGCCGACGATGCGGCGGCGCTCGGCTGGTATACGGTTGAGGAAATCCGGCGGCTGCCGGTGCCGCAGAGTGTGCTCGAATGCGCAGAACGGCTAGAACAGGATGATTTCAGGCCGACCGGCCTATAATCTGAATCTTATTCTGAAATAAAATTAGAGCATGATGTCAAAAGAAACCGCTGACACTTTCGGCAGCATGCTCTGGCTTGCGGCGAATAGGAGTGGAAACTCTCAAGGTCCGCCTTGTTGCCGTCATGCTCAACGTATCAACTGGGAGCATGATTCCCGTTCGACGCGTTTTCCTGTCCCTGCTCGTGCTCGCCGGCCCCACCATGGCGCAGGGTAAGAACGCGCCGCCTCCACGGGAGGAGGAGATTACGCCGCCGCCTGCGGTGACGGTGCCCTATGACGACAAACTGGCACGGCTGGCCGAGGTGTTGGGCTCGGTGCATTATTTGAGAACGCTCTGCAAGGCGGCAGGCGGCGACGAGTGGCGAAACGGCATGCAGCAGCTGCTCGATTCGGAGACCGGCAACGAGCCGCAGCGTAGGGAAAAACTGACCGCGGCCTTCAATCGCGGCTACCGCGCCTTCGCCTCCGTCTATACCGATTGCACCGCGGCGGCCATCGTGGCAGAAGAGCGCTACCGTAACGAAGGTGCAACACTCGCCACAGAAATTACCTCGCGTTTTGGAAATTGACGTTTAATTAACCTGTTTTCGCATGTGGACGTGTCGTTTTGGGAAAAGGCTGTTAGTGTTGTTAACGGTGCAGTAAGACATGAGAAGTTCTGAGGAAAAGACAATGGAAGCAAGCCTCAACGAGATCGACGACATGATCGTCCACGAGAAGATGCAGGCGGCTCTGGAGTACCAGAACGAGGCTTGGGCCGACGGCATGGCCGACGGAATCGAGCCTGAGATCATCGCTGATGCCGCTATTGCGCATGCCCTGCGCGAGACGATCAGATTGCACGGGGAAAGCAGCGCCGAAGCCTTGCTGGATTCGCTGCGTGAACGCATGCTTGCCGGCGAATTCTCCGCGAACCGCACCCTGCAATAATTATTTTCAGAGAGTTTGATGCATACCGGTAAAGAGAAAATTTCGCGAATTCCGCTCGCGCCGGTGCTGCTTGCGTTCAGCCTCGCCGCCGGCAATATTTTCCTTGCCCCGGCAGCCTACGCGCTTTCCGAACTGCACAAGATCCCTGGCCAGGCGGCCAACGACGCGCCGGCTGCACCGGGAAGCGCTCAGGGGCAGAGCCAGCCGCAGAGTGGCACCGCTCCCAGTGTTCCCATGGCCGATCCACTGGTCAACAGCCAGAACAATCAGGGTGTCGACAAGACGCCGGGCGCCCAGGATGCTTCCAAGCCCGCCGAAGTGATCTACGACATCAGCAAGGTGCCCGAGCCGGTTCGCAAGATGCGCGAGCAGATCGTCGAGGCGGCCGCCTCCGGCGATCTCGAACGCTTGCGGCCGCTGATGGGCACCGGCACCGAGCAGACACAGGTGACTGTGGGCGAGCCCACGGACGATCCGATCGGCACGCTGAAGGATCTTTCGGGCGATCCCGATGGAGACGAGATCCTCGCCATCATGCTCGACATCGTCTCGACCGGCTTCGTGCATGTCGGCCAGGGTACGGCAGACGAGATGTATGTCTGGCCCTATTTCGCCGAAAAGGACCTGAAGTCGCTGACGCCGCCGGAGCGTGTCGAGTTGCTGCGAATCGTCACGGCCGGCGATCTTTCCGACATGCAGGAGTTCGGCGGCTATAATTTCTACCGCCTCGGCATTACCCCTCAGGGCAAATGGAAATTCTTCACGGCGGGCGATTGACGCCCACAACGCTTGCGCCTTTCGCGTTTCGCCTTTCGGTGGGACGCTTGCGATCCACCTCATGAAGACATACCTCTGAGCGATAACCAACGCGACAGGTTCCGCCATGCCAGCCGTATTCCTGAAAGACCGCTCACTTCTCTCCATCAGCGGCGCGGAAGCCCAATCCTTCCTGCAGAACCTGATCACCACCGATATCATCTCGCTTGAGGCCGACGAGGCGCGGCCCGGGGCACTGCTGACGCCGCAGGGCAAGATTCTGTTCGACTTCATGATCTGGCAGGAGGGCAACGGCTATACGATCGAAACGGATGCCGGCCAGCGCGATGGCCTGCTGAAGCGGCTGACGATGTACAAGCTGCGCGCTGCCGTCACGCTCACGCCGCGCACCGAAGATGGGGTCACCGTTTCCTGGGACGAAGATGCCGAGGGCGTTCGGGACAGCCGGGGCGTCCGGGACAGCCAGGGCGTCCGGGACAGCCAGGGCGTCCGGGATAGTCGCTTCGCCAAGGCTGGCGTCGCGTTGATCCGTCAGCCCGGCAAACACGGCGACGGTGAAGAATTGCTCTACGATGCGCTGCGCATCACCCACGGCATCGTCACGTCAGGATCGGACTTCGCCCTGCAGGATGCCTTTCCGCACGACGTGCTGATGGATTTCAATGGCGGTCTGTCCTTCAGGAAAGGCTGTTATGTCGGCCAGGAGGTCGTTTCGCGGATGCAGCACCGCGGCACCGCGCGCCGGCGCGTTGTCACAGTGTCCGCTGCAACGGCTCTGCCGGAGACCGGGACGGAGATCTCCGCCGCCGGCAAGCCTGTCGGAACACTCGGTTCGGTCGAAGGCGACCATGGATTGGCGATTGTGCGCATCGACCGCGCCGGCGCAGCAATGGCCGCCGGCACGCCGCTGCTCGCCGGGCAAACACCCGTTTCCCTCGTCCTGCCGCAATGGTCCGGCCTTGTCTTTCCCACCAGCGCCGACGAGGCCAGCGCGTGACGACCACGAAAGCTCCGCGTGCCTGGCAACGCATGTTGTCCGGGCGAAGGCTCGACCTGCTCGACCCCTCGCCGCTCGATGTGGAACTGATCGACATTGCCCATGGGCTGGCGCGTGTCGCCCGTTGGAACGGCCAGACATCGGGCGATCATGCTTTTTCGGTGGCACAGCACAGCCTCGTCGTCGAAGACATTTTCCGCCGCGTCAATGATGCGTCCCCGCAGGAGTGCCTGATGGCGCTGCTGCATGACGCACCCGAATATGTGATCGGCGATATGATCTCGCCGTTCAAATCGGTGGTCGGCGGCGGCTACAAGACGGTGGAAAAGCGGCTGGAGGCCGCCGTGCACCTGCGCTTCGGCCTGCCGCCGCATCCCTCGCGCGACCTCAAGGACCGAATCAAGAAAGCCGATACGATCGCCGCCTATTTCGAGGCGACGGTGCTCGCCGGCTTCACACCTGCCGAGGCACAGAAGTTCTTCGGCCAGCCGCGCGGCATCAGCAGGGAGATGCTGATGATCGATCCGCTGCCGGCGATCGAAGCGCAGCGGCTGTTCTGTGAGCGCTTTGCGGCGATCGAGACCGCGCGGGAGATGGTCTCGTGAGCTTCATCATCGTGTCGCCGCTGTCGCGCATCGCGGAGATGGCGGTGCGCCACAAGGCGCGCGACATGATCAGCCTGATCGCCAAGGAGCAGGCCTTTCATCGGCCGGGCGTGATCGTGGCCGACCGTCATCTGACGCTTGCGATGAACGACATCACCTTCAAGGGCACCGGCGGTCTGGTGGCGCCCGACGAAACGCATGTGCAGGGGATTATCGACTTTGCCGCGTCGTGGCGGCAGGAGACGCCGCTGCTCATCCATTGCTGGATGGGCGTGTCGCGCTCGCCGGCAGCAGCCCTGATCGCCGCACTGTCACTTGCACCGGATCAGAGTGAGGAAACGCTTGCCCGTCGGCTGCGGGCGGCCTCGCCTTTCGCGACGCCGAATGCCCGGCTGATCGAGATCGGCGACGCGCTGCTTAACCGTAGCGGCCGGCTTGTTGCGGCAGTGCGGGCGATCGGACGCGGTGCGGATGCCGACGGCAACGCGCCCTTCGTGCTTGCAATCGCAGCGCCCGCCTGCGGTTGACGCTGCCGCCATCTGCCCCATCTAGCCCCGACCACGTAGAAGAGGCCAGATCATGCAACAACAGGCAGCCGACGTCCTTCTTGCCACGCAAACGGCGCTTAGCCAGGCGAGCGCGCTTGCAGTGCAATATTCCTTCTCCGTCCTCGGGGCCGTAATCCTGCTGGTTCTCGGCTGGGCGCTTGCCGGTTTTGCCAGCCGCTGGGCCTATGAAGGCCTGTCGCGCGTCCATGGCATCGACGAGACGCTGGCGCGATTCTTCACCAATGTGCTGCGATACGCGTTGCTCATCCTGGTGTTCATCACCGTGCTCGGCCAGTTCGGCGTCCAGACAGCCTCGATCATCGCGGCCCTCGGCGCAGCCGGCCTGGCAATCGGACTGGCGCTGCAGGGAACGCTGCAGAATATCGCCGCCGGCATCATGCTGCTGATCCTCAGGCCGTTCCGGGTCGGAGAATATATCGAGACCAGCAGCGTGGCCGGCACGGTGCGCGAAATAGGGCTGTTTGCGACCGAACTCAGGACCGCCGACGGGCTCTACCGGTTGGCGCCGAATTCGACGCTCTGGAATACGCCGATTACCAATTTCAGCCGCGAGGCGACGCGGCGGAACGAGCTGAAGATCAAGGTGGAGGATGACATCGATCGGTCGATGGAAACATTGATGGGCCTTGCCAAAGCCGATTCCCGGGTGCTGAAGTCACCGGAACCGAGCGTCTTCATCGACGGCCTCGGCGACGGCGCGATCTTCGTGACGCTGCGATACTGGGCGAAGACCGGTGACTGGTGGACGGTCAGCCGGGACATGGCAAAACGGGTAAAGCTTGCCTTCGACGAGAACAATCCGGCCGCGTCGCCGGATGCGCCGAACGCCGCACCGGCAGAGATGTCCAACGGCAGGGCGGCCGCCGAAAAGGCAGCACTGAGGCGGCAATGAGACATTGATCCAGGAACTTATGCAGCAGACTATTGAATGACGCCGCAGGACAGTCTTTCCCCGGCATCACCCGAGGGCTGGCTGCGATAGTCATCCGAATTGGCGTGCACCATCAATGCGCGGCCGCGAATGCCGTCGGTCTTGCCATCAAGCGTGACCATGCTGTCGAAGACCTGCGCCCTCAGCACGCCGTCCTGCCCGACATATTGATTGGGCATATCGCCGGCATGCGGCCCCTTGGCGGCAAGGATGCCATGCTCGGCCTTCTCAGGGTTGAAGTGACCGCCGGCCGACTCGTGATGGGTCGCGGCGTCGCATCGGCCGGTCTCATGAACATGGAAGGCCACCCATTTGTTCGCCGGCAGTCCCGATATCTCGAGCTCGATCAGCACACCGCCGGTGGCGGCAGCCGTCAGCTGCGCGCGGCCATCTTCCTTGCCGTCCTTGCCGACGAAATTGGCAACCGCGGTCTGCTTGTCCTGGGCACCCGCCGGCAATGCAACGGCAAGCAGGCTCAGGGCGGCGATGATGCACATGGGTTTCATGGGAGATATCCTTCCGTCCGGTTGTCCTTCTGAACGTATCAACCCGGAAGGTGTTCCTCATTTGGAGCGCCGTGTGTCCGACAGGAGGCTCTATCACATGGAAGTGGCGCTATTCGCGGGGAGTGCGAGACGAAAAATGCCGGCCAACGGCCGGCTTGCAGATGACCCGATTCGGGAGCGGCTCAGGCGACGGCGCTGAAGTCGAACTGGCCGTAAGTGTTGCGGTAGAGATCGTCCGGTTGATCGCCGGTCGTCGGCGCCGTCTGCTGCAACGGATAAGGGACGCCGATGCTGCTGTCACGCGAGTCCATCATCAGCGCAATCAGGCTGCCGGAAAATTTCGGCTGCGTCTCGCTGGTGTTGTCCTCTTCCAGGAGTTCCTTGATGATGCCGGGCTTCTCATCAGCGGCACGCTCGCCACGGCTGAGTACACCATCGCCATTGGCATCAAGCCGCGAGAGTGTCGCCAGATATGCATATGACGTATCGGAAACGGATGTGGTGCTGGTCATACAAACCTCCATTCACCGCCTTTTGCCGGTGGTGTTTGTACGCAATACGAACGTGGACAATCATTGAATGACTCGCTGGTTAAACTGATTTGCGCGGTGCGTCAATAAGTTGTTAACTTCTCATTAACGATGATTGACAACGGTTAACGGACTGGCCTGAGGCTGAGCATCCGCCTGCGCCAAGCGAAGAGGCTTTGCGGTATTTCAGCGATTTTTCACATATAAAACAAATGCCTAACGACGCGAAGCCGCTGCTGCACTGCAACCGAATATTAATCCCGCCCGTCCAGAATGAGCGACACTAGATACCACCTGGACGTTTAGTTTATGAGAAATCAATTTAATGGCCACTTTTGGAAGAGTTTTCAACGCGATGATGTACGTCCATCAAATGACGGCCATGGCCGTCGCGCCCGCCCTGCAGAGGCCTCGCCATGAAAGCTGAGGCGCTCTTCTGGCAGCAATGCAGCCAGGCCGTCACCGCCGATGGATCGGTGGATGCACAGCGTCTTATGGAGCTTGTCATCGCGACCTATCGTGTCCACGAAAGCGACTATGACGAGATCGAAAGAAGCGCGGAAACGCTGCTAAGGGACAACCATGCGCTGAGAGGCAATATGTCAGCCCTCAGGCAGGCATTCGACGGACAGCAGAGGCTCTTCGAAATCATCCTCAACAACCTGCCACTCGGTCTCAGCGTCTTCGACGCAGATCAGCGGCTGACACTTTCCAACATTCGCTTCAGTCAGCTTTTCGGCCTGACGCAGGCCGATGTCACTCCAGGCGTGACAATCGCCGATCTCATCGACAAAATGCGCGGTGCGGAAGGCGCCAGCGCCAAGCCCGGCCGGCGAGCCGGGCGACATTCCTCCGCAGCCGTAAAAAGCAGCGGTATTCGTCGGCGCGAATGGCTGATGGACGATGGCCGCGTCATCCAGAGCATGGTGACTATCCTTGCCGACGGCAGCAACATCGCCATTCATGCCGATATTACCGAGGATCGAAAGGCGGCTGAGCGCATCACCTATCTCGCCCACCACGATCCGCTGACCGGTCTTCCGAACCGCATCCATTTCCGCCAGCAGGTCGATGCGGCACTCGCAGAGCGCAAACCGGACGAGCAGATCGCCCTCATTCACCTCAACCTCGACCGGTTCAAATCGATCAACAACTTGATGGGCGTGTCCGCCGGCGACACGATCCTGCAGCAGGTCGCCGCGCGCATCCGGGCATCGGCCGGTTCGGAAAACACCCTGGCGCGGCTGGGTTCGGACGAATTCGCCATCCTGCAGACGGGCAGACAGCAGCCGTGGAACGTAACGGCGCTGGCCGAGCAGATCCGCCGCGAGCTTTCCGAGCCATTCCTGCACGGCGAAAAACAGATGGAGCTCAGCGTCTCGATGGGGATCGCAGTCGCCCCGGGGGATGGCGATGAAACCGATATCCTGCTGAAACATGCCGGCGTGGCGCTGTCGCATGCCAAATCGGACGGGCGCAAGCGCGAGCGTTTCTTCGCCGGCGAGATGGAAGCGCAGATGCAACTGCGCCACGCGCTGGAGGCGGACCTCAGAGCAGCCATCGAGAAGGAAGAATTCGAGCTGCATTACCAGCCGCTCTACGACCTTTCGCAGCGGCGCATCTGCGGCTTCGAGGCGCTGATCCGCTGGAACCATCCGATCCGCGGCCGTGTTGCGCCGATAGATTTCATTCCGTTCGCCGAAGAGGTCGGCCTCATCGTCGATATCGGCCGCTGGGTTTTGCGCCGGGCCTGCAGCGATGCGGCAGAATGGCCTGAAGACATCAAAGTCGCCGTCAACGTTTCGGCGACGCAGTTCAGCAGCAGCGACCTGACCAGGGATGTCGGCGAAGCGCTGGCGACCGCCTCATTGTCGCCGCTGCGGCTCGAGCTCGAAATCACCGAAAGCGTGCTGATGGAAAATCTCGGCGAAGTGCTGCCGATCCTGCATGCGCTGAAGGAGCGCGGCATCCGCATCTCTATGGACGATTTCGGCACCGGCTACTCCTCGCTGAGCTATCTCTCAAGCTTCCCCTTCGACAAGATCAAGATCGACAAATCCTTCGTCAACGACATCGTCGACAACAAGGAAGCACATGCGATCATGCACGCGATCATTCTGCTCGGTGACGCGCTCGGCATGCGCGTCACCGTCGAAGGCGTCGAGACGGCCGAGCAGCTGGCGCTGCTCGAATGCGAGGAATGCGACGAGATCCAGGGCTATCACATCAGCCGGCCGAGACCCGCGCTTGACGTGCCCCATCTTCTTTCCCTGCCGAGAAACGGCGGCGCGACACCTCTGCCGAGCCACTGAGCCAGCTTCAATTGCGACTCGCACGGCAAGCGGCTACATAATCGGCAACGGTCCCCGAGCCTTCGTTGTCGCGTGCTTCGACCGAGATCCCGAATCCGCTTCCGCTCCGATGCTCTATCGACGGAAGACAATCCTCCTCATAAACAGGTGGCGCAATGGTCGAGGCCGAAGCCTTCTCTCCTCATGAAACGCTCGCCGCGCCGCTGATCGCCCATGCGGCCGATGGCGACGACGGCTCGCACGATCTTGCCCATATCCTGCGCGTCTTCCGGAACGCCATGCGCATCCATGCTAGCGAAGGCGGCGACGGGCGAATTCTTGCCGCCTCCGTGCTGCTACACGACTGCGTTGCCGTAGAGAAGAATTCGCCGCTGCGGGCACAGGCATCGGCTTTGGCGGCGCAGAAGGCTTCGGCGATCTTGGCAGAACTCGGCTGGAATCAGGCGGATATCGACGCTGCGGCTCACGCCATCACCGCGCATAGTTTCTCGGCCGGGGTGGCGCCGCAGACGCTGGAGGCAAAGATCTTGCAGGATGCCGATCGGCTGGATGCGATCGGCATGGTCGGCGCCGCACGCTGCTTCTATATTGCCGGGCGACTGGGATCCGGGCTCTACGATCCGTTCGACCCGGCGGCAGCGGATCGCCCGCTCGACGACAAGCGGTATGCCATTGACCATTTCCGGACGAAGCTGTTCAAACTGGCGGACGGGTTCCAGACCGAGACCGGCCGCAGGTTGGCGGCCGCGCGCGACAAAAGCCTGCGCGACTTTCTCCAGGCATTCATGGACGAGATCTAGGAGAACGGCATGCGTATCAGCGACCTCTTCATCTATCCCCTCAAAAGTGCCCGCGGCATTGCCCTGCCTTCGACCGACATCGACGCCTATGGGCTTCCCGGCGACCGGCGGGCAATGATCACTGATCCCAACGGACACTTCATCACCCAGCGCGAATTGCCGGACCTTGCGCGCATCGAGGTCCGGCCGGAGCCCGGCGCTTTTCGGCTGCTGATGCAGGGAAGGCAGGACATATCGGTGCCGCCGCCTCGGCCTGAAAGCCGCATGGATGTGAGCGTGTGGAAATCGACCGTCAGTGCCGCCGTCGCCGATCCCGAAAGCAACCGGTTGCTTTCCGAATGGCTCGGCCGCGAGGTGCGGCTGGTCTTCTTCGACGGCCAGGCAAGGCGCACGGCGAATGCCGAATGGGCCGGTGAAGGTACGCCCGTAACCTTTACCGACGGCTATCAGATCCTGGTGACGACAACCGGCTCGCTGAAAGCGTTGAACGCCGACCTCGCGGCCCATGGCGAAGGCAGCGTTGGCATGGAACGTTTCCGTCCGAACATCGTCATCGATATCGACGAGGCCTGGCCGGAGGACCGCTGGGCGGCGATCGAGATTGCCGGCATCCGCTTCGATCTCGTCAAACCCTGCTCGCGCTGCATCATGACGACGCAGGACCAGTTGACCGGTTCACGCGAGGTACCCAACCCGATGCCATCAATGGGCCGCATCCGCATGTCGGCCGACCGGCGTGTGCCCGGCCCGCTCTTCGGCTGGAACGTCACCCCGCGCGCCAACGGCAGGATCACGATCGGTGACACCGTGCGCGTCGTCGAGGAAAGGCCTGAGGGCTGGGCGTTGAAGGTTCGTGCACGGCGGTAGGTCGAATTGCGGAAGGCTTTCTTCCGCACGCGCTGCAACGTTCTCCCCCATTCCTGTGCTCGTCACAGGAACGAGGAAGCGTGGGGGATTGTCGCCGCCTCTCACTGATGCCGAGTGCGGCGTCGATCGCCGCCATGATATCCGCCGGCAGCGGTCCCTTTTCCAGCGCCCCGACATTTTCCTCCACCTGGGCGAACGTGCGGAAGCCTGGAATAGGCAGTGTGCGCGGCGATTTTGCCCAGAGCCAGGCGAGCGCCCCTTGCGTCAGCGTGCGGCCACCCGAGGTCAGGAGATCGCGGACGGCGTCGAGCCTTGCGGCGAATTCCGGGGCCATGCGCCCGTCCTTGAAGTAGACCATCCAGTCGAGGGCCGCGCCGCGTACATCCTTGGCGCCCACTGCCTTGTCGGCGGTAAACTTGCCGGTCAGGAGCCCCATGGCCAACGGACCACGATTAATAGAGATCAGCCCCTGCCTTTCGATCACCGCGATCATCTCCGGCACCGGCTCAAAGACGTTCATCGTATGCTGCACCGAGACATAGCCCTGGCGGCCGGCATGGCGGGCGGCGCGATCGGGAGAATCGGTGCTCCAGCCGAATACGCCGATCTTGCCTTCGGCGCGCAGCGCCTCCAGCACGTCGAAGACGGCATCGGATTGTTCCAACGGAAAATCATTGATGTGGAATTGCAGGAGATCGAGGCGGTCGCGCCTGAGGCTGCGCAGCGAGGTCTCGACCGAACGGCGGATGAAGGCCTCATCGGCGAAGGCGCCAGTTGCCTGCTTGGTTTGCGGGTCGGTGGCGAAGCCGAACTTGGTGGCGACGACAATATCGTCGCGATTGCCGATCGCCCGGCCGAGCACTTCTTCGGAATGGCCGGCGCCGTAATTCGAGGCTGTATCGAAGAAGCGGATGCCGAGTTCGATGGCGCGGCGGATCGCTTCGACGGATTCATCGTCGTCGACCTCGCCCCAGCCGAGCGGCGTGTCACCGGCAAAGAAGGGGCCGCCGATCGCCCAGCATCCCATGCCGAGACGCGGAATTTCGCGGCCGTTCCAGAGCGTGATCGTCTTCGGTGTTGCGGTCTTGGTCAGCATGGGATCCTCCTTGGCTGGCAGTCCTCCAGACATAGGAAGGGCTCCCATGCGGGTAAACCGCCAAATCCGGAGGATGTTTTGCACCGGTAAAAAACCGAAGTCAGGCGGAAATATCATTCGGACCGGAAAGCGTCCGCAAGGCTGGATTGAGCGCCTTGAGCGCCGCCTGAACGAAGCCGTCGCGGGCTGCTGCGGCTTCGATGCCGCGTGGTTCATAGACGTGGCGATGCAAAAAGAACCCGGTCAGACGGAACGCGGCCGTGAGACTATCGAAGTCGGCCGCACGATTGCCTTCGATACCGAGAAACGGTGGCAGGAGCAGCATCTTGTCAGCCCAGGGGGCACCGGCGCTGCGGCTGACGGCGCGGCCGGATTTGGGCGAGACATAGACGAGATCGGAACGGGCGCCGGTCGCGGCGCATTCGGCGAGATCGAGGCCGAAGCCGAGATCGTTCAGCACCGCCAGTTCGAAACGCACGAAGAGCTCGCCGGCATCGGCCGGGTTGTGCAGGTGATCGAGGATGACCTCCAGCGCTTCGAAGAGATGCGGATGCGGATCACGCTCCGGCAGCAGCCGCAGCAGCGCGCCCATCGCCTGAACGCCGTAGACGGCGGTCGCCGTTTCCATCAGGCGGGCGGCGCGCAACGTCACCGGTTCGACGCGGAATTCGCCGAGATGTTCGTCCAACCTGGCGCGCCAGATAACCTCCACGGCATTGCCGGCCTGCAGCACCGGCTGCATGGCGCGCGACCGGCCGGAGCGCACCAGGCCAAGATGGCGGCCGCGATCGCGCGTCATCACCTCGGCGATGACACTCGTCTCGCCGTGGCGCTTGACGCCCAGGATGATCGCCTGATCCTGCCACTGCATCGAAAGAAGTCCTTGCGGCTGACGAATCCATCCTAGAGCCTTTCCCGGTTAGATTGAAGCATTCTGTTGGCTCAAACGGAGTCGGATGGTCGACCGGCCGGCGCGTCGTAGCCCGGCTTTACGCCCAAGCCGGCCGGTCGATCAGCCGGCCCGTTTCAGCCAACCCGAAGGGCCGGGCATCTTTCCGCCAGGATCAGAGGCGATCGGCTCGGCCGTACCAAGAGGTAGGCCCGTCGCCAATCGCCTCTGCCCTGACGAAAACCTGCTCCGGCAGAATGCTTCAATCTAACCAGGAAAGGCTCTAGAACATGATGCCGAAAATGGAAAAGGCCTAGCTGCTGTCCTGGACCGCGTCAGGCAACGGCGGGGAATAACCTCAGCAGGAATTGACGCATCGCCGTTTCGTCGAAAGGCTTCACCAGAAGCGGAATGTGCTGCAAGTCCGGCGGGAAATCGCCGGTATCGGAATAACCGCTGACAAAGCCGAAGGGAATGCCGAGATCGAGAAGATGACGAGCAAATCCGAAGCTCATGCCCTCGCCGAGATTGACGTCGAGAAGCGCGAAATCATAGGTCTCCGCAGTGATGGCAGCCCTCGCCTGCTCCACACTGCCGACGATATCGATATTCTCGACGCCGGCCAGGCGCAAAATGTCCTCCGCCTCCATCGCGATAATCAGGCTGTCTTCAAGAACCAGAACACGGATTGCGCTCATGATTGCCCGCCCTCCGTCGGGCGGCAGTCGCAGCGCCCCGGCTGTTTCGCCAACATCAATGCCCTCCGGTGCCCCGCATGGCACGCTGTCGGTGAATTCCGCCACCATTTCTGAATGAACCATTTTTCTGCCCGGTCGATAAGAATCAAATCGGAGGAAAGACGACGACCGAGCTTATTTTCCCTGATGCTAATGCGCATTTAAAAAAGACATAAGGCCGGGACTAGATGAAGGGACGTTTGCTTTCTCCGAGCCCTTCCCAGCCAGCAATCGCCATCAGTTCCTCGCCGTTCAGAACCTCGCAGCCGCGCTCCTGCCAGCGGATCAACCCACGTTCACCGAGCTTTTTCAAGGTCTTGTTGGTGTGGACGATGGAAAGGCCGAGCGTATCGGCAATGTGTTGCTGGGTGATGGGGATGAATTGGCGGCCATTGAAGAGATTAAGCTTCCGGCCGCGCTCAAACAGGAAAGCGATCAGATAGGCTGCTCTTTCCAACGCCGTGCGACGGCCGATGCTGAGCAGGTGTTCATCCAAGATTCGCTCCTCGCGCGCCGCGATCCAGGTGATGTCGAAGGCAAGCGAGGGGTGTTTGTTATAGAGCGTCATCAGCCTGTCGCGCTCGAAGACGCAGAGAGAAACCGGTGAAAGCGCTTCGACGGAATGCTGCATCTCGCCGGCGATCGTTCCCTGCAGGCCGACCAGATCGCCCGGCATGATATAATTCAGTATCTGGCGGCGCCCATCCTCCAGCATCTTGTAGCGAAAGCCCCAACCGGCAAGCACGGTGAAAAGATGGGCGCTGTGCGCACCCTCGACGAGGATGGTGGAGCCGGCATCGACGGCAAGTTCACCTCTCTTGAAATTGGAAACGAATTCCAGTTCGTCGCGGCTGAATTCCCGGAAATGCGGCAGGGGCCGCAAAGGACATTGCTGGCAAGGAGTCTTGAAGGAATTGATCGTTCTCGACGTCACCATGCCCGCCCCTGCCGTCGCAAAACAGGCACGCCGTCTTTGGCGCGCCGTTCATGAAGGAATGCACAAGTTACCGAATTGTTCCGTGAGAGATGCGGTTTTTTTATTTGAAAACAAGGGGCTGGCAGCCGAATAAGCAAATTCTTGCCACCCCTTATTTCGGGAAATCGAGACCCATTTCGCGGAACCGTTCGGGATCATCACCCCAATTCTCGCGAACCTTGACGAACAGGAAGAGATGGACCGGCTGCTCGAGGATCTCCGACAATTCCTTGCGGGAAGCCGTCGAGATCGCCTTGATAGTTTCACCACCCTTGCCGAGCGCGATCTTCTTCTGGCTGTCGCGCTCAAGATAGATCACCTGCTCGATACGTACCGAGCCATCCTTGCGCTCTTCCCACTTCTCCGTTTCGACATGCGAGGCGTAGGGAAGCTCCTGGTGCAACCGCAGGAACAGCTTCTCGCGGGTGATCTCGGCGGCGAGCTGGCGCATCGGCAGATCTGAAATCTGGTCTTCGGGATAATACCACGGCCCCTCCGGCAGCGTCGCAGCCAGATAATCCATGACATCGTCGCAGCCGGACCCGTTTTCGGCCGATATCATGAAGGTGCGATCGAAGGCGATCTTTTCATTGGCAGCGGCCGCGAGGGCCAGCAGATCCTCGCGGTTGACGCGGTCGATCTTGTTGAGCAGCAGGATCTTCGGCTGCCGGACTTCCTTGAGGCCTTCGAGAATGGCTTCGGCATCGCCGCGCAGGCCGCGCTCGCTGTCGATCAGCAGCACGATCAGATCGGCATCCCTCGCGCCGCCCCAGGCCGAGGTCACCATGGCGCGGTCGAGCCGGCGGCGCGGCTTGAAGATACCGGGTGTATCCATGAAGACGATCTGGGCGTTGTCGTGGATCGCGATGCCGCGAACGATGGCACGTGTCGTCTGGACCTTATGGCTGACGATCGAGACCTTGGCGCCGACCAGGCGGTTCACCAGTGTCGACTTGCCGGCATTGGTCGGCCCGATCAGCGCGACAAAGCCCGAATGCGTCGGACCACTGGTTTCTGCGGTAGCTTCGGCCGCGATATCTTCTTCTTGTGTCATTGTCCCGTCAGTTTCCGGCAGGCGATTGCTGCCAAATGCCTTCGCGCTCAAGCATCTTCGTCGCCGCAACCTGTTCGGCGGCACGCTTCGACCGCTCTACGCCGGTTTCCGGCTTTATGCCAGCAACTTCCACCGTCACCTTGAAGCGCGGATCATGATCCGGTCCGCTGCGTTCATCAACCCGGTAGTTTGGTGTGACGCCGAATTTCGCGTGCGACCATTCCTGCAGCTCAGTCTTGGCGTCGCGCTTGGCGCCATCGGCCCTGACCGCCCTGCCCTGCCAGTAGCGCAGGATGAAGCGGCGGGCAACTTCGAGGCCGCCGTCGAGATAGATCGCGGCGATCAGGCTTTCGACCACGTCGGCGCGCACGTTCATCATCCGCTTGCCGGTCAATTTCTTCACGTCGGCGCCGGTGCGGATATAAAGATGAAGATTGAGTTCGTCGGCGACCGCAGCACAGGTTTCGGCGCTGACCAGCTGGTTCAAACGAACCGAGAGCTCGCCTTCCCCCGCCGTGCCGAAGGTGCGGAACAGAAGCTCGGCGATGCAGAGCCCGAGAACCCTGTCGCCGAGGAATTCCAGCCGTTCGTAGTTGCCGCCCTTCTCGGTGCGGGCGCTCGCATGGGTCAGCGCCCGGTCCAGGCGTTCCTTTTCGGTGAAGTCGTGACCGATCAGGCCTTCAAGCTTTGCGCGGTCTGCCGCAGAAAGCGTCTGCGCCTTGCTCATTCAACAACCTTGAAGAGGCGATCCCAGCGCATGTTCGTCGGCCACTTCCAGATTTCGCGGAAGGAGGTATCGTTGCCGAGCGAGAAGAAGATGACGCTGGCGCGGCCGACAAGATTTTCCGCAGGCACGAAGCCGACGTCGAAGCGGCTGTCGAGCGAGTTGTCGCGGTTGTCGCCCATCATGAAATAATGGCCTTCCGGCACGATGAATTCGCGGGTGTTATCGCCGCGCGACACGGGAGACTGATCGAGCGTGTCGTAAGTCTTGCCATTGTCGAGCGTTTCGCGGAACACCGGCACATCCGCGCCCGGATCGAGCTTGTAATCCGACGTGAAGGTACCGTCCGCTACCTTCGGAACGGGTTTGCCGTTAACGTAGAGCACTCCGTCTGTGACCTGGATATGGTCGCCCGGCAGGCCGATGCAGCGCTTGATGTAATCGATCTCGGGGTTCGGCGGGAAGCGGAATACGACGATATCGCCGCGCTTCGGATCGGCGCCGAACAGGCGGCCGCTGAAAATATCAGGCGAGAAGGGCAGCGAATATTTCGAATAGCCGTAAGCGAACTTATTGACGAAGATGTAGTCGCCGACGAGCAGTGTCGGCATCATCGAACCGGACGGAATTGTAAAGGGCTGGAATAGCACCGTACGGATCACCATCGCCAAAATCAGCGCCTGGATGATGACTTTGATATTTTCCCAGAGGGCGTTCGGCTTGGCTTCGACTTTTTCGGACACGCAGTCTTATTCCTTCAAGACGCCGCGGCGGCGCAATTCTTCTGACGTTCTCTCTAGCGACTTCGGCCGGTTGCGGCAATGGTGACAACGTCAAAAGCGACGAGAGGTCGCGATCGACAGCTCCCGAGGTCGCGATCGGCAGCTCCCGAGGTCGCGATCAACGCTCCCGAGGTCACGACCAGAGGTTCTCGGGCAATGCCTCGATAATCACGAAGGCCTGTGCCAAGGGATAATCATCCGTTATTGTCAAATGAATGGCGGGCCTGTGGCCCGCAGGCAGCATCGATTCGAGGATCACAGCGGCAGCGCCCGACAAAACCATGGTCGGCTTGCCGCTCGGCAGGTTGACGACGCCCATATCCTTCCAGAAGACGCCCTGGGCTATGCCGGTGCCGAGCGCCTTGGAACAAGCCTCCTTGGCCGCGAAACGCTTGGCATAGGAGGCGCCGCGATTTGCCCGGCGGTCGGAACGGGCGCGCTCGATCTCGGTGAAGCAGCGATTGGTGAAGCGCTCGCCGAAGCGCTCAATGGATTTCTCGACGCGGCGAATGTCGATCAGATCGCTGCCAATGCCGATGATCATGCCGGAACCTTCCGTCGCTTAAGAGTTCTTGATCAGGTTCATACGCTCGGCATGTCGCCGGCCGGGCCGGCCAGACGCAGGCGCGCCCGCTCCAGCAGCCGTGTGTGGCGGCGCGTCTGAAAACCCCTCACGGTGTAGAATGTCAGCGCATAGAGCGCAACGGAGGTGACGATCCCCGGCGGAATGGCGCCGACGAGCATCGGCTCCAGCACCGGCCTCCACAATTCGGTGAAGTTCAGCCTGTGAAAGAGGGCGGCCAGATCCACCGCCTGACCAGCCATATGATCCTCACGGCTCAGCAGCAGATGTCCGATCTCCCAGGTGATGCCCCAGATGAACGGATAGGTCAGCGGGTTGCCGAAGGCCGCGCAACCCAGCGCCGCGGCCACCATACTGCCGGAGAGAAAATAGGTGATGACGAAGGCCATGACGAAATGCACACCGATAAACGGCGTCCACGACACGAAGACACCGGCAGCGACGCCAGCCGCAACCGCATGCGGCGAAGCGCTCAGGCGCAGGATGCGCATTGTGAGGTAACGGAGCGGGCGAAGGAAACCTTTGCGGGGCCATAGAAGCTCTCGCATCTTTTCCTTGAATCCCGCGGGCTTGCGACGGCGAAACAACATGGCCGGTATTTAGTGCAGCGCACATGACCATGACAAGAGCGGCGAATGATACCGCCGAAAAAACAGCTCAGTCCTCGCAGCAGAGAAGAGCTTTGTCATGCCGAGGGGCGTCCGTTATGCATAACGTCCCTCACTCGTCTGAAGTAGAAAGTTCAGTATCAACGTGTGCGGAACAGACCGCGGTCGACCTGGCGCTGGCGAAACTCGAGATCAATACGATCGAACGAGCCGTTGAGATATGCCATTTCACGTTCCTGCGTGGTCGGAGCGCGGAGGGCGCGAGCGATTTTCCTGATAGGATCAAACATTGTCTTGTCTCATCTTCTGTTTGCGTTTCGATGACCAGAAGATAGGCTCGGCCTGGGCTAATTACTACAGCCGCAACATGGAGACAGCCATGCGCACAATGCATTGCTTGCCTTTTTAGCGTACCACCCTCACCACAAAACGATCATAAAATGTGCAATTCTGCGCTTAAATTCCTGCGACCTTAACAAAAACTTACTCGTAGAGCCGTCGGACCGTGGCAATGCAATCCAGTTCCTTCATCTGGGCGAGCAGCTGATTGAGCTGACGCAGATCCCAGACCTCGACCTCAAGCATCATTTCGGTGAAATCCGCCGCGACCCGCACCGTATTCAGCAAGCGGATATTGACGTCGAGGCCGGCAACCGTCTGGGCGACCTTGGCCAGAGTGCCGGGCTCATTCAGGCCGTTCACCATGATGCGCGCCATGAAACGCGACTTGTTGGCTTCGTCGAGATCCCAACGGACGTCGATCCAACGGTCAGGCTGATCGTCGAAGCGCTGCAGGCTCGGCGACTGGATCGGGTAGATGGTGATGCCCTTGCTCTGGTCCATGATGCCGACGATGCGATCGCCGGGAACCGCGCCTGTCGACGCGAACTTGACGTCGACATTGCCGGACAGGCCGCGGATCGGCCCGATATCGGCGTCGGTGTCGATGTCCGAATGGCCGCCGTCGAGACCGGGCTTAGTCTTGCCGGGGATCTTGAAGATCATGCCGGCCGCGCTGCGGACGTTGAACCAGCCGTCGTCGCCCGAGGGTTTTACCGTGACGCGCTCATCCTGATGGTCGGGATAGACGGCGCGCAGCACGTCGAGCGAGGACATCTCGCCGCGGCCGACGGCGGCGATCGCATCCTCGACATCCTTCTGGCCGAGACGATGCAGCGCCGGCTTCATCGCCTCGCGTGAGAAGATCTTGCCGGCCCTGTCGAAGGTGCGCTCGAGAATGCGGTGGCCGAGGCCGGCATATTGCTTGCGGATCGCCATGCGGGTGGCGCGGCGGATGGCGGCGCGCGCCTTGCCGGTGACGACGATCTCTTCCCAGGCGGCGGGCGGAACCTGCACGCCGGAGCGGATGATCTCGACCTCGTCACCGTTGGCAAGCCGCGTCACCAGCGGCATGATGCGGCCGTTGATCTTGGCGCCCACCGTGGTATCGCCGATATTGGTGTGCACTGCATAGGCGAAATCGATCGGGGTGGCGCCGCGCGGCAGGGCAATCAGCTTGCCCTTCGGCGTGAAGCAAAAGACCTGGTCCTGGAAGAGTTCGAGCTTGGTGTGCTCGAGGAATTCTTCCGGACTGTCGCCCTCGGCCAGCGCCTCGATCGTATGGCGCAGCCAGGAATAGGCATTGGATTCACGCGACAGGATGTCGCCGTCGGCATTGGTGGCGCCGTCTTTGTAAAGCGTGTGGGCGGCGATGCCGAATTCGGCGATTTCATGCATGCGCTTGGTGCGGATCTGCAGTTCGATGCGCTGGCTGGAAGGACCGACGATCGTGGTGTGCAGCGAGCGGTAATCGTTCTGCTTCGGCGTCGAGATATAATCCTTGAAGCGCCCGGGCACGACGCGCCAGCGGGTGTGGACAATGCCGAGCGCCCGGTAACAGGACGGGATGTCTTCGACGATGAGCCGAAAACCGTACACATCGGAAAGCTGCTCGAAGGAAAGCGATTTCGACTGCATCTTGCGGAAGACCGAATAAGGCTTTTTCTGCCGGCCCTTGACATAGGCGCTCGTCAGGCCGCTGGCGACGAGCAGGTCGCGAAGTTCCGCCTCGATCTTCTTGACGATGCCTTCATTGCGCTTGGAAAGCTCTTCCAGCCTTTTGGTGACGGTGTCGTAGGCTTCCGGGTTCATATGCAGGAAGGAGAGCTCTTCGAGCTCCTCGCGCATATCCTGCATGCCCATGCGGCCGGCGAGCGGCGCATAGATTTCCATCGTCTCCTCGGAGATGCGGGCCCGCTTGTCGGCCGACATATGATCGAGGGTGCGCATATTGTGCAGGCGGTCGGCAAGCTTGACCAGCAGCACGCGCACATCGTCTGATATGGCCAGCAGCAGCTTGCGCAGGTTTTCCGCCTGCTTGGCCTTCTTGGTGACGAGATCGAGTTTCTTGATCTTGGTCAGGCCCTCGACCAGGCGGCCGATATCCTCGCCGAAGAGTTCGTCGATCTCGGCGCGGGTCGCCGTCGTATCCTCGATCGTATCGTGCAGCAGCGCGACGGCGATCGTCGATTCATCGAGGTGCATGTCGGTGAGGATGGCGGCGACTTCGAGCGGATGGGAAATATAGGGATCGCCGCTCGCGCGCTTTTGCTGGCCGTGCTTCTGCATGGCGTAGACATAGGCTTTGTTCAGCAGCGCTTCATTGGCATCGGGCTTGTATTGCTGAACCCGCTCCACGAGCTCGTACTGCCGCATCATTCCAAAGCCACTCCGGTAAAAATAAAAGCGCGCCAATCAACGATTGGCGCACACATGGGCAATAATATGCCTAAGCAATAAAGGCGCAAGATTGACGATTGGTAATCATCGCTCTTTCGCATCGCATGAAACTTTTCCGGTTCGGCTGCGACCTGGATTACATACGGTCGGAGATCAGTCTGCGTGCTTAGTAGTCGTCGCTCTTTTCGGGCGGCACAAGGCCTTCGATGCCGGCAAGCAGCTCTTCTTCCGACATCTGGTCGAAAGTGATCGTCTCAGGAAGATCGTCCTGCTCTTCGCTGTCGGCTGCGGCGACACCGCCGGCGGCGATCATGCTGGCCGGATCTGGCTCGGGCTCGTCGACTTCGACATGCTTCTGCAGCGAATGGATCAGATCTTCCTTGAGGTCATCGGGCGAAAGCGTCTCGTCGGCGATTTCGCGCAGGGCGACGACCGGGTTCTTGTCGTTGTCGCGATCGATGGTGATCGAGGCGCCTTGGGAAATCAGCCGGGCGCGGTGGCTGGCGAGCAGAACCAGCTCGAAGCGGTTCTCCACCTTGTCGATGCAATCTTCAACTGTGACACGGGCCATTGCCTGTCCTTTACGGTCGTCATTTCGGGATTAGCACGCCCGATACAATTAAAACCGGGCAATTACAAGTTTTTCATTCCGGCCGCCCTCGTCTTTATAAGTGGCTGAACTAAATTTCCATGGAGAATGCCTCAATTCCACCTTGGGTTGCTTGGAATATGCCGAATCGTGCCCTAAGTCTTTCATATATGAATAATTGTTAAAGTATGGATCAGGGCAAAAATCAAAACACAAATCATTGATTTTATTGGATTTTGGTCCCGCGGATTTCGATTGCTCTCATTGGATTGGTAGGCGATGTTTGACCCACGCGAAAAAATTGCACTCTTCATTGACGGCGCCAACCTCTACGCTGCATCCAAGAGCCTCGGTTTCGACATAGATTACCGCAAGCTCTTGAAAGCATTTCAGAAACGCGGCTATCTCCTGCGGGCCTACTATTATACCGCTCTGATCGAAGATCAGGAATATTCCTCGATCCGGCCGCTGATCGATTGGCTCGACTATAACGGCTATAAAGTCGTCACCAAGCCCGCGAAGGAATTTACGGATTCCATGGGCCGCCGAAAAATCAAGGGCAACATGGACATCGAGCTTGCGATCGACGCCATGGAACAGTCCGAAACAGTCGATCATCTCGTCATCTTCTCGGGCGACGGCGACTTCACCAACCTGGTCGAGGCGCTACAGCGCAGAGGCCGCAAGGTCTCGGTGATCTCGACGATGGCTACGCAGCCGCCGATGATCGCCGACGACCTGCGCCGTCAGGCCGACCACTTCATCGATCTCTTGTCTTTGAAGGCTGAAATCGGTCGTGATCCCGCGGATCGGGCGCCACGCCAGGTCGAAGTCGTCGCCGCCCCGGCCAGCGATTTCGAGGAGTGAGCCGGGAGGATTGCCGTGCGAAACGGCAATCCCAAGCGTCGAGCTTAGCCATTATCCTTCAGCAGGCGACTCTTCTGCCGGTTCCAATCGCGCTCCTTCTCGGACTCGCGCTTGTCGTGCAATTTCTTACCCTTGGCGAGCGCCAGTTCCATCTTCGCCCGGCCGCGGTCGTTGAAATAGATCTTCAACGGAATCAGCGTCATGCCCTCGCGGTTGACGGCAGAGCGCAGGCGGTGAATCTCACGGCCCGATAGCAGCAGCTTGCGGCGCCGGCGCGGCTCGTGATTGAAGCGGTTCGCCTGCAGATATTCCGGCAGATAGGAGTTGATCAGCCAGATCTCGCCGCCCTCGTCCGACGCATAGGATTCGGCGATATTGGCCTTTCCCTCACGCAGCGACTTGACCTCCGTGCCCATCAGCACGAGGCCGGCCTCGTAGGTATCGATGATCTCGTAGTTGAAGCGGGCCTTGCGGTTTTCCGCCACGACCTTGTTCACCACGCGCTGGCTGCCTTTGGGGGCCATGACAATATTCCCTTCGAGGCGCGGGAAAAGCCGCGCCCTCATTGCTTGCCCTCTATGTAGGGGAACGACCCGGCCTTGTGAAGACGGCCGGTCTGCTCAGTTCAGCAGCCCGGCATGGCGTAGCGCCGCATCGATCGCCGCTTCCGTTGCCGGCTCCAGCGTCGACAGCAGCGGCGAGCGGACGTTGCGGCTCATCCGACCAAGCCGCGAGAGCCCGTATTTGGCGCCGCAGAGACCGGGTTCGAGGAAGATCGCCTTGTGCAGCGGCATCAGCCGATCCTGATATTCCAGCGCGCCGGCATAGTCGCCTTTCAGCGTCGCCGCCTGGAAATCGGCGCAGAGGCGCGGAGCGACATTGGCCGTGACCGAAATACAGCCGACGCCGCCATGGGCGTTGAAGCCGAGCGCCGTCGCGTCCTCGCCGGACAATTGCCGGAAATCCTTGCCGCAGGTGATGCGCTGTTCGGAAACGCGCTCGATCTTGCCCGTCGCATCCTTGACGCCGACGATATTGCCATGCGCCTTGGCAAGCGCACCCATCGTTTCCGGCGTCATGTCGACCACCGAGCGGCCGGGGATATTGTAGATATAGATCGGCAGATCGACGGCCTCGGCAATCGCCGAGAAATGCGCGATCAAACCCTTTTGCGTCGGCTTGTTGTAATAAGGCGTGACGACCAGAACAGCGTCGGCGCCGACCTTTTCGGCATGCTGGGCAAGCTCGATCGCCTCACCTGTGTTGTTCGAGCCGGCGCCGGCCATGACGGGAACGCGCTTTGCGGCAACTTCGATGCACAGTTCCACCACCCGTTTGTGCTCGGCATGCGACAGCGTCGGGGATTCGCCCGTCGTGCCGACAGGAACGAGACCGCTGCTGCCCTCCTTGATCTGCCAGTCGACGTGCGCGGCGAAACTGTCTTCGTCGATCAATCCGGCATCGGTGAAGGGGGTGACGAGGGCGGGAATGGACCCATTGAACATGCAAAGCTCCTCACGACCAAATCCTTGCTTCGGCCGCATTCCATGAATATTTTGCGCACCATAGAGCGCCGAAATCGTCGCGACAAGCGCGTAGAGTTCGGTTAGGGCAAATTCCGATAGCAGATGTGAATGAATTTTACCTGGTACGGTAAGGTTTCGTTAAGATGCCTCTAGCCAAATGGCAGGGCGTGTTTTCGTTGCGAGATCCCGGATGAAGAAAGCTGTCCTGATTCTGTCCGCCTTCGGCTTTGTTGCCGCTGCGTGGAGCAGCGTAGCGTCGCCGCTTGCCGGCGAGAGCACGGCCATGCCCGCTGTCAAGCCGCTCGGCTTCATCCCCGAGACAGCCATGCCGGAATCGATCACAACAGGCGCTATTCCGCGCAATCTGGCCGTCGCACCCGTCAACGGCGACCTGAAAGCCGGCCTCGACGCACTTTCCGACAAGGACCCGCTGCTGGCGCTGTCGATCCGCGACAATATGCGAGACGGTGCGCTCGATCGCCATATCCTCACCTGGGCGATCGCCGTTTCCGGATTGAAGGGCGTTCCCTCCTATGAAATCGCCAGTGCTGCGCAGGAGCTCAAGAGTTGGCCGGGCCTGTCGCGGCTGCGTGCCTATTCCGAACGCGCGCTCTATGACGAAAACCCCGCCCCATCAGCCGTGCTGGCCGCCTTTGGCGATACCGCGCCTGAGACGATGCAGGGCGCCGTCATCCTCGGACGGGCGCTGGTTGCAACAGGCAAACAGGCGCAGGCGGCTAAATATATCCGCAAAGTCTGGCGCGGTGAGGCTCTCGACAAGGCGACCGAGGACAAGATCCTCATCGAATTTTCCGCGCTGTTGACGCCGGCCGACCATAAGGCACGCATGGACTATCTGATGTATCGCGGCCGGGTGGCGCAGGCCAAGCGCTTCGGCGACATGGGCGAGGCGCAGTCGCTCTACAAGGCATGGTCCGCTGTCGACGCAAAAGCCGGCAACGCCGGCGCGCTGCTTAACGCCGTCGATGCGAGATGGCGCAGCGATGCCGGGCTGCTGTTTGCGCGGATCGAATATCTGCGCAAGCAGGACAAATATGCCGAGGCAGCGGCACTGCTGGAACAGATGCCGCCCGAGCGCAGCGAGCTCGTCAATTCCGGCGAATGGTGGAACGAGCAGCGCATCGTCAGCCGTGGCCTCGTCGACCAGGGACAATTCAAGCCCGCTTATCGCATCGTCGCAAACTACGCCGCAACCAGCCCGACGGATATCGTCGAGGCTGAATTCCATGCCGGGTGGTACGCGCTGCGCGGTCTGCAGGATCCGGCAACGGCGGAAAAACACTTCCGCAAAATCCTGCAGACATCGAACGGACCGATCTCGGTTTCACGCGCATGGTATTGGCTGGGACGAGCGGCGGAGGCCGGCGGTCCTGGCAAATCCAGTGAATTCTATGCGAAGGCTGCAACGTTTCCCGGCACCTTCTATGGCCAGCTCGCAGCAGAACGGTTGGGGCGAAAGACGCTGAACGTTACCTATCCGTCGCCGAGCACGGCCGACCGGCAAAACTTCCAGGCACGCGAAGCCGTCCAGGCAATCGCCCGGCTGGAAGCCGCAGGCCATGGATGGCGGGCCGACATTCTCTATCTCGCGCTCGCCGACCAACTGCAGAGCCCCGGTGAACTGGCCGTGCTTGCGGCACAGGCCGAGCAATCCGGCGATCATCATCTGTCGCTGCAGATCGGCAAGATCGCCTATGGACGCGGCATCGATGTCGCAGCGCTCGCTTTTCCGGTCGGCGTCATCCCGGCGAATGCCAATATTTCAGGCTCCGGCAAGGCACTCGCCTATGCCATCGCCCGGCAGGAAAGCGCCTTCAACCCGGCCGCCGTTTCGGCGGCGAACGCACGCGGCCTGCTGCAGCTTCTACCGGGAACGGCCCAGGCGGTGGCCAAGCGCCACAACATCGCCTATTCGAAAGACAAGCTGACGGCCGACGCCGGTTATAACGCCACACTCGGCGCGCATTATCTCGGCGAGCAGATCGACGCCTTTGGCGGCTCCTATATCCTCACCTTCATCGCCTATAATGCCGGGCCCAAGCGGGTACCGGAATGGATCGGCCGCTACGGCGATCCGCGCGGCAAATCGATCGACGAGATCGTCGACTGGATCGAGCGCATCCCCTTCCCCGAAACGAGGAACTACGTCCAGCGGGTGATGGAGAATTACGAGGTCTATAAGGCCCGCCTCGGCCAGTCGACCGATATCGAGCGTGACCTCATCGGCGGACGCAGCGCCTCCTGACGCTGTTTGGCGCGGCTCGAAAAGCAGGCTACATCTTCGGGATCAACAACCCTCGAGGGATGCGATGCCGGATACGGATGCGGGCGGTTTCCAGGAACGATTTTACACCTCTTCCGACGGGCTGACGCTTTATGCCCGCGACTATCAGCCGGGCGAAACGGCAAGCGGGGGGCGGCTGCCAGTCATCTGCCTGCCCGGCCTGACCCGCAATACGCGGGATTTTCACCCGCTTGCGCTGCTTCTCTCCCGGGACATGACAGCACCGCGCCAAGTCATCGCGCTCGATTCGCGCGGACGGGGAAAGTCGGCGTTGGATGAGAACAAGGCGAACTACAATCTCGCTATAGAGGCCGGCGACATCGTCACCGCCTGCGCGACCCTCGGCGTCGAGCGGGCGATCTTCATCGGCACGTCGCGAGGCGGGCTGATCCTGCATCTGATTGCAGCGACACGGCCGGATCTTCTCGAAGCCGTCATCCTCAACGATATCGGCCCCGTGGTTGAGGCCGAGGGGCTGGCGCGGATCCGCGACTATCTAAACAGCGGCAGAAGGCCTGAAGACTGGCACGCGGCGGCCGATATCGTGAAGGAAAATCATGGCGCGTCGTTTACGGCGCTTGAAGAGGAAGACTGGCGCGAGATGGCGCTTGCTCTTTATCGCGACGTCGGCGGAAGACCGGTCGCCGACTTCGATCCAGCGATCGCGGAGGCACTAAAATCGGTCGATCTCAGCCAGCCACTGCCTGATCTCTGGGCGCAATTCGACAGCCTGTGCCGATTTCCGCTGATGCTGATCCGCGGCGAAAACACGTCTCTGCTCTCAAAGGAGACGGCCGATGAAATGGCCCGCCGGCATCCGAGTTTGATCCTGCATGCTGCAGAAGGGCAAGGCCATGCCCCCCTCCTGCATCACGGCGATATCCCCACGGCTATTCGAGCTTTTCTCGCCTCCTGCCGATAAAGCCCGCCGCATTAATTTGATTCAAACGACGCGCTTTCGCGCGTTGTTTTGATGCATGTCGTTGTCTTGGAACCGCGACACGCGTCTGAGCGGCATACATCGGCCTCATCGAAGCCGGGCGGCGGGCAACAGGTGCGTTCGACCCAAAGCAAAAAGCCCGGCTCAGAGAGCCGGGCTTTCCTGATTGACCGAAGTCAGATCAGATTAGAACGAGCGCTGCAGGCGGAAGTAGCCCGAAGTGGAGTCGTCTGCATCTTCCGGATCGAGGTACTGAACCGAAGCCTTGGCGTAGAAGTTGTCGACGATCTGGTAATCAACCGTCAGACCGACCTTCCAGGCATCGCCATCGCTGAAGTCGTCGCCAGCAACGTAGTAGTCACCGTAGTACTGGACGCCAGGAGTGATCTTGAGCTTGTCGGTTGCCTTGATTGCGTATTCGGCAGCGACAGCCCATTCAGCTGCGGAGTAGTAGGAGTTCGGGCCGGAAGAGTATACGGCAGCGAGGCCGAGCGTACCGGGACCGATTTCAACCGTACCCATTGCACGGACAGCGCCGTCTTCGTTGTCGAAGTCCCAGCCGCCGGTGATCTGGTAGCTGAACGCGCCGGCAGTGCCGCCAACGCCGAAGGCAACGCCGACGTTGTTCGGCTCTTCGTCCGTCTTGTAGAAGCCGTCTTCCAGTTCGTCGACGCTGATGCCGGCGTAGAAGGTGCCGCTTTCGTACTGATAGCGGAGGGAGTTGTGCAGCGTTACGATCGAGCCGATGTCGTCGGTTTCACCCGAGAGACCATCGTCCCACCAGCTGTAGAACAGACCGGCGCGGAAGCCCGCGACGTCGAGGTAAGCGGAGTCGAGGATGGCGTCCTGATCCGAGGCGTTGTCAGCATTGAACTGCATGACGATGACGCCGGTCAGCGGACCGTACTCGGTGTCGCTCTTGGCCGTGAACTGAACCTGACCGCGGGTCTTGGCATCCCAATCCGAATCGTTGCTGACCGAGCCATTGAGCGGCTGATCACCAACGTCGACCTGGAAACGGATGTAGCCTTCGATCTTGAGGCAGGTTTCGGTGCCCGGGATGTAGAAATAGCCGGTGCCGTAAGCGTCGCAGACGCGGACGTATTCAACCGGTTCCGGCTCGGCAGCAACGATAGCGTCAGCAGCCTGAGCACCGGAAACTACTGCGAGAGCAGCAGCGGAGCCGAGAAGAAGGCTCTTGATGTTCATAAATGACCTCCAATTCAAAGTTTCGATCGGGTTTGGGATCTTTCGCTGAGCAGCGTTCCCTGCCCCATTCCCGTGTTGCAAGAAGTGGACGATCAGTCGCCCTGGCTTCCGACGCTGAAAATACAAGACGGAAGCCGTCACGCAATCACCAACTTACTCGGATGGGGGGTTTGAGGGAGCCTTCCCGACTTTCTGTTGCTCAAAGGACACAAGTGGGGCAGCCGGCCTCGATTTCCTTTATGCTTTGTTAAGAAAACCCTGATTTTGCGGCGGCTTAAGTGGGAGCGACAGTGAACTGGACATCGGCTGCGCCGCACATTTTCGACGCTTTCTTGACGAAATCCGGATGCTGAAGGGATATCACCACTGCTGCAAGCGTAACCGGACATGCACAGATCCGGTTTCGCTGCCTGCCGGGGGGCATGGGAGCGGCGAGTGATTCCCTGCTGGCGATTCTCCCGTTCGAGGCGAAGCGATTTTCTCATTACGCGCCGTGGCGCATGACCGTCCAGCGACCACGAGACATAACCGCCTAAGCGCAGGTTATTCGCTGCCGCACGATAAGGATTGAACTGAGCTGGGAAAAATCAAAGTGGCGGAGAAGATGGGATTCGAACCCACGATACGCTTTTGACGTATACTCCCTTAGCAGGGGAGCGCCTTCGACCACTCGGCCACCTCTCCGGTGCGGCCTAACTATGGTGACCGGTCTGTGAATGCAAGGGTTTTTTCAGGTTTCACCAGAAGAAATGCAGTGGCTGGCATTTCGGACGGTTGCGTAAACAGACCGCATTTGCAGGCGTGATCGGGGAAATTTGATCGCGCTTCGTTCTTCGACGACGAAGCTGAGCTTTGCCGTCCAGCGTCCGATAGGAGCGGCGATCCCAACACGGCGTCCCCGCAGGGGCCATTCCTTGCGGAATGGGCTCCCGACTCACCCGAGCAGGCGCTTGAGATCGGTAGAGGGGTCGGCGAGAATCGATCTGTCGGGGTTAGTCCCGGATTCCAGCAGCTTTTTGCCGGTCACATAGGCTTTGGCGTCGTTGATGGCATCGACGGCGATCAGCAGGCCTTCCCGGAAGTACCAGATGGAATGGGCGCCTTCGCGAGCGCCGGGGCGCAGCAGCGTTTCGTCATAACCGAGATTGAAGCCGGCGATCTGCAGCTTGACATCATACTGGTCGGACCAGAACCATGGCTTCGGATCATAGGGCTCGCTGCCACCGGCAATGACCGCTGCCGCCGCTTCGGCCTGGTCGACGGCATTCTGCACCGATTCGAGCCGGATGCGGCCCCCCTGCCAGGGAAGCGCCGCGCAATCGCCGGCGGCATAGATCGCCGGATCGGAGGTGCGGGCGTATTCGTCGACGACAATACCGTTGGCGACTTCGAGGCCGGCTTCCTTGGCGAGCTGGTCATTCGGCACGACGCCAATGCCGACGACGGCAAAGTCGATGTCGATAACCGATCCGTCGGACAGTGCGGCGCCGGTAACGCGCCCATCCTTGCCGACCAGATGCTTGAGCCCGGTCTTCTCGCGGATCACCACGTCGTGGGACTGATGGATCCCGCGCATGATGTCGGCGGTCTCCTTCGCCGCGACCCGCTGCAGGATGCGGTCGGCCATCTCGATGACGGTGACCTCAAGGCCGCGATGGCGGGCGACGGCTGCCGCCTCCAAGCCGATATAACCGCCACCGATGATGAGGACGCGGCGACCGGGGCGCATCTCCTCGGCGAGCAGATCGGCATCGCGCTTGTCGCGGGCGACATAGACACCTTCGAGATCGCCGCCGATTGCGGCCGGCAGCCGGCGTGGAGTCGAGCCGGTGGCGAGCGCCAGCGTGCCGTAGTCGAGAACGGAGCCGTCCTGCAGCAGAACCTGCTTGCTGTCCGGTTTGATCTGCTCGGCCCATGTGGAAAGGCGAAGGTCGACGTCATTATCGCCATACCAGTGCTCGTCGCGGAACAGCAAACGGTCGAAGGCCATTTCGCCGAGCAGGTATTTCTTCGAAAGCGGCGGGCGCTGATAGGGCGCGACGTCTTCGGCGCCGATAAGGGTGATCGGGCGCGTGTCCTTCAAGGCACGCAGCTTTGCCGCCATTGCGAAACCGGCCTGCCCCGCGCCGATGATCACCAGTCTATCCGTCACGATCTCACTCCTGAAACTAGGCCCGACACTCATGCCAAGGCCTATCCCCTGCCCTATGCGCCGTCAACGGAAAGCGGCTTCTTACCTTCAGCCGATCTCGATCCAGCGACGCTCGTGGAATGACTGTGCCATGGCATGCACCGACTTCTCTATCCTGAGACCGTCTTCAAATGTCACGATCGACGACGGCTCGCCCGATATTGCCCGGATCAGCTCGCGGCATTCGATGATCTTCAGATCGTTGAAGCCGAGGCCGTGGCCGGGCGCCGGGATGAAGCGATCATAAGGCCGATGGGCTGGCGCCGCCAGTATCTTGCGAAAGCCCTGTTCGGAGCCGCGACCCTCGGCCTGATAAAGCTCGAATTCGTTCATCCGCTCCTGGTCATAGACGATCGAACCTTTTGAACCATAAATCTGCAGGGCGATGCGGCCCTTGCGGCCCCAGGCGGCGCGGTTAGCCATCAACACGGCGGAGATGCCGCCGCCAAGCCGCATCAGCACATTGGCGGCATCGTGATTTTCGACGTCACGCCGACCACCCTCGCTCTGCGGGCGGTCGGCATAGGGCTTTACCATATCGGTAATGACGGCCTCGACATGGCCGAAGAGATACCAGAGCAGCGACAGCGGGTGCACGGCAAAATCGTCGAGCGCGCCGTAGCCGGCGGAAAGCTCGCTCTTCCAATAGAAGAAGACATCGGGATCGGCCATGAAATCCTCGTCCATCTCGACGCGGATATGATTGACCGTGCCGATGGCGCCCTCGCCGATAAGCGTCTTGATGTGTCGCATGACGGGATTCTGGATGTAATTGTAGCCAAGGGCGGCAACCTTGCCTGATCGTTTCGCCGTTTCCAGCATACGCTCGGCATCGCCATAGGCCGGCGCCATCGGCTTTTCACACCAGACGTGTTTGCCGGCTTCAAGCGCTGCAATGGCCATCTCGGCATGGAACTGATTGGGTGTGGTGACCGAGACGACATCGACCTCGGGGTCGGCGATCAGCGCCCGCCAGTCAGCCGTCGCCTTCTCGAAGCCGAACTCACCGGCCCGCGCCTCAGCAAGCCCGGCATTGGCTTCGGCCAGATGCACGAGACGCGGACGCTCGACATCGCCGAACACCGTCTTCACCGCATTCCATGCCAGCGCGTGGCACTTGCCCATATAGCCGGTGCCGATCAAACCAATGCCGAGTGGCTTCATTTCCGTCTCCTCCAGAGCTGCGCGCGGATTTTTGGAATATTTGGATCATTTTGACAAGAGACCCATCCACAGTCACCGGCACCATTTTTCGGGAGGATTGTCTAAAAGCCTTGAATTACAGGCGATTAAAAACAATTAGGCGTGCCGTTTGAAATCGTTTATGCTCGACAATATGGAATATTTGTTTCATCTCGTGAGCTGCAAGCATGGATAATGACCCCCAGAGGCACGCACGTGTGCCGCGCGATTTCGAAAGCCTGCGCAGCACCATCATCGAGCGCAAGGCGAGCATGCCGAAGCGGCTGGCGCAGGTTGCCGCCTTCGCGCTCGGCAATCCCGACGAGATCGCCTTCGGCACGACGGCGAGCATCGCGGCCGCCTCCGAGGTCCAACCTTCGACGCTGGTGCGTCTGGCGCATCATCTGGGCTACGAAGGTTTTTCCGACCTGCAGAGCATCTTCCGCGAAAGATTGCGCGAACGGACGCTGAGCTATGAAGAGCGGCTCGTCACGCTGGAGCAGGCGAGCGGCGACGACGAGGACGCCAATCTGCTGTCCGGCTTCATTGCCGCGGCCAGCCAGTCGGTCAATCGGCTGGCGGCGACGGTACAGAGCGACACATTCACCAAAGCCGTGGATATCCTTGCCGCCGCCGAGACGATCTATCTGATCGCCAAACGGCGCTCCTACCCGCTGACGGCGCACATGACCTACGCTTTTTCCAAGCTCAATATCCGCCACCAGATCGTCGCCTCGCCGAACGGCGTCGACCCTGAAATGGTGCAGTTCGCAACACCGAAGGATGCGGCGATCGCCGCGAGCTTCTCGCCCTATGCGGCCGACAGCCTCAACCAGAGCCAGGAACTCGCCGACCGCGGCGTCCCCGTCATCGCCATCACCGACTCGGCCTTCTCGCCGCTTGCCGCCTGCGCCACGCACTGGTTCGAGGTGGCCGAGGCCGATTTCGCCGGCTTCCGCTCGCTGTCGGCCTCGATGGCGCTCACCATGGCGCTGCCGGTCGCCATCGCCGAGCGGCGGCGCAAGCGTCAGCATGCAAAAGCTGGGAAAGCCAAAATGGAATAAACATTCCGAATTGACAAAATATCGGAACCGATGTTTCATTATTGAAATTCGCAGGCACTGGAAGCCGCGCAAAATCTAGCGGGAGGACATCATGGTACAATCGAATCCGGGTTCACAGCCGGAGCCGGCGCTTGATGTAATCACTATCGGCCGTTCCTCGGTCGATCTTTACGGCCAGCAGATCGGGTCACGACTGGAGGATATCGGCACCTTCGCCAAATCGGTCGGCGGCTGCCCGTCCAATATCGCCATCGGCACGGCGCGGCTCGGTCTCAAATCTGGCCTCATCACCCGCGTCGGCGACGAGCAGATGGGACGCTTCATCCGAGAGCAAGCGGCGCGCGAAGGTGTCGCGACCGACGGCATAATCACCGACAAAGAGCGGCTGACGGCGCTGGTGTTGCTTGCGGTCGAGGCCGAGGGCGTGTCGCCGATGATCTTCTATCGCTCCGACTGCGCCGACATGGCGCTCGACGAAGGCGATATCGACGAGAATTTCATCAAGTCGTCGCGCGCTGTCCTGGTGTCCGGCACGCATTTCTCCCGGCCGAATACCGAGGCCGCGCAGCGCAAGGCGATCCGCATCGCCAAGGCGAACGGCCGCAAGGTGATCTTCGACATCGACTATCGGCCGAACCTCTGGGGTCTTGCCGGCCATGCCGAAGGCTTCGAACGCTACGTGAAATCCGACCGCGTTTCCTCGAAGATGAAGGAGACGTTGCCGGATTGCGATCTCATCGTCGGCACCGAAGAGGAAATCCTGATCGCTTCCGGCGCCGATGACGTGCTCGGCGCGCTGACGGAGATTCGCCGCCTGACGCCGGCGACGATCGTGCTGAAGCGCGGCGCCATGGGCTGCATCGTCTATGACGGGCCGATCGCCGACGATCTAGAAGCCGGCATCGTCGGCCAGGGTTTCCCGATCGAAGTCTTCAACGTGCTCGGCGCCGGCGATGCCTTCATGTCCGGCTTCCTGCGCGGTTTCCTGCGCGACGAGCCGCTGCAGACCTGCGCCACCTGGGCCAATGCCTGCGGCGCCTTCGCCGTCTCCCGCCTGCTCTGCTCGCCGGAATATCCGACCTGGGCGGAACTCGACTACTTCCTGAAGACCGGCAGCAAACATCGGGCGCTGCGCAAGGATGAGGCGATCAACCATATTCATTGGGCATCGACCCGGCGCGGCGAAATTCCGCTGCTGATGGCGCTGGCGATCGACCACCGTTCGCAGCTCGTCAGCGTCGCCGACGAGCTCGGCGTCGGCCATGAGAAGATCGTCGCCTTCAAGCGGCTGGCGGTCTCGGCGGCAGCGCGGGTTTCGGACGGCCGCGACGGTTACGGCATGCTGATCGACGAACGTTTCGGCCGCGACGCCTTCTTCGATGCGGCGACGAAGAATTTCTCCTGGATCGGCCGGCCGGTGGAGCTGCCCGGCTCGAAGCCACTGCGCTTCGAATTCAGCCAGGATATCGGCTCCCAGCTTGTCGAATGGCCGCTCGGCCATTGCATCAAGTGCCTGTGCTTCTATCATCCCGACGATCCGGCCGAATTGAAGAGCGAGCAGCAGGAGAAGCTGCGCACGCTGTTCGAAGCCGCACGCAAGGTCGGGCGCGAGCTGCTGGTGGAGATCATCGCCGGCAAGAACGGACCGCTGACCGACGATACGATCGCGACCGCGCTCGAAGAACTCTATGCGCTCGGCATCAAGCCGGACTGGTGGAAACTCGAGCCGCAGGCATCGAGCGAAGCTTGGAAGAAGATCGATGCGGTGATCGCCAAAAATGATCCATGGTGCCGGGGTATCGTGCTCTTGGGGCTCGAAGCGCCCGCCGAGGAGCTGATCTCCTGCTTCGAGGCGACGCTGGCGGCCCCTTCGGTGAAGGGCTTTGCCGTCGGCCGGACGATCTTTGCCGATGCGGCGCGCGCCTGGCTTTCGGGCGCAATGAACGACGAGGAAGCGATCGCCGATATGGCCGGCCGCTTCCGGCAACTGACAGAGGCGTGGCTGAAGACGCGCGGCCGTCAGTAGGAAATAGGAAAAAGACCCCTCCCCAACCCCTCCCCACAGGGGGAGGGACTTACGCGGAGCACCGCTCGATGTCAGACAGCGCCCTCCTATAGGAAGAGACGCTGAAATTTGCCTGAGGAAGCGCCGCAAATTAAATCCCTGCCCCTTGTGGGGAGGGGTTGGGGAGGGGAAAAGACAGAATGTCAAAAGTCCGGGAGGCCCCGATGGGCAAGACGATACGGTTGACGATGGCGCAGGCCGTCGCGCATTTCCTCAAAAAGCAGATGACTGTTGTCGACGGCAAGAAGGTGCCAATCTTCGGCGGCGTCTGGGCGATCTTCGGTCATGGCAACGTCGCCGGCATCGGCGAGGCACTCTACCAGGTGCGCGGCGAACTGACGACCTATCGCGCCCACAACGAGCAAGGCATGGCGCATGCCGCCATCGCCTATGCCAAGGCGAATTTCCGCAGCCGCTTCATGGCCTGCACGACGTCGATCGGCCCCGGCGCGCTGAACATGGTGACGGCTGCCGGCGTCGCGCATGTCAACCGTATTCCCGTTCTCTTCCTGCCGGGCGACGTCTTCGCCAACCGCGCGCCGGATCCGGTGCTGCAGCAGATTGAGGATTTCGGCGATGGCACGGTTTCGGCCAATGACGCCTTCCGCCCGGTTTCGCGCTATTTCGACCGCATCACCCGGCCTGAACAGATCATTTCGGCGCTGAAGCGCGCCATGCAGGTGCTGACCGATCCGCTGGATTGCGGCCCGGTGACCTTGTCGCTCTGCCAGGACGTCCAGGCTGAGGCCTATGATTATCCGGAAAGCCTGTTCGATGAAAAAGTCTGGGCGACCCGCCGGCCGCAGCCGGATGCGGACGAGCTGGCCAATGCCATCGCGCTGATCAAGGCGTCGCAGAAGCCGGTAATCGTTGCCGGCGGCGGTGTGCTTTATTCGCAGGCGACGAAGGAGCTTGCTGCTTTTGCCGAGGCTCACGCTATTCCGGTCGTCGTCACTCAGGCCGGCAAATCGTCGATCAACGAGACCCATCCGCTGGCGATCGGCTCGGTCGGCGTCACCGGCACGTCGGCGGCGAATGCGATTGCGGAGGAGACGGATCTCGTCATCGCCGTCGGCACGCGCTGCCAGGATTTCACCACCGGGTCCTGGGCGCTGTTCAAGAACGACAGCCTCAGGATGGTTGGGCTCAATATCGCCGCTTATGACGCGGTGAAGCATGACAGTCATCCGCTGGTCGCCGATGCCCGCGAAGGGCTGAAGGCGCTTTCATCAGGGCTTTCCGGCTGGAAGGCACCGGCGGCACTTGCCGAAAAGGCAACTGCGGAGAAGAAGGTCTGGATGGAGGCGGCCGCCAAGGCGATGGCGACGACCAATGCCGCCCTGCCCTCCGATGCGCAGGTGATCGGCGCAGTGGCGCGTTCGATCGGCGGCGACAATACGACGGTGCTTTGCGCCGCCGGTGGTCTTCCCGGCGAATTGCACAAGCTCTGGCCGGCGACGGCGCCGGGCAGCTATCACATGGAATATGGCTTTTCCTGCATGGGCTACGAGATTGCCGGCGGGCTCGGCGCCAAGATGGCGCATCCCGAACGCGATGTCGTCGTCATGGTTGGAGACGGTTCCTACATGATGATGAATTCCGAGATCGCCACCTCGGTCATGCTTGGCCTCAAGCTCAACATCGTCGTGCTCGACAATCGCGGCTATGGCTGCATCAACCGATTGCAGATGGGAACCGGGGGCGCCAACTTCAACAACCTGCTCAAGGACTCCTATCACGAGGTGATGCCGGAGATCGATTTCCGCGCACATGCCGAAAGCATGGGCGCCATCGCCGTCAAGGTCGCCTCTATCGCCGAACTCGAGCAGGCGATCGCCGACTCAAAGAAGAACGATCGCACCTCGGTCTTCCTCATCGACACCGATCCCTTGATCACCACCGAGGCCGGCGGCCACTGGTGGGATGTCGCGGTGCCGGAGGTCAGCCCGCGCGAAGAGGTCAACAAGGCGCGCAAGGGCTATGTCGAAGCGCGCGCTTCCCAGCGCATCGGCTGATTCGATTGCCATCATTTTCCGGAGGAGCGCCCACTCCTCCGCACTATTTTTAAGGAGACTATAGATGAAGGCCAAACTTGGCATGTCGCCCATCGCTTGGTGGAACGACGATCTTCCTGAACTCAGCGACGACGTGTCCCTCGAGGAATGCCTGCGGCAATCGCGCGGCGCCGGTTTCACCGGCATGGAACAGGGCCGCCGTTTCCCAAGCAATCCCGAGGAAATGCTGCCCATTCTGCGCGCCGCGGATGTGACGCTGTGCGGCGGCTGGTTCTCCGGCACACTGGTCAATGAGGAGCTTGCCGCCAACAAAGACCGCATCGCGCCGATGATCGAATTGTTCAAGGCGGTCAATGCGCCCTGCATCGTTTACGGCGAAGTCGGCCGCTCGATCCAGGGCGACCGCTCCAAACCGCTCGCGACCAAGCCGCGCCTTGCCGACGACGAGATGAAGGCCTATGCACGCCGCGTCACGGATTTCGGCGAATGGTGCGCCGAACAGGGCATGCCGCTCTCCTATCACCATCATATGGCAGCCGTTGTCGAAACCGAGCCGGAACTCGACGCCTTCATGCGTTCTTCGGGCGAAGGCATTCCGCTGCTGCTCGATGCCGGCCATCTCGCCTTTGCGGGCGGCGACGTGTTGCGCGCCATCGACCATCACCACGCCCGCATCAACCATGTTCACGTCAAGGATATCCGCAAGTCGGTCATCGACGGGCTGGACCGCAGCCGGCAGTCCTTCCTCGACGCAGTGGCGCTCGGCGCCTTCACCGTGCCGGGCGACGGCTCGCTCGATTTCGGCGCCATCGTCCAGCGGTTGGCCGACCACGGCTATGAAGGCTGGTTCGTCGTCGAAGCCGAGCAGGATCCGCGCAAGGCGCCGCCGCAGAAGATGGCCGAGATCGGCCATGCCGAATTGATGCGGGTGATGACGGCTGCCGGTTACACGGTGGAGACCGAAGGTTTCCCTAAGCGATAACGGAAAAGAAAACCCCTCACCAACCCCTCCCCACAAGGGGGAGGGACTTAACTTGAGGCACCGCCCCGCTCCAGACTGCGCCACTTGCAAAAGGAACGCCGCAAGAGGGCGAGACAGCGCCGCAGATTAAGTCCCTCCCCCTTGTGGGGAGGGGTTTGGGGCGGGGAGTTTTTAACGTACGAGGAGAACCACCAATGCCAAACCTCAAGGTGAAACCATCGGGCACGCATGGCCGCGTCACGCATGTCACCCCTGAGAATGCCGGCTGGACCTATGTCGGCTTCGATCTGCACCGGCTAAAGCCGGGCGAGACGGTTTCGGGAGAGACCGGCGACCGGGAAGTCTGCCTCGTCTGGGTCACCGGCAAGGGCAAGGCATCGGCCGGAACCAAGGATTTCGGCACGCTCGGCGGCCGCATGACCCCGTTCGAAGGCGCGCCGCATGCGCTTTACATCCCGATGGGATCGACATGGTCGGTGACGGCGGAGACCGATCTGGAACTCGCCGTCTGCTCGGCGCCCGGCGGCGGCACCTATCAGGCGAAAGAAATCCCGCCCGGCACGCATCCGCAGGTGACGCGCGGCAAGGGTACGAATGTGCGCTACGTCAACAATATCATGCCGGAGGACGACAGCTCGGCGCATTCGCTGCTCGTCGTCGAGGTGATCACGCCGGGTGGACACACCTCCTCCTATCCGCCGCACAAGCACGACCGGGACGATCTGCCGAACGAGAGCTTCCTGGAAGAGACCTATTACCATCGCCTCAACCCGCCGCAGGGCTTCGGTTTCCAACGCGTCTACACCGACGACCGCTCGCTCGACGAAGCGATGGCGATCGAGGACGGCGACGTGACGCTGGTGCCAAAGGGCTACCATCCTTGCGCGGCAACGCATGGCTACGATCTCTACTACCTCAACGTCATGGCCGGGCCGAAACGGATCTGGAAATTCCACAATGCCGTCGAGCACGAGTGGCTGATCAAGGCGTGAGGACTGCCTCAGATCGCTAAATAATCTGACAGCGCCGAGCCGCCGCTGATGGTTCACTGCCTCCATCCAACAAGGATGGAGGATCATCATGCATAGCTCGAATATTTCCATAGCAGGCCGCAACGTCCATTCCTCGCGTCACAGGCCCGGCCTGTTGCCTGCGGCAATCACGGCCGTCCGCTGGCTCGCACGCAAGATCGGCGAACGGCGCAACCGCAATGCGCTGATGGAACTTTCCGACGATCAGTTGAAGGATATCGGCCTTTCCAGGGGGCAGACGGAAAGCGACGTTCACGTCTATAGTCGCTACTGAACACAGGCAACAGTTGTGATGCTGTGCCGCGGGTCGCCTCGTCGGCGGCCTGTCCGGCTGGGAATATAAGATGTCGCAGTTTTCAACAGCGCTGCTCCTGCAAACGAAGACCGTCGCCATTCGTGACATCGTCTGCGATGGCGGCTGCCGCCATAAGGGCGACGAGGAATGCGCTCACAAGACGAGCCTCGTCTATCCCTATCGCGGCGTCTTCATGCGGCATGTCGGCCGCAATGATACGGTGGCCGAGGCCAATCAGATGCTGTTCTTCAATGCCGACCAGGGTTATAGGATCAGCCATCCGATCGAAGGAGGCGACGCCTGCGTCGATCTCGCGATCGATGAGACCATGCTCGAAGAGCTCGCGCCGAAGGACCAGGTGCAGCGGGGTGCAGCCTTTTCGTTCCGTCGCCAGCGCCGGCGGATCGATCCGCGCGCGCAGGCACTGGTCGCGCTTCTGCGTCATGGTCTCCGCCGCAACGTCGCCGAGACGCTGGAGGCGGAAACATTGGCGCTGACGCTGGTGCGCCGCTCGCTCGGCGAGCGCACATCGCATGCGGCGGGCGCCAGCGCCGGCCGGCAGAAACTCGTCGACCGGGCAAAGCTGGTGCTTTCCTCCGATCTCGCCCGGCGCTGGACACTTTCGGAAATCGCCGCCGAAGTCGGCGTCTCGCCTGTTTATCTCACCCAGGTCTTCCAGCAGGTCGAGGCGACGCCGCTTTACCGCTATCAGCTGCGGCTCAGGCTCGCCCGCGCACTCGATCTGCTCGGCCAGTATGAAGATCTGACGGCGCTTGGCCTCGATCTCGGTTTCTCAAGCCACAGCCATTTCAGCGCGTCCTTCAAGCAGTCCTTCGGGCAGACGCCAGCCGAATTCCAGCGCTCGGCGCGGTTGCGGCGCAAGTAAGTCCCACATCGATCGCTAAAGATTTCGACAGCGGCGATGCGGTCTTCGATGATCTTATGAGACTGTCCCGATCCGGGGACGATCAACCGGAGGATCATCCTATGAAGAAGACGACATGCGCTGCCTGCGACTGTGAACTCGGCGCAGAGACCATCACCGTCAAGCTCGGCGGCAAGACTGTCGAGGTTTGCTGCCAGGAATGCGCCGAGGCGCTGAACGAGGCGGAAGCCGCGACATCGGCCGCTTCGGCGGGCAAGGAATAGACGGGATCGGCCAATAGCCGCGCTCCCCGCGCGGCTATTACGACTCAGGCGGGCAGAAGTCCGTAGCGCCAGCCGCGGTGCCTGGCATTCTGCGACAGCACCAGGAAGGCAAGAATGGACATGCCTGCCTCGGCAAAGACCGGCACCATCCAGATCCCTTGCTCGCCGAAGACGAAGGGCAGCAGGAAGGTGAGCGGCAGGGTGAAGAGATAGGGCCGCGACAGTCCGAAAATCGCCGCGCGCGGTGCATCGCCGATGGACTGGAAATAGGAAGACAGGATCAGCATCTGCCCGAAGAGGAAATAGGCGCCGATCGTCCAGGGCAGAATTCGCCTGACCTCGGCGACAATGGCGGGGTCAGTGACGAAGATGGCGCCGAGACGGCCGGCCAGCAGTTCGACGGCGATCTCGACCAGGCTGCAATAGACGAGTGCCGAAAGCATGGCGATCTGCAGGCTGCGGCCGACACGAAGCCCGAGGCCAGCGCCGTGATTGTTGCCGGCAATCGTCTGCAGGGCGATGCTGAGACCAAGCAGCGGCAGATAGGTGAAGGTCATGATCCGGGTGATGATGCCGTAAGCGGCGACCGTCGCGACATGATCTGCCACGCTCCAGAGCGAGATATTGACGAGAATGGCGGCGGATGCCAGCGATATGCCGATGAAGCCGAGGCTCATCGGCGCGCCGAAGGTGACGATGCCGCGCCATTCGGCAAGCGCGAAACCTCGAGAAGGCCTGAGTGCCGCCGGCCGGCGCCAACGATAGGCGAGCACGGCGGCGAGACAGACGAATTGCGAGGCGATGGAGCCGGCGGCCGAACCGAGCACGCCCCAATGCATCACCGCCATGAATAGCCAGTTGGCGAGGATGTTGAGCAGCGAGGCTGACAGCGTCACCAGCGTCATGAAACCGATCTTGCCTTCGCAGCGCAATCCGTCGAGATGCAGCGACAGGAAGAAGCTCACCGGCGCAAAGGCTATCATCGCGCCCATGAACAGCATGGCACCCTCGGCCACCGCGGCCGTACCGGCACCGGCGTCGATGATCTGGCGGCCCAGGGTCCAGTAGAGCATGTTGAGGATGAGGGTGACGGCCAGCGCCAGCATATGGGCGCCGGCAAATACCCTGCCCGCGCCCCGGCGATCGCCGGCCCCGAGCCGGCGCGCGAGGATGCTCGCCATGCCGTTCGAAACGAGCGATTGCAGGGCGATCAGAAGCATCAGACCCGGGAAAATCAGGCTGACGGCGGAGAGCGCGTCAGGGCCGACATAGGCGCCGAGAAAATAGGCGTCGACGACGGTGAAGAGGCCGTTGAGCGTGGTGATCGCGACGATCGGCGCCGCCGTCCTGATGAAGACGCCCGGCAACCAGCCGGTGAGAAAGGCATTGCCCTGGGAAAGATCGGTCATGGAGAAATCCGTGCGGGATGGCGAGGTCCGATCCGGGTAGAAAACATCCGGATTCAGGCGGCCTCAAAGGGAATCAAAAGTGATTTAGAGATCAAGCACCAGATGCGGCACGCCGTTCGAGGTTTTCCTCGGCGAGACGCCGTCGGCGTCGACCTGTCCGGTCACACGCCGGCGAAAGGCTGAAAAGCTCTCGAAGGTCACGACATCCACCGCTTCGTCGAAATGGATGGTGATCCTGTGGAGATCGCCGCCCGGCAGGGCCGAGAGCGAGAGGATTTCGCCGGTGAACGGCTGATTGAGATAACGGCCGCGAATATGCGCGCCGACGAAGAGCGGCGTCTTCGCAGCCGCATTGGCCTTTGCCGCTAGCGCCGCCAGCGTATTCCAGTCACGCGCGCCGTGCTGGCGGGCAATCATTTCCAAGGCGGCACTGTGGGTCAGCGCGGTGCCGCGATCGTTCATCGCCTGGCGCAGGCGTTTGGCCTGGGCCTTCAATTCGTCAATGGCAGGATAGGTGGTCGTCATGGAGTGAGCCTTCGCAAGGCATGCTCTTCGACTGTAGATGGGAGCTCGCATTGCCGCCAGTCAGCATGCACAAGGGCCGTGACCATGATCGCGAGGACTTCACCATGGATTTTCATCCGCGAGCGGCCGGTGCCTCGAACCGGCCTTTGTATGCGCGAAGGCTGCCGACATGTCAAGAATGGCTGACATTGAGCTGGAGTGAGCAAATTTGGGGCAAATCTGCCCGAAATCGGTGCGATTTTCCCGCAAGTCCCCCATAAGCATTCAATCTTCACAATGTTCTTCAGCAATCGTCAGCATTCTTCAACTAATATCCTGTGGTAGAACAAGCGGAGGCTAAAAGGGCCTTTCAGATGCACCTCGACACAGACCACCCCAAGCCGGAACGTGCTTACAGGGAATTCAAGCTCGACAGGCCCGGCAATATCATTTTCGTCGGCCACCACCTCAGCACCGGAACGCAGGTGCGCTGCCTGATCCGCACGATCACCCTTGCCGGCGCACTGCTCGAAGTCAGCCCGAACCTGGAAATGCCGAGCCATTTCTTCCTCGAAATCCTCGGCATCCATGACGAGATCGGCGCGACCATGGTCAAGCGCGAAGGCGAATGGGTGACGGTCAGCTTCAACATGCTGCTCAATCCGGAATTCCTGCACCACGTGCTGCGGCTGAGCTTCGAAACCTGAGGCTTCGTCCAAGCTGCGCCTTGTGGCGGCGCCATCTCCTCGTCTCGCCTCTTCTCGAGGCCAGGTATGCCATGATCGGAACGATCCAGAGAAGTCCGCGCCATTCCGGTCCATCGAGCGGATCGGCCATGGGATCGCGGCGCATGCGGCGACTGCGGGATTCGACTTCCTCGAACAGAATGATCCAGTTGAGAAGCATTGCTTCATCCTCCATCTATTGCTGGAGCACTTGAGCTAGGCCTTCACGCCTCTCCGATGTAGAGGCGCTGGGGAAAGGGGGTTTTCATCCATGAAAGATGCGAACTGGGACGACCTGCAGCTGTTCTTCCATGTCGCGACCGGCGGCGGGCTTTCGGCGGCAGCCGCGCGCACCGGCCTCAGCGCGCCGACGATCGGCCGGCGCATGCTGGCGCTCGAACGGGTGACGGGCCGATCGTTGTTCAGCCGCGGCCCCACCGGTTATCTGCTGGCGAAAGATGGGCAGGAACTGCTCGACCGCGTGCGGCTGATGCAGGATGCGGCGCGGGCGATCTCCGACTGGCGCGGCGAGGTTCTGACGCTGCCGATCGTCTCGACGGCCGCCGACAGCTGGACCTCGCGCTTCATCGCCGACCATCTCGCCAGCGTCTGGACGCCGAAAGACAGCTTCCGCATGTGCTACAAGACCTGCGATACCGGCGTCGATTTCACCTATCGCCAGGCGCATATCGCCGTTGGCCACAGCCGGCCCGACAGCGGCAACGTCGCGATCCGCCGCTCGGTCAAGGTGGCGCATGCGGCTTACCAGGCAGCGGATTATGACGCGTCCAACTGCAACTGGATCTCGCTCGGCACCGATACCGCCGTCACGCCGGCGGATAAATGGACGTTTGAGCAGCCGGACTACTGGATCACCAGTTGGACAAACACGCCGCATATGCTGTTTCATCTGATCCGCGGCGGCGCCGGCCGCGGCGTGCTTCCCTGTTTCATCGGCGATCAGGACCGCAAGCTTGTCCGCGCCGGGCCGCTCATCGACGCGCTGACCTACGATATGTGGATCGTCGCGCATGACGACGAGAGGCAACGGCCGGAGGTCAGAATCGTCATCGACCGCCTGGCAGCGCTCTTTGCCGATCATGAAGCGCTGTTTGCCGGGCAGAGCCCGGCGATATAAAGCGAAAACGCGGGCCGTCAAACCCGCGTTTTCCCTATCGCTTTGTTTTGGATGTCTGGGAGATCGGCTTACCCTCAAGCAGCGAGATGCCGCTCGATCTCGTCCACCGGCATATTGGTATAATCTTTTGCCACCTCCGCGGTGATCGCGGCTTGCGTGTCGGCACGAAGCGCCGGCCGCAATGTACCGAGCGCCTTTGGCGGTGCAACGATAACGATGCGACGGGCGTTCTTCTTCTGCACCAGCTCATCGAGCTTTTCGGCCACCTGTTTCAAAAATCCGGCTTCGGCCTGGTCCTGCCAACTGGTCTCCTCAACAGCGCTGCCGCTCAAGCCGTCTGCGGCATGGGTCCGGCCTGGCTTATCGGCGCCCATCTCGCGATCCGGCGCGCTCGGCTGCGTCAGGGTTTCAAGCACCTTTAGGTTCATCAGTTGAGCGTCGCCAGCATTCTGCATGATCAGAGCCTTGGCTCCGTCGCAGACCACGACCCATGATTCCCAAGGGATTTTGACGTTGGTCATTTTCAACTCCTCGCTGTCGTCATTCGAAGCGCGCCGTGCTTCATCGATCAAGGCAGAACGCCCGGCCATTGAAAGAGTTCGCAAAAATTGCAGCAAAATCGATCGGACAGCGATCCGATCGGCCGTTGCCGCGTAGAAAGACAGGTTCGGAGATCAACGATGAAAACAGCATTGTTTGCTTATGCCGGCACCTTTCTCACCCTTCTCGTCTGCGACGGGATCTGGCTTGGACTGGTGGCGCGCAATTTTTATCGCGACCAGCTGGGAGCGCTGATGCTGCCCTCGCCCAATCTTGCCGTCGCCGCGCTGTTTTATCTGTTCTTTGCCGCCGCGGTGGTTGTGCTTGCCGTGCTGCCGGCATTATCAGCGGGCTCGATCGCCACGGCCCTTCTCCACGGTGCCATTCTGGGACTGGCGGCCTATGGCACTTACGACATCACCAATCTCGCAACGCTCCGCAACTGGCCGCTCACGATGAGCCTCATTGACATGGCCTGGGGCACGTTGCTGACGGGGGTGACTGCCGTCGGCGGATATCTCGCCGTCAGAATCCTTGGCTGAAAACGAGACCTCCGGTTGAAAGCCCGCGTCCCGATAATGAACATCGGGGCGTCCCGCTTGGGAACAAAGTTTGAACTCGTTAAAATTGTAATTTTATCCTTGACGAATGTGCAAAACATTCGTGTGACCTTGATCGTGATCAAGACCCCGCTTGATCGTGATCAAGACCGCTCGCTTGTGATCAAGACCCGCATGCTTGTGATGAAGACCCCAAATGCGTCCTGACTGACGGAGAATGTGAATGTCTATGCTCCGCGCCACACACCTTGCCACGGTCAAATCCGCCGTCTACGACCTGCGCTGGGAAGAGTTCAGCGTCAAGCGGCCAGCCCGTATCGTCGCCGTCCGTCCATGCCTCACCGGCGTCTCGATGCGAAGCGCCGAGATCATCGATATCTCCCAAGGCGGCGCCACGTTCATCGTGTCGACCACCGCCGGCCTGCCGAAACATTATTATCTCAACATTCTCGGCCTCGCCTACCGGATCGGCTGTGCCGAGGTCTACCGTCACAAGGAACGCATCGGGGTGCGGTTCATCAATATCATGGACCCCGAAGTTCTGCGCCGCGTCGTCCGCACCGATTTCCTTGTCGGCAACATGGAAGCAATCGCCGCCCGGCGGGCGCCGATCTTCCGCGCGTAAAACAGGCCGACAACAAGCTGGTTGCAGAAATAATGTTGCTTGCGTCGGTGGTGGCCGGGCCTATTGTTGCGCCGATCGTCAACATATCCGGGAAACTGCCTTCGCATGTCCGCCTTTTCGCGCTTCACGCCTCTTGCCAGCGCCCTGCCCTCCACTGTTCCCTTCGTCGGTCCCGAGGCGATCGAGCGCCAGCGCGGGTTTGCCGTTTCGGCTCGCATCGGCGCCAATGAGAATGGCTTCGGCCCCGCTCCTTCGGTGTTTGCAGCGATGCGCGAGGAGGCCGGCAATATCTGGAAATACAATGACCCGGAGAATTTCGCTCTCCGGCACGCGCTTGCAGACCATCTCGGCGTCCCCGCTGCCAATATCGCCATCGGCAGCGGCATCGACGAATTGCTCGGCCAGATCGTCCGGCTGGTGATCGAGCCCGGCGCGCCGGTCGTCACCTCGCTCGGCGCCTATCCGACCTTCAATTTCCACGTCGCCGGCTTCGGCGGCCGGCTTGTGACCGTTCCTTACGCCAACGACCGCGAGGATCTCGACGGCCTGCTCGATGCCGTCAAACGGGAGAACGCGCCGCTCGTCTATTTCGCCAATCCCGACAATCCGATGGGAAGCTGGTGGGATGCCGACAGGATCGTCGCCTTCGCCCGGGCGCTGCCCGAGACGACGCTGATGGTACTCGACGAGGCCTATAGCGAGACCGGGCCGGCAAGCGCGCTGCCGTCGATCGCCTCGCTGATCGAACTGCCGAACGTCGTTCGCACCCGCACCTTCTCCAAGGCCTACGGACTGGCCGGCTCACGCACCGGTTACGTGATTTCGACGGCCGGGACGGCGCAGGCTTTCGACAAGATCCGCAATCATTTCGGCATGAACCGGCTGGCGACGGCCGCAGCCCTTGCCGCTCTCAAGGACCAGGCCTATCTCGCCGAGGTAGTCGGGAAAATCCAGGCGGCGCGGGAGCGGATCGGCGGCATCGCCCGGGCAAACGGGTTTGAGCCCCTGCCCTCGGCTACGAATTTCGTGGCGATCGACGCCGGCCGCGATGGCGCCTATGCGCGGGCGATCGTCGATGGGCTGATGGAACGCGGCGTCTTCATCCGCATGCCCGGCGTGGCGCCACTCAATCGCTGCATTCGCGTCAGCGTCGGGCCGGAGGCCGATATGGCGCTGTTCGAAGACGCGCTGCCGCAGGTGCTGAAACAGATCGGCTGATAGAGCATGATGCCGAAAAGTGTCAGCGGTTTTCGGGCGACATCATGCTCTTACAGTTGATGTAAAACAGCAGAACCGCGGCCGGTGGAGGATCCGGCCGCGGTTCCGTTCTCCTGGCGTCGGGCCCATCGAAAGCGCCCTGCCGGCTCCCCTCTTTCCGAGGTTCTTATATCCATTCCCGCCGGGTCGGCAGGACAGGTTCAGTGGACCGTCATCCATTCGCGGGCGGCGCGCAGCGCCGCCACGATCTGCATCTTGTCCATGGCGGCGGCCACATCCGCACGAAGCTCGGCGGCGCGATCGTTGCCCTTGATTGCGGCGATGTTCAGCCATTTGTGGGCTGCGACCAGATCGACTTCGCAGCCGCGGCCGGTCGCATACATCAGACCCATTTCACAGAAGACATCGGCGCTGTTGTCGCCACCCATGGTGGCCGTTTCAGCATTGTGCATTTCAAAGCGTGCCATCGGTTTTATCCCTGTTAGCCTGTTTATGACTTACCCTGTTTTACCTCCGGGCCTTGCCGTCTATCGCGGCTTGCGGCCCTTGCGGTCCGGCGGGTTTGCCCCGCTCGTTTGATGGCTTCACTATGCCGAACGGCTTTCAAAAAACGCCTAAAATGCATGATTAATTCTAGACAAACAAAGTGCAAATGCTTGGTAAATTTGGGTTTTTGTTAAACATCAGATGCCTTGCAGCTTAAGGATTTTCGCTCGAATTTTACGAAAGATTCAGATCTGAAAATAAAGGGATCGTTCATCATGAAATCAGCAGCCGAAATTTTGAAAGGTCGCCGCATGAGTGTTTCTCGGCGCTTTTTCCGCCGCTAAAGCTTGTTGTTTTTATGCATGTCGTTATCCCGGGACCGCTGCACACTGCCGGGCGACATGCATTAGCCTGGAAAATGACCACGCATATTTACCTTTACGTTCGCGTCAGTTAATTTCGCGCCCGATCAGGGACATCATGGAGGAAAAGATGATCCGCAGCTTCGTTCTCGCCAGCGCCATCGCAATGATCTCGGGCATCGCCCATGCTGAAGAGCCGATCGTCGGCAGCTGGAAAACAGCCGCCGGCGACACGGCAGTGATCGTCTCCTGCGGCGGCAGTTATTGCGTGACGTTGAAGACCGGTAAATATGCCGGCCGGAAGATCGGCACGCTTGCGGGAACCGGCGGCAGCTATGCCGGGGAGATAACCGACCCGGCCGCCGACAAGACCTATAGCGGCTCGGGCAAGATTTCCGGCAATTCGCTGAGGATGCAGGGCTGCGTGATGAAAGTGCTCTGCAAGTCACAGACCTGGACGCGGCTCTGAGCGCATCAGGCAGTTCAACAACGATCATCAGACGCGGGAATGCCGATGCACCGGCATTCCCGCGGCCTTTCTGCCCCTTCGCCCGGACGCCGCGGGAAAGCCTAACGCATGGGAGCGTGGCCCTGAAAAACCCTCGTAAATTCTCTCCCGATCCCGCCCCCAGCGTGCCCGGCAAGGTGAACGGTGGATGAACCGGTATCTCAGCACTCATTCAGCCGCCCCATGGCAAAACTGTTGTCACGATAGAGTTGCGTATCGGGGGGAACGGCGATGGACATGTATATCTTGGCAAAACGGTTCAGCATTATCACACTGTTTGCGGCGATCTTCGCTGTCACGTTTTCGGCGGTGGTGGTGCATAATGGCGGCGGTGGCGCACAGTCGCATTTCGGCGCGAGCTATACCTGCCTGGAACGAAACGGCACTTTCTGCGCGCCATCGGTGCACTGACGATATCCGACACCAAAGAGGATAAAATAATCAGATTCCGCCGGGGCGCGTCGTTTGCTTGTCAAAAACAAGTCTCTATAATGCGTCATGAACAAACGAATCTCCCCTTTGTCGCCGCTCGACATATCTTCGCCACCTCCTTTCCAGCCTCAGAGCTTTGATGATCCCGCCAAGGCGGTGGAAGCGCTGACGGCGCTTTACGAGCGCAATACAGCGTTCCTGATCAAGAGCTTCACCGAGCTTGCGCAAGGCGCTCCGATCTCCTCGCGCTACCGTGCTTTCTATCCCCAGGTCAGCATCGAGACGACAAGCTTCGGCCACGTCGATTCGCGCCTTTCCTACGGCCACGTCACGGCACCGGGCATCTATACAACGACGGTCACCCGGCCGAAGCTCTTCAAACATTACTTGAAGGAGCAGTTGGCGCTCCTGGTGAAGAGCCACAATGTTCCGGTCATCGTTTCGGAATCGACGACGCCGATCCCCTTGCACTTCGCCTTCGGCGAGGGTGCGCATGTAGAAGCATCGACCAACGCCTTCATCGACATTCCGATGCGCGATATTTTCGACACGCCGGATCTCAACACCACCGACGACGAGATCGCCAATGGCGAATATATCCCGCCGCCGGGAGAGCCCTCGCCGCTTGCGCCGTTCACCGCGCAACGCATCGACTATTCGCTCGCCCGTCTGTCGCATTATACCGCGACGCATGCCGAGCACTTCCAGAATTTCGTGCTGTTTACGAACTACCAGTTCTATATCGATGAGTTCTGCAGCTGGGCGCGCAAGCTGATGGCGGAGGGCGGCGACGGCTACACCGCCTTCGTCGAGCCCGGCAACATCGTCACCCTGCCGGGCTCGAGCGCGCCGGAAACGGATGCGGCACTTGCCCGCCTGCCGCAGATGCCGGCCTACCATCTGAAGAAGAAGGGGCATGCCGGGATCACTATGATCAATATCGGCGTCGGCCCCTCCAACGCCAAGACGATCACCGACCACGTCGCGGTGCTGCGCCCGCATGCCTGGCTGATGCTCGGCCACTGCGCCGGTCTGCGCAACAGCCAGCGGCTGGGCGACTACGTGCTTGCCCATGCCTATATGCGCGAAGACCATGTGCTCGATGACGACCTGCCGGTCTGGGTGCCTATCCCGGCGCTCGCCGAAGTGCAGGTGGCGCTGGAGGCAGCCGTTGCCGAAATCACCGGCTACGAGGGCTTCGAGCTGAAACGCATCATGCGCACCGGCACCGTCGGCACCATCGACAACCGCAACTGGGAACTGCGCGACCAGCGCGGGCCGGTGAAGCGGCTCTCGCAGGCGCGCGCCATCGCGCTCGACATGGAGTCGGCGACGATCGCCGCCAACGGCTTCCGCTTCCGCGTGCCCTACGGCACGCTGCTCTGTGTCTCCGACAAGCCGCTGCACGGCGAATTGAAGCTGCCGGGCATGGCGACGGCCTTCTACCGCACGCAGGTCAACCAGCATCTGCAGATCGGCATCCGCGCCGTGCAGAAGCTCGCCGCCATGCCGACGGAAGCGCTGCATTCACGCAAACTGCGCAGCTTCTTCGAAACCGCCTTCCAATAGGCGGTTTCCTCACCGTCCCGCCACGATAGGTGCTGGGTGATCCGCAAGCATCTGCGGTCTGCCGGCGGCGGCATTCAGCCCCGATATCAGCAGGGTGAAGGCGATGAAGGCGAAAGCGGTGCGCTGGAGAATCTTCAGACCGTCGCTTTCATCGAACTTAGGCTGACGCTTTTCATGGCGGCGTGCCCAGATCTGGCTTGCCAGCGCGATTTCAAGAATGCTCATTTCAGTTCTCCTCGACAGGTTTCGATGAAGCCTTGTCGAGTGCTGCCTTGCGATTTCGACACCTGACCGGCACAAAAGATTTTTTTCCGCCGCTGTCGAAATGTACGGAGGTCGTTCGTCCAGGGGTATGGAACACGGCAAAGGAGGCTGCCTGCGATGAAATATCTCTGTCAGGTGTGGTTCGACGGCGCGATACTCGACGCCATGACGAAAGAAGAGAAGGCCGAGCTCGACGCGAATTCGCTGAACTACGACAAGGATCTCGCCGAAAGCGGGAATATGATCGTCGCCCAGGCGCTGCAGCCGCCGAAATCGGCGGTGACGGTCCGGGTGCGCAGCGGCGAAATGTCGGTCACGGACGGTCCCTTCGTCGAGACCAAGGAGGCGCTCGGCGGCTTCATCCTGATCGAGGCCAAGGACCTCAACGACGCGATCCGCATTGCCGCCGGCATCCCGCTTGCCAGGCTCGGCGCGATCGAGGTGCGGCCCATTCACGAATTCGCAGCTCAATGAGGAGGTACCAATGAAGTTTTTATGCCAGATCTGGTTCGACACGGAAAAAAGCAAGCTGGTCCCTCAGAGCGAATGGGATGCGCTCACACAGGAATGCATCGCCAGCGACAATCGCTGGCGCGACAGCGGTCATCTGCAAGCGGCGTTCGCCTTGCATGAGCCGTCAATGGCGATCACGGTCCGTCTGCACAATGGCGAAGTCTCCGCGACCGATGGACCGTTTGCCGAGATCAAAGAGCATCTCGGCGGTTTTGTGTTGATCGAAGCCGAGAATATCGAGGAGGCGAAGACCATCGCCTCCAGTTTTCCCATCCTCAAATATTGCTCGATCGAAGTGCGCCCGGCCTATTCCATTCAGGATGGGAGATAGGCATGCGCTACATCTGCCTGATCTACAATTGCGCCGATAGCGACGGCACGCTGACACCTGATGAAACCGATGACCTTATCAAAGCGCATTTCGCCTTCGACGAGGAACTGCGCCGTGACGGCATCATGATCCATGCCGATGCGCTAGAGATGCCCGACAAGGCGACCGTGCTGCGTGTGCGAAACAGTGCGCTGTCTGCGACCGACGGCCCTTATGTCGAGACGAAGGAACATCTGGCCGGCTTCTACGTCATCGAGGCGCCTGACATGGCGGCGGCAAAAGAAATTGCCGGGCGGATCCCCTCGGCGCGCTTCGGCGCGGTCGAACTGCGGCCCGTGCGGATGCTGACGTTGCCGGACTGAGGTGCCAGATTGGAAAACGTGATCGACGAGATCTACCGAACACAGTCGCGCCGGGTGCTGGCGACGCTGATCCGCCTGCTCGGCGATTTCGACCGGGCCGAGGAAGCGCTCCACGACGCCTTTGCCGCGGCCGCCAAGACATGGCCGGCGGACGGCATTCCCGGCAACCCCTTCGCCTGGCTGGTCTCGGCGGGCCGCTTCAAGGCAATCGACACGATCCGGCGGCGGGCGCGTTTCGATGCTTCGCAGCACCACATCGAGGACAGCCTCTACACGCCCGAGGCAACTTACATCAGCGACATGGACCCGATCGAGGACGACATGCTACGGCTGATTTTCACCTGCTGCCATCCCGCCATTCCTGCCGATGCGCAGATGGCAATGGCGCTTCGGGAAATCTGCGGACTAACCACCGAAGAAATCGCCCATGCCTTCCTCGTGCCGGCACCGACGATTGCCCAGCGGATCGTCCGCGCCAAAGGCAGGATTCGGGCTGAGAAGATCCCCTACGAGGTGCCGGGCCACGAGGCGCTGCCGCAGCGGCTCGAGCAGGTTCTGCACGTGATCTACCTTGTCTTCAACGAGGGCTATTCCGCTTCTTCGGGCGAAGACGTGGTCCGTGCCGACCTGACCGCAGAGGCAATCCGTCTGGCACGGCTGCTTCTGGCGCTGCTGCCGCATCCCGACGTCTCCGGCCTGCTGGCGCTGATGCTGCTGCAGGAGTCCCGCCGCACCGCCCGCAGCAGCGAGCGGGGGGCGCTGGTGCTGCTTGCCCATCAGGACCGCTCGCTCTGGGATCATGCGAAGATTGGGGAAGGCCTGGCGCTGCTTGCCGAAACAATGAGAGCAGGAGAGATCGGCAGCTTTACGCTGCAGGCGGCGATCGCCGCCGAGCATGCCAGGGCACCGGTTGCGGAAGAGACCGACTGGCGGCGGATCGCCTTCTACTACGATCTGCTTCTGACGGCCCAGCCCTCCCCGATCGTCGAGCTCAACCGCGCCGTGGCGATCGCGATGGCGGAGGGGCCGGCGAAGGGGCTGGAACTGATCGACGCCATTCTGGAGCGCCGGGAACTGCAGACCTATCATCTCGCCCATTCGGCGCGCGCCGATTTCCTGCGCCGCCTTGGCCGGAGGCAGGAGGCGATCGCAGCCTATGAGAAAGCGCTGTCGCTCTGCCGGCAGGAGCCGGAGCAGGTCTTCTTAAGAAAACGGATTTCAGAGCTTGCCGCGACGCCCGAGCGGCAGTGAGATCGCCGTGCCGGTGAGCGCCGAGACGATGATCAGCAGGTGGGCATTGACGCTCGCCTGGGCGAGCGCGGCCAGGGCCAGCCGCTCGCTCGAAGCCCCGAGAGCAATGGCGCCGGCGGTGATGCCGGCCGGATAGGTGCCGACGCCGCCCGGCGCATGGACCGGCAGCACGGAGGAAAGCTCGCCGCCGAGCGCGCCGCCGAAGCTTGCCGCCATCGGCAGCACGCCCATCAGGCCGAGCGCCCAGGCCAGCACCATGACCTTTACCAGCCAGTTGACGATGGTCATCGCCCAGGCGCGCGCAAAGGCGACGGCATCGAGCGGCAAACCGTTTTCGATCTCGGCGACGAATTTCCGCGCCTTTTCCGGCAGCAGCCTGGCAGCGAGGCGCAGCAGCGGCTTGCGGGCGGCAAAGGCTGCGACCGGCAGCAGCAGAAAGCCGGTCCAGAGCGACCAGGCAACGATCGGATCGGCGGAGGCGACGGCAAAACCGATGCCAGCGGCAGCGACAAGCGCGTGCAGGTCGAGCAGCCGCATGACGAGGAGTGCCGAAGTTGCACGCGTCAGCGGAATGCCGAACTCCGAGCGCATCAGCAGTGGAAAGCTGGTCTCGCCGGTGCGGAAGGGCAGCATGATGTTCAACAGGTTGTGGATCTGCGTGACGCGGAAGAGGACGGCGAACCGGCCGGCCGTCTCCTTCGGAAAGTAGTCATAGATGCGCCAGGTGCGCAGGAAATAGGTGCTCGTCAACAGCACCAGCGCGCCGATCACCGGGCCGGCGCCGACATCGGCCCACTGCCGAATAATGACGGGCCAACCCCAGAACCATTGGATGAAGAGGGCATAGGCTGCGACAATGACGACCGTCAGCACCGTCATGCGATTGCGCATAAACCAGGATTGCCGGCTTTCAACGATCGAACTCTTCATGTAGTAGGCATTCCTCGCTTGGCGTCGGCATCGGCCCCGTTCGCCAGGCCTTTTAGGAGAAATGACGGTTGCGCACAACGGCGGAGTTGATGGGCGATGGCAGCGAACACGCTTCCCCGCCGACGATCCGAGCGCTGACCGCTAAATCACTCGCCTTGCCGGCTTGACGCGGAGATCGATGTTGGAGCGGATTACCAGAAACATTCCGAGCGCAAGCCTTTTTCTGGCAGCCTATTTCCTGCTCAATATCGCGCTTCGCATCGCCTTGCCGCATACGCTCGATCTCGACGAGGCCGAGCAATCCTTCTATTCGCAATACCTGCTTGCAGGCTACGGCCCGCAACCGCCGTTCTACAACTGGATCCAATATGCCATCGTTTCGGTGACCGGCATATCGATGTGGGTGCTCTCGGTCCCGAAGAACATCATTCTCTTCGGCTGCTATGTATTCTATGGGCTTGCCGCCCGCGAGGTGCTGAAGAACCGTTCGCTCGCAGCCGTCGCCATGCTGAGCCTGATTACGCTGCCGCAGGTGGGTCTGATGGCGCAGCGCGAATTGACACATACCGTCGCGCTCTTGTTTGCGACCTCGCTCTTCCTCTTCGGTTTTTTCCGTACACTGCGCCAGCCGACGATTACAAGCTTCCTGGTCATCGGCATCGCCACCGGCATCGGGCTGATCTCGAAATATAATTTCGCCATCCTGCCGGCCTCAGCGCTCATCGCCGTGCTGCCGGACCGTGAGTGGCGCAGCCGCCTCATCGACTGGCGCTTGCTGCCGGCGATCGTCGTCGCCATCCTGATCGTGCTGCCGCATGCGCTCTGGCTGCCCGACAATCTCCTCAGCGCCTCTGCGCCGACACTGGAGCGGATGACCGCCGAACATGTGGCGCCTGCAGGCATCCCCCGTATCGGACAAGGACTATTCTCTCTCCTCATCGCCGTGCTCGGCTTCGTCGCATTGCCGATCGTTCTGCTTGCCGCCGCCTTTCGGCGGGATTTCTTTCGCGCGCTGTCCTCGTCCAGCCCGATGATCCGGGTGATCGAGCGGATGATGCTCGTCAGCCTGCTCGCTTTCGTCGGCGTGATCCTCGTCGCCGGCGCAAGCGATATTCACGAGCGCTGGCTCGACCCCTGCCTGCTCGTCCTGCCGATCTATCTGTTCCTGAAACTGAAAACCGCAGATGTCGATCTTTCCGCCGGCCTTGCACGCTTCCGCCCCGTCGTACCGGTGTTCATGGTGATCATCCTGTCGATCCTTCTCTTCCGGATCATCGGCATTCAATACATCGGCACCTATACGAGAACGAACGTCCCCTTCGCCGGCTACGTCGCCGAACTGACCGCGACCCGCAAGCCGGTTCTCATCGTGGCTGGAACCAAGTTCGTCGCCGGCAATATGAAGCTTCAACTACCCGATGTTCCGGTGGTGATACCGTTCTTCCCGGGTTCCGGGGTTCCCGAATATGCGACGGCGAAGGGGCCGGTGCTGGTTATCTGGCGCGGCGAGACCGCAGATGACCCGACAATTTCCCCCGGCTTTGCCAACGATCTGGTGAGATCGGGCATTCATCTGCAGGAGTTGAACACGCTGACGCTGCCCTATCTCTTCGGTGACGGCAAACGCAGTTTCTCCATCGGTTATTCCTGGGTGGAGGGGGGCGCGAAATAGCGTTCCCACAGGTCGGCCGATTGCGGGGAAACCGGCATTGTCCGCTGGCAACCGGTGGACACTTCATGTACTAGCCTTCCGCAAGCGCGGCGGCGGCAGTAAAGATTGCCTGGCCGTCCGGCCTTTTGGAGATGAAAGTTGCAGACAACCGTAGAGCCCATGCGCGGTACGACTGATCCGGTACAATCGCTCGAGCTGTCGCTGGTCGTGCCCATTTTCAACGAAGAGGAAAGCGTCGGCCCGCTCGTCGAGCGCGTCGTGGCTGCGATGGCCGGCTATCCCCATCACTGGGAGTTGATCCTCATCGACGACGGCAGCACGGATGCGACGCTCGTCAACGCCCGCAAATTCGTCGGACGCGAAGGGCTGGCGCTCAGGATCGTCGAGCTGCAGCGCAATTTCGGCCAGACCGCCGCCATGCAGGCCGGTATCGACACCGCCCAGGGCCGCCTGATCGCAACGATGGACGGCGACCTGCAGAACGATCCGAAGGACATTCCTTCGATGGTCGCCGAATTGGAACGGCGTGAACTCGACCTCCTGGTGGGATGGCGCAAGAACCGCAAGGACGGTCTGTTCCTGCGTAAGATCCCATCCTGGTGCGCCAACTACCTGATCGGCCGCATCACCGGCGTCAAGCTGCACGATTACGGCTGCAGCCTGAAGATCTATCGTGCCTCGATCATCAAGCAGGTGAAGCTGATGGGCGAAATGCACCGCTTCATCCCGGCCTGGGTGGCGGGCGTCGTCCCGAGCTCGCGCATCGGAGAGATGGCCGTCACCCACCATGCCCGCGAGCACGGCGTTTCGAAATACGGTATCTCGCGCACCTTCCGCGTCATCCTCGACCTGTTGTCGGTGATGTTCTTCATGCGCTACAAGGCCCGGCCCGGGCATTTCTTCGGCTCGCTGGGACTTGGCCTCGGCGCGGTCGCCATGCTGATCCTCCTCTATCTCGGCTTCGACAAGTTCATCATGGGCAACGATATCGGCACGCGCCCGATGCTGATGGTCGGCGTCGTGCTGCTGCTGTCGTCGGTGCAGATGATCACAACCGGCATCCTGGCGGAGATGATCGCGCGCACTTACTACCGCGACGATGCCTCGCCGAACTATATCGTGCGGCAGATCTTCGACGATCGAAGCCAAGCCTAAGCCGGCAGCACGATGCTGGAGCGCGCGACGAGGACGATCAAAACCGCGGGCCTGCTGCTTGCGGCCTATTTCGTGCTCAACATCGTGCTGCGCATCGCGCTTCCGCATTCGCTGGAGCTCGACGAGGCAGAGCAATCCTTCTTCTCGCAATATCTGCTGGCGGGCTACGGCCCACAGCCGCCCTTCTACAACTGGATGCAATATGCCGTCGTTTCTGTGACGGGCATGTCGATCGGCGCGCTGATCGTGCCGAAGAACATCCTGCTCTTCCTGTGCTACCTTTTTTACGGCCTTGCCGGGCGCGAAGTCTTAAAGGATCAGGCGCTTGCCGCCATCGGCATGCTGGCGCTGATCACCCTGCCCCAGGTCTCCTTTATGGCCCAGCAGGATCTGACCCACACGACGGCGCTGCTCTTTGCCAGCGCATTGTTTCTCTACGGCTTCTTCCGCACGCTCGACCGGCCCGCTATCGGCAGCTATCTGCTGCTCGGGCTTGCCACGGGCATCGGGCTGATCTCGAAATATAATTTCGCGCTGATGCCGGCCGCTGCCTTGATCGCCATACTCCCGGATGCCGAATGGCGGCGCAGGGCGATCGACTGGCGCATGCTGGCGGCGATCGCCGTCGCGCTCGTCATCATCCTGCCGCACGCGATCTGGCTGCGGGACAATCTCGCATTCGCATCCTCCGATACTCTGGTGAAGATGGCCGCCGGCAACGAACCGGCCGGCATCGCGCGAGCCGGCAAAGGCCTCATCGCCTTTGTCGTCGCCATCATCGCCTTTGCGGCCCTGCCGGTCGCAATCTTCGCCGCCGCTTTCCGCCGGGATTTTGTTCGTGCCGTTTCGGCCGGCAACCGCTGGACCCGGATGATCGAGCGGATGATGCTCGCAAGCCTTGCCGGCATCGTTCTCATCGTGCTCTTCACCGGTTCCACCACCGTGCGCGAGCGCTGGCTCGACCCGTTCCTGCTGGTGCTGCCGATCTATTTCCTGGCGAAGATGCAGGCTGCCGGCATCGACCTTTCCGCGGGGCTGCGCCGCCTCCGGCCGGTGCTGCCCGTGCTGATGGCTTGCGTGCTGATCGCGCTCGGCCTGCGTGTCGTCGGCGCCGGCCTGTTCGGCGTCTACGCGAGGCCGAACGTGCCGATGGCGGGCCTTTCCCGCGAGATGACGCGGCAGGCGGAACCGGCGCTGGTGATCGCCTCGGACACCTATATCGGCGGAAACATGCGGCTGCAATTTCCCGATGTGCCGGTGATCATCCCGGATTTTCCGGCACCGGGCATTCCCGCCTATGCCGAGGCGAAGGGACCGGTGCTGGTCGTCTGGCGCGGCAAGAAGACGGCGACGGCCGCCGATGCGGTCATGCCGGAACGGTTTTCGTCGGCACTGGCAACGGCGGGCATTGCGTCGCAGGAGATCGGCTCGCTGTCGCTTCCCTATTATTTCGGCCGCCAGGGCGATAATTTCGCGCTGGGCTATGCCTGGGTTCAGCCGGGGACCAGATAGATGACCGAAACCGACAGCCGCGACATCCGCTGGATTTTCGTCCTGCTGGCCGCCTATTTCGTGCTTCAGATCGGCGTGCGGCTGGCGACCTCGCATTCGCTCGATCTCGACGAGGCCGAACAGGCCTTCCGCTCGCAATGGCTTGCCGCCGGCTACGGCCCGCAGCCGCCCTTCTACAACTGGCTGCAATACACCGTCTTCCAATTTACAGGCGTGTCGCTTGCCGCACTTTCGGTGGTCAAGAACCTTCTGCTGTTCATCTCCTATCTGCTGTACGGCTTGACCGCACGGCTCGTCCTGCGCGACAGGGCGCTGGTGGCGATATCGACGCTGGGGCTGCTGACCATCCCGCAGATGGTTTTCGAGATGCAGCGCGACCTGACGCATACAGTCGCGGTATTCTTCTCGGCCAGCATCTTCTTCTACGGCTTCATCCGCAGCCTGAAGCAGCCGAGCCTTGCTTCCTATCTGATCGCCGGCATCGGCATCGGTTTCGGCCTGCTGGCCAAATATAATTTCGCAATCCTGCCGGCGGCAGCGCTGATTGCCGCGCTGGCGGATGCGCGTCTGCGGCCGCGCATCTTCGACCGGCGGCTGCTACTGACCGCTGTCGTGGCGCTTATCATCGTCCTGCCGCATCTCTTCTGGCTGAAGGACAATCTCGATTTCGCCACCGCCCGCACGCTGGAGAAGATGACCGCGAGCGGTGATGCGAGCTATTTCATGCAGGTCACCATGGGTGTCAGCTCGCTTGCTCTGGCCATCATCAGCTTTGCCGGATTGACCGTGGCGGTCTTCGCCATCGTCTTCGGCAACGCTCTTCGCCCGGCGCTCACCGCCGGCTCGGAATGGACGCAGCTCATCGAGCGGATGATGCTCGTCTTCCTCATCGGCATTCTCTTTCTGATCGTCTTCGGCGGCGCGGCCGGCATCAAGGATCGCTGGCTGGTACCGATGCTCTTCATCCTGCCGCTCTATTTCTGCTTGAAGATCGAGGCCGCCGGCGTCACGACAGGTAGGGCCTTCCGGCGTTTCATGGTCGCCGTCGCCATCATCATGATCGGCGTACCGGCCGCCCTTTACGCCAGCGTCGCGGCGGCACGCTTTTCCGGTCATTACGAACGATTGAACAGGCCCTATGCCACGATGCTGGAAAGCTTGCGAAAACAGGCCGAGCCGGCGGCGATCCTCGCCGGCGACAGCCTGCTTGCCGGCAATCTCAGGCAGGATATTCCCGGCGTGCCGGTCCTCTCCGTCGATTATCCCGGTTTCAACCCCGATCTGACCGGCCGGCGACCACTTCTCCTCGTCTGGCTGATACCGCCGAAGGGCGGCAGCGAAGCACTCCCGCCTGATATGGCGCAATGGCTCCAAGCCAATCTCGGCGCATCCGCACCTGAGGGATTGGTGATCGACGTGCCCTATTTCTACAGGCGCGGCGACGACAGCTACCGTTTCGGCTATGCCTGGATCAACCAGCTGAACTGAGCGAAATCAGGATTTCAGCTCCTTCCAGGCCAAATCCAGCGCCAGCCTGGTAATCCTTGCCATCTCGTCCACCTCCGCATGGCTGATGACGAGCGGTGGCGAGGCGAGCATCCGGTCGCCGGTGGCGCGCAGCACGAGGCCGTTGGCGAGCGCGTGGTTGCGCACCAGCGCCCCGACCTGATCGGGTTTTTCAAAACGGGCGCGGGTGCTTTTGTTGGCGGCAAGCTGCAGGGCGCCCATCAGGCCGATACTGACGGCCTCACCGACGAGATCATGATCAGCGAGCGCCGCCCAAGCCCTGCCGAAATAGGGGCCGATATCGTCGCGCACGCGTTCGACCAGTTTCTCCTCCTCGATGATGCACAGGTTTTCGAGGGCGGCGGCCGCACAGACCGGATGGCCGGAATAGGTGAAGCCGTGATTGAACTCGCCGACCTCGTCGATCAGCACATCGGCGATGCGGTCGCTGACGAGGACGCCGCCGATCGGCAGGTAGCCGGAGGACAGCCCCTTGGCGATCGGCGCGAGATCCGGCTCGACGCCGAAATGCTGGTGGCCGAACCAGGCGCCCAACCGGCCAAAACCGCAGATCACCTCGTCGGTTACCAACAGGATATTGCGCGCCTTGCAGATGCGGTCAATCTCCGGCCAATAGGTCTCGGGCGGGATGATGACCCCGGCAGCGCCTTGCACCGGCTCGGCGACGAAGGCCGCGACGTTCTCTTCGCCCAGTTCGTCGATCTTCGCTTCGAGCTCGCGGGCGACCTTGAGGCCGAATTCATCAGGCGAGAGATCGCCGCCCTCGCCGTACCAGTAAGGCTGGCCGATATGGACAATGCCCGGGATCGGCAGGTCGCCTTGCTCGTGCATATATTTCATGCCGCCAAGGCTGGCGCCGGCGACGGTCGAACCGTGATAGCCGTTCTTTCTCGCGATGACGATCTTCTTCGACGGCTTACCGACGGCGCTCCAGTAAACACGGGCCATGCGGAACCAGGTGTCGTTCGCCTCCGAGCCGGAGCCGGTGAAGAAGATGTGGTTGAAACGCGGCCCGGCATGGGCGGTGACTTTCTGCGCCAGCAGCGTCGCCGGCGCCGAACTCGTGCCGAAGAAGGTGTTGTAATAGGGCAGCTCGTTCATCTGCCGTGCGACGGCCTCGGTGATTTCCCGGCGACCATAGCCGATATTGACGCACCAGAGGCCGGCAAAGCCGTCGAGATATTTCCTGCCGTGATTGTCGAAGATATGGACGCCCTCGCCGCGCTGGATGATGCGCGTGCCATCGGCATTCAGCTTCTTCATGTCGGCGAAGGGATGCAGGTGATGCGCGGCGTCGATCGCCGCAAGGTTCGAGGGTGGGGAAGTATCGGGCATAAGGTGAGGGCTCTCGCGGATTGAAAGGCTGCTATCGATGGGATAGGAGCTTGGCCTTGTCCCGGAGGATTTTCAAGGTCATGGCGAGCGGCAGGATGGACGGCAAGACCGAGGGCGGCGACCCGCGTTTCGAGATCCTGATCGTCGGCATGAACGGCGATCTGCGCGGCAAGCAGCTTCCATCAGGCGCCGAAGGCAAGGTCTGGGCCGGCGAAATCCGCCTGCCGACCTCGACGCAATCGCTCGACATCTGGGGCGACGACAATGACGACATCACCGGCCTGTCGCTGACGATCGGCGATCCGGACGGCAAGGTCATCCCCGACAGGCGCAGCCTGGCGCCGATGCCCTGGGCGCCCGAAGGCTCGATGCAGGTGCTTGCCACCATGCATGAATTCGACGGCAGCCCGAGCTTCATGGATCCGCGCGCCATCCTCGCTTCGGTGGTCGAGCGCTATGCGGCGCGCGGGCTGACGCCTGTCGTCGCCACCGAGCTGGAATTCTACGTGATGTCCGGCGACTGGCGCGAAACCGGGCGCCCTTCCCCGCCTGAAAGCCTCACCTATCGTGGCGAGCCGAACGGTTTCCAGCTCTACGACATGAGCGCAGTCGATGCGCTCGACGGCTATCTCAAGATGCTGAGGGCCTATGCGAAGGCGCAGGGACTGCCTGCGGATGCAACGACGGCGGAATTCGGCCCCGGCCAGTTCGAGGTCAACCTGCTGCATCGCCCCGATGCACTGGCGGCCGCCGACGATTGCCTCTACCTCAAGCGCATCGCCGAGCAGGCGGCGCGCCGCCACGGGCTGAAATCGACCTGCATGGCCAAGCCCTATTCCGACCATGCCGGCTCCGGCCTGCATGTGCATGCAAGCGTCATCGACAGCCAAGGCCGCAACATCCTCGACGCCAAGGGCGGCGAGCCGACGCGGCTGAAATCGGTCACGGCAGGCCTGCTCGACACGATGCGCGCAGCGCAACTGGTCTTCGCCCCCTTCGCCAATTCCTATCGCCGCTTCCAGCCGGGCTCGTTTGCACCTGTCGATCTGACCTGGGGCAACGGCCATCGCGGCACGGCGATCCGCATACCCGACAAGGACGGGCCGGCCGCCCGCATCGAGCACCGCGTCGCCGGCGCCGACGCCAATCCCTATCTGCTGCTGGCGGCGATCCTCGGCGGCATGCTGCTTGGCCTCGACGGCGAACTCGATCCCGGCGAGGAGACGACGCCCGCCCACACGCCTGCCGAGACGACACGGCTGACCCATGATTTCCTCAGCGCGGTCGAGACCTTCCGCACCTCGCCCTTCATCGCCGATACCTTCGGCGCACGCTATCAGGCGCTTTATGGCGACACCAAGCGCAAGGAAGCACTCGCGCATCTGCGCACCGTCTCGGATTTCGATTACCAAACCTATCTCCCGCGGCTCTAAAACTTGCGCCGCGGCCGACTTACGCGGCGGGCTCGCGCCGTTCGGCCTCATCCACCTGCGCTGCCAGGCCCTGCTTGACCAGAACCTTCAATTCGCCCGGATGCAGCCGGATCGAGACATTGCGTTCAAGCGGCAGCAGTTCGCCGTCCATCACGCAATTGGCCTTGGAGCGCAGTTTCGGGAAATGCAGTTGCACTTCGGCCGGGTGCATCACCATGACGTCGGCATTCTCGCGGACCTTGCCGCGCAGCATGTCGATGGCGAGGCGGGCGACACCGAGGGGCTTTAGCGGATTTGCCGTATAGAAGCCGAGTTCGCCGGTTCTGAGATTATCGGCGTAGAGCAGCGCATTCTCGCCGAAAGGATTGTTGGAGACCGAGATTGCCGACACCCAGCGGCGCTCCCGCATGCCGGCCGCCTCGAACTCGACTTCGAATTCCGGCGGATTGAACACGACACCCAAAGCCGCCTTCGTGCTCGCCCGGATCTTGCCCAGGCGGGAACGATAGCTGTAGGCGTTGCGGTAGCGCACCATGCGGGCGTGCAGGCCGGCGGAAAACTGGTGGATGAAGGGGCGTCCGTTGGCGCTGGCAATATCTACATTGTCGATCTCGCCGGTGGCAAGCACATCGAGCGCCTGCCAGATATCGAGCGGCACACGCAGCGAGCGGGCAAAAAGGTTCATAGTGCCGGCCGGCACGACGCCGAGCGCAATGCCGTTTTTCCAGGCGATCGATGCCGCGGCCGAAATCGTGCCGTCGCCGCCGCCGGCGACGATGCCGTCGATATCGTCACGCTTGGCCGCCCGCTCCATGGCGGGAATGATCTCCTTTCCGGAGAAGACGATGGCGTCGAAATCATGCCCCGCGTCGCGGAACGCCTCCTCCGCCCTCTTTTCGTAGGCCAGCATATCGGTGGTCCTGAAGGTGCCGCCGTCGCGATTGAAAAAGCCTACAAGCTTCATAAGGGCTCCCGTCCCTGGCGCGGAATTGTTCCTGCCTTTGCCTTGAGATGGTTGCGGCATCGGCGATTTCAAGCACAACCGCCTTTCCGAAGGAATGACTGAATTGCAAATATTGCAACGGACATATGCACATAGCAGGACGCTGCACTGCGAAAAATGCACTCGACGCCTGCCGGTACATCACGGATAGATCAGATATCGGAGAGATCGTCTCCACTTCCCGCCATAGACCACGATCGCCTCGCGGCCGCGCTTGCGCCTGAGGCCAATGCCAAGCAGCGACCGTCCCGAGGAGCGCTCATGAGTGAGATCGCCATCAATGATTCCATCGAAAGCCAGCCGGATGACGAGCTGCCATCGGCAACGACCGTCGCCCTGGTTCAGCTGGCGCTCGCCTGCGGCGGCTTCGGCATCGGCACCGGCGAATTCGCGATCATGGGGCTGCTGCCGAATGTCGCCGACACCTTCTCGGTGACGACGCCGCAGGCCGGCTACGTCATCAGCGCCTATGCGCTCGGCGTCGTCATCGGCGCGCCCGTTATCGCCGTGCTCGCCGCGAAAATGGCGCGCCGAACGCTGCTCCTAACGCTGATGCTGATCTTTGCCGCCGGCAATATATCCAGCGCCATGGCGCCGACCTTCGAAACCTTCACGCTGCTGCGCTTCGTCAGCGGCCTGCCGCATGGCGCCTATTTCGGCGTCGCGGCGCTGGTCGCCGCCTCGATGGTGCCGGTGCATCGCCGCGCGCGGGCCGTCGGCCGCGTCATGCTCGGCCTGACCGTCGCGACACTTCTCGGCACGCCCTTGACGACATTCTTCGGCCAGTCGCTCGACTGGCAGATCGCATTCTTCTCCGTCGGCATGCTCGGCCTGCTGACGGTAGTGCTGATCTGGTTCTACGTTCCCCAGGACAGGGTTTCCGAAGAGGCAAGCTTCCTGCGCGAACTCGGCGCCTTCCGCCGGCCGCAGGTATGGCTGACGCTCGGCATCGCCGCCGTCGGTTACGGCGGCATGTTTGCAATGTTCAGCTATATCGCCTCGACGACCACTCAGGTGGCGATGCTGCCGGAAACGGCCGTCCCGATCATGCTGGTACTGTTCGGCGTCGGCATGAATGCCGGCAATTTCATTGGCTCCTGGCTTGCCGACAAATCGCTGCTCGGCACGATCGGCGGCTCGCTCGTCTATAATATCGTCGTGCTGACCACCTTCTCGCTGACCGCCGCCAATCCCTATATGCTCGGCCTCTCGGTCTTCCTGGTCGGCTGCGGTTTTGCCGCCGGCCCGGCGCTGCAGACGCGGCTGATGGATGTCGCCGCCGACGCGCAGACGCTTGCCGCCGCCTCCAACCATTCCGCCTTCAATATCGCCAATGCGATCGGCGCCTGGCTCGGCGGCCTCGTCATCGCCTGGGGTTACGGTTTTGCCGCAACCGGCTATGTAGGCGCAGCACTTTCCTTCCTCGGCCTGTTCGTCTTCGCCGCCTCCGCACGGCTGGAGCGCCGCGCCGGCGCATAGAGCCCGTCTGACGCCATGCGCAGCTCACGCCCTTCAGGGCTGCAGAAGACGTAATCGTCGCCCCAGGCGGCGAGCGCGTCGACGACCGGCTTCAGCGTCATGCCGAGCGGCGTCATGGCATAATCGACATGCGGCGGCACGACGGGATAGACGGTGCGCGACACCAGCCCGGACTGTTCCAGTTCCCGCAGTTGCTTGGTCAGCATGCGCTGGGTGACGGCCGGCAGCTTGCGGCGCAGTTCATTGAAGCGCAGCGTGCCCTGCATCAGGTGAAAGAGGATCACCCCCTTCCATTTGCCGTCGAGAAAACCCAGCGTCGCCTCCACAGGGCAACCGGGGAAATTCTTGATGAATTTGGCGCGGGGCAACGACATTTTTACAGTATCCTTTTTGGTACTATGTACAGAATTTGTGCATTCTTGCGCTGTTTCAGCATAGTGCGCATCTAGCCTCCGTGCAAAGAACACAGGAGTTTGCCATGCGCGCCGTTGCGTACAATAGCCCACAACCCATTACCGCCGAAACCTCGCTGATCGATATCGAGCTGCCGATACCGGAAGCCCGAGGCCACGACCTGCTGGTCGAGATCAAGGCCGTTTCCGTCAATCCAGCCGATGTCAAAATCCGCGCTCATGTGGCGCCGCCCACGGACGAGCCAAGGGTATTGGGCTGGGATGCCGCCGGCATCGTGAAGGCCGTCGGCGCCGACGTCACCCTGTTCAAGCTCGGCGACCAAGTGTTCTATTCGGGCGCCCTCGCCCGCCCCGGCACGAATGCCGAATTCCATCTCGTCGACGAGCGCATCGTCGGCGCCAAGCCGAAGAGCCTCGATTTCGCCGCCGCTGCAGCGCTGCCGCTGACCACGATCACCGCCTATGAGGCGCTGTTCGATCGGCTGAAGGTGCAAGATCCGGTTTCGGGTGCGGCGCGCTCCATCCTCATCATCGGCGGCGCCGGCGGGGTCGGCTCGATCGCCATTCAGATCGCTCGGGTGCTGACCGATCTCACCGTCATTGCCACGGCGTCGCGGCGTGAAACGCAGGACTGGGTGAAGGATCTCGGCGCCCATCACGTCATTGACCATTCCAGCCCGATCGCACCGCAGGTGGCAGCGCTCGGCATCGGCGCCCCGGGCTTCATCTTCTCGACGACGAACACCGATCTCCATATCAGCGACATCGTCGAAGTCATCGCGCCGCAGGGCCGCTTCGCGTTGATCGACAATCCGAAGACCCTCGATGTCGTGCCCTTCATGCGCAAGAGCGCCTCTATCCACTGGGAGCTGATGTTTACCCGTCCGCTCTTCGAAACGCCCGACATGATCGAGCAGCACAGGCTGTTGAACAGGATTTCCGAGCTCGTCGACGCCGGCAAGATCCGCACGACACTTTCCGAAACCATTGGCCCCATCAATGCGGCGAACCTGAAGAAAGCGCATGCGATGGTTGAAACGGGCCGGATGAAGGGCAAGGCGGTGCTTGCCGGGTTCTGAGACCCGGTCGCCCGTGCAAATACCTCTCTTGGAATGTTGCATCGCGAGGTGCGACATTCTGGCGTTAAGCATTTCTCCCGCTTGACTTATTCCGCGTTCGGGACCACCTAGCATGACACGTGGATGACACTTGTCTTCCACGGATTTTAACGGAGCCATCACTCAGATGCCAAGCGACAGTAGCAGTCGATTGCCTTTGCCGTACGCGGCCCTCGTGCGCTGACCGACTCCTGTCGGCTCGCCCGTTCGGGACGCTACGGCGGATCGACGGAAAGGCGAGCCTCAATGAACATCAATCGCTTCCCACTTCGGGCAGGCCATGCCGCCCGTGCCTTCATCAACAACAGCCGCGGTGCAACGATCGCCGAACGCGTCGATGCGTTGAACGCGCTTGCCGTCCAGGACGCCGGCCGTGTGCTGACCGGCATGCCGCTCGACTATGCCGTCAATATTCTCGACCGGCCGGAGCTTCGCAACGCCGCGCAGATCCTGGCGCTGGTCAGTGCCGAGGATGCCGCACGGCTGCTGCATGGCATGTCCAACGACCGTGTCGCCGACGTGCTGCTCGAACTCGACGGCGAGACCCGCGCCCGGCTGTTTGCTAGCCTCGACGAACCGGTGCGCATCGCGATCCAGCACCTGATGGGCTATCCGCCGCGCACGGCCGGCGGCATCATGACGACGGAGTTCGTCAGCGTGCCGATGAACTGGACGGTCGCCCAGACACTCGACCATGTGCGCCAGGTCGAACGCTCGCGCGAGACCGTCTATGCGATCTATGTGCTCGACGAGATCAGCCATGCGCTGATGCATGTGGTGACGCTGCGCCGCCTCATCACCGGCGAGCCTGATGCTTCCATCCTCACGGTGGCGCAGAAGGGCACGCCGGTTTCGGCCGATCCGCTGATGAAGCAGGAGGATGTCGCCCGGCTGATCCGCAAACACGACCTGCTCGCCCTGCCGGTGACCGACGAGCACGGGCAGATGCTCGGCATCGTCACCGTCGACGATGTGATTGACACGATGATCTCAGACACGACGGAAGCGGCCCAGAGGTTCGGCGGCATGGAGGCGCTCGGCCAGCCCTATATGAAGATCGGCTTCGCCGGCATGATCCGCAAGCGCGCCGGCTGGCTCGCCGCCCTGTTCCTCGGCGAGATGCTGACGGCAAGCGCCATGCAGCATTTCGAAGGCGAGCTGGAAAAGGCCGTGGTGCTGACGTTGTTCATCCCGCTGATCATGAGCTCGGGCGGCAATTCAGGTTCGCAGGCGACCTCGCTGATCATCCGGGCCTTGGCGCTCGGCGAGCTGAAGCTTTCGGACTGGTGGAAGGTGCTGCTGCGCGAACTTCCCACAGGCATCGTACTCGGCGCGATCCTCGGCCTCGTCGGCTTCACGCGCATCGTCTTCTGGCAGTCGGCCGGGCTCTACGACTACGGCCCGCACTGGCAGATGGTCGCCATCACGGTGTTTGCCGCCCTGATCGGGATCGTCACCTTCGGCTCGATCTGCGGCTCGATGCTGCCTTTCGTGCTGCAGAAGCTCCGGCTCGATCCGGCGAGCGCCTCAGCCCCCTTCGTCGCCACGCTCGTCGATGTCACCGGGCTCGTCATCTACTTCTCGGTGGCGCTGCTCATCCTCAGCGGGACGCTGCTGTAGCACCCAAGACCCCTCGCCAACCCCTGCCCACAAGGGGAGGGGCTTAAACTGCCGCACCCGCATCCCAAATATTGACCCTTGGTGGGGAGCGAGACGGTGCCCCAGATTAGTCCCTCCCGCTTGTGGGGAGGGGTTTTTATTAGCGAGAAAAACTATTGGGAAATCATCTTCCCTCGGGCAGCTTCAACGGTCCGTGTGTCTTGATGCTGCGGATGGCGAAGTTCGAGCGGATGTCGCTGACATTCGGGAGCGTCAGAAGCGTTTCCGTCAGAAGCCGCTCGTAGGCGGCAAGATCCTCCACCACCACTTCGGCGAGGAAATCGGCGGTGCCCGAAATCAGGAAGCAGGAGACGATTTCGGGGATGGCGAGCAACGCCTTCTGCTGCGCCTCGGAATTCTCGCGGCTGTGATGAACGACCTTGAACTCGACGAAGACGGTCAGGCCGAGCCCGACTTCCTTGCGGTCGATATCGGCCGTGTAGCCGCGGATGATGCCGGAGCGTTCGAGATTGCGGATGCGGCGCAGGCAGGGCGACGGCGAAAGGTTCACCTTCTCGGCGATCTCGACATTGGTCGCCCGCGCATCCTCCTGCAGGCACTTCAGTATGGCGATATCGAATTTATCGAGATTTGGCATTTTCGCGATCCCCGTTGGCGTCGTTTGGCAGAAGATTGCGCGTAGCATGATTTTTGAGCCAGAGATAGCAAGGACATGCCCTGCCCTCTCGAACTAATCTTCTCCTCGACCGGAACGCTCCGGATGAAGGAAGGGACAGGACGATGAGCACGATTGCATTTACGAACGACAAGTCGCCATCGCAGGCACTGGGTTATGCCGGCGGCACCGTTACCGTACTGATCTGGGCGACATGGTTTCTTGTCACCCGCCACAGCGCCGCAACGCCGCTCGGCTCGATCGACATCGGGCTAATCCGCTTCGGAATTCCCGCACTAGTGCTGTCGCCGGTCTGGCTGAAGACCGGGCTGCTGCCGAAGTCCGTGCCGCTGCATCTGCTGGCGATCATGGTGTCCGGCTCGGGCGCCGTCTTCTTCCTGCTGACCACGCTGGCAATTCATTCGACGCCGGCTGCCTCTTCGGGCATTCTGCTCGGCGGCTCGATGCCGCTCGCTGCGGCGCTGATCGGTATAACCCTGTTTGGCGAAAGACCCGACACCACCCGCATCGCCGGGCTCGCCGCGATCGTCGCCGGCGTGCTGATCCTGCTCACGCACAGCCTCGCGGATGCCTCGCTGCCATGGACGAGCTTCCTGCTGCTCCCGGCCGGCGCTTTTCTGTGGGCGAGCTATACGCATGCCTTCCGCCGCTCGGGCCTGACGGCCGTGCAGGCAAGCGCGCTAATCGCCGTCTGGTCCTTCCTGATCATGGGCGTGCTTGCCCTCATCTTCGGCATCTCCCTGCCGCAGGCGCCTCTCCCGGAAATCGGCCTGCAGGTGCTAAGCCAGGGCGTTCTTTCCGGCCTCGTCGCCATGGTCGCCTACGGCACCGCCGTCAGAACACTCGGGGGAACACAGGCCGCCGCCTTCACGGCGCTGACACCGGTGCTGGCGACGCTGGGCGGTGGCTTCCTGCTTGGCGAACCGATCGGGCTAACGGAAATCAGCGCCGCCGTGATCACCGGCATCGGCGTGGCACTTTCCACCGGGATCGCCGCCCGGCACCGCTGACCGCCAGCCGGACCTAACAAAGTCGAAAGTCGCCGACAGCCATCGCTGCGGCGGCTCTTTCAATGAAACTGATTTGGACCGCTCAGGCCTGGATGACGACGACCCTGGCGCCGACTTCGACACGGCTATAGAGGTCGATCACGTCATGGTTCATCATGCGGATACAGCCGCTCGACATGGCGAGACCGATTGATTGCGGCTGGTTGGTGCCGTGAATGCGGAAATGCGTGTCGCCGCCGCCGCGATAGAGATACATGGCACGTGCGCCGAGCGGATTGTTCGGGCCGCCCGGCATGCCGCCAGCGAGTTTGCGATAGCGCTCTTCGCGACGCTGCATGTTTTCGGTGGGCGTCCAGCTCGGCCATTCCGCCTTGCGGCCGATATAGGCGTTGCCGGCAAAGGCCAACCCCTCGCGGCCAACACCGACGCCGTAGCGCACCGCCCGGCCGTCGCCGAGGACATAGTAGGCGCGCCGTGCCGGGGTATCGACGATCACCGTGCCCGCTGCATGGGTGGTTTCATAGGCCACTTCCTGGCGGCGGAGCTCCGGCTTGATCTTGTCGATCGGCACCTGCTTCAACGGGAATTTTTCATCCGGAAGTGCGGCGTAATTCGTCTGGCTGTTGAGGCCGGTCGAGGAGCAGCCGGCGACAAAAAGCGGCAGAGCGATCAGAAAGCCCCGGCGGGAGATCGTCATGAAATGTGTCCTTAGTGCGTCAACAAGATGTCGCAAGCTAAGGAAATTATGGTTAACGAACGGCTAACGGCAGCCCGCAGCAAGTGACCACGAAGGCGGCAGCACCTAAAAATTGTCGGCGGTGGGGATAATCCGCCTCACATATTCGGATATACCGGCCCCTCGCCGCCCTGCGGCGGCACCCAGTTGATGTTCTGGTTGGGGTCCTTGATGTCGCAGGTCTTGCAGTGGACGCAGTTCTGGGCGTTGATGACGAAGGTCTCCTGCCCGTCCTTCTCCACCCATTCATAGACCCCGGCCGGACAGTAACGCGTCGACGGGCCGGCATAGATATCGTGTTCCGAACGCTTCTGCAGGCCCATGTCCTTGACCTGCAGATGCACCGGCTGATCCTCCTCGTGATTGGTGTTCGACAGGAACACCGAGGACAGGCGGTCGAAGGTCAGGACGCCATCGGGCTTCGGGTAGGCGATCGGCTTGTGCTGCGCGGCTGGCTCCAGCGACTGCGCATCGGTCTTGCCGTGACCAAGCGTGCCGAAGAAAGAAAAGCCGAACAAGGTGTTGGTCCACATGTCGAGACCGCCGAGCGCCACGCCGAGCGCGGTGCCGAATTTCGACCACAGCGGCTTGACGTTACGCACCCGCTTGAGATCCTTGCCGATGTCGCCCTGGCGCCATTCGTTTTCGATCTCGACGACCTCGTCATGGCTGCGGCCGGCTGTGATGGCGGCGGCGATCTTCTCGGCCGCCAGCATGCCCGACAGCACCGCATTGTGGCTGCCCTTGATGCGGGGAACGTTGACCAGACCGGCCGAACAGCCGATCAGCGCTCCGCCCGGGAAGGAAAGCTTCGGCACCGACTGGTAGCCGCCCTCGGTGATGGCGCGGGCGCCATAGGAAAGCCGCTTGCCGCCCTCGAAGGTGCCGCGGATCGCCGGATGGGTCTTGAAGCGCTGGAACTCCTCGAAGGGATACAGATAGGGGTTCTTGTAGTTCAAATGGACGACGAAGCCGACGGCGACCAGATTGTCTTCCAGGTGATAGAGGAAGGATCCACCGCCGGTCTTCATCCCCAGCGGCCAGCCGAAGGAATGCTGCACCAGGCCCTGTTTGTGGTTTTCCGGCTTGACCTGCCATAGCTCCTTAATGCCGATCCCGAACTTTTGCGGTTCGCGGTCCTTCTGCAGATCGAATTTGGCAATCAGCTGCTTGGCGAGCGAGCCGCGCACGCCCTCGCCGATCAGCACATATTTGCCGAGCAGTTCCATGCCACGGGTATAGTTCGGGCCGGGCTCGCCGTTCTTCTCGATGCCCATGTCGCCGGTGGCGACGCCGATGACCGCGCCCTTATCATCATAGAGCACTTCGGTGGCGGCAAAGCCCGGGTAGATCTCGACGCCGAGCTCCTCCGCCTTACCAGCCAGCCAGCGACAGACGAGCCCGAGCGAGACGATGTAATTGCCGTGATTGTTCATCAGCGGCGGCATCAAAAAATTCGGCAGCCGGATCGAGCCGGCAGGACCGAGCAGCAGGAAGTGGTCGGCATTGACCTCGGTCTTGAAGGGATGGTCGGTTTCCTGGCGCCAGCCGGGCAGCAGTCGATCGATGCCGATCGGATCGACAACTGCGCCCGAGAGAATATGGGCCCCGACTTCCGAGCCCTTCTCCAGCACGACGACCGACAGTTCCGGATTGACCTGCTTCAGCCGGATCGCCGCCGAAAGACCGGCCGGACCTGCGCCGACGATCACCACGTCGAATTCCATGCTTTCGCGTTCGGGCAACTCAGTCGTCTCAGTCATTCACTCGTCTCCGCTTGGCGGCACGCGGCCGTCATCCTCATAAGCACTTTCTTGTCAAAACGAGAAAGCGTTGTCGAGCCGGGATACGACAGCCAATCTTCAATTCGCACAATGATATGCCTTGTGCGTTGAAATTATATGACGCTTACGTCAACGTCAATTAGCGAACGCCGCCGAACCGTCACACTCCCTTTCCTTTTCCGCCGATTGCGCCTTATACAACGCTCGAACAGTTTGGAGGACTACCATGGATCTCGGCATCGAAGGCAAACGGGCGCTCGTCCTCGCCTCCTCACGTGGCCTCGGCCTCGGCATCGCCACGGCACTGGCGCGCGAAGGCGCGAATGTGCTGCTTTGCGGGCGCAGCGGCGAGCAGCTGGAGGCCAATTGCAAGGCAATCAACTGCGAAGGCAAAGGCCGGGCCGACTGGATCTGGGCCGACCTCGGGGACGAACGCTTCGTCGAAACAGTGACGAGCGCAGTGAGGGAGAAGTTCGGCGGGCTCGATATCCTCGTCAACAATACCGGCGGGCCGACGCCCGGCACGACCGAGGACATGACGGGTGAAAAGCTCGAGACCTATTTCCTCTCGATGGTCGCCCGCGTCATCACGCTGACCAATGCGCTGCTGCCCGGCATGAAGGCACAGGGCTGGGGTCGCATCCTGACGGTCGCCTCCTCAGGCGTGATCGAGCCGATCGCCAATCTGGCGCTGTCGAATACGCTGCGTCCGGCACTTGCCGGCTGGAGCAAGACACTTGCCTCCGAAGTGGCGGGCTTCGGCGTTACCACCAACCTGCTGTTGCCGGGCAGCATCCTCACGGGCCGTCTCGACGATCTCGACGGGGCGGCGGCAAAGCGGACCGGCAAGAGCCTCGAAGAAATCCGCAGCGACAAGGAAGCGCGCATTCCGGTCGGCCGCTACGGCCGGGTGGAGGAATTTGCCGCAGCGGCTGCCTTCCTGTGCAGCCAGCCGGCAAGTTACATCACCGGCTCGCTGATCCGCTGCGACGGCGGCGCGGCCCGATCCGTCTGACAGTATTTCAGCCGGCGTGGGCCGCTATGGCCGCCCAACTGGCGGCATTTTGGACCATCGATCCAACATGAGCCGGATCGTCGGCAAGCTCGGCGAGCTCGGACAAACGGTGGAAGCCCGTCAGGATCGCGATGCGCCGCCGGTCGAGTCTGCGTCCGGTCAGCATTTCATAGGCTGATATGATGCGGGCGGTTAGGTCGGGCGAGATGAAGTTCGAGTAGATGAATTCCTGGTGCAACGGCCCGAAGCCCGAATCGGCGAAATCGTAAATGCCATTGAGCCTTCCTTGCGCATGGTTGAAGGCCATGTTCCAGCCATGACCGTCGAAAAAGCCGTAGATGTTGCCGTGGGGATCGGGCGGCAAGGTTTCGAAATCGATAATAAGGGCCTCGGCAAAGCTCCTGATCTCGGGCGGCAACAGCGGTAAAGCCTTTTCTCGCACCGTCTCGGGCGATTGCCAGGGCTGGATCGGCCCGGCGCCGGCCGAGCGCATGCGATCGGCATCGAGCACATGCAACTCGGCGTAAAAGCGTGCCAGATCGTCCGCAAGGTGCTGACGATTGCCTTCGCCAAGCGCATCGTAATCTTCGGCAATGAGATGTTCGCCGTCGATCTTGGCGTGGCTGGAGAAGATCGGCGGCCCGTCGTGAATGTGCATATCGGGAACCGCCATCGACAGCGACGGCCTGATGATGTCGAGCAAGGCGGCTTCCTTGACAAGCGCTCTTTCCGCGCCTGAATGACGGGGAAATTTGAAGATCAGCGTGTCGTCGACGTCGACGGCAAGCGAATCCCAGCCCTTCGCCGCCAGCTTGAAGGCGGAGCCCGTGAGTTTAGGAAACACGCTTATGATGAGAGAGCGAAATTCGCTGGCGTTCAACTCGGTCATGACCGACCTGCTTTCTCTGGTTTTTTCCCGTGTTTTTCGCCGGGCAACGAACGGCACGCGGACCGATTTCGTCTTGTCGCGAACTGCCTGCCTGTCGGCCGTCAAACGGCACCGGATTACACTGGACCTATATTAGTACAGTTTGAATATTACGGAATATTCATTACAAAAATTTAAGCCGTTATAACCACTTAGTGATTGCGACCGGGGAATTATGTCTTTTTTGCGCCGCAATATAAGCGGCTCAATCGGGCCATAAAAATCGCACCCCCCTTTCAACACCCGGTCTCGCCCATGAAGAAATTTTGGATCACTGTCAGCGTTATTGCAGTTGCCGCCGTCGGCGTCTGGCAATTCGGGAATCTGATCCCTTATGCCTCCCGCATTCCCACCCTCTCGCAGTTCATCAAGCAGCCGGTTGGCGGCAATGGCGGGCAGCCGGCACAGGGCGATCAGGCGCAGGCCGATCAAGCGCAGAACGGTGGGCAACATCAGGGCGGCGGGCGTAGACGCGGCGGTGGTGGCCCGACGATCGTGAAGACCGTTGCAGCTGTGAAAACTGCGCTGCCGACGGATGTGACGGCTTCCGGCTGGGCCGATGCCGACGACAACACAACCATTGCCGCACAGGAACAGGGCCTGATCGTCAGCATCAATGGCCAGGATGGGGCGACCGTCAAAGTCGGCGACCTGATCGCCAAGCTCGACGACCGGACGGCCAAGGCCGCCGTCGACAAGGACAATGCGATGATCGTGCGGGACACGGCGACGCTTTCGGAATCCGAAACCGCGCTGGTGCGCGCCCAGGACCTCTTCGATCAGAAAGCCGGCACTCAGCAGAGCCTCGATCAGGCGAGAGCCGCCCGCGATACCGCCGCCGCCACGGTCGACGCCGATAAGGCGACGCTGGCCTCGGATCAGATCATTCTTGAAAATACCGATATCCGCGCACCCTTCGACGGCCGGCTCGGCGATATCGCCATCAGCAGGGGCGCTTTCCTCAATGCCGGCTCGGCGATCGTCACCATCGCCAAATACGATCCGATCTATGTGAAATTTCATCTGCAGGAACGCTATCTCAGGGAATTGAAGACCGCGCTCGCAGCCGGCCCGGTCGAGGTCAGCACGGTTCCCGCCTCCACCAAGGGGCAGGTCCGCAAGGGCGAGATCAGCTTCTACGACAACACCGTCGACACCGCCTCGGGCACGATCCTCGCCAAGGCGAAATTCGAGAATGCCTCCGGCGCGCTCTGGCCCGGCCAGTCGGTCAACATCGTCGTGCATTTCAACAATGACGAACAGCAGGTGGTGGTGCCGACCGTGGCCGTCAGCCCCGGTCCGGAGGGGTTCTTCGCCTTCGTCGCCAAGGACGGCAAATCGCATCTGACGCCGGTCACCGTCGCCCGCGCCAATGGCGGCTTCACCGCCATCGCATCGGGTCTTTCGGAAGGCGACCATGTCGTCGTCGAGGGCCAGGGCCAGCTCAGCGACCAGCAGGCGATCAACGAGCAGTTCGACGAAAAAGCGCTTGATGTCGCCTCCGCCGACGAACCTCGGCAGCCCCAGCTATCCGAGACGATCGCGGTGGGAGCTCAGCAATGATCCCGAATTTCTGTATCCAGCGCCCCGTCGCGACGACGCTGCTCGCCATCGGCGTCATTCTGGCCGGTCTTGCCGGTTACCGGCTCGTGCCCGTCGCGGCCCTGCCGCAGGTCGATTTTCCGACGATCAACGTTTCGGCGCAGTTGAGCGGCGCCTCGCCGCAGACGATGGCGACCTCGGTCGCCACACCGCTGATCAAGCAGTTCGAGACCATTCCCGGGATCACCGAAATCAGCGCCTCGAGCTCGCTCGGCAGCAGCAGCATCGTGCTGCAGTTCGATCTCAACCGCGATATCGACGCCGCTGCGGCCGACGTGCAGGCGGCGATCTCGCATGCCACCCGGCAGTTGCCCGACAATCTGACGACGCCGCCGAGCTACCGCAAGACCAACCCGGCCGATGCGCCGGTCATGCTGCTCGCCGTGCAGAGCAACACCATGCCGCGCAGCAAGCTCGACGAGATCGCCGAGGACATCATCTCGCCGTCGCTGTCGACGCTTCCCGGCGTCGCTCAGGTCAGCGTTTTTGGCGCCCAGACCTATGCCGTGCGCGTCGAGGTCGATCCCAACAAGCTGCTTACCCGTGGCATCGGCATCGATACCGTCAACAAGGCGCTTGCTGCCGCCAACAGCCAGCAGCCGGTGGGAACACTGCAGAATAATTCGCAAAGCATGACCATCACGGCGAACACCCAGCGCACCAATGCCGAACAATTCCGCTCGCTGGTCATTGCCAATCCGAACGGCGCGCCGATCCATCTCGGCGATGTCGCCGATGTGCAGGACAGCGTCGAGAACCAGTATACCGGCAGCTGGTATGACGGCCAGCGCGGCATCATCCTCGCCATCCAGCGTCAGCCGGATGCCAACACGGTCGATGTCATTGATGCAATCAACGCCAAGCTGCCGCAGCTTCACGCCGAAATCCCGCCGTCGGTGAACACCGTCGTCATGAACGACGCGGCAAAACCCATTCGCGCCGCCATTTCAGACGTGAAGTTCACGCTGTTCCTGACGATCGGCCTCGTCGTTCTCGTCATCTACCTCTTCACCGGTCATGCCACGGCAACGATCATTCCGGGACTTGCCGTTCCGCTGTCGCTCATCTCGACCTTCGGCATGATGTATGTGCTCGGCTACAGCATCGACAACATCTCGCTCTTGGGGCTGACGCTCGCGGTCGGGCTGGTGGTCGACGACGCGATCGTCATGCTGGAAAATATCCTGCGCCATGTCGAAGAAGGCATGCCGGTGCGGGAGGCGGCGATCAAGGGGGCCGGCGAAGTCAGCTACACCATCATCTCCATGTCGGTTTCGCTGATCGCGGTGTTCATCCCGATCCTCCTGATGGGCGGCGTCGTCGGCCGCGTGTTCAACGAATTCGGCATGGTGGTCGCCATCGCCATCATCTCCTCGGCGATCGTCTCGCTGACTGTGACGCCGATGCTCGGCTCGCGCCTCTCCAACAACCACAGCCGCCCGCCGCTCCTCATCCGCATCTTCGATGCCGGCTTCGAGCGGACGCTCAACGGCTATGACAGGGCGGTCGGCTGGTGCCTTGGCCATCGCCTGACGATCCTCGGGGTTTTCGCCGGCTCGGTGGCGCTGACGATCTATTTCTTCATGGCGCTGCCGACGAGTTTCTTCCCGCAGGAAGACATCGGCCGGCTGACGATCAGCACCCAGGCGCGGCAGGACATTTCCTATACCGCCATGGAGGCGCTGCAGCAGCAGGCGGCAGCCGCCGTCAAGGCGAACCCGGCGGTCAACCACGTGATGTCGACGATTGGCGGCAACCCGAACAAACCGCAGAACAACGGCTCGATGTTTGTCGAACTCAAGGACAAGAAGGAGCGCCCGCCGCTTGACCAGACGCTGCGCGAGCTGCGCACGGCGATCAACAAGATCCCCGGATTGCAGGCCTTCGTGACGCCGAACCAGAGCCTGCGTTTCGGCGGCCGCCAGACCGCCAGCCAGTATCAGCTGGTGGTGCAGGCGCTCAGCGCCGACCAGACCAACCTCTGGGCCGGCAAGATCCAGGCGGCGATGCGTGGCGACCGAGGCCTGTTCACGGATGTGACCTCGGACGCCCAGAACAACGCCCTGCAGGCCAATATCGTCATCGACAGCGAGCGGGCCGCCGCCTACGGCATCGACAACGACACGCTGCGCACGACGCTGCAGGAATCCTTCAGCGGCTATGCGGCCGCAGAAATCCAGTCGACCGGCGACAGCTACGACGTCATCGTCGAATACGACACCAGCAAACCCTGGGACGACCAGAAGCTGTCGGAAATCCGTGTCATCTCCGCCAATGGCAGCCTGGTGCCGCTGTCGAACTTCGCCCATGTACAACGCACCACCGGCCCGGTCACCATCAACCAGACGGGTCAGCTGGTCTCGACCACGGTGTCCTTCAACCTGCCGGAAGGTGTGTCGCTCAGCGACGCCACGGCGGCGATCGAGCAGATCAAGAGGGACATCAGCGTGCCGGCCGACGTCTTCACCTCCTATGGCGGCACTGCGGAGATTTTCCAGCAGTCGCAGGGCAATACACCCTATCTGATCCTGGCGGCAGTGCTGACCATCTATGTCGTGCTCGGCGTGCTCTATGAGAGCTTCATCCATCCGCTCACCATCCTCTCCGGCCTGCCGGCTGCGGCCTTCGGCGCGCTGCTGGCACTTGACATCATGGGCTTCGATCTGTCGATCATCGCTTTGATCGGCCTGTTGATGCTGATCGGCATCGTCAAGAAGAACGCGATCATGATGATCGACGTGGCGGTGGAGACCATGCGCACAACAGGCGAAAAGGCTACGGCAGCGATCCATGAGGCCTGCGTGCGGCGCTTCCGGCCGATCATGATGACGACCTTCTGCGCCCTGCTCGGCGCCCTGCCGATCGCGCTCGGCACCGGCGCAAGCTCGGAACTGCGCCAGCCGCTCGGCATCGCCGTCGTCGGCGGCCTGATCGTCTCGCAGATGCTGACGCTCTTCATCACCCCGGTCATCTTCGTCGAGATGGACCGCTTCGGAAACTTCCTCGGCCGCCTGATCGGCCACAAGAAGGTAGAGGAGCCGGAGGTGCAGGAGGCAAGGGCAATGGCCGCCGAGTGATGACGGCCCTCTGACTTCGGCATTGCCGATTGCCCCTTGCGGCGCACTTCTTCTTCCAACCGGGAGAAGAAGTGCGCCCGCGATCACATCAACTTCCGCTCCTCTTGAATGTGTCACGCCTCTGTGGCATCACCCGCCCTCCTGAATCCGGGGCGTGCTTACGTCCCTTCGCGGAGCCACGCTCCGTCTCCAACAACAATCGGCATGAAGAGGTGCGGGCATGGCTCAGGCGCTGGGTTTGGACTTCGGCACGACGAATACGGTTCTCGCCATGGCGGATGGCGGGGCGACGCGCTCGATGGCATTCACGAGTACCGAAGGCACGGCCGACAGCATGCGCACGGCGCTTTCCTTCATGAAGGATGCGCAGCTCGGCGCTTCGGCGCTGAAGGTGGAGGCCGGCCATGCGGCGATCCGCCAATTCATCGACAATCCCGGCGAATGTCGCTTTCTGCAGTCGATCAAGACGTTTGCGGCGAGCGCGCTGTTCCAGGGCACGCTGATCTTCGCCAAGCGGCATAATTTCGAGGATCTGATGGAGATCTTCGTGCGGCGCCTGCGCAACTATGCCGGCGACCACTGGCCTTCGGATGTCAGCCGCATCGTCACCGGCCGGCCGGTGCATTTTGCCGGCGCCAGCCCCGATCCCGATCTCGCGACCGAACGCTACAATGAGGCGCTGTCGCGCTTCGGCTTTCCCGAGATCCACTATGTCTACGAACCGGTCGCCGCCGCCTTCTACTTCGCGCAGAACCTGAAGCAGGATGCAACCGTGCTGGTCGCCGATTTCGGCGGCGGCACGACCGACTATTCGCTGATCCGCTTCGAGACCGTCGCCGGCAAGCTGACGGCAACGCCGATCGGCCATTCCGGCGTCGGCGTCGCCGGCGACCATTTCGATTACAGGATGATCGACAACATCGTCGCGCCGCAGATCGGCAAGGGCAGCCATTTCAAAAGCTTCGACAAGATCCTCGAAGTGCCGTCCAACTACTATTCCAGCTTCGGCCGCTGGAACCAGCTGTCGATCTTCAAGACGACGCGCGAATTCGAGGATCTGAAGAAGCTGGTGCGCACCAGCCTGGAACCGGAAAAGCTCGAAATCTTCATCGACCTGATCGATCATGACGAGGGCTATCCGCTCTATCAGGCGGTGTCGGCGACAAAGATGGCGCTGTCGGCGGCCGAAGAGGCGCCTTTCGATTTCGCGCCGCTTGGCCGCGGCGGGCATCGCAGCATCCGGCGCAGCGATTTCGAAGGCTGGATCGCCGAGGATCTCGCCCGCATCGAAGGCGCGCTCGACGACGTGCTCGACAAGACCAGGACGAAGCCCGGAGAGATCGACAAGGTGTTCCTCACCGGCGGCACCTCCTTCGTGCCGGCGGTGCGGCGCATCTTCACCGAGCGCTTCGAGCGCGACCGGATCGAAAGCGGCGGCGAGCTTTTGTCGATCGCTCACGGTCTGGCGCTGATCGGCGAACGCGACGACATCGCGCAATGGACTGTGCAATAGGCTTGCAAGGGCGGCCAATATGCCGCGCGCCCTTTCAATGCCCATTTCTCTCCGTTAAGCTTGCCGCATGATTTCCACCAACGATCTTTCCCCCGCCGAGCTTGCAGCGCTTCTGCACTTCCATGCGGATGCCGGCGTGGAGTGGCTGCTGGAGGAAGAGGCGATCGACCGCTTCGCCGAGTTCGAAGCGATGAAAGCGGCGCGGCGCCCGGCCACGCAAGCGCAGCCGCAACCTGCCGCCGCCGGGGAGCGTGCCGCGCCCGGCGAAAGCCGGACATCGCCGCGTCCGAATGCAGCGGCACGCCCGGCCCCGGCTGAACGCGCCGCTTCCGGCCCGCAACCGGCGATCCCGGATGGCGAGGCCGTGCAGCAGGCGCGTTTCGTCGCCGAATCCGCGCGGTCGCTGGCAGAGCTCAAGACCGCACTCGAAGCCTTCAACGGCTGCAATCTCAAGCACAGCGCCCGCTCGACCATCTTTGCCAGCGGCGATGCCGAAAGCGGCATCATGGTGATCGGCTCGGCGCCAGGCGCCGAAGACGATCGCGAAGGTGTGCCCTTCTCCGGAAAATCCGGCCAGCTGTTCGACAAGATGCTGGCGGCGATCGGGCTGAGGCGTTCAGCCATTCTGCTGACGCAGGTCATCCCGTGGCGGCCACCCGGCAATCGTGCGCCCTCGGCCGCCGAAATGGATATCTGCCGGCCTTTCATCGAACGGCAGATCGCGCTGGCCGAACCCAAGGCCATCCTGCTGCTCGGTAATTTTTCGGCCCGCTTCTTCTTCGGCGAAAACGACACGATTCACGGCCTGCGCGGCCGCTGGAAGGAAATTGCCGCTGCGGACTGTGTCATTCCTGCCATAGCCAGCCTGCATCCGCAGGATCTGTTGACCGCGCCCGTCAACAAGCGGCTGGCCTGGAACGACCTGCTCGCTTTTCAAGCAAAGCTTAAGTCCCTCTCTTTGCTTAGAAATTAGCCAAAGTTGAATAATTTGTGAATCGATCTATGCGTATATCGCATGGCTGCATCCCGCCGTGACGCATTGCGGAATCAATGCTGCACCGCAATATGAGGTGGTGTCTTGGGAGGAACCACAGGAACCAAGGCCATGAACAAGCATTTTCGTCCTATCCATAGCGGGTTTGAAACCCTTCGCCTCGCCGGCGACCAAGTTCGTTCCACCCACGGCTACAGCCGTTTCGGCTTTGCCGCGAACGAACAGATGACCGCCCGCGGCACCGGCATCAACGGCCGCACGGCGCGCCCCGACGCGATTTTCTCGGACTTCCAGCAGTATTGAGCGGCAGGCACTCTGCCTGCCTTCAAGAGTAAAGAGTAACAAGATGACGATCCTGATATCGCTTCTGCGCAACATCGAAATCTTCGAGCATATCCGCGCTGCGCTCTCCGCCGCGCGGGAATATGAACGCGAGCTTTCGGTGAAGCCGGCCGATGCCGGCAGACATGGCCGAAGTGCCGCGGCAATCGTTCTCTGATCAGACGGCCATTTCCTCGAACTGGGCTTTCGCCCATTCGAAGGCCTCGTCGACATAGGCGAACTTGACCGCCTGCCAGGCGCAATATTGCTCGACGAAATCCCGAGATATCCACAGATGCGCCTTGCGCGGTTCATCATCCCAGCCGACGCAGCCGCGCTGCGCCGCCTTTGCCAGTAGCCGCTGCAGATGGGTGCGCGACATCATGAAGTCGGCCGCGAGCGCGCGGGTTTCGACGCGGCCGACGGAATACCTCCCTGGTTCGCCGCTTTCTATATCCATGCGGGCGATGAAGTTGTCGATGACGAGGCCGCCGGCTTCCGTCCAGAGGAACAGCGCCACCTGTTCCGGCGGCTCGCGCCAGGCGGCGTCTTCCAGGCAATGGCGGGCAATGCGCGGCTGAACCAGCCGCATCAATGATGGGTTTGCCTGGAAAAACGCTGCCCTTTGACCGCCATCCAGCAGATCGAGCGCACCGAGATTGGAATGAATCCAGGCAAACATCGCCTGATGGCTGACCTCGGCCGGCTCGAAATGACGCGGCCGCCGCCGCTCGTCGCCCGGTGTGTGGACAATGAAGCGGTAGGTATAAAGCTCTTCGATGAAGGCGAGCACGGTGTTGCGGCTCGCCACCTTATGCGCGGTGATGCGTCCGGTCAGCCGGACGGCGGTGAAACCCGAGGTCGGGTCGCGCGGATCATATTCCAGGTTGAGGGCATAGGCAGTCTGGGTCAGAAGCCAGCGCTGATGCGAAGCGAGCAATCGCGCCAACCGTGGGCCGGCATCGAACATACCGCGCATCTGCCCAGCCAAAAAGCGGATGCTCAGCAGAAAGGAACAGTTCCCCGCCAATTGCTCCGCCGTGAATGCCATTACGCTTTTCTCCACCTCCCCTCGCCGGCCGGCGATCGGAGTAACGACACCGAGCGCTCTTCCGGCATCAGCGCCATTCAGACATGCACAGCTTCGAATAAATGATACTCTCTCATCTTCAACAAACATATTCCAAGAAGCAACGGTATCCCAAGAATTCACCATTCTTTTCGTCCCTTGCGCGCAATTTTCGAATCACGGCAACCACCACATTAAAGCCTTTCATATCAGCAGCTTGCCGGTGTCAGGCCGGCGGCGTCGTGGCTTTGCGCGCCTCCCGTTGCTCGATTCCCAGCTGATGCTCGCGATAGATGATGAAGATGCCGGCGGAGACGACGATCAGAGTGCCGATCAGCATGGTCACGCTCGGCACGTCGCCGAAGACGAAATAGGCAACGATGCCGCCGAGCAGGATCGAGGTATATTCAAACGGCGCGATGGTGGAGACGTCGGCATGGCGGTAGCTTTCGGTCAAGAGGATCTGTGCGACGCCGCCGCAAAAGCCGGCCGCGATCAGATAGAGCGCCGACGGCCAAGGCAGAATGAGCCAGCCGAACGGCAGGGAGGCCAGCGAGAAGACCGAAGCGGTGAGCGAGAAATAGAGCACGATCGTCGCCGTCTTCTCCTCCTCGACGAGACGGCGCACCTGGATCATCGCCATGCCGCCGAGAACGGCCGAGATGAGCACTGCGAGCGCGCCAATGGCCTGTTCGGCTTCCATGCCGCCATCGCGGAACAGCGTCAGCTTCGGCCAGGAGACGATGGCGACGCCGACGATGCCGACTAGGACGGCGCTCCAGCGATAGATGCGCACGGTCTCGCCGAGAAAAACCGCGGCGAAGATAACGGCGACGAGCGGCAGCGCATAACCGAGCGCGATCGCCTCCGGCAGCGGCAGATGCAGGAGGCCGTAGAAACCGAAAGCCATCGACATGATGCCGATCGTGCCGCGCTTGAGGTGGCCGACCGGATTGGCAGTGTAGAAAGCGGCGCGCAGTTGCCCGATATAGGCGAGATAGGCGATGATCGGGAAGAGCGCGAAGAAGGACCTGCAAAAAGTGACCTGCCCCGGCGGGATGGCCGAGCCCGCCAGCTTGATGAAGGTCTGCATGGCCAGGAAGACCACGACCGACGAGACTTTCAGCGCAATGCCTCTCATCGGGTTTTTGAGAACCGCGTGCATGATCCTGGCTCTTGATATCGACTTAACAGGAACGGGAAGACGCGTTCGACTCGGGAACGCTGGGGATGACCTCTTCCATCGTAGCGGAAGAAAATCCCGATTGGCGAAAAATCGCAGGCGGCGCGGAAGAATCACAAAATTGCTTTCCGCCGCAGGCCCGACGATGCGGCAATGCGCGCCCTCGCGTCGAATTTTCGCTCTCTTCAGCCATTCCCCCCGAAATGTTTACCTCTGACCGCTCGGTGTTAACCAATTGAAAACCATAGGCACGCATCGTTTTCGCTGATCTCGAAATTTCCTCGCCCCCAAGACGATTGCCGCCCTTCCAGGATCATTTGATGAAGCCGCTCAGCGCAGAAACCATTGCCCAGTCGCAGAATGCGACACCGCGCTCGATGCGCGTCGTCACCGACGGCATCAGCACCGACCTTGAGCGCTTCAGCGCCGAAAACACCAATATCGTCAAGCAGATCAAGCTGCTCGCCATCAATGCGCTGATCGAAGCGGCAAGAGCCGGTGAGACCGGAAAGGGCTTCGCTGTCGTTGCCAACGAGGTGCAGCGGTTGGCGCAGATCGCAACCGACATCACCGGCAGGTTCGAGAGCAACGTGCTCGGCCGCATCGGCCTCAGCCGCGCCATGGCGGATTGCCTGGTCGAGCAGATGGAGGGCGTCCGCCTCACCGACCTGGCGCAGACGCTGGTGCAGCTCATCGTCCGCAACCTCTTCGAGCGTACCGCCGATGTGCGCTGGTGGGCGACGGACCCGGCACTCTGGCAGGCGCTGCAGAACCCCGATCGGGACACCGTCGCCTTTGCAGCGCAGCGCCTCGGCGCCATCAACCGCTTCTACACTGTCTATCTCGATCTCGTCGTGACCGATCTCTCGGGCAAGGTGATCGCCTCCGCCAATCCCAAGTTCCAGCGCAAGATCGGCGGGGCAAGCCTTGCCGGTGATCCGTGGTTCCGCGCGGCTTCGGCGTGCTCCTCCGGTGACGCTTATAGTGTCGACGAGGTCAAATCGAGCCCGCTCCACGACAACAGGCATGCGCTCGTCTATGCCACCGGCATCCGCGAAGGCGGCAAGATCGACGGGCGGCTGATCGGCACGCTCGGCGTCTATTTCGACTGGCAGAACCAGGGCCAGGCGATCGTCGAGAAAGAGGCGAACCTGCCGCCGCAGCTGGCGGAGAAAACGACGGTCATGCTGCTCGACGGCAAGAGCCGGGTCATCGCCAGCACTAATCCCGCCCTGCTCTTTTCCCATTTTGCCCTCGCCAACCCGTCCGGCCGGGCCAAGGGTAGCTACTACGACAATAGCGGCTCGATCGTCGCCTTCGCACGCACCCTCGGCTACGAGGATTACGACGGGCTCGGCTGGTACGGCGTCGTCGTCCAGCGGACGGAAAACGACGCGACGATCAAGGCAGCGCTCAATTTGAAATAGCGCCATCCCGCCAGCAGCGGCGTTCATCCGCCCGAAACAGGATATTTTGCCCGCGAACTTGGTGTTCGCGGGCAATTTGCTTTAACTTTAGTTCAGACTTTAATGTAATCATGCCCGGCAAATTTATGGCAGAGTGCGCCCGCCTCTGTATTCCGCGGTTGTCAAATAACGGTCTTCAGGAAACACCATGCGAACAGATAACGGCCAGATCATTCATCTGGCAGATTACCGTCCCACCGACTTCGTGCTGGAACGCGTGGACCTGACGTTCGAACTCGATCCGACGGAGACAAAGGTCGAGGCACGCCTGATCTTTCATCGCCGCCCAGGCGCCGATCTGGCAGCGCCGATCGTGCTTGACGGCGACGAGTTGACGCTGTCGGGGCTGCTCTTCGACCAGGTGGAGCTCGAACCTTCGCGGTATGACGCTACAGCGGAAAGCCTGACGGTGCGCGACCTGCCGGAAAGCGCTCCCTTCGAGCTGACGATCACCACGCTCATCAATCCCGAGGCCAACACCCAGCTGATGGGCCTTTACCGCACCGGCGGCATCTACTGCACGCAATGCGAGGCGGAAGGTTTCCGCCGCATCACCTATTTCCCCGATCGTCCGGACGTGCTTGCACCGTTCACGGTCAATATCATCGCGGACAAGGACGCCAACCCGCTGCTCCTCTCGAACGGCAACTTCCTCGGCGGCGCCGGCTACGGCCCCGGCAAGCATTTCGCCGCCTGGTTCGACCCGCATCCGAAGCCAAGCTATCTCTTCGCGCTCGTTGCCGGCGATCTCGGCGTCGTCGAAGACACGTTCACCACCATGTCCGGCCGCGAGGTGGTGCTGAAGATCTATGTCGAACACGGCAAGGAGCCGCGCGCGGCCTATGCCATGGACGCGCTGAAGCGCTCGATGGCATGGGACGAAGAGAGGTTCGGACGCGAATACGACCTCGACATCTTCATGATCGTCGCCGTCTCCGACTTCAACATGGGCGCGATGGAGAACAAGGGTCTCAACGTCTTCAACGACAGATACGTCCTTGCCGATCCCGAGACCGCGACCGATGCCGACTACGCCAATATCGAAGCGGTCATCGCGCATGAATATTTCCACAATTGGACCGGCAACCGCATCACCTGCCGCGACTGGTTCCAGCTGTGCCTTAAGGAAGGCCTGACGGTCTATCGCGATCAGGAATTCTCCTCCGATCAGCGCTCGCGCCCGGTCAAACGCATCGCCGATGTTCGTCACCTGAAATCCGAGCAGTTTCCGGAAGATGGCGGCCCGCTCGCCCATCCTGTGCGGCCGACGACCTATCGCGAGATCAACAATTTCTACACGAGGACCGTCTACGAGAAGGGCAGCGAAGTGACGCGGATGATCGCGACGCTGCTCGGCAAGGACGACTTCAAGAAGGGCATGGACCTCTATTTCGACCGCCATGACGGCCAGGCGGTGACGATCGAGGATTTCGTCAAATGCTTCGAGGATGCGAGCGGACGCGACCTCACGCAATTCTCGCTCTGGTACCATCAGGCCGGCACGCCGCTGGTCACCGCATCGGGCAGCTATGATGCGGCGGCGGCCACCTTCACCCTGTCGCTCGAACAGATGATCCCGGCAACGCCCGGCCAGTCGAGCAAGGAATCGATGCATATTCCGCTCAGCCTGGCGCTCTTCGGCGAAAACGGCGGCAAGCTCGAGCCGAGCTTGGTCGACGGCGCCGAATATGCCGGCGAGGTGCTGCATCTCACCGGCCGCACGCAGACGGTGGTGTTTCACGGTATCGGCTCGCGGCCGGTCGTTTCGATCAACCGCAGCTTCTCGGCGCCGATCAATCTGCATTTCGATCAGAGCCCAGCCGATCTCGCCCATCTCGCCCGCCATGAGACCGATCACTTCGCCCGCTGGCAGGCCCTGACCGATCTGGCGCTGCCGAACCTCCTGAAAGCCGCCCGCGACGCGCGCGAGGGCAAGCCTGTTGTCTGCGAGGCGACTTTCGTCGGGACGCTGATTGCGGCCGCCGCCGACGACACCCTCGAGCCCGCCTTCCGCGCCCAGGCGCTGGCGCTGCCGAGCGAATCCGATATTGCCCGCGAACTCGGCGGCAATAACGATCCCGATGCCATCCATGCCGGCCGGCAGGCGATCCTGAAACAGGTCGCCGAGGCCGGAAAGGATGTTTTTGCCGGCCTCTACGCCGCGACGGCGACATCGGGCGATTTCAGCCCGGACGCAAGGAGCGCCGGCCTCAGGGCGCTGCGCAATACGGCGCTGACCTATCTCTCGCACGCCGAGCAGACGCCGGCCCGCGCCAGAGCCGCCTTCGATGCGGCCAACAACATGACCGATCTCAGCCATGCGCTGACGATCCTCGCCCATCGTTTCCCCGACAGCACCGAGACCGCCGAGGCGCTCGCCGCCTTCCGTCAGCGCTTTGCGGAGAATGCGCTCGTCATCGACAAATGGTTTGCCATCCAGGCCGGCATTCCCGGCTCAAAAACCCTGGAACGGGTCCGCACCCTGATGGACGATTCGCTGTTCAAGCGGACCAATCCGAACCGGATGCGGTCGCTGGTCGGCACCTTCGCCTTTGCCAATCCGACCGGCTTCGGCCGCGCCGACGGCGAAGGCTATCGTTTCCTCGCCCGTCAGATTCTCGATATCGACGAGCGCAATCCGCAGCTTGCCGCCCGCATTCTGACTTCGATGCGCTCCTGGCGCTCGCTCGAACCGGTGCGGGCCGATCATGCCCGCGCAGCGCTGAACGAGATCGAGCGGGCTGCCGCTCTTTCGACCGACGTGCGCGATATCGTCGAGCGCACGCTGAAGGGGTGATTTGCTTCGGCCGGCTGCCGCGAATAATTCGGCGGCCGGTTGCCGAGCAAATCGAATTGCCCGAAAAACACGAGATTCTAAATAGTTAACGGATTTTTACCTTTGCCTCTGGACAAGGCGAATCACCCATGATTCTCTAGGTCAGGTTCGAGCGAGCGGCGCGCGAATCACACGAGGGACAAGGCGAAGAGATGATGGACGTGCGGCGGGCAACCGTGGCCGGAGGACGGCTGCGTGTCGATTTTGACGGGTTGAAAGCCTGGCGAGACAGCCTTTCCGGTCATGCGACATCGGAACCACTTCTCCGTCATCTGCCGAAGGCGGAACTGCTCCTGAAGCGCGCCATTCCGGCGCTGATCGTCGCCTTCCTCTTTGTTGTCGCCGCCTCGCATTTCTTCGGCATGGTCAGCGAATATTCCCGCCTGGAAGCCTCGGCCCGCCATGCCACCGCGCTTTCGGCCGCGACCGCCTCCGCAGTGTTTGCCGATACATCCGAGATTTTCGACAGCGGCGACATCGCGGAAGCGCAGGCAAGGCTTGCCAGGTTCCTGCCGCAGGACCGGCTCGACAGCGGCGCCTTCGTGCTCCTTGTCCAGGCAAGCGGCAAGGTCTTTGCCGCAACGACCGCCGGGCTTTCGCATGTCGGCAGCAATGTCGGCGATTTCTTTCCCGAGGTCTCGGCAATCCGGCGTTTCGGCGATCGCGCCGGCGTCATCGAAACGACGATCGGCGGCGTGCCGCACTATGCCGAGATCACGCTGATGGGCAATGCCGGCGGTTATATCGTCGCCGCCACCTCGCTCGACGAGATCAGCCGCCTCTGGCGCGAGCAGCTCGCCCTCAACGTCACGCTGTTTGCCGGCATCTCCTCGATCCTGCTGGTCATCCTCTATGCCTATTACACGCAGGTGAAACGCGCCCGCGACGCCGACGACATCTTTCTGGAATCGAACCTGCGCGTCGAGACGGCGCTGTCGCGCGGCCGCTGCGGCCTTTGGGACTTCGATTTCGAGAACCGCGAATTCTTCTGGTCGCGCTCGATGTACGACATGCTCGGCCTGCCGGGTTCCGACAAGACGATGGGTTTCGGCGAAGCCGCGCGACTGATGCATCCCGATGACGGCGGGCTCTACGAGATCGCGCGCGCCATCGCCAAGGGCCACTCCGGCCAGGTCGATCAGATCTTCCGCATGCGCCATGCCGGCGGCCACTATGTCTGGATGCGCGCCCGTGCCCAGGTGATCCGCAGCAATTCCGGCCGCGTGCACCTGATCGGCATCGCCATGGACGTGACCGAGCAGCATCGGCTTGCCCAGCGTTACGCCGAAGCCGACCAGCGCCTTGCCGACGCCATCGAATGCACCTCTGAGGCCTTCGTGCTCTGGGACAAGAACGATCGGCTGGTCATGTGCAACACCCATTTCCAGCAGGCTTACGGCTTGCCGGACAGCGTGCTGGTGCCCGGCACCGAGCGCTCGATCGTCAATGCCGCCGCTGCCCGCCCCGTCATCGAACGTCGGATCGCCGACGCCGACGGTTCCGGCTATTCGCGCACGACCGAGGTGCAGCTTGCCGACGAGCGCTGGCTGCAGATCAACGAGCGGCGCACCCGAGACGGCGGCAGGGTCTCTGTGGGAACCGACATCACCCTGATGAAACGCCATCAGGAGCGGCTGCGCGAATCCGAACGCCGGCTGATGGCGACGATCGGCGATCTCTCCGCCTCGCGGCAGACGCTGGAGATCCAGAAATCCGAGCTTTCGACGGCGAACGCCAACTACCAGGCGGAGAAAGAGCGCGCCGAGGCCGCCAACAAGGCGAAATCGGAATTTCTCGCCAACATGTCGCATGAGCTGCGCACGCCGCTGAACGCCATCCTCGGCTTCTCCGAAATCCTGCAGAACCAGATGTTCGGACCGCTCGGCTCGCTGAAATACGACGAATATGCCCGTGACATCCATGACAGCGGCAAACATCTGCTCAACGTCATCAACGACATTCTCGACATGTCGAAGATCGAGGCCGGCCATCTCAGGCTGCATTGCGAGCGCATCGATCTCGTGCCGCTGATCGAGGAAAGCCTGCGCTTCACGGCCATTCCGGCGGCCGAGAAGAACATCGTCATCGATCAGCGCATCTCATCCGGCCTGACGCTGACCGCCGACCGCCGGGCGATGAAACAGGTGCTTCTCAACCTGCTCTCCAATGCCGTGAAGTTCACCGACAATGGCGGCCGCATCGCGGTGCGCACACGCCGCATCGACGGTGCCGTGCTCGTCACCATCGCCGATACCGGCATCGGCATTCCCCGCTCGGCGCTGTCGAAGATCGGCCAGCCCTTCGAACAGGTGCAGAGCCAATATGCCAAGAGCAAGGGCGGCTCCGGCCTCGGGCTTGCCATCTCCCGCTCGCTGACCGCGCTGCATGGCGGCCGCATGAAGATCCGCTCCCGCGAAGCCGTGGGCACGGTGATCTCGCTGCGCATCCCGGACGACGTCTAAGGAACGGCGGCGGCGTCGCCGATGCATTCAAGCCTTCACGACAGTCAGGAAGATCTTCCTGACCGCCTTCGAAAGCCGCTTCACTTCACCTTCCAGCGTCCTGATATCAGGGCAGTCGCCGGCGCGGCAGACCAATTCGACGAGACCGGCGGGCGCGTCGTTCGGATCGAACAGGCCGTCGATGCAGAGGCGGATCAGCTGCGACAGGCTGGTATAAAGGGCAAAAGCCTCAAGGCATGTGTCGAGATCGGCCGTCGCCATCAGCCTATCGCCAATCACCTTCAGCGCCTCGCCGGTGCTCAGCCCGTTGACGGCAGTGCCGACGCCTTTGGTGGGGGCGATCAGCGCCAGGTACTGGGCAATGAATTCGAGGTCGATGACGCCGCCGGAGATCAGCTTCAGGTCCCAGGGGGTGGATGGCGGCTTTTCCGTGTCGATCAGCGCGCGCATCTCGGCGACGTCATGCGCCACCTTGGCAATGTCGCGATCTGACGTCAGCACCTCGCGGATGATATGCTCCGCCTCGGCGATCAGGCTGTCATCGCCTGAAATCAGCCGGGCGCGGCTCAGCGCCATGTGCTCCCAGGTCCAGGCCTCCTCGCGCTGATATTTGCCGAAGGCATTGATGCGGGTGGCGACCGGTCCCTTGTTGCCGGAAGGGCGCAGCCGCATGTCGACCTCATAGAGCACGCCTTCGGCGGTCGGCGCCGACAGGGCGGCGATCAGCCTTTGGGTGATGCGGGTGAAGTAACGCGTCGCGTCGAGCGGCTTTGCCCCATCGGATTCGGAGGCAGCATCGTCATAGTCATAGAGCAGGATCAGGTCGATGTCGGAGCCCGCCGTCAGCTCGAAGCTGCCGAGCTTGCCCATGCCGGCAACGGCGATGCGTCCGCCGGGATAGTCACCATGTGCCCCCCGCATCTCACTCACCACGGCATTGAGCGCGGCTGATATGATGAGGTCGGCGAGATGGGTGAAGGCGCGGGCGGCCATGTCGCCGTTGATCGCGCCGGTCAGCAGGCGTATGCCGATGAGGAAGCGCTGTTCGGCCGCGAAGATGCGCAGCCGGTCGAGCACCTCCTCATAGTGGCGGGCCTGGGCAAGCGAGCCCTTCAGCCGCTCGCCGAGATAATCGCGGGTCGGCAGTTCGGCCATCAGGCCGGGATCGAGCATGCCGTCGAAGACATGCGGCCTGGCGGCAATCACCTCGGCAAGGCGGGGTGCCGAGGACATGATGTTGACGATCAGCGACAGGAGCGCCGGATTGCTGCCGAGCAGCGAGAACAGCTGGATGCCGGAGGGAAGGCCGGAGATGAAGCTGTCGAAGCGCAGCAGCGCTTCGTCGGCGCGCTTGCTTTCGCCGAAGACCCGCAAAAGCTCCGGTGCCAGCTCCGTCAACCTTTCGCGCGCCTCGACCGATTGCGTCGCGCGGTAGCGGCCGTAGTGCCAGGTGCGGATGATGCGCGAGATGTCGGAGGGCCGGGTGAAGCCGAGCTTCTTCAGCGTCTCCAGCGTATCGGGATCGTCGCCCTGGCCGGTGAAGACGAGGTTTCCGGTGCCGGTGGAAAGTTTGCTTTCCTGTTCGAACAAATGCGCATAACGCCGCTCGACCGTCTTCAGCACGCCGACCAGCCGTTCGGCAAAGCTCGGCGTATCGGTAAAGCCCATCATGAAAGCGATGCGCTTCAGGTCGCCATCGGTTTCCGGCAGCAGGTGGGTCTGCTCGTCGCGCACCATCTGGATGCGATGTTCGACATCGCGCAGGAACCAGTAGGCCTCCGTCAGTTCGTCCCGCGTCTCGGCATCGATCCATTTCGCCTTGGTGAGTTCACCGAGCGTTTCTTCCGTCGCCCGGCCGCGCAAGGCCGGCATGCGGCCGCCGGCGATCAGTTGCTGGGTCTGGACGAAGAATTCGATCTCGCGGATACCGCCGCGGCCAAGCTTGACGTTGTGGCCTTTGACGGCAATGGCGCCGTGGCCCTTATGCGCGTGGATCTGCCGCTTGATCGAATGGATATCGGCGATCGCCGCATAATCGAGATATTTGCGGAAGACGAAAGGGGAAAGCCCGCGCAGGAAATCGCTGCCCGCCGCAAGGTCGCCGGCGACGGCGCGCGCCTTGATGAAGGCTGCCCGCTCCCAGTTCTGACCCCTGCCCTCATAATAGATCATCGCCGCCTCGACCGGGATCGCCAGCGGCGTCGAGCCGGGGTCGGGGCGCAATCTGAGATCGGTGCGGAAGACGTAGCCGTCCGCCGTGCGCTCCTGCAGGATGCGCACCAGCCGGCGCATCATCCGGGGGAACACCTCGATCGCGTCATCGGGATCGGGCACGATGCCGGCCTCTTCATCGAAGAAGACGACCAAATCGATATCGGAGGAATAGTTGAGCTCGCAGGCGCCAAGTTTGCCCATGCCGAGCACGATCAGCCCGGAGCCGTCGCTCGGGGCCGCCGGATTGCGCAGCCTGAGCTTTCCGCCCTCATGGGCCGCCAGCAGCAGATGGTCGATCGCGGCGGCGACCGACGCTTCGGCCAGCTCGCTCAGCCAGGCCGTCGTCGCCCGCCCGTCGAAAATGCGCGAGAGATCGGCGAGCGCGACGAGGAAAGCGACCTTGCGCTTGATGATGCGCAGCCTGGTCATCACCACGGATTCGGCGGGTGCTGCCCCCTCGCCGTCCGGCCGCCAGCAACCGCGCGCTTCGGCGACTAGCGCCTCGATCTGGGGCTCCAGCGGTTGCGCGATGGCGCCGGCAAGGATGGCGGGATCGAGATTGGCGATTTCGCGCAGATAAGGCGACAGCGTCAGCGCCGCGGCAATAAAATCGCGTAGCGGGCCTTCCGTCTTCAGCATCGCAGCCACCGACGGCTGGCTTTTGCCAGCCTCCTGGAGGTCGGCCAGCGCCAGCTTCAGCTCCGTCTGGCTCAGCGGACGCAGCAGCCCTTCGGCCACGTCCTTCAGGCCATGCGTCGATTTCGTCAGCATGCGCTCTCCCTGGCTTTAGGCGAAAGGAGCGACCACGTCGAATCGCGAACTGTCTCCTTCGGTCGGGATTAAACTAGGGTCTTGGCACCAAACCGCCAATACGCGATTCAGCCTATCGGACTTCGGCGGAAAAGATCACGCGGCCTTGGCCGGGAAGATCATGCTGACGGTCAAGCCGCGCTGTTCGGGCTTGTCGGGATCGGTGTCCGAAAGTTCCAGGCGGCCGTTGTGCAGCTCCATGACGGCTTCTACCAGCGAAAGGCCGAGCCCCGTGCCGGGCTTCGAACGACTTTCGTCGAGACGGACGAAGCGCTTCACCACATCGTCGCGCCGTTCGGCCGGAACGCCCGGACCGTGGTCGGCCACCGAAAGACAGATGCCGTCCGGGCGGCGGGCAAGCTTCAGCGACACCGTGCCAGCGCCTTCGGTATCGGAGGAATATTTGATGGCATTGTCGAGCAGGTTGAAAATCGCCTGGCCGATCAGTTCGCGATTGCCCTGGACCTCGACGCCTGGCTCGACGCTGGCGCTGAGGCCGAGCCCAGCTTCCTCGGCCGCCGGCTCGTAAAGCTCGGCGCTGTCGGAGACGATCGCGGAAAGCTCCACCGTTGACATCTCCGCCGCCACCGACCCGGCCTCGACGCGGGAGATCATCAGCAGCGCGTTGAAGGTGCGGATCAGCTGGTCCGATTCGGAAATAATGCCTTCGAGCGCTGTCCGCCGCGCCTCGCCATCGGCCATATCGACCGCATCGGCCGCCTTGTTGCGCAGCCGCGTCAGCGGCGTCTTGAGATCGTGGGCGATATTGTCGGAGACCTGCCGCAGGCCCTCGTTCAGCTTTTCGATGCGCTCCAGCATGGTGTTCAAAGACATGGACAGCCGGTCGAATTCATCGCCGGAGCCGCCGACCGGCAGGCGCTGCGACAGGTCGCCGGCCATGATCTTCTTGCTCGCATCCGACATGCGGTCGATGCGTTTCAGCGCATTGCGGCCGATGGCGAACCAGATGATGATCGCGCCGAGCCCCATGATCGCCAGCGCCACCATCAATGCCTGACGCACCAGGAGGCGGAAACGTTCGGGATCGCCGAGGTCCCGGCCGATCAGGATCCGCAAGCCGTTGTCGAGAACGAAGATATTGGCGATCGCCCGATGACGGCGCTCGACACCGCCGCCGTCGGTATAACGTTGATAGGCGAAGGGCGCGGAGGTCCAGCCGACCTCCTCGAAGACGCCCGGCTGCACAGAGGCGACGTTACCTGCGAGAATATCGCCCGAGGGGCCGGCGATGATATAAAGATTGGCGCCCGGCTGGCGGGCACGCCGCTCCATCGTGCGCAACAAAAGGTTCATGCCGCCGGTGTCATAGGCGCGCTGCACCTGCTCTACCTCCTGCTTGACGGCGTCGCGGATCTGGCCGGTCAGCAGCCGTTCCGACATCGCCGTCACATAGAAGACGAGGGTCGCGGCGCAGATGGCGAAAAGCAGGATATAGAGTGCCGAAAGGCGGACTGCAGTGGACTTGAAGAGAACCCTGAAGCGGCTCATCCCTCATCCTTGATCATGTACCCCGCGCCCCGAATGGTCTTCAGGAGCGGCTGGCTGTAGTCCTTCTCGATCTTCGAGCGCAGCCGCGAGACGTGGACGTCAATGACATTGGTCTGCGGATCGAAGTGATAGTCCCAGACATTTTCGAGCAGCATGGTGCGGGTCACTACCTGGCCGGCATTCTTCATCAGATATTCGAGCAGGCGGAATTCGCGCGGCTGCAGCGGGATTTCCTTGCCGCCGCGGCGCACCTCGTGGGAGAGTCGATCGAGTTCGAGATCGCCGACGCGATAGACGACGTCCTGATCCGGCGTGCCCTTGCGGCGGCCGAGTACCTCGACGCGCGCCAGCAATTCGCTGAAGGCATAAGGCTTCGGCAGGTAGTCGTCGCCGCCGGCGCGAAGGCCGGTGACGCGGTCATCGACCTGGCCGAGGGCGGAAAGAATGAGAACCGGGGTATGAATCGCCTTGCGGCGCAGCTCGCTGATGACGGAGAGACCGTCCCGGCGCGGCAGCATGCGATCGATGACGATGACGTCGTAGGTGTTTTCCGACCCCATGAACAGGCCGGCCTCGCCGTCGCTGGCGTGATCGGCAACGATACCCGCCTCGCGAAAGGCTTTCGTGAGGTAGACCGCGGCTTCGAGATCATCTTCGATGATGAGAATCTTCATGCGGCCGACATTACCCACCGGCTGCGTTTCGGCAAGGCTCAAAGCATCTTCCTGCGGCGCGGCGCTCATCGCGATCATCCTTCAAAGGTCAGAAGAATCAAGCCGCGCGGATTTTCATCCGCACGGCTCCTGTTTTCTTAAAGGATCAGCCCCGGCCGTTGATCGGAAGCGCGACGAAACGGCTTCCTTCGCTGGACTGGATCTGGAACAGCGCGCGGGTGCGGCCGTCCTTCTTGGCCTGGTTCAGCACCTTGACGACATCGGCGGGGCTGGAGACTTCCTGGTTGTTGACCGAGGTGATCTTCTCGCCTTCCTTGATGCCCTTGTCCGCGGCGTCGGAGTCCGGATCGATGCCGGTGATCGCCAGGCCCTTGCCGTCGTCGGAGGGACCGACCGTCAGGCCGAGGTCGGCGAGCGCCTTTTCGGACGCCGGCGCTTCGGGCTGCTGCGGCTGGCTGTTGTCATCGGCGTTCGCATCCTTCTGGTCGGCCGGCAGCGTGCCGAGTTCGACGGTCAGAGGCTGGGCCTTGCCGGCGCGCCAGACCGAAAGCTCGACCTTGCTGCCCGGCTGCATCGCGCCGATGCGGCGGCTGAGATCACGCGCATCCTTGATCGTTTCACCGTTCAGCGCCGTGACGACGTCGCCGGCCTTCATGCCGGCCTTGTCACCGGGAGAGCCCGCCTGCGGGGCGACGACAAGGGCGCCGCTCGGCTCGGACAGACCGATAGATTCGGCGATATCCTTGGTCACCGGCTGGATCTGGACACCCAGCCAGCCGCGAGACACCTGGCCATCCTTCATCAGGTCGGCGACGACATCCCTGGCGGTCGAGGCGGGAATGGCGAAGGCGATGCCGACGCTGCCGCCCGACGGCGAAAAGATCGCGGTGTTGATGCCGACGACTTCGCCGCTGAGGTTGAAGGTCGGGCCACCGGAGTTGCCGCGGTTCACGGCCGCGTCCACCTGCAGGTAATCGTCATATGGACCGGAACCGATATCGCGACCGCGGGCCGAAACGATGCCCGCCGTGACCGTGCCGCCGAGACCGAAGGGGTTGCCGACCGCGACGACCCAATCGCCGACGCGGACATTGTTGTCGTCGGCCCAGTTGACATAGGTGAACTTCTTGCCCTTGCCGTCGACCTTGAGCACGGCGAGATCGGTGCGCGGATCCTTGCCGATCAGCTTGGCATCGAGTTCGGTGCCATCATTCATGACGGCGACGAAGGCCTGGCCATCGGACACCACGTGGTTGTTGGTGACGATGTAGCCGTCCTCGGAAATGAAGAAGCCCGAGCCTTGAGCGACCGGACGCAGCCGGCCCTTGCCGCCCGGGCCATTCGGGCCGCCCGGACCGTTCTGGCCAAAGCGCCGCTGATGGCCCTGCTGATCATTTGGGTCCTGGCCGCCGAACTGCTTGAAGAAGCGCTTCAGCGGATGATCATCGGGAAGATCATCGAAGCCGCGGCCGTTGAAATCGAAGGACAGGCCATCATTGTCAGAGACGGGATTGACGCGGTTTTCGACACGAACGGAAACGACGGCCGGCGAAACGGCGTCGACAACATTGGCGAAGCTCGGCACGGCAGGCGCCTGAACCTTGACGGCTTCGGCATAAGACCGGGTGATTTCGAGCGGAACGCCGGTTGCGAGCACAGCGGCTGCGATACCGGCGACGGTAGAAGCCTTGAGCACGGTGGCGAGGGACGGACGTCCGTTGAAATTCTTGAGCATTGGAGCACCTTCTCTTGTTCTTAAATCTTCAGCCCGGCAGCGCCGGATCAGTCGATGCATCAAGATATAGGATGGCGCACCTTACTGCGAACTGTCCGGCCAATGAAAAATTGGTAATGTGTGAAAATGTTTGGTCGCGGGCTGGCGATTGCCGCCGGCGGACCGCTACTTTTCCAGGAGCTCGTTCAACTTCGACTGCTCATCCGCGGTCAATTTACTTCCTGTCGGCTTGCCTGACCGCCTGCGGGCAAAGACCAGCAGTGAC
>NZ_JAPPSO010000007.1:0-361739 GCF_036571585.1 Rhizobium sp. 268 | reverse complement strand
AGAACTAACCCTCCCAAACAGTCAACACACATACCCAAAGTTTTTTGACATTTTTGTAACAGGTTGATTCAGCTGGCGTTTTTGTCGGTCGATATTATCCACAGGGCACCCTTTCGGGACGGATTCCCGAAAATTCCTTTATCAGTTGGTCAAAAATCCCTCGAAAAGGCGCCCCCGGCCACCGAAAGATAACGAGAAAACAGCGGCTTGAGCGGATTTATGGTTAATGGAGGATTAAACTGCTTCCCGCCGCGAGCTTTAAATTTCCGTCACAAATCAACGGCAGACATTTCGGAACCTATCGCCGTCTTAGGTGTTGTCTTTCCCATTGAAGGAAGGAGACCGATATGGCTGCCAACACCGATGATATCAGAGCATCTGTCAGCAAGGACATTACCGCACTCCAGCAGGAAGTCTCGCGCCTGCAGAAGATGATTTCCGCTCAAGGCGCCGAAGCCTATTACGAAGTGCGCGGCCGCGCCGGCAAGGCTTATGACGAGGCCCTGCCCCGCGCTAAGAAAGCCGTCGCCCAGATCAGAGCCGAAGGGTCAGCTGCTGCCGGCGCCGCCCGCGAACACCCGACCGCAGCGACCACTGCGCTGGTGCTTGCAGGCGCTATTGGATTCCTCGCCGGCTATCTGCTGTCCGGCAGTTCGCAGCCGGAGCCTCGCCATTGGTGGCGGTAAGGCTCCGCCGCATCCGCTGAAAAATCATATTTTTACGCACCCGCCGATCCGTTTTTCGGCAGGGTGCGTAAATGCTTATGTCTTAGAAAAACCAATTTTTAATGCGATTGATGGGAACATAAAAAACGACAGGGAGGACAACATGGAAAACAAGAGGGCCAATTGCATCATTGAAGTCAGCGTCGATGGCGTTAACGGCCGTTACGCGGTCGGCATCATGAACATGCGCCAGGCACTCGACCTGCCCGAAATGCCAAGTCTGTCGTATACGCATCCGGACCCGGTCAAGGCCGCCGCGGGTATCGTTGTCAGCCGCAAGGAACTTGCCGGCTTTATGGCCTGCCGCTGAACCAGCGCAAGTCTGCCATGCCGTAACAGCGCTTCCACCAAAGCGCTGGCGTTTTTTAACGCGTCTCTTCTGCCCACTTTTTCTTTGCCTTGCTGGCATCCTTGCGCCGTTCATGCCAAGAGAAGGCATCGAGGCAGTATAAGGACAGCAGATGAGGGAACGGCGCCCATCGCATAAGACGCGTGAGCGGACAAAGCCCGCCGTCGGCGCCGCGGCCAAGCGTGTCACCCTCCCCCGCGCCCTTTCCAAACTTGGTTATTGCTCCCGCACCCAGGCCGAACGGCTGATTGCCGAGAGCCGCGTTGCCGTCGACGGCCGCACCGTCAGCGATATCTCCGCCTGGGTCGACCTTGCTACCGCCAAGATCAGTGTCGACGGCCTCGTCATTGCCGCCGAAGCGAAAATCTATCTGATGCTTAACAAGCCCCGCGGGCTCGTCACCACCCGCGACGATCCCGAAGGCAGGCCGACGGTCTATGATTGCCTGAGGGATTTCGACATCCCGCATCTCTCTCCGGTCGGCCGGCTCGACAAGGCGAGCGAGGGGCTGCTGCTGTTCACCAATGACACGGAATTCGCCCAGATCCTTCTCGATCCGGTCACCCACGTGACGAAGACCTATCATGTCCAGATAGACCGGATCATGGACGATGAGGGCATTGCCGCCATGACATCGGGCATCCGCCACGACGGCGAACTGCTGACGGCAACCGCCGCGCGGCGCCTCCGCCAGGGCGACCGGAATTCATGGATCGAGGTCGAGCTCGACGAGGGCCGCAACCGCCAGATCCGCCGCATGCTGGAGGCGCTCGGGACCGAATGCCTGCGCCTCGTGCGCGTTGCGATCGGCAGGCTCGAGCTCGGCGAACTGCCGAAAGGCGCCGTGCGCGCGCTGACCGAGGCGGAGTTACAGTCGTTGCGCCGGAAAACCGGGATCGAGAAGGCGAGACGCAATTGACTAATCAAAGGGATATGGCGCCGCACGATTTCTGGCAGGAGGTTCATCCGCCCGAGACCTTTGCCGTCGACGGCGAATTCGCCTCCTTCTACGTCGCCGTCCTGGAAGACGGCCGTCAGGTTCGCCTGCCGATCCGCGTGCTGGCGGACGGCGATCACGCTCTCGCCTCGCTGATCATCAACCAGGCGAGCTTCGCCGTGCTCGATGTGCTCACCGAAAGCCTCGCCGAAAAGATCCGGCCCATGCGCATCGACGTCGTCGCCGGCCTGCCAACGCTCGGCCTGACGCTTGCCGCCGCCGTTGCGCAGAAGCTCGGCCACAGCCGTTATGTTCCGCTCGGCACCTCGCGCAAATTCTGGTACCGCGACGAGCTTTCCGTCCCCCTGTCCTCGATCACCACGCCGACACAGCAGAAGCGCCTTTATATCGATCCGCGCATGCTGCCGCTGCTTGCCGGACGGCGCGTCGCTCTGATCGACGACGTCATTTCCAGCGGCGCCTCGATCGTCGCGGCTCTTGATCTGCTCGAGGTCTGCGGCATCGAACCGGTCGTCATCGGCGCGGCCATGCTGCAGTCGCAGCGCTGGCGCGAAAGCCTTGCTGCCGCCGGCCCGCGATGGATCGCACGCACCGTCGGCGTCTTCACAACGCCCATATTGGAGCGGAACGCCGCAGGCCGGTGGCAGACACCCGCCTGAGGCGATACATGAGGATTGGTCAATCTTTGCCCGAGGGCACCTCTGTACAGCGCAGGAGGAACGATTACAGTCTGCCCAATCGATGAAACACCGGATCCACGCATGACGTTCGAGCAAGCATCCCTGCTGATCCTCCTGCTGGCGATGCTCGTTCTCTTCTCTTTCGATCGCATCCGCATCGAGGTGATTTCGATCGCTGGCCTGCTCGCCGGCTATTCGCTCGGACTTTATCCCGCCGACCACATCTTCACCGGCTTTGCCAGTCCCGTTGTCATCACCGTCGTCGAGATCCTGCTGATCGTCCAGGTGCTGGCGCGCGCCGGGCTCTTCGACAATCTCGCCGCCCGTTTCGCCGCCGCCAGGCCTTCGAGCTTCAAGGTCATCGCCGGCGCTTCCTCGCTTGCCGGCTTCATTTCTATCTTCATGAACAATATCGGCGCCTTTGCAATCAGCCTGCCGGTGGCGCTGCGGCTCGGCATGGCGCTGACGATCCCTCGCCGCCAGCTCGTCATGCCGCTCTCGTTTGCGGCGTTGCTCGGCGGTCTCGTTTCGCTGATCGGCACGCCGGCCAACCTGCTCGTCAGCGACGCGCTCGCCAAGGCGACCGGAGCAGGCTTTCACTTCTTCGATTTCGCCTATGTCGGCCTGCCGGTTGCAATCGCCGGCATTCTGCTTATCGCCTTTCGCATCCAGCGTCTCTTTCCTGAACCTGACGAAACGCCGGCAGCGATCTCCCTAGGCACGCGCCGCATCGTCGTCGAGCGCCGCATTCCCGACATTTCGCCGCTGATCGGCATCCGGCTTTCCGATTGTCCGGCGGGTTTCGGCATTAAACCGCACGCGCTCATCCGCGGCGACAATTTCGTCTTCGGTCCGCTCGATCAGTCAGTCATTTCAGCCGGCGACGTGCTGCTTGCCGAAGGCGCCGATGCGGTTTTTGCCGGGCTAGCCGCCACCCAGGCGCTGATCGCCGATGCCCATCCGCATGGCCTCCAGCCGGATTTTTCCCGTGTCGAAGCCGTCGTCATGCCGGAAAGCACGCTGGTCGGTTCGCGCGTCCGCTCGCTTGAAGTGTTCCAAAGCCGCGGCGTCGCAGTCACCGCTCTTTCCATGCGCGCGCCGCGCATCGAAGGCCGTTTCATCGACCTGCAACTATCGATCGGCGATATATTGACACTGGAAGGGCCGCGAACGGCAATCGCCGAAGCGCTGGAAGAAAGCGAGTGCCTGCCGCTCGCCCCGACAGCCCCGGCCGAACCGGCCGTCCTCTCCTGGCGGCCCTTCGCGCTCTTTGTCTGCGGCGTCGCCGCCTCTGCGGCCGGGTTGCCTCCCGACATCGCCTTTGCCGCTGTCGTGCTCGTGCTCGCCTTGCTCAATCACCTGAACATCCGCCAGGCGATGGCCGATCTCAACTGGCCGATCATCATCATGCTGGCAGCGATGATCCCAATCGGCCAGGCGGTGGCAACGACCGGGGCGGCCGAAACGATCGCCGGCTGGCTGAGTCTCGTCGTGCCGGTCAGCCGGCCGCTCTTCGGCATCGCCCTCATCCTCTTCCTCGCCATGGCGCTGACGCCCTTCGTCAACAACGCGACGGTTGCGATCGTCCTGGCCCCGATCGCACTGGAATTCGCCAAAGCCGGCAGCCATGCGCCGGACGCCTATCTGATTGCCGTCGCCGTCGGCGCCTCACTGGATTTTCTGACACCCTTCGGCCATCACAACAACACACTGGCAATGGGCATCGGCGGCTACCGCTTCAGTGACTTCCTGCGCGCCGGCTGGCCGCTTGCCGTCACAAGCTACGGCCTCGCTTTGTTTCTCCTGGCCCTGTTCTGGCTCTGATGCGATAGTTGGGCCACCTTGACTTCCCGGCAATGACTACAGCGCCGAGTGTCTTTCAGACAAGCAAAGAACGCTGTAGCACTTTGAGTGCTGCATAATTTCTTAAATCGATTCCGATTTGAGGAATTTTGCAGTAGAGCAGGAAGCCTTCCCCCCAATCACAAGGACAGTCGAGCGCCGTGCGAATTCTCTCCGAAGCCCATTTCCCGGAACTGCCGAACTACTATCGCGGCAAGGTGCGCGAGAATTACGATCTGCCGGACGGACGCCGCATCATCATCAGCACCGACCGGCTGAGCGCTTTCGACCGCATCCTCACCTGTATTCCTTATAAGGGCCAGGTGCTGACGCAGACGGCACGCTACTGGTTCGAGGCGACGAAGGACATCTGCCCGAACCATGTCCTCGACTATCCCGATGCCAATGTCGTCATCGGCAAGCGGCTAGACATTCTGCCGGTCGAAATTGTCGTGCGCGGTTATCTCGCCGGCACCACCGGCACGTCGATCCTGACGCTCTATAAGAAGGGTGAGCGCGAGATGTACGGCATGCGCCTGCCGGACGGCATGCGCGACAACCAGATCCTGCCCGAACCGGTCATCACCCCGACCAGCAAGGAATTCGACGGCGGCCATGACGAGCCGCTGACGCCTGCCGAAATCGTCAGCCGCGGCCTTCTGACCAAGGAGCAGTGGGAGACACTGTCGCGATACGCGCTCGCGCTCTTCGCCCGCGGCCAGGAGATGGCGGCCAAACGCGGCCTGATCCTCGTCGACACCAAGTATGAATTCGGCACCGACGGCGACGACAACATCATCCTCGCCGACGAGATCCACACGCCTGACAGCAGCCGCTACTGGCTTGCCGAAAGCTATCCGGCCAGTTTTGCCGCCGGAAAACGTCCGGAAAGTTTCGACAAGGATTTCGTCCGCGCCTGGGTGGCGGAGCGCTGCGACCCATATAAGGATGAGATCCCCGAGATTCCCACCGGACTGATCGAACAGACCTCGGCTGTTTATATCAGGGCCTATGAGGCGATCACCGGCGAGCACTTTGTTCCCGACGATAGCGGCGAGACACCGCTTGCCCGCATCCGGCAGAACCTCGCCCCCCACTTCCCCTGAGATGGCAGCGCGCGAAAGCCTCCGGCCGATCATCGGCTTGCGGCATTTCGTGCAATCGCGCTAACATCAGCCAGAAGGATCGGGCCTGGCCCGGCGGGGGACGGATGGCAAGAAGGCCGAGACGCAAGGCCGAGGAAACGCGGGAGGACATTCTCTCGATGGCGGAGATGCTGTTTCGTCAGCGCGGCTATCTCGCGGTGTCGATCGCCGATATCGCCGGCGCGCTGCACATGTCGCCCGCCAATGTCTTCAAGCATTTCCATACCAAAGTCGCCCTGGTCGATGCGATCGCCGGACGCCATCTCGACAATGCTACCGAGCGTTTCGCAGCCTTCGACCAGAACCTGCCCCCGAAGGAGCAATTGCTCCGCTTCGTCCTGCGCCTGCTGGAAGGCCATCTGCAGGACATCCACAAAAATCCCTACATCTTCGAAATGGTGCTTTCGACGATCGAGGCAAAACTCGAGGCCGGCAACCGTTATCGCGCCCGAATCGAGTTGAAGCTGGACGAAATCATCCGAGAGGGTATCGCGGAGGGACGCTATCAGTGCCGCGATCCCGAGCGCGCGGCACGCACGGTCGCAGACCTCCTGGCCTGCGTCCTGCACCCGATCCTGATTGCCCGCGACGACAAGGAAACTCTGGTGCATCGCGCCGAGGACATCGTCGGCTTTGTCGATGCCGCACTGCAAAATAACGCTTGCTAAGTGATGATTGCTGACTTACGTCACTTCGTAAAGCTTTTGTTAAATTCGGATAAAGGCATTTGCAGCCAGATCAATCCTGACGCTTTTACAAGCCTGCGCTCGGCCCGTGCCGAGCCCGTGGATCGAACCGCAATTGCCACCGCACAGGAAATTCAGAATGATACGGCGTGCCCTTCTCATCTCCTCGGCGCTGGCGCTCGGCGTGTTGCTCGCAGCCTGCAGCGACAACGCCAGCAAGCCTGCCGGCAACGCAGGCGCGGCCCAGCCGGCCTCGCCGGTCGGCGTGATCACGCTGAATAAGGGTAGTTTTCCGGTCACCACTATCCTTCCCGGCCGCGCCGAGACCTTCCAGACGGCCGATATCCGGCCGCAGGTGAGCGGCCTCATCCGCGAGATCGCCTTCAAGGAAGGTGGCGAGATCAAGAAGGGCGACCTTCTCTACCAGATCGAGGATGCGCCCTATATTGCTGCCGTTGAGCAGGCCAAGGCGGCGATCTCCAAGGCCGAGGCGAGTGTGCCGAGCGCTGAAAGCAATCTCGACCGCTACCAGCGCCTCGTCGGCAGCGGCGCCACTCAGATCGAATTCGAAACCGCCAAGACGACGCTGCTTCAGGCCAAGGCCGAAGTCGAGTCGGCGAAGGCCGCACTGTCCGCCGCGCAGATTGATCTCGACCACACCAGGATCATCGCGCCCTTCGACGGCATCATCGACCAGACCGCCTATAATGTCGGCAACGTCGTCTCGGCCAATCAGACGACGGCGCTGACGACGATCCGCCAGCTCGATCCGATCTATATTTCGCTGACGGAATCGAGCACCAACCTCTTGAAGCTGCGCGATGCGATGGCCGCCGGCGACATCAAGGGTGCAGCCAATGTCGTCTTCCACCTGATCCTCGAAGACGGCAAGGAATACAACCAGCAGGGCAAGCTCGACATGTCGAAGCAGGTGGTCAGTGAGACCACGGGCACCTTCATCATCCGCGTGCTCTTTCCCAATCCCGACCGGGTCGTGCTGCCCGGCATGTATGTCCGGGCGACCGTCGAACTCGGCGCGGAGAACGGTTATGCGCTGCCGCAGTTGGCAACGAGCCGCGACGCCAACGGCCGGCTGACGGCGCAGTTCGTTTCGGCCGAGGGCAAGGTCGAGACCCGTGCTTTCGAAAACAGCTCGCCCTCCAACAATTCCTGGCTCGTGACCGAAGGCATCAAGGACGGTGATCAGCTGATCGTCAGCGGTCTGCAATCGATCACGTCAGGCATGCCGGTGAAACCGGTCCCGATGAAGATCACCGACAACGGCGTGGTCGTGGCTGCCGATCAGCCCGCGGCCGGTGACGCGCAGAAGCCCGCAGCGAATTAATCGCTTCGAGCCCCCGACGTCACCGTTCAGCCGCACAGGAACAACCGATGGCCAAGTTTTTCATCCGACGTCCGATTTTCGCCTGGGTCATTGCGATCACCATCATGCTCGCCGGCCTGCTGGCGATCTTCACGCTGTCGATCTCGCAATATCCCGACATCGCTCCGACGACGGTCCGCATCAACGCCACCTATCGGGGTGCGAGTGCCGAGACCGTCGAGAAATCGGTGACGACGATCATCGAGGATGGCATGACCGGCCTCGACGACCTGACCTACATGACCTCGACCTCGTCGACAGGTTCGGCCAGCATCCAGCTGACCTTCGGAACGAGCGCCGACCCGGATATCGCCCAGGTGCAGGTGCAGAACAAGCTGCAGCTGGTTCAGTCGCAGCTTCCGAGCGACGTCATCGATGCCGGCATCAGCGTCACCCGCTCGACCTCGAGCATCCTTCTGGTCGGCTCGCTGGTTTCCACCGACGGCAAGCGCAACTCGGTCGACCTCGGCAACATTCTGTCGACCTCGATCGAGGATCAGATCCAGCGCCTGGAAGGCGTCGGCAGCATCAACGTTTTCGGTTCGGGATATGCCATGCGCGTCTGGCTCGATCCCTTCAAGCTGCTGAAATATCAGTTGACGCCCAGCGACGTCACCGCGGCCATCCAGGCGCAGAACACCCAGGTTTCCGTCGGTTCGCTCGGCGCCCAGCCGGCCATTCCCGGCCAGCAGATAAACGTCACCATCACCGCGCAAAGCCAGCTGACCACCGTCGCCGATTTTGAGCACATCATCCTGAAGGTCGAGAAGGATGGCGCGACGGTCCGCTTGAGCGACGTCTCGCGCATCGAGATCGGCCAGGAAAGCTATGGCGGCAATTCGCGTTACAACGGCCAGCCCTCGACCGGTTTTGCCGTCAATCTCGCGATTGGCGCCAACGCCATCGATACCGCCGCCCGCGTGCGCTCGGCGCTCGATGTTATCGGCCGCGGCCTGCCGCCAGGTGTGGAGATCACCTATCCCTACGACACGACGCCCTTCGTCGAGCTGTCGATCGAAAAGGTCGTGCACACGCTGATCGAAGCGATAGTGCTCGTTTTCGTCGTCCTTCTCATCTTCCTGCAGAACCTGCGGGCGACGCTGATCCCGACGATTGCCGTTCCTGTGGTGCTGCTCGGCACCTTCGGGGTGCTGGCGGTCACCGGCTACTCGATCAATACCTTGACAATGTTCGCCATGGTGCTGGCGATCGGCCTTCTCGTCGACGACGCTATCGTCGTCGTCGAAAACGTCGAACGCATCATGTCCGAAGAGAAGCTCTCGCCGATCGAGGCGACGGAAAAATCGATGGGCGAGATCACCGGCGCCATTGTCGGCATCGCGCTCGTATTGACCGCCGTATTCATTCCGATGGCCTTCTTCGGCGGTTCGACCGGCATTATCTATCGCCAGTTCTCGATCACCATCGTCTCGGCCATGCTGCTGTCGGCGCTCGTCGCGCTCGTGCTGACGCCGGCCCTTTGCGCCACGATGCTGAAACCGGTCGGCGAACACAGGAAGCACCGTGTCGGCGACTGGTTCAACCGCAACTTCACGCGCTCGACCAACGGTTATATCGGCGCCATCGGCTATCTGTTGAAACGGCCGATCCGCGTCATGGTGGTCTTCCTGCTCGTCGGCGCCGGCTGCGCCTATCTCTTCACCCGCCTGCCGAGCTCCTTCCTGCCGCAGGAAGACCAGGGCGTGCTGCTGACGATCGTCACCACGCCGCCGGGCTCGACCACCCAGCAGACCCAGGCAGTGGTCGAGAAGGTCGAGAAATATTACCGTGAAAACGAGAAGGACGCGGTCGAATCCGTGTTCGGCGCGCTCGGCTTCGGCTTCAACGGATCCGGCCAGAACAGCGCCATCGTCTTCACCAAGCTCAAGGATTTCGCAAAACGCACCGATCCCAAGCTCAGCGCCCAATCGGTCGTCAACCGTGCGCTCGGCAATTTCTTTGCGATCCGCGAGGCGCAGGTTTTCGCCCTCCTGCCGCCGGCGATCCAGGGTCTTGGCGTATCGAGCGGCTTCTCCATGTATCTCGTCGATACCGGTGGCCACGGCAATGACGCCTTGACAGCCGCCTCCAAGCGGCTGATTCAGATGGGCAACACCTCGGGCAAGATCGTGGCGCTGCGCACCAGCAACAAGGAAGTCGAGCCGCAGATGCGAATCGTGCTCGATCAGGAGAAGATCGGCGCCATGGGCGTCGACATCGCCTCGGTCAATTCGATGCTGTCGATCATCTTCACCGGCCGCGACGTCAACGACTTCACCCTGAACGGCGAAATCAAACCGGTCTACGTCGAGGGCGATGCCCCCTTCCGCATGCAGCCCGATGACCTCAACCACTGGTATGCGCGCAACAACGACGGCGAAATGGTGCCCTTCTCCGCCTTTACCAAGACGGAATGGGTGAAGGGTGCGCCCTCGCTTGCCCGCTTCAACGCCGTCAGCGCCATCCCGCTCGACGGGGCTTCGGCTCCCGGAGTGTCGTCCGGCGATGCGATGAACCAGATGGAAGCGCTGACCGAACAGCTCGGCGGCGGGTATACGGTCGCATGGCAGGGCATTTCCTATCAGGAGCGCCTTTCCGGGTCACAGGCGCCGATGCTCTATGCGATCTCCGTTTTGGTCGTCTTCCTTTGCCTGGCAGCACTTTACGAAAGCTGGTCGATTCCCTTCTCGGTGATCATGGCGGTGCCCGTCGGCATTCTCGGAGCGCTGACGGCAGCAACGCTCTTCGGTCAGGCGAACGATGTCTATTTCAAAGTCGGCCTGCTGACGACCATCGGGCTGGCGGCGAAGAACGCGATCCTGATCGTCGAGTTCGCCAAGGACCGCATGGAAAGCGGCATGGGGCTCTACGAGGCGACATTGGAAGCGGCGAGATTGCGCCTGCGGCCGATCATCATGACCTCGCTTGCTTTCATTCTCGGCGTTGTGCCGCTGGCGATCGCGACAGGCGCGGGTTCGGCGGCACAGAACGCCATCGGTATCGGCGTTCTCGGCGGCATGCTGGCGGCGACGATGCTCGGAATTTTCTTCGTGCCGTCGTTTTTCGTCGTCATCCGACGCATCTTTGCCACAGGCGGCAAAAATGCGGCAGGAGTGTGATATAAATGCACTGTGATAATGCTGTCGGCGTTGCTACATTGCGCCCGACTGCTTCGGAATGGTGTTTTTGGTAAAACGAGGCGCGGCGGCCGATAGTGAAGCATGAAGCTTCGGACAAGAATTGACTTGCTCGAGTACAGGATGAAATGAATGGTATCTCTTCGTTTTGCCGCTACACCGGCATTATTGTTATTGTTGTCGGGCTGCGTTGTTGGCCCGGATCATGTTCCTCCTGAGATGCCGCTGCCCGCTAAATTCGGAGAGGGCGGAACGAAGAGTGTAGGCGATGTTGCTACTGCCGCCTGGTGGACCGCCTTCAACGACCCCAAACTGAATGGCTATGTCAAGGCCGGCCTAGATCAGAACCTAACTGTCCAGCAGGCGATCGAGCGCATCAATGCGGCCTCCGCCAACGTCACCACCGCCGGTGCCGGCGCCCTGCCGAACCTGACGGTCGGCGGCTCGCACACGATCAGCGGCCAGAAGGGCGAGCTGCGCACGCAGTTCGACACGCGCAACACCAGTGCCGGCGACGTCCAGCTGAGCTGGTTGCTCGATCTCTTCGGCCTCTACAAGCGCAGCACCGAGAGCGCGCTTGCTTCGCTCGATTCCGCCTACGCATCCGCCGATGTCGCCAAGCTGACCCTGGTGCAGGATCTCGTCTCGAGCTATATCGACGTTCGCTACTATCAACAGCGCCTGGCGCTCTCGAGAGCCAACCTGAAGTCGCGTCAGGAAACCTACGAGCTCACCAAATTCCAGCTTGAAGCCGGCGCCGCCTCGCGTCTTGACGTCGTCCAGGCCGAAGGCCTGGTACAATCGACGCTCGCCGAAATTCCCGGCCTCGAAACCAACATCCGCATATCAGCCCATCACATTGCCACGTTGCTCGGCCTGCCGGCCTCGGCCCTCGTCGACGAATTGCTGAAGGGTCATGGACAGCCCGTATTCCGGGGCGGCATCAACTCCGGCATCCCGGCAGACCTGATCCGCAACCGTCCCGACGTTCGCGTCGCGGAGCGCGATCTCGCCGCGGCAACGGCCAATATCGGTGTTGCCCAGGCACAGCTTTATCCGAGCATCTCGCTCAGCGGTTCGATCTCGCCGTCCTACATCAACCAGCGCGGCATCCATGGCGGCCTGACGCCTTGGTCCTTCGGTCCGACCCTCAACCTGCCGATCTTCGATGGCGGCCGCCTGCGCGCCAACGTCAAGTCTGCACAGTCCGACGCCGCGACCGCCTACCTCAACTGGAAATCGACGGTGCTGACCTCCGTCGAGCAGGTTGAGAACGCGCTAGCCGCTGTCCGGCGTGACGCCCGCACGGTCTCGGCACTCCAGGCCCAGGTGAAGACCACGCAGGAAACCCTCGAACTGTCGACTGCATCTTACAAGGACGGCGCCTCTTCGTTGCTCGACGTTCTCGACGCGCAGCGCCAGGTTTCGCTCGCCCAGGCAAGCCTTGCCCAGGCAGTTCAGCAGATGGCCAAGGACTATGTCTCCCTCAACATCGCGGTCGGCGGCGGCTATGCCCCCGGCGGCAAGACGACCGTAGCCAACACCACTGTCGTGGTAAAGCCGGCCAAGACCTGATCGGCTGCCTTGTGCCGTCTGGACATACACAGCCCCGCGATCGTCTCGCGGGGCTTTTTTCATATCGGCCGAGTTTGTATCGCGGATAATGCGCAATAAGATGAATTGGGAATCGACAAGCGAAAAGAGCTGAGGTAAAGCTCTGATTAAACGATTAATCAGAGCGCCGTCGATCATGGCTTCATCGCGTTCGGGACCGAACCTCAGCAGGATAGCGACGTCTCTCGGCGTCTCCGTCGCCACCGTCTCCAATGCGCTATCAGGCAAGGGCCGCGTCTCCGGCCAACTGGTCGAAAGGATTCGCGAGCATGCCGCCGAGCTCGGTTATGTCCCGAGCCAGGCCGGGCGGGCGCTCCGGACCGGCCGCAGCGGCGTTCTCGGCCTGGTGCTGCCCGATATCGCCAATCCGCTGTTCCCAAAGATCGCCCAGGCGATCGAATTCGCCGCCTCTGCCGCCGGTTACGGCGTGCTGATCGCCGATTCCCGCGGCGAGGTCGCCACCCAGACCGAGGCGATCAATCGGCTGGTCGAGCGCGGCGTCGACGGCATGGTCGTCATTCCCCGCCGCGCCACCCGCATCTCTTCGGCCGTCTGTCCTGTCGCCGTCATCGATACCCCATCGACGTCAGGCAACACAGTTGCTGCCGACCATTGGCAGGGGGGCAGCGAAATCGCCAGCCATCTCGCCGGCCTTGGCCATCGCCGCATCCTCATCATCGGCAACAATCAGGAATCCAGCGTCCAGAACGACCGCGCCGATGGCATCCGCTCCAGCATGCGCCCGGACATGCATGCGGAAACACTGTGGATCGACAGGCTCGAGCGGGATAGCGGCAGCGGCTGCCCGCTCGGTCTCGCCGAAAAAGTCAGGCAGGGTTTCACCGCCTTCGCAGCCCTCTCCGACCTGCAGGCGCTACGGGCGCTGACAGAGTTGCAGCAGGCCGGCGTCAACATTCCCGCCGATGTCAGCGTCACCGGCTTCGACGATCTCATCTGGTCGCCGGTCGTTACGCCGTCGTTGACGACGGTTCGTATGGACATGGACGCTATTGCCGGGATTGCCGTGTCGGCACTGGTGGATACCATAAGGGCGAGCAGCATCCGGCAGGGCATGCTCGTGACCGCCGAGGTCGACCGTGTCCCCATGCAGCTGATCGTCCGCCAATCATCCGGGCCTTGCGGACCCGGCACAAAAAACCTCAGAGATGGAGAACATGTAAGATGAAAAAAGCGCTCATTGCCTCGGCAGCACTCGCCGCCCTATCTCCGTTCGGAGCAACAGCAGCGGACCGCACATTGACCATCTCGGTCTATGCTTTTGCACAAGACGATTTCAAAACTCTGGTCTATGATCCCTTCGAAGCCAAATGCGGCTGCAAGCTCGTGGTCGAGACAGGCAATAGCGTCGAGCGTCTGGCCAAGATGGAAGCGAACAAGGCCAATCCCGTCGTCGACCTCGCCGCCGTTTCCATGGCCGATGCACTGGCTGCCTCCCGTGCAAGCCTGATCGACAAGGTCGACACCGCTAAGCTCGCCAATTTCGCCAAGCTCTACGACGTCGCCAAGGATCCGAACGGCGACGGCATGAGCGTCGGTTACACTTTCTATGCCACCTCGATCGCCTATCGTTCCGACAAGATGAAGATCGACTCCTGGGCCGATCTCCTGAAGCCGGAATATGTCGGCCACGTCGCCTTTCCGAACGTGACGACCAACCAGGGGCCGCCGGCGCTCTACATGCTGGGCCAGGCGCTCGGAAAGGACACGCCCGATCTGAAGGGTCCGATCGAGGCGCTGGGCGAGAAGAAGGACGACATCGTCACCTTCTACGAAAAATCCTCGCAGCTCGTACAGCTGATGCAGCAGGAGGAGATTTGGGCAGCGCCGATCGGCCGTTTCTCCTGGGCAGGCTTTACCAAGCTCGACGTTCCAGTCGCCTGGGCAACGCCGAAAGAGGGTCAGACCGGCGGCATGAATGTGCTGGTGCTGACGAAAGGTTCGAAGAACCAGGATCTCGCCTTGCAGTTCATGGATTTCTGGCTTTCGACCGACATCCAGACCAAACTCGCCGAAAAGCTGGTCGACAGTCCAGCAAACAGCGAGGTCAAGCTTTCCGAAGCCGCCGCCAACAACCTCACCTATGGCGAAGAAACGGCCAAGAGCCTCAAGCTGATCCCTTCGGCCGTCGCACTCGACAACCGCGCCGGCTGGCTGAAGTCATGGAACGACAAGGTCGGCCAGTAAGGCCTGCGTGAGAACCGGTCCCGGCGCCCTGCCGGGACCATCCTCTGTCCGCTCGAAAGGCGCCTCATGTTCCAGAACCGCGCAGAAGCCATGGCGCTGGCCTTGCCGGCAGCCGTCTTCGCGACCGTGGTCTTCCTGCTGCCCGTCGCAGTCTTGCTGTCGGAGGGCTTCCGTGCCGGCGGCGCCTGGACACTGTCGGCCTATGCCGGTTTCTTCTCCGAGACGCTGAACCGCACCGTTTTCCTGCGCAGCTTCCGGCTCGGCCTCGAAGTCACCGCCGTCTCGGCGGTCATCGGTTATGCCGCAGCCTTTGCTATTGTGAACCTGCCGCCGACTGGCAAGGGTCGCATGATCGGCCTCATCACCCTGCCGCTGATGATCTCGCCGGTGGCGCGCACCTATGCCTGGATCGTCATTCTCGGCCGCACCGGCATCGTCAACCAGGCGATAACGGGCCTCGGCCTCAGCGGCGAGCCGCTGCGGCTGCTGTTCACCGAGACCGCCGTGTTCATCGGCCTCCTGCAGCTCTTTCTGCCGCTGATGATCCTCTCCTTGATCAGTGCGCTCGAGAACATGCCGAAGGATGCGATTCCCGCTGCCCGCGTGCTCGGCGCCAACTGGTTCCAGGTCTTTTGGAAAGTCATCCTGCCGCTGACCAGGGAAGGCCTCGTCGTCGGCGGCACGCTTGTCTTCACCGGATCGCTGACCGCCTATATCACCCCTGCCGTGCTCGGCGGCTCCAAGGTGCTGATGTTGGAAACGCTGCTGTATCAGCAGGTTTCCGTCGCCAATGATTTCGTCTCGGCCAGCGTCATCGCCTTCATCCTGATCATCATGAGCTTTGCGGCCAACATCCTGCTGAAACGGCTTGCGACGGCAAGGAGCCGCCGATGACCCTGCGCCTGTTTTCGCCCATTGTGCTTTTCCTGCTGTTGGTCTTTCTGATCGGTCCCTTCCTGATCATCATCGCCGCGTCGCTGTCGGCAGGCGATACGCTGGCCTTCCCGCCGCAAGGACTGTCGCTGCGCTGGGTGATGAAGGTGTTCACCGTCGAGAGTTTCCGCGACAGCTTCGCCATGTCGATGTTCCTTGCCGTCTTCGGGACGCTCGCAGCCCTCGTCCTCGGCATCCCGGCCGCCTATGCCCTGTCGCGCTACCGGCTGCCGGCGGCCGAAACCGTCCGCACCGTCGTCTCGCTGCCGATCATCGTGCCCGGCATCATCGTCGGCCTGGCGCTGCTGCGTTATCTCGTCGTGCCCTTCGGCTTCAACATCACGCTCGCGCTCTTCTTTGCCCATACCGCCCTTGTACTGCCCTATGCCGTGCGCGTCGTCTCGGCGAGCCTCGACAATCTGCGCTCGGATATCGAGGAGGCCGCCGTCCTGCTCGGCTCCTCCAGGCTCGGCGCCTTCTTCCGCGTGGTGATACCGAATATCCGCGGCGGCATTCTTGCAGCCTTCATCCTCGGCTTTGTTACCAGCTTCAACCAGGTGCCTGTCTCCCTCTTCCTTTCCGGTCCCGGCGTCAGGACGCTGCCGGTCGACATGCTCGGCTACATGGAAACCACCTACGACCCGTCCATTGCGGCGCTCTCCGCCCTTCTCGCCTTTCTCTCCATCGGCATCGTCTTCCTCGCCGAACGTTTCCTGGGATTCTCGCGTTATGTCTGATGCCTATCTTCAACTCGACAAGCTGACGCTTGCCTATGGCGATACGGTTGCGGTCGGAAATCTCGACCTCGCGATCGGCAAGGGCGAACTGGTGGCGCTGCTCGGCCCCTCGGGCTGCGGCAAGACGACAACGATGCGCGCCATCGCCGGCCTGCTGACGCCTGCCTCCGGCCGCATCCGCCTCGACGGCGCCGATATCACCCGCGTCTCAGCCAACAAACGCGCCGTCGGCCTCGTCTTCCAGTCCTACGCGCTTTTCCCGCATCTGACGGTCCATGAGAATGTCGCTTTCGGCCTGCGTCTCAAAGGCATCTCGGGCGCCGATCTCGACGCCCGCGTCGGCGCTGGCCTCAAATCCGTCGGCCTCGCCGCCTTCGCGAGCCGCAAGCCGGCCGAACTCTCCGGCGGCCAGCAGCAGCGTGTGGCCCTCGCCCGCTCAATGGTGATGGAGCCGAAAGTGCTGCTGCTTGACGAGCCGCTCTCCAATCTCGATGCCCGGCTACGCCTCGAAATGCGCGCCGAATTGCAGCGCGTCCAGAAGGAAACCGGGGTCACCATGATCTTCGTGACTCACGATCAGGTGGAGGCTTTGGCGCTCGCCGACCGCATCGTCGTCATGCTGAACGGCGGCATTGAGCAGATCGGTACGCCTGAGGAGATCTACAATCATCCCGCCTCCGCCTTCGTCGCCGATTTCGTCGGCTTCGAGAATGTCTTTGCGCTGAAGGATGGAAAGCTTGCGACGCCGAACGGCCCAGTCGCGCTTTCCGCTCCGGTCGCAGACGCCGGGGCGGGCCTCGCCTGGCGTCCGCGCATGGTGAACCTTGGCTCCGGTCCATTCCAGGGCACCGTGCGCGGCACCTCTTTCGCCGGCAATACCCGCGAATATCTCCTTGATACGCCGCTTGGGCCCATCAAGGCCGAGATCGATGCACGCCTGCCGCCGCACGAGATCGGCAGCGCGCTCGCCTTCGACCTGCCGGTTGCCGGTGCGGCCAACCTCAAACGGTTCGGGTGAAGTCATGGGCGTCTGGATCGATACAGACATGGGCTTCGACGACATCGCCGCCATTCTGGTGGTGGCACAGTCGGAATTCGAAATCGACGGCATATCGCTGGTCTTCGGCAATGCGCCGCTGCCCCAGGTGAGAAGGAACGCCGCCGGCGCAGCCACTGCATTCGGCTGGAAGTTCCCCATCCACACCGGCCGCGCCATGCCGGTTCTCGGCAAGCTCGAAACCGCCCAGGCGATCCTCGGCGCAACCGGCATCCCGACGAGCGGCAGGAGCCTGCCGGAGGCATCAGCCCTTGCCGAAAGCGATGCCTTCTCAGCGCTTTGCCGCTGGCTGGAACGTGACGGCCAGCACCGCATCCTGGCGCTCGGACCGCTCACCAATATCGCCGCCGTGGCGCTCGCCCGCCCCGACCTCGCCGCCCGCATCGACGACCTCGTCTGGATGGGCGGCGGCGTCACATTGGGCAACCACACGGCGTCCGCTGAGTTCAACGCACTCGCCGATCCCGAAGCTCTGTCGATCGTCATCGCCCATGGCCTGCCGCTGCGCATGGTCGACCTCGACCTCTGCCGCAAGGTGCTGGCAAAGCCGGAGGATACCGAGCCGGTGCGCAATGCCGGCGGCACCAATGCCGAGCTGATCGCCGATCTATTTGCAGGTTACATTCGCATCGGCACCAGCCGCGGCCGTCCCGGTATGGCGATCTACGATCCTTCTGCCGCGGTCGCCTTCGTGGCTCCCGATATCGTCGGCTTCCGCCCCGCGCGCATCGACGTCGAGCTTCAGGGCAGCTTGACCCGTGGCCGCACCGTCGTCGAGACCCGCGCCACGCACGCGGCTTTCAATGCGCAATTCGCCGCCGAAATCGATGCCGATAGGGCGCGCGGGATCATTCTCGCCGCCTTGGTCAACGAGGCCCGCAAATGAACGCCACCCCTCGCCAAGAACCCGCCGATCTTAACGATCCCGCCTTGCGCGCCCGCGCCGTCGCGGCTGCACGCGGCGACGCCCCCTTCGATGTGCTGATTACCGGCGGCCGGCTGCTAGACGCGGTGACAGGCCTGATCCGGGAGGCCGATATCGGACTCGTCGGCGCGCTGATCGCAAGCGTCCATGCCCCGGCAAGCCGCACGGATGCGGCCGAGATCATCGATGCGGCGGGCAGCATCGCAACACCCGGCCTGATCGACACCCATATGCATATCGAAAGTTCGATGGTGACGCCGGCCGAATATGCGCGCGCCGTGCTGCCGCGCGGCGTCACCACCATCGTCTGGGATCCGCACGAATTCGGCAATGTCCATGGCCTTGATGGGGTGCGCTGGGCGATCGAGGCGGCACGCTCACTGCCGCTGCGCATGATCCTGCTCGCCCCCTCCTGCGTGCCGTCGGCACCGGGCCTGGAATTGGCCGGCGCCGATTTCGATGCCGCCGTCATCGCCGAGATGCTGCGCTCGCCGGCCGTAGGCGGCGTTGCCGAGGTCATGAACATGCGCGGCGTCATCGACGGCGATCCGCGCATGAACGCCATCGTCAATGCCGGTCTTGCCACTGGCAAGCTCGTTTGTGGCCATGCCCGCGGCCTTGGGGGTGCCGACCTCAACGCCTTCATGGCAGCGGGCGTCACCTCCGACCACGAACTTACTTCCGGCGCCGACCTCGCCGCCAAGCTTTCAGCCGGCCTGACGATCGAGCTGCGCGGCTCCCACGACCATCTGCTGCAGGAATTCGTCGAGGTGCTGAACGGTCTCGGCCACCTGCCCGCGACCGTGACGCTCTGCACCGACGACGTCTTTCCCGATGAACTCGATCAAAGCGGCGGCCTCGACGACGTCATCCGCCGCCTCGTGCGCTACGGCATGAAGCCGGAATGGGCGCTCTGCGCTGCGACCTTCAACGCCGCTCAGCGCCTGAAGCGCTCCGATCTCGGCCTTGTCGCCGCTGGCCGCCGCGCCGACATCGTGCTCTTCGAAGATCTTGAGGAATTCCGGGCGCGGCTGGTCATCTCAAGCGGCCGCATCGTCGCCCGCAACGGCAGCATGCAGGTCGACATCCAGCAGCTCCACACGGCGCCGCTTGAAAATTCGGTGAAGCTGCCGCAATTCACCGAGGATGATTTCCGCATCCCGTCGAGAGGCGAACGCGTCCGGGTCGCCACCATCGACCGCCCGCGTTTCACGCAATGGGGTGAGGCGGAGACGGAGGTCACGAATGGCTTCGTGGTACCGCCGGCCGGCAGCGCCATGATCGCCGTCGCCCATCGCCACGGCAAGGCCGACCGCATCCCGCGCCTCGGCTTCCTCACCGGCTGGGGCGACTGGCGCGGCGCCTTCTGCACCACCGTTTCGCATGACAGCCACAACCTCACCGTCTTCGGCGGCAATGCGCGCGACATGGCGCTCGCCGCCAACGCCGTCATATCAGCCGGCGGCGGCATGGCGGTCGCCAAAGACGGCGCGATCGAGGCAATCTTGCCGCTGCCGCTCTCCGGCCTGGTGACCGACGCATCGCTGAAGGACACAGCTTCGGCCTTCGCCGGCATCCGCAAGGCCATGGAAAAAATCGTCGACTGGAAACCGCCCTACCGGGTCTTCAAGGCCTGCTTCGGCGCCACGCTTGCCTGCAATGCCGGCCCGCACCAGACGGACCGGGGGATTGCCGATGTGGTGACGGGCAAGGTGCTGGAAAGCCCGGTGCTGGAGGTTTTGTAGGGTCGGGGCGCACAGACCGCAACCAAGGGATTGCGGTGCAGTCCCTCATCCGCCCTACGGGCCACCTTCTCCCCGAGAGGAGAAGAGGAGTCGAGACGTCGCAGCAACCCTCTTCTCCCCAGCGGGGAGAAGGTGGCCCGAAGGGTCGGATGAGAGGGTGCGGCAAACGCTTAAGTTTCCCTTTTCAACTCCCGCTCCACCAACGCCACCCAATAAGCCGCCCCATACCCAAGCGCCTCATCATTGAAATCGTAAGCGGTGTTGTGATGCAGCGCCCCGTCCACTGCCGGGCCGTTGCCGAGCCAGACGTAGCAGCCTGGCGAATTCTGCGCGAAGAAGGCAAAGTCGTCGCCTGCTGTCGACGGCGGAAAGCTTGTCCGCACCTTCCCGCCGAACACCGCGCCGGCGGCGGCAAGCGCTCGGGAGGTCGCATCCCCATCATTGACGACGGGCGGAATGCGCCGCTCGAAACGATAATCGGCCGATATGCCGTACATGGCGGCCGTTCCGCTGGCCAGCCGACCAATCTCGCTCTCCAACTGATCGCGCACATCGGGCGAATAAGCTCGCGCCGTCCCGCCGATCTCTACGATATCGGGAATGACATTCAAAGCCTTCGGGTCGCCCGCCTGCAGGAAACAGGCGCTGACAACCGCCGGCTGCAGCGGATCGACCACCCGCCCGACGATCGTCTGCAGCGATGACAGGAAGGTGGCGGCGGCCGTGATCGGATCGCGGCCGAGATGCGGCTTGGCGCCGTGCGTGCCGATGCCGCGAAAGGTGATGCGCCAGCTGTCGGAGGAGGCGAGCTGCGGCCCCTCGACCACGGCAATCTCGTCGACCGACAGTCCCGGCATATTGTGCAGCCCGTAGACAGCGTCGCAGGGGAAAAGCTTGAACAGCCCCTCCTCCACCATGCGCTTCGCGCCGCCACGGCCCTCTTCGGCCGGCTGGAAGATGAAATGCACCGTGCCCGAAAAACCCCGCGTCGCCGCCAGATGACGCGCGGCACCCAGCAGCATCGTGGTGTGGCCATCATGGCCGCAGGCATGCATCTTTCCGGGTACGGTCGATTTATAAGCCCGCTCCGCCGTTTCAGGCATGGCGAGCGCATCCATATCGGCCCTGAGCCCGATCCTGCGCGTGCCGTTGCCGACTGTGAGCGTGCCGACCACGCCGGTGCCGGCCAGCCCGCGATGCACCGTGATATTAGCCTCCTCGAGAAGCCTCGCGACGATGCCGGCAGTGCGCTCCTCCTCGAAGCCGAGTTCGGGATAGGCATGCAGATCGCGGCGCAAAGAGATCAGGAACGGCAGATCGTCCTTGATCCGGGCGGGGATGCTCATGAGCCTGAATGTCCTGTCAAGCGTAACGGGCGCCCATCGGCGCCCGCGTCAGATCATCCTTTGTTCATCAAACAGGCCGCAAGTTCAACCATCAAGTCTCTTCGACGAACACCTCTTCGCGCTTCTTCTTGACGCTCGGCAGGAAGACCACGATCAGCACGGCGACCGCGATCGCCAGCAGCGTGGCGCTGATCGGCCGTGTGACGAAGGTCATCGGATCGCCGCGCGACAGGATCATCGCCCGCCGCAGGTTCTCCTCAAGCAGTGGCCCGAGCACAAAGCCGAGCAGGAGCGGCGCCGGCTCGCAGCGAAGCTTTGCCAGCACGTAGCCGATCAACCCGAAGAAGGCGACGGCATAGAGGTCGTAGACATTGGCGTTGACGCTGTAGACCCCGATCGAGCAGAAGGCCATGATGACGGGGAAAAGCACGTAATAGGGCACGGTTAAGAGTTTCACCCAGAGCCCGATCAGCGGCAGGTTGAGGATAACCAGCATCAGGTTGCCGATCCACATCGAGGCGATGATGCCCCAGAACAGCGCCGGCTGCTCGGTGGCGACATTCGGTCCCGGGACGATCCCCTGAATGATCATCGCGCCGACCATCAGCGCCATGACGGGATTGGCCGGAATGCCGAGCGTCAAAAGCGGAATGAACGAGGTCTGCGCCCCTGCATTGTTGGCCGATTCCGGCCCCGCCACGCCGGCAACGGCGCCCTTGCCGAATTCCTCCGGCGTCTTCGACAGGCGTTTCTCCACCGTATAGGAGGCAAAGGAGGCAAGGATCGCGCCGCCACCCGGTAGAATGCCGAGCGCCGAACCGATCGCCGTGCCGCGAATGATCGGCGCAATCATTTCCTTGAATTCCTGACGAGACGGTAAAAGGCCGGACACCTTGGCCATTAGTACGGTACGTGTCGACTCGCCTTCGAGGTTGCGGAGGATTTCCGCCACGCCGAAGACACCGACGGCGAGCGCCACAAAATTCAGCCCGTCGGCATATTCGCGGATGCCGAGCGTGAAGCGCGGCGTGCCGGTATAGATGTCGGTGCCGACCAGACCGAGCAGCAACCCGAGCGCCACCATCGCTAAGGCCTTGACGACGGAGCCGTGCGCAAGCGCGATCGACGAAACGAGGCCGACGATCATCAGCGAGAAATATTCCGCCGAGCCGAATTGCAGCGCAATCGCGGTGAGCGGCGGCGCGAAGATCGCAACGAGGAAGGTCGAGACCGTGCCGGCAAAGAACGAACCGAGTGCTGCGATCGCAAGCGCTGCCCCCGCCCTGCCCTTGCGCGCCATCTGGTAACCGTCGATCGCGGTGACGGCGGAGGAGGATTCGCCCGGCATGTTGATGAGGATCGCCGTCGTCGAACCGCCGTACTGGGCGCCGTAATAGATACCGGCCAGCATGATCAGCGAGGAGACCGGTTCGAGCTGGAAGGTGATCGGCAAAAGCATGGCGATCGTCGCCGTGGCGCCGATACCGGGCAGCACCCCGATCAGCGTGCCGAGCAGCACGCCGATCAGGCAGAAAAGCAGATTGTCAAGAGTGCCGGCTGTCGCAAAACCGAGCGCGAGATTGCTGAAAAGGTCCATCATCGCCTCCTAGAACCGGACCCAGGGGCCGAAACGCTCGAACGGCAGGCCGAGGCCATAGCTGAAAACCGCAACCGAAAAGACCGTCAGCAGCAGCGAAAGGATGATCGCGAAGAACACGTTCATCTTTTGCGATGCGAAGCAGGCGATGAACGCGGTAAAAAACAGCGCCGGCGCAAATCCGAGCCCGCGCACCGTCAGCCCGAAAAAGACGGGCGCTGGCAGGATGAAGAACATGCCGCGCCAGGCGAAGAGACCGATCGGCTCTCCCTCGACGCGCAACGCCTGAATGAAGATGATCGCGCCGAGAAGCACGAGCACGCAGGCCAGCACCAGCGGAAAATAACCGGGTCCCATGCGCACCGCCGTGCCGAGGTCGAGCCCCAGCGACTGGATGGCGAAGAAAGCGCCGGTCGCGACGAAAAGCCCGCCGCAGATCGCATTGGTCGTATCGAAACTGATGGATTTCATGGTGTCTCCTGGAGTTGGAGATGGAGCGTCGTTGCTGCAGCGATTTCCCCTCATCCGCCTGCCGGCACCTTCGCCCCGCAAGCGGGGAGAAGAGGATCCGCCGCCGGCCTCTGCCACTATTCTTCCGGCAGGTCCTCTCCCCGTTCAGGGTCGAAAGGACGGGTCGAGACCAGTGGCTCGACCCCGGTCGGGTTAGGGTGAGGGGCTATTCCTGGCACATCCCTCACTAGTCCGCATATTCCCCCGCAGCCTCGATCACGGGCTTCCAGCGGGCTATCTCGCTTTCAAGCTTGGCCTTCAGCGCAGCCGGCGTCGCATCGGCGTCGGAGGATGGCGTCGTGCCGAGCTCGGCGAAACGGGCACCGACATTCGGGTCCTTCAGAGCAACCTGCAGCGACTTCGACAGGCGTTCGTTGATGGCGGCCGGCGTGCCCTTCGGCGTGTAGATGCCGTGCCAGATGCCGACTTCGAAGCCTGGCAGGCCGGCTTCAACTGCGGTCGGAATGTCCTTCATCACGTCGAGGCGCTTCGGCGAGGTCACGGCATAGGCCTTGATCGTGCCGCCCTGGATCTGCTTGGTCGTGTTGGTCGTCTGGTCGCACATGACGTCGACCTGGCCGCCGAGAAGGTCGGTCATGGCAGGGCCGGTGCCCTTGTAGGGAACGGTCGTGAGCTGTGTCTGGATGGCGCTCATGAACATCATGCCGCACAGATGCGAGGCCGCACCGATACCGGCATTCGCGACCGTCACCTTGTCCTTGTTGGCCTTGACGTATTCGATCAGGGCCTTGAGGTCGGTCGGCTCGAAATCCTTGCGCGCGACGATCGTCATCGGCACCTCGGTGACGAGGCCGACATAGTCGAAGGCACCGAGCGTGTCATAGGCGAGCTTGCGGTAGAGCGTGGCGCTGGTCGCCATGCCGATATGGTGAAGCAGGATCGTGTAGCCGTCGGGATCGGCGCTCGCCACGCGGCCGGCGCCGAGCGTCCCGCCGGCGCCGCCGACATTTTCGACGACGATCTGCTGACCGAGATCCTTCGACATGGATTCGGCGACGAGGCGCGCGACGGTGTCGGTCGGGCCGCCGGCCGCAAAGGGCACGACCATGGTGATGGTGCGTTCGGGATAGGTCTGCGCCGAAGCGGCGCCGGCGAGAAGAGAGACTGCGGCAGCCGCGGTCAGGCCAAGCATGGCCTTCAGAATTTTCATCGTTTCCTCCCTGATGAAACAAGCAAGCCCGCCGACACATCCTCCGCGCCGGGCATGACCTATTTGCCGCCGGGAAAAACCGACCCGCAATCAGTGCGGCCACTTTTGACAGACGATTTTGCGTCAGTGCGATGCAGCATGGGTCGATTTGGAAACAAACGGCTTGTGCGATGGGTGGATTTCCACCCATAACGAACACAGGCAACCGCCGAGATTAGTCCTCGGTGGTCAGCATCCGCTTGTCGAGGCCATATTTCTGCATCTTTTCGTAGAGGGTCTTCCGGGAAATGCCGAGTGTCTCATAGACCGGCTTGAGGCTGCCGCCATGCGCCACCAGCGCGCTGGCAATGACACCCCGCTCGAATTCGGCGACGCGCTCCGCAAGCCCGGTCGCCTCGCCGGTCTGTGGGCCGCCATCGTCGAGACCGAGAACCAAACGGTCGGCCGCATTCCTCAGTTCACGCACATTGCCCGGCCAGTCGCGCTGGGCGATGTCGGAGATCACCTCGGGCGGCACGGCCACCTCGTCGCGGCCGTAGCGGGCGGCGGCTTCCCGCACCAACTGCAGAAAGAGCAGTGGAACGTCCGCCCGCCGCTGCGACAGCGACGGCACATGCAGCGTCGCAACGTTCAGCCGGTAGAACAGGTCGGCGCGGAAACGCCCCGCCGCCACCTCCGCCTCGAGATCCACCTTGCTAGTCGCGATAAAGCGCACGTCAAGTGCCACCGTCTCATTCGATCCCAACCGGGAAATCATCCGCTCCTGCAGCACCCGTAGGAACTTTGCCTGCAGGTCGAAGGGCATGGAGCCGATTTCATCAAGCAGAATGGTGCCGCCGCGCCCGTGTTCGAATTTTCCGTAACGCGGCCTTACCGCGCCCGGAAAGGCGCCGACCTCATGGCCGAAAAGCTCGCTCTCGATCAGGTTCGCCGGCAGGGCGGCGCAATTGATCGCGATGAACGGCCGGCTTGCCCGGCCGCTGATATCGTGGAGCGCCCGCGCCACCACCTCCTTGCCGGCTCCCGTCTCGCCGACAATGAGCGTATCGGCATCGCTCGCCCCGATCGCACGGATGCGATAGCGCAGGTCCACCATCACCTGCGTGCGCCCCGGCAGCCGCGCCTCGATATCGTCGCGTTTGCCGGCGACCGCCTTCAGCAGCCGGTTTTCAAGCACGAGGCCGCGCCGCTCCATCGCCCGGCGGATGACGCCGGCGAGCATTTCGGGCGTGAACGGCTTCTCGATGAAATCATAGGCGCCTTCGCGCATCGCCTTCACCGCAAGCTGCACGTCGCCGTGGCCGGTGACGAGAATGACCGGCACCTCCGGATCGATCTCGCGGATCTTCTGCATCAGCGTCATGCCATCAATGCCGGGCATGCGGATATCGCTGACGACGACGCCGGGAAAGCTGTAGCCGATCAGTTCCAGCACATGGTCGCCGTTGGAAAAGGTCTCGACGCTGAAGCCTGATAGTTCCAGCGCCTGCGCCGTCGAACGGCGCAACTCCTCCTCGTCATCGACCAGAAGGATCTTCGCATCGTTCATTCCGCCGCCTCCGGCATCAGCCCCGCCGCCGATTGCAGCTCGATGCGGAACACCGCACCGCCGTCAGGATGATTGACGGCGGCAAGGCTGCCGCCGAAGTCCTTGACGATATTGTAGGAGATCGAAAGCCCGAGGCCGAGACCCTTGCCAACGCCTTTGGTCGTGAAGAACGGGTCAAAGATGCGCTCGCCGATTGCCGGTGGCACGCCCGGCCCATGGTCGCGTACCGTCAACACCACCTTGCCGGCTTCCTCGAAGGCCGAAATCTCGATGCGCCTGTCGTCCAGGCCTTCCACGGCATCGGCCGCATTGGAAATCACATTCACCAGCACCTGCTGCAAACGCACCGAGCCGGCACGCACCACCGGCGGACGCGGCCCGAGATCGAGCAACAGCTCTGCTTCCGCCGCCTTCAGCCGCCAGGCGATGATCTCGAGCGTATCGCGCATAGCCTCGTCGAGCGAAACAGGACCGAGCTTCTCGTTCGGCTTACGGGCGAAGTTGCGCAGGTGACGGCTGATCGATGCCATCCGGTCGATCAGCCCGCCGATGCGCCGGATATTGTCCCGCGCCTCCTCCGTCCGACCGCGATCAATGAGCACCGAGGCGCTGTCCGTATAGGTCTTGGCGGCGGCGAGCGGCTGGTTGAACTCGTGGGAAAGGGCAGCCGACATCTGTCCGAGACCGGCAAGTTTTCCGGCCTGGATGAGGTCGGCCTGGGTCTGGCGCAGCTGCTGCTCGGTCAACCGCCGCTCGGCTATTTCCTCTTCGATGCGGCTGTTGACGCGAGCAAGGTCGGCCGTGCGTTCCTCGACGCGCCGTTCCAGCTCGTTGCGGGCCTCGGCCTGCAACTGCATGCGCTCGGCAAGCCGCGCCCGCCGTTGGCGCAGAACTGCGACCGCAAGCCCGGCGATGCAGAGGATGAGAAAGACGGCCGCAAGCGCCGTGCGCGCCTGGGCGCGAATGGAACTCGTTTCCATCAGCACGTTCACCGTCCAATCTTCGGTCGGCATGTAGTGCGAGAGCACCAGATATTCGCTAGACCCGCGCTCGCCGTTAAGCGTCATCAGCTCATGCGGCTCAAAGCGCTGGCGCGACACCGGCAACTCTGTCAGCCTGGCATTGGCATAACGCCGCGACGCTTCCGTCCGTGCGATACGGTCAGCCGTCAGCGGCAGGATCGCCCCGTACAGCCATTCCGGGCTGCCCGACATGAAGATGATACCCTCCGGATCGGAAACGAAGATCTTGTATTCGCCGCCGCCCCAGGAGGCTTCGATCATGTCGATATCGACCTTGAAGACGATGACGCCACGAATATCCGCCTCCACCCTGATAGGCGCCGAGAAATAATAGCCGCGCTTTAGCGAGGTAGTGCCGAGTGCATAGAACCGCGCCTGCCGGCCTTCGATCGCGTCCTGGAAATAAGGCCGGTAGCTGAAATTCTGCCCGACGAAGCTTCCCGGTCCATCGTAATTGCTGGCCGCGATGGTCTCTCCATCAGGCTTGACCACATAAATGTCGGAGGATTTCAGCAGGCCGTTGATCTCCTTGAGATAGAGATTGGCCGCATCGCGCAAGACCGCATCCTCGGGTGCACTCACCAGTTCCTTGATGTCGTCGTGATCGGCGATCAGTGCCGGCAGCGCCTCGTAGCGGTTGAGGTGACCGCTGAGGGCCGAGACGGCAAGGCGCAACGCCGTTCCCGCCTGCGCCGAGGCTTCCCCCATATAGGCGCGCGTCGCGATCGCGCTTCCATAGGTGAAGAAGGCGAAGATGATCACCGGCACCACCAGCAACGCCGCTATCGCACGATATCTCGAAGACAGATCCGGCTCCTCCCCTTTCCGCCTCCACTCCCCAGTGAGGCATACCCAAGTCTAATAATACCGGCAGCGATTTCCAAGGGCCGTCGAACTTGACACCCGGCAAAGGCCGATATCCTATTGCTGCATCGCAAGGGAACCCTATCATGAGTGACGACAACACGCCCGCCGATAGCAAGCTCACCAGCTCCAAGCGGCGCTGGGCGGCTGAGGGCAAGTTCCTGACTGGTCGCATAGCCCGCCCTGAAACCGAGCGCCTGCCGCCCGGCCAGCACCTCGTCAAGAACTGGCCGGTGCTCGATCTCGGCCAGCAGCCCGTCATATCCACCGAAACCTGGCGTCTCGAAGTGCGCGGCCTTGTCGAAACCCCGCTCACCCTCACCTGGGCCAACTTCCACGCGATTGAGCAGAGCACCAAGGTCAGCGATATCCACTGCGTCACCACCTGGTCGCGCTACGACAACAAATGGAAGGGTGTTTCCACGCGCGATCTGCTCGATCTCGCCATGCCGAAGCCGGAAGCCGCTTACGTCATGCTGACGAGTTATGATGGCTATACCACCAACCTGCCGCTTGCCGACTTCGCCGCCGAGGACGCGATCCTAGTGACATCCTGGGAAGGCCTGCCGCTGACGCCGGACCACGGCGGCCCGATGCGCCTCGTCGTGCCGCATCTTTACTTCTGGAAAAGCGCCAAATGGCTGCGCCGCATCGAACTGATGCCGGAGGACGAAGCCGGCTTCTGGGAAAAGAACGGCTATCATATGTATGGCGATCCGTGGCGCGAGCAGCGCTATTCCGACGATTGAGTCTTCGGCCGCAGAAAGCGGCCCAGCGCAAGGACACCAAGCCCGAGCATCAAGGCGAGCGCCGTCAGCGACGCCATGCTGGCGGGATGAAGCGGCACCTTGCTCCAGCGTGGATTGACGAGACCGGCGGTGTTGAAGGCCTCGCCGCTGAACCGGCAGGTGATGAGCGCAAGCCCGCGCCGCACCATGTCGGCGTCGACCGCGGAAATGATTTCACTCGCCACAGCCCGCTCCCCTGGCATCTCGCGCATCGCCATCAACACAGCTTTCGTCGCCGCGAGGTAGGCGTGGGCGCATTCGTTGAAGGGACTTTCCTCGTCGGCCACGCTGCCCGGCATCCGCCCCCAAAGACAATAGGAATATTGGATTTCGGCATAGTTCAGAACGCGGCGGAAGGGCTCGTTTGTATCGACTGCGCGGGACACAGGCCGATAATTCGGCCGCGATAGTGCGAAATCACCGCCATCTCGCCATGCGAAATTTCTGGGATATCGAGACCCGCTTGGCTGCCGCCGGCGCTGCGACTATGAGCAAGGGCGTTTTCAGCAGGCATGCAAAAGAAGGCGGCGGCAAAGGCCGCCGACAGGATTGATATGGCTCTGCTGCTTTTCATGGTCGCTTGAAAACCCAAGGGCGCCGGCAAAACGGCGCCCTTCATTGCGTTCAGCGGAGTGCCGTTGCCGGCCGGCTCCGCTGGCCGCCCTTCGCAGCAAGCCGCTTTTCCGCCAGCGCCCCGAAGCCAAGGCCAAGTGTTGCCCAGAGGATCGCATGCATGGCGAGCGTTGTCGTCCGGAAACGCCAGAGCACCATGGCCGAGAAGTTCTCCGGCACCTCGTTGATCGGCGGCAGCAGATAGAGCACGAGCACGATGAAGACGAGATAGGCGATGCCGGCAATGATCGCGCCGTTCCAGAGGCCGAAACGCTCGGAAAGACGGCGCGACAGCGCCACCGCGGCAATCAGCGCGGCGAGCGAGACGACAATCATCAGGAAGAACAGCTCGGTCCTGACGCCGATCGTATCGGCATTGCCGACCGCCGGCGGGTTGGCCGGATATTTGATAGCGGGAACGAGCACGATCGCCACGTAGGCGAAAATGGCGATGACCGCCGAGGTGCCGCGCGCCGAAAGATTGCTGACGCGGCCGTGCACGAAAGCAAAAGCGAGCGCGAAAAGCCCGCCGACGGCGATGCTGTAAGCCATGACGCCGGTGAAAAGGCCGAGACCGGCCTGGGTGGCCCGGCTGACGATTTCAGGTTCGGCAGCTTCGCCGGCCGCCTGGGCGCTCGCCTCCTCGAAAGCGATCGCCGCATCGACCAGCGGCTCGCCGAAGACATGGGCGAAAGCGAAAACGAGGATGCCACCGAGCAGCCCCGCGAGCATGCCGCGAAGGAGAAGGTTTCCAACCATGTCAATATCTCCCTAGTGGCAGGGAAAGCCAAGGAGATGGCGGGCGTCATGCACGAATTCGTGCACATACATGCCGTTGAACAGCGCCATCGCGCCTTCCTCGGTGCCAACGAAATAGATGGCGATAAGCATCAGCAGGCCGCCGAAGATCGCCCAGGGCAGGATTTCGCCGACGGGGATCGGGGCCGGCGCCGCGGCGGGCGCGAAAGTGGTGTCAGACATGTATTCCTCCGGAATGACGCGTTCAGTCGAAAGAGTGTTTGTGCGGTAAGGTCTGACTTCCAGCGTGAAAAAGCTTCAACACGCTGGTCACAGTGGCGCGACCGCGCCGGATTTCCACCGGCTTCCAAACCCGCAACAACACGGTTATATCTGCTCGCCGAAGAGACTGTCAACGAAACTTCACGAGCCGGCAAAGGGCCGTCCCACTGCACCCCGGGAGATCGGAAGACTGTGAATACGCGCCTCACCTGGATCTGCCACGGCGCGACGACGGCGAGCCGCAAGACGCTGTTCCCACTTGACGAACCGCTGGAAGGCAAGGCGGCGGAAGACGCCGGCCGGATGGCTGCCCCACCCCGCGCCGACCGTATCGCCACCAGCCCCGCTTTGCGCGCCCGCCAGACCGCTGACGCGCTCCGCCTCGAAGCCCGGATAGATCAGGCGCTGCGTGACTGCGACCATGGCCGCTGGGCCGGCAGGTCGATCACAACGATCGAGGCCGAAGAGCCGGAGAACCTCGTGGCCTGGATGAGCGATCCGGAAGCGGCCCCGCATGGTGGCGAAAGCCTTCTTGATCTCAGAACACGCGTCGCCGGCTGGATGGACGGTGAATCCGCCCTCGGCGGCCATGTGATTGCCATCAGCCACGCGGCCGTGATCCGGGCGGCGGTCGCCCATGTGCTTCAGGCGCCGCACTCCTCCTTCTGGCGGAGCGATATCGAGCCGCTCGCCATCGTTTGCATGACCAGCAATGGCAGCCGCTGGTCTCTGCGCTTTCCGTATTAGCGGCTCCTCATTTTATCCAGCCTTACACAAGCAAATCGCGTCATCTCTATTGAACCGGGTTTGACCGGGACTACTTCCTTTCCCAAGGAGATGGAAGAATGACATATGATTGGAGTGGGGAGCGCACGCGTCGTCTGCGTTTGATGCGTGTCGCCACAATCACGGTTCTGGTCGGTCTCATCGTCAGCGTTCCGCTGCTGATCGTCACCGCCTGAAGCACGAGAAAAGGCGAGCGATGCACCAGCACGCTCGCCTTGGTTCTTTCCCGTCCCGGCTCAGCATCCTCAGTCCCTCAACGGTGCAGCAACAGGCTGCCGCCTCCAAAAATTCGCCTTCTGGTTTCAACGAACATTTCAGACTTTCATGATAGTTCGGCAGATGGTGGAGATGGAGAAGGCCACATGCCGGTGTTTTTCCAGAGCAGGGCCGGAAGGCAATGCGTATCGATCGTCGGGCTTGGGATAACTCTCTGGCTCCTCGGCGCGCTTTTGCAGCTTGACGACAGCCTTGTCTTCTTCATGACCGGTTTCGGCGAATACGGCGCCGACAAACTCGTTCTGGCGCTTGGCATCGCCGGCGCCATGAGCTTCATCTATTCGGTGCTGCGCATCGCCGACCTGCGCAAGGAAACGGAACTGCGCGCCGCCGCCCAGGCGAAGGCCGATTGGACCGCGACCCACGACCATCTGACCAAGCTGCCGAACCGCTACGCCTTCGAACGCAAGATCCTCTCACGGCCGATCAAGGACGACGAGGACCAGATCGAGGAGTGGGACGAGAACGTCACGCTTTTCTCCGTCGATCTCGACGGCTTCAAGAAAGTCAACGATCTCGTCGGCCACAAGGGGGGCGACATTCTGCTGATCGAGGTTGCCCGGCGGATCTGCGCGCTCGGCAATGCCGATTGCGTCTATCGATTCGGCGGCGACGAATTCATCATTGTAGCCTTTGCCCTGACAGCGCAGCGGGAGGAGCGCTTTGCCAAGCTGCTGATCCAGGCGGTCACCAGGCCGATCCATATCGATGGTTTTGCCGTCGAAGTCGGCGCCAGCGTCGGCTACGACCGCTGGGCCGAGGGAACCGAACCGCTGGAGGATGCCGCTCATCGGGCCGACCTCGCCATGTACGAGGCGAAATCACGCGGCCCCAACCATTATTTCGTTTTCGAACCGGCCATGCAGGACAAGGTCACGGAACGCGCAGCGCTGGAAACCAGATTGCGCGCCGCAATCTCCAGCAAGGCGATCAAACCCTTTTATCAGCCGCTGATCGACCTGAAGACCGGTCAGCTCTGCGGCTTCGAGGCCTTGGCGCGCTGGATCAGTGACGATGGCGTCAACATACCGCCGCCTGTTTTCATCGATATCGCCGAGGAAAACGGGATGATCACCGCATTGTTCGAGGATCTTCTCGCCCAGGCCTGCAGCGACGCACTCACCTGGCCGGACCATGTGATGTTGTCCTTCAACGTCTCGCCGGTGCAGATGGAAGACAGGCTTCTGACGTCGCGTATTCTCAAAGTCCTTGCGGCAAGCCGGCTGCCGCCGCAGCGCCTGGAGGTGGAGATCACCGAGAACGCGCTGATCCAGGATCCCGTCGTCGCCGCCGTCATCCTCGACGAGCTGCACGCGGCCGGCATCCAGATCGCGCTCGACGATTTCGGCACGGGCTATTCGAGTCTGGCCCAGCTCGCCCGTTATCATTTCGACAAGATCAAGATCGACAAAAGCTTCATCGCCACCTATCGCGGCGACGAACGCCAGGAAAAGATCGTCCGCGCTATGCTTGGCCTCGGCCGGAGCCTCAACATCAAGACGACTGCCGAAGGCGTCGAGGAGCACGGCCAGCTTGCCTTCCTGCTGCAGCTTGGCTGCGACATCGGCCAAGGCTATCTTTTCGGCAAGGCAATGCCCGCCGCCGAGGCGGGCATCTTCATCAGCGATCGCAATGCCAGTCTGGCCTCCACGGCCTGACGCTATGTCTTAAAAAACTTGGCGCAGGATCACGAAGAGCACGAAGGCGATCGCGATCGAGGCCGGCAGGGTCAGCACCCAGGCCATTAGCATATTGCGCACGGTTGACCATTGCAGGCCGGAACCGTTCGCCGCCATGGTGCCGGCGACGCCTGACGACAGGACATGCGTGGTCGAGACCGGCAGGCCGAGGTGATCGGCCGAAGCGATGGTGACCATCGCCACGACTTCGGCTGCCGCGCCCTGGCCGTAAGTCAGGTGCGTCTTGCCGATCTTTTCGCCGACGGTGACGACGATGCGCTTCCAGCCCACCATCGTGCCGAGGCCAAGCGCGATCGCGACCGCCACCTTCACCCAAAGCGGGATGAACTTCGTCGCGTTGTCGACCGCCTTGTGGTAGTTCGTCACCGCGCTGAGATCGCCGGCATCCATCGGTAGCAGCTTCTGCTTGTCGATCAGCTTCAGCGCCTCGCCGATCAGGTAGATGTCGTTGCGGACGTTGCCGACGAGATTGGTCGGCACCGCTTCGAGCGTCGGGAAGGCCGCGACTTCGGCGCTTGTCCGATGGATATATTGCTGCAGGGCCGGTGTCGTCGCGTCCGTCCAGATCTTGTTCTTGACCGCGTTGCTGACCTCCGCCTTGTAGTCCGTGACGGTAACGCCCGGCTTCACATATTTGGCGAGCGCGGATTCGACCTGGACCGATGCCGACTTGTAGGCCTCGAGATAGTTCACATCAGGCGTGCGGTTCAGCGCGAAGGCCGTCGGCACCAGGCCGATCAGGATGAGCATGATCAGACCCATGCCCTTCTGGCCGTCGTTGGAGCCGTGGGCGAAGCTGACGCCGGTGCAGGTGAAGATCAGGATCGCGCGGATCCAAAGCGGCGGCGGCTGGTTGCCCTTCGGTTCGGCATAGAGCGCATTGTTGCGCACCAGAAGCTTCATCACCAGCAGCAGAACCGCGGATAGACCGAAGCCGATCAGCGGCGAGATCAGCAGCGACAGGCCGATATTGGTCGCCTGCGACCCGTCGACACCGCTCGTCGCCGTGCCTGCCGGCGCCAGGAACTGATTGGCGAGGCCGACGCCGATGATTGATCCCACGAGCGTATGCGAGCTCGACGATGGCAGACCGAGATACCAGGTGCCGAGGTTCCAGACGATCGCGGCGATCAGCAGCGCAAAGACCATGGCAAGGCCGGAGCCGGAGCCGACCTGCAGGATCAGTTCCACCGGCAGCAGCGCCAGAATGCCGAAAGCGACGGCGCCGCTCGAGGTCAGCACCCCGAGGAAGTTGAAGAAGCCCGACCAGATGACGGCGAATTCGGCCGGCATGGAACGGGTGTAGATGACGGTGGCGACGGCATTGGCCGTATCGTGGAAACCGTTGACGAATTCGAAACCGAGCGCGATCAGCAGCGCAAGGCCGAGCAGAATCCAGGGAACGGCAACTGCGGTTGTCAGGTCGCGTCCGAGTGCATAGGCGACATATCCAAGACCGCAGACCAGAACGAGCGCGAAGAGCGGCAAGAACCATTTGCCTGATGAATTTGAGCTGTGGAGCGGGTGGGAAGTGTCGCTATGAACCTGGCTGGGGGCAATATCGGCCATGGCATAGTTCCTTATTCCGTTTTGCAAGTTTGCCTTTTGTTAATAGTTCCGCAGCATGAAGCTCTCGTGACGTGTTCGGGTCCGCTCCGTAACGCACTGACATCAGGCGATATTGGCCGTCGCAGACTTGCCGCCCGGCGCATCCTGTGAGATGCCGCGTCACATTCCCAGCCGGACAGGATGATATAGGATGTGCAGGGAGAAAACATGCGACGGGCGAACAGATGCCTTTCCGTCCGCTGCCCCGACCCTAAGTTCGGTCATCGTGACGACTGCGCGGAGCCCCGAAGATCATGTCATCGACCGACTTCCTCCTGACCTTCAATGCCGGCTCCTCCACGATCAAGATCGGCATCTTCGCCATGGATGGCGGCGAGGCGCGGCGAATCGGCAAGGGGGTGATCGATTTCCGCGCCGAACCGCGCTCGCTCGGTCTGAGCCAGGGAGCGCAGACGGTCGACATGCCGTTGAAGGCCGAGGTGACGGAAGACCTGCACGGCGTTATCGATGAGGTCCTCGGACTTCTCGCCGATCATTTCGACATTGCCGCCACCCGCGCCGCCGGCCACCGCGTCGTCCATGGCGGCGACCGTTTCACCGGTGCAATCGCCCTCGACGCAGCCGCAATCGATGGCGTCGATGCGCTGACGCCGCTGGCACCCCTGCATCAGCCGCAGGCGCTGCGGTTCATCCGAGCGCTCACGCATCTGAAACCGCATCTTGCCCAGACGGCGTCCTTCGACACCGCCTTCCATGCCACGCAGGACGATCTCGTTCGCCGCTTCGCCATTCCTCGTGCGTTGCATGCGGAAGGCATCAAGCGTTACGGCTTTCATGGCCTTTCCTATAAATTCATCGCCGGCGAGCTAACCCGCAAGGCGCCGCAAGCGGCAAAGGCAGTGGTCGCCCATCTCGGCAGCGGCGCCAGCCTCTGTGCGCTCGATCAAGGCGTCAGCCGCGACTGCAGCATGGGCTTTTCGACGCTCGACGGCATCCCGATGGCGACGCGCCCGGGCTCACTCGATCCCGGCGTCATTCTGCATCTAGCCGGTCAGCGGAAACAATCCTTCGAAGAGATCGAAGATCTGCTCTATCACCGCTCCGGCCTGCTCGGGGTCTCCGGCATCAGCGCCGATATCCGCGACCTTTTGAACGACACACGGCCGGAGGCGCGCCAGGCAATCGACCTCTTCACGCTGCGCATTGCCGGCGAAATCGGCCGCATGGCTGTAACGCTCGGCGGCCTTGATGCAGTCGTCTTCACTGCTGGTATCGGCGAGCATCAGCCGGAGATCCGCGCCGGCGTAGCGAAACGGCTCTCCTGGCTCGGCCTTGCGGTCGACGAAAAGGCCAATATCGCCAATGAATTCACGATCAGCACCGGGGAAAGTCGTATCACCGCCCACGTCATCGCCACCGATGAGGAGCAGGTTATCGCCGACGAGGCGCTGTCCATTCTTGGCACTGGCTGATCGAGATCAAACAACATGCCGGCGCCAGCCGGTAGAACAAGCGTTAAAGACGTTTTCGAACGGGAGAAACCCATGGAGAAGCATGTCTCGACCGCCGCCCTGACCGACGCCGAACTCACCCTGACCGACCGCTATTGGCGAGCCGCCAATTATCTCTCGGTCGGGCAGATCTATCTGCTTGCCAATCCCCTGCTGCGCGAGCCGCTGAAACCGGAGCACATCAAGCCCCGCCTGCTCGGCCACTGGGGCACGACACCCGGCCTCAACTTCGTCTATGCGCATCTAAACCGTCTGATCCGCGCCCGCGATCTCGACGTCATATACATATGCGGCCCCGGCCATGGCGGGCCTGGTATGGTCGCCAATACCTATCTCGAAGGCAGCTACAGCGAGCTATACCCTGACATATCCGAGGACGCCGAAGGCATGCGCAAGCTTTTCCGGCAATTCTCCTTCCCGGGCGGCATCCCGAGCCATGCAGCGCCAGAAACCCCCGGTTCCATTCACGAGGGCGGCGAACTCGGCTACGCCCTCGTCCATGCCTATGGCGCAGCCTTTGACAACCCCGATCTGATCGTCGCCTGCGTCGTCGGCGATGGCGAGGCCGAGACCGGGCCGCTGGCCGCCAGCTGGCATTCCAACAAATTCCTCAATCCTGCCCGCGACGGCGCCGTGCTGCCGATCCTGCATCTGAACGGCTACAAGATCGCCAACCCGACGATTCTCGGCCGTGCGGGTGACGATGACCTCCGGCGCCTCTTCGAAGGCTACGGCTACGAACCCTTCTTCGTCGAAGGACACGAGCCGCACGACATGCATCAGCAGATGGCGGCGACAATGGACCAGGTCTTCGACGGCATCCGCGAGATCCAGAAGCATGCCCGCAACGGTCAGGCCGCGAAGGGCTGCCCGCGCTGGCCGATGATCGTGCTGCGTAGCCCCAAGGGCTGGACGGGCCCGAAGGAGGTCGACGGCAAGAAAGTGGAAGGCTTCTGGCGCGCTCATCAAGTGCCGGTATCCAACTGCCGCGGAAACGATGGCCATCGTAATATCCTCGAGGATTGGATGCGCAGCTACGATCCGGAAGATCTTTTCGGCGCCGACGGCCGGCTCAAGCCCGAGTTGCGGGCACTCGCCCCTGCCGGCAAACGTCGCATGGGCGCCAATCCCCACACCAATGGCGGCTTGCTTCGCAAAGAACTCGATGTTCCCGATATAAGCGACTATGCGGTCGATATCGGCAAGCGCGGCAGCGCCATGGTGCAGTCGACGGAGATCCTCGGCCATTACCTGCGTGACACGATGAAGCGCAACGCGGAGGCTGCCAACTTCCGTATCTTCGGCCCCGATGAGACGGAATCGAACCGTCTCGGCAGCGTCTTCGAAGTCACCGACCGCATCTGGATGGAAGGTATCGAACCCTACGATATCAACCTCTCCCGGGATGGGCGCGTCATGGAGGTGCTCTCCGAACATCTCTGCCAGGGCTGGCTGGAAGGCTACCTGCTGACCGGCCGGCACGGCCTCTTCTCCTGCTACGAGGCCTTCATCCACATCATCGATTCCATGTTCAACCAGCACGCCAAATGGCTGAAGGTGACGCGCGAGCTCGAATGGCGAAAGCCGATCTCATCGCTGAACTATCTGCTGACGTCGCATGTCTGGCGCCAGGACCATAACGGCTTCAGCCATCAGGATCCGGGTTTCGTCGATCTCGTCGCCAACAAGAAGGCCGACATCGTCCGCATTTATCTGCCGCCGGATGCCAACACCCTGCTCTGGGTCGGCGACCATTGCCTGCGCACCTACGATCGCATCAACGTCATCGTCGCCGGCAAACAGCCGGAACCGCAATGGCTGTCGATGGACGAGGCGGTGAAACACTGCGAGGCCGGCATCGGCATCTGGCGCTGGGCGAGCAACGAGGAAGACACGATTTCTCCCGACCTCGTCATGGCCTGCGCCGGCGACGTGCCGACCCTGGAAACGCTCGCTGCCGTCGACCTTTTGCGCAAGGCCATTCCGGAACTGAAGATTCGCACCGTCAACATCGTTGATCTGATGGCACTGCAATCCAAAGATCAGCATCCGCACGGCCTGACCGATGAGGCCTTCGATGCGATCTTCACATCAGACAAGCCGGTGATTTTCGCCTATCACGGCTATCCCTATCTTATTCACCGGCTGACCTATAAACGCACCAACCACCGCAACATTCATGTCCGCGGCTTCATCGAGGAGGGCACGACGACGACACCCTTCGACATGACCGTCCTCAACCAACTCGACCGCTTCCACCTCGCCATCGAAGCGATCGAACGCGTCCCGGGTCTCAAGGAGAAGGCGTCGGATGCACTCACCGCCTTCCGTGGCCAGCTTGCCAAGCATCACGACTATGTCAGGGAGTATGGCGAGGACATGCCAGAGGTGCAGAACTGGACGTGGCCGGCGGCATAACGGATCCGAGCTCGGGAATGCGTCGTAGGTCAATGCCCGAAACCTATGCGCGCTCGAGCCGAACCTTCTCTTTCACGCGCCAGACCCGCGGCGTTTCTCCCGTATATTTGAGAAAGAAGCGCGAGAAATAGGCGGGGTCGGCAAAGCCGAGCCGGAAGGAGATCTCCTGAACGCTGCTGAGCGTAAAAACGAGCTGCCGTTTTGCCTCCTCGATGAGTTTGCCGGCGATCAACTCGTGTGGGGTACTGCCGGTCGTCGACCGAACGATGCGGGTGAGATGCGTCGGCGAAATTCCAAGCTCGCTGGCGTAGAAGGAAGCGGGCTTGTGCGATCGAAAATGTTGTTGAAGAAGCTCGTTGAGTATCTCCATGCGCCGCTCATTCTCATTCGACACAAGCTCATAACTGTTTCCCTCATGGGAAATTCTCGCCGTCAGCCGCAGCGCCAGAGCAACGTAAGCGCCGAGCGTCTCGTTGCGGCCGCTGCGGCGATTTTCGAACTCGTCGCCCAGCCGCCGCAACGTCTGCATGACATAGGCAGCCTCGGCATTGTCAGGATCGAGCGGTGTCAGATGCGGCGTCGCCAGCCATTCGCCGAACTGGCTTCGGTCGCCGAGCGGGTGATGGGACCGCAACAGGGTGATGACGAGACCGTCGATATCGCGCGAAAAGCGAAAGCCGTGGTTGAGCCCGGGCGGCACGGTGATGATTGCCGGCGGGCGGATGGTATGACTCTTTTCGCCGAAGATCGCATCGCCCGAGCCGCTTTCGATGTACAATATTTGAAAGAAGCTCTCATGGCGGTGCAGGCAGATTTCCCATTGATGCAAGCTGCTGCGGGAGCGAATTGTTTCGCAATGCAACCAAAAATCCGGGCCTCGCGCGGTATTTTCGCCATAGAGATCGTAGGTCGGTACAGGCCTGCTCATCGGGCTCCTCCCGCGCAATGTTCGATTAGTGCAATTTTTTGGCCGGGATGTCCATTGCTGCGGCAGGGACCGCGCGGCAGAATCTGACAAAACGCAAAAATGGGAGGACGCATTTGCGAACCCAGGTCGCCATCATCGGTTCGGGGCCATCCGGCCTGCTGCTCGGTCAGCTTCTGACCGAGGCCGGCATCGACAATGTCGTTCTCGATCGCGTTCACAAGGATTACATCCTCGGCCGGGTGCGCGCCGGCGTTCTGGAGGAAGGCACGGTCGGGCTGCTGGATCAGGCCAAGGCGGGAGCGAGGCTGCATGCCGAAGGCCTGCCGCATGACGGCTTCTCCTTGGTTTTCGACGGTCGTGACCATCACATCGACCTGCACGACCTGACGGGCGGCAGGCGCGTCACCGTTTACGGACAGACCGAGGTGACGCGCGACCTGATGGAGCGCCGCGAAGCAAGCGGCGCCCTGTCGATCTACGATGCCGCCGATGTCGCGCCGCATGATTTCGACGGCCGCTCCACCTTCGTCACCTACACCAAGGACAGCGTCGCGCAGCGTATCGATTGCGACTTCATTGCCGGCTGCGACGGCTTTCACGGAGCGAGCCGCAAGGCCGTTCCCGAACGGGCGATCAGGCGCTTCGAAAAGATCTATCCCTTCGGCTGGTTGGGCCTGCTTGCCGACGTAGCACCTGTCAGCCATGAGCTGATCTACGCCAACCATCCGAGGGGCTTTGCGCTCTGTTCGATGCGCTCGGCCACGCGCAGCCGCTATTACATCCAATGCGGGCTCGACGAGAAGGTAGAGGACTGGAGTGATGACCGCTTCTGGGACGAAATCAGAAGGCGTCTGCCGGCGCATCATGCCGAAGCGCTGATGACGGCGCCCTCCTTCGAGAAATCGATCGCGCCATTGCGCTCCTTCGTCGCCGAGCCCATGCGTTTCGGCCGGCTCTTCCTCGTCGGCGACGCCGCGCATATCGTGCCGCCGACCGGCGCCAAGGGGCTGAACCTTGCGGCCAGCGACGTCCATTATCTTTTCTCCGGACTGATCGAGCATTACCGCAAAGGCTCGGACCACGGCATCGACACCTATTCGCAGACCGCGCTTGCCCGCGTGTGGAAGGCGGTGCGGTTTTCCTGGTGGATGACGACGATGATGCACCGTTTTCCCGATAGTGGCGATTTCGACCAGAAGATCCAGGAGGCGGAGCTCGATTATCTCACCCATTCCCGTGCGGCCTCGACGGCGCTCGCGGAAAACTATGTGGGACTGCCATTCTGACAGGAAGATTTGAGACTGGTGCGAACCATCGAGGTCCGCATATTGAAAGGGAGGAATCAAAACCATGAAGAAGCTCGTTCTCGCCGCGCTTGCGGCAATCGTGCTCAGCAGCGTTGCCCATGCCGACACCATCAAGGTCGGCGTCATCGGCCCGTTCTCCGGTCCGTTCGCCCTTCAGGGCAAGAACTTCAAGGCCGGCATCGACGCCTATGTGGCGGTCAACGGCAGCAAGGTCGGCAACGACACGGTCGAGATCGTCTATCGCGACGTGCCGCAGGCCGATCCTGCCCAATCCAAGGCTCTGGCGCAGGAACTGATCGTCAAGGAGAAGGTCCAGTATCTGGCCGGCTTCTATTTCACCCCCGATGCCATGGCGGTGACGCCGATCCTAAAGCAGGGCAATGTGCCGATGGTCATCATGAACGCCGCCACCTCGGCGATCGTCACCAAGAGCCCGCTGGTCGTGCGCACCTCGTTTACCACCTGGCAGACCTCGACGCCAATCGCCAAGGTCGCCTTCGACGCGGGCGTCAAGAAAGTGATCTCGGTCGTCAGCGATTACGGCCCGGGCATCGACGCCGAGAATGCCTTCAAGACCGGCTTCGAAAAGGCCGGCGGCCAAGTGGTCGAGGCGATCCGCATGCCGCTCGCAACCAACGACTTCAGCCCGATCATGCAGCGCATCAAGGATTCCGGCGCGGAAGGCGTCTTCGCCTTCCTGCCCTCCGGCCCGACGACGCTTGGCTTCGTCAAGGCCTACAATGAAAACGGCCTGAAGGCCGCCGGTATCAAGTTCTTTGCGCCGGGAGATCTGACGCAGGAATCCGACCTGCCGGCGCTAGGTGACGCCGCACTCGGCATCCAGACGACCTTCCATTATGCCGTATCGCACGACTCGCCCGAGAACAAGGCTTTCGTCGAGGCCGCCGCCAAGGCGATCGGCAACAAGGCCGAACTCTCCTTCCCCGCGGTCAGCGCCTATGACGGCATGTATGTCATCTACAAGATGATCGAGGCGACGGGCGGCAAGCAGGATGCCGAAAAGGCGGTCAATGCGGTGAAGGGTCTTGCCTGGGTAAGCCCGCGCGGCCCGGTTTCGATCGACCCCGAAAGCCGTCACATCACGCAGAACATCTATCTTCGCGAAGTCGCCAAGGCCGATGACGGGACCTACATCAACAAGGAGGTCCAGACCTTCGAGAAGCAAGGCGATCCGGGCCTGGCCGCCGCCAAGTAACGTCCGGCATCGTGATAGGCGGCGGACGCGGGGCAACCCGCGCCCGTCGCATCGTAGCAAGGTATTTCCATGCAGACAGTCTTCAGCATAGCCGTCGACGCTTTTGCCTATGGCATGGTGCTCTTCGTCATATCGATCGGACTTTCCGTGACCATGGGGCTGATGCGGGTCGTCAACCTGGCGCACGGCGCCTTCGCGATGATCGGAGGCTATATCGCCTCCTATGCCGCCCGCGATCTCGGCCTCGCTTATGCGGTAGCGGTCATCGCCGCCATCGTCGTCACGATCCTCGTCGCGATCCCGCTGGAGCGTTTTCTCTACCGCCGGATCTACGGCGCGCCGGAGCTGACCCAGGTGCTGATGACGATCGGCATCACCTTCTGCGTCATCGGCATCGCCAATTACGCGATGGGGCCGACGCTGAAGACCATACCGCTTCCGGCCGCGCTGCAGGGATCAGCCGATCTCGGCTTCCGCACCATTCCCGTTCACCGGCTTTTCGTCATTCTTTGCGGCCTGGCTGTTGCACTGGGGCTCTGGTTTGCGATCGAAAGGACCAGCTTCGGCGTCAAGCTGCGCGCCTCCGTGGACGATGCGGCAATGGCTGCGGCACTCGGCGTGCGCACCGAGATCATCTACGCAGTGAGCTTTGCCGTCGCCGTCGGGCTTGCCGCTTTTGGCGGCGTGGTCGGCGCCGAACTCCTGCCGGTCGAGCCCTACTACGCGTTGCGCTACATGGTCACCTTCCTGGTCGTCGTCTCCGTCGGCGGCGCGGGTTCCATTTCGGGCGCGCTGATCGCCTGCCTGCTGCTTGGGGCAATCGATACGACGGGACGTTATCTGATGCCTGAATTCGGCGAATTCTTCTTCTATCTCGCGGTGATCGCGATCATTTGTGTTTTCCCGCGCGGCCTTGCCGGAAGGACGAAGTGAGATGGTGCTCGTGGTGAACAACGAAAACGGACGTCTTCGGCATCGGCGCGGGGCTCTCGGCCACGATCTCATCGGAATAGCGGTGATGACGGTCATCGCTGCAATCGGCTATTTCGCCTTCCCTGATAATCTGGCGCTTCTGACCCGGATGATCACGATCGCGCTGCTCGTCCTGTCGCTCGATCTGGTGACCGGTTATTGCGGCGTCGCAACGCTCGGCCATGCCGCGCTCTTCGGCTCCGGCGCCTATGCCGCCGGGATCCTGTCGGCGCATTACGGCATCAATGATCCGCTGCTGATGATGCTAGCCGGCATTGCAGGCGGCGCCATTGCCGGGCTGCTCAGCGGCGTAATCATTCTGCGGGCGCATGGGCTGCCGCAGCTTGTGCTGTCGATTGCACTCATCAACCTCTTCCACGAATTCGCCAACAAAGCGTCGTCATGGACGGGAGGCAGCGATGGACTTTCCGGCATCGCGCCGGATCCGATCTTCGGCATTTTCGAGTTCGATCTTTACGGTCAAACCACCTTTTTCTTCGGCATGGCGCTGCTGCTTGTTGTCTTCGTGCTGCTCAGAATCCTGGTCCGCTCGCCCTTCGGCATGCTCTGCCGCGGCATAAAGCAGGACCCGCTGCGCATCCGCGCCATGGGTGCTTCGCCGAAGGCGGCGCTCATCAGGATGTACGTCATTTCGGGCGCCGTGGCTGGGGTCGGCGGCGCCTTGAATGCGATCTCGACGCAGGTCGTCGGCCTCGACAGCCTGTCTTTCACCCAATCTGCCGAAGCGTTGGTCATGCTCGTGCTCGGCGGTACCGGCTCTCTCTTCGGCGCGCTCTCCGGCACGGTCATCTTCATGCTCTTCGAGGACTATGTCTCGGCCGCCAATCCCTTCCACTGGCTGACCATGGTCGGCGCGCTGCTGATCGCCGTCGTGCTTTTCGCGCCGAAAGGCCTGTTCGGCACGGCTGCCGCCTTCGTCCGCCGTCGCAAGGAGGCACGCGCATGAGCCCGGTCTTCGAAGTTGTCAATCTCAGGAAAGCCTTTGGCGGCCTTGCCGTCACCCATGATGTGTCGCTGGCGATGTCTCCAGGCGACCGCATCGCGCTGATTGGCCCGAACGGCGCTGGCAAGACCACTTTCGTCAATCTCGTCACCGGCAACCTCGCCGCCGATTCCGGCGAGGTCCGCCTCGGCGGCGAGAGGGTGACGAAGGTCGATGCTATCGGCAGGGTCAAACGCGGTCTGGTGCGATCTTTCCAGGTGACACGGCTTTTCCAGGATATGACACCGGCCGAACATGTCGGGCTCGCTGTTCTTCAGCGGGACGGACGCAGCGGACGTATGTTCGGCAATTTCCTGCATATGCCCGAGGTCATGGCGGAGGTCGACGATCTCCTGGGAAAGCTCGGGCTGACGCCGCTGATGCATCGCAAGGTCAGCGAAATCGCCTATGGCCAGCAGCGGCTTCTCGAGATCGCCGTGGCGCTGGCGCTGAAGCCGAAGGTGCTGCTGCTCGACGAGCCGGCAGCCGGCGTGCCGCAAAGCGATACCGGCCGCATCGAGCAGGCGCTTGCCGATCTGCCTGCCGATCTCGCCGTCCTCATGATCGAACACGATATGGACCTTGTCTTCCGTTTTGCCAGGCGCGTCATCGTGCTGGCGGCCGGCGCCATCATCTTCGATGGCCGGCCTGAAGACGTTACTAAGGATGCGCGCGTGCGCGAGGCCTATCTCGGGAGCTATGCCAATGCCAGCCCTGTCGCTTGAGGTCGAAAATCTGTCGGCCGGGTATGGGCCGACGCGCGTGCTCGAAGACATTTCCTTCTCCATACCGGCCGGCGCCCGGCTTGCCGTGCTCGGCCGCAACGGCATGGGCAAGACCACGCTGCTCGCGACGCTTGCCGGCCAGACCAGGCGCTATGAAGGCTACATCCGCCTCGGCGATTCCGATGTCACCACCGCGCCAAGTGCCGCACGGGCGCATAAGGGTCTCGGATACGTTCCGCAGACGCGCTGCGTCTTCCCGACGTTGACGGTCGAGGAAAACCTCTTCGTCGGCCTGAAGGCGCGGCCGAAAACGGCGCTTGAGGAAGCCTATGCCATGTTCCCGCGCCTGAAGGAGCGTCACCGCAACCTCGGCAGCCAGCTCTCCGGCGGCGAGCAGCAGATGCTCTCCACCGCCCGCACCATTCTCGGCCGCCCGTCCGTGCTGCTGCTCGACGAGCCGCTGGAGGGCCTGGCGCCGGTTATCTGCGAGGAACTGATGGCCGCCTTCGCCGTGCTCGCCAAGACAGGCGACATGACCATCGTGCTTGTGGAACAGCGCATCCAGAGCGCGCTTGATTTCGCTGATCAGGTCGTCGTTCTCGAACGGGGCAGACTAGCCTGGGCGGGAACGCCTGCGAACCTCACCAAGGATCATGAGGCTGTCGAGAGCCTGCTGGGCGTTGGCGGTCTGCATTGATTGATAGCCGGCCGAAGTCGGGGCCGTCGGTGACCCCGCTCCGCCTTCCAGATTGAGCTTGGCCATTCATGCAGTATATCGTCATCACGACGTCATCATCGACCTGCCAATATTATCCTGACCGAAAGTTTCCTGCCGACCGAATTGATGGATCGCCTGAAGAGGCGAGAAACATGATGGTCGACCGTGCCGCAGCAGCGCAGGACAAGACGTAAAACCCTGGTTCCTGCACCTTCTTTACTTGGGTGTTTGAGCTACAGCCGGCCGAAAATTCATGGGATTGACCGGAACTGCTCTGACCCTCCCAGCAATTTGGGTTGCCATACACCCGACAGGGTTGCATAGTCGAATTTAAAATCACACGGGAGGTAGAAATGGCAAATCACAAGCCGGTCGCAGGTGACGTATACCAGTCTATTTTCAACATCGACAACCCGATCGACGGCAACATCCTGGACAGCACCAGTTCCACAGATGCCGACGGAGATCGGGTGCGTCTCAACTTCGTGAACGGACAGCGAATTCCGCAGCCGGCCGATCCGGATGGACCCGCCACGACGACGACAATCGAGGGAAAATACGGCACGCTGACCGTCTATTCCAACGGCAACTACACCTATGAACTCGATCACTCCAACCCGGTGGTTGCAGCGCTCGGCCCGGGCGATCAACTCGTGGACCAATTCAATTTCAAGATATCGGATGGCAAAGGCGCCACCGACTTCGGCTTGCTCAATATCGCGGTCGACTTGCCGGAACGCGGCGACGTCTTCGTCAATTTCGAGGATGTCGGCAAACACGACTTCCCCACGGGTTACAAAGGCTTCGATTGGGGCGCTTGGCACGATGGTGATGATGCAACGGTACATAAGGAAGCCGACGGCAACCATTACCTCGCAGGGGGCGTGTTCTGGACACCCATCCAAGCCGCTGATGGCGGCACCTTCCAGATCGAGCAATTCAGCGTGGCAAACGGCACATCGGACTACGACAACGTTTTAACGATCGAAGGCAAGCTGAATGGCGATACCGTATTCCTGGTCACGGTCAACGTGACCGCCGACAGCATTCATGACCCGCAAGTGATCGATCTCAGCGCCTACGGCGAAATCGACTCTCTCGTGCTCGACACCGAGCCGGTCATTACCGAAACGAGCGGCCCGGATTATTATGGCGCACAATACGACAACTTTCATTTCATCGTTTGAGTGTCGTGCCGGATGAACAAATGGTGCGGCCTTCCGACCCGCATCGCAAACGAGGTGATGTTCCAGAGGTCAGGGGGCCGAAGCGGTTTGCCATGGTGAAGAATAACCACGAGCGTTACCCGCGGGAAGCATCCTCACACTGTAGCCGCCTGCCTAGTACCAATTTCTTGCGATAGCGGACGGACCTGCGTGTTTGCTAGCATGAGAATGTCCGAGGAGGACACGGGTGCTGGGACGGAGGAAATGATGCAGCCAGTCGGGGTCAAGTTAGCGGCGGTGACGTTCTCGCTTGCCGTATGGGCTATTATTATCGCTGCCGCATCCAACCTTTGGACGATGAAGCTGCCAATATTGCTTCTGACGCAATAGTCCTGTCTTCGGCGCTAAAGCATGTCGCGCAAAAGTGTGCCGCGGTTTTGCGGCAACGACATGCGTGAAAACTAAGAGCTAAAGCCGTCGCATGAATCAAGTTTGACGCGATGCGCCTTAGCGGAAATCCTGCTGATCGGAAGCTGACCGGCTTTGCCGGCCGCAGGCCTGTTTGCGCTGCTGCCGATGCACTGCCGCGGCTGCCGGCACCGGCTCGAAGCAAGCCGCAAAAATCGCCAATTCTGCAATGAGAGTTGGTAGCGGAGGACCGTTCTGGTCACAACAGCCGACAGGGCGAACGGACGGAGATCAGCTTGGGAACGTGGCAGATCGAGCTGAAACGGGCTATAGCTAATTATCTGAAGTCGCGTCGAAAAACGCCGCCTGATCCAGCCAACACCGAAGACGACAAATCAACCAAGCCCTACGAGGATGATCTTTCCAAGTTGCCTCACTTCATCGTCTAGTGCGGTGAAGATGCGCCCAACCGTGTCTATTCCAGCCACTGAATGTTGATGACGCCATCTAGGCTCTGGATTGCGCGTCCAATCGCCTTGTAGTTGACAGTCTTCCTACCCCATCGAGCACGTGCAAAATAACCTTTGGTGCCCGCTGCCTCATCCAGATCGGCCATCGTCCAGTGAATTTCGAAACACTTCGCCCGGATGTCGTCTAAAGGCGTGACCCCTGTCAGCACATAGGGCTTCCGAGCGCGACGAAAGCCGTGGTATCGAGCAACCGCGCAGATGGCCCTCCAGCTGACACCCGGGAAACTTTCACAAAGCTTTTCCCTGCTGGCATTGGGATAGAGCCTGCGCAAAAGCGCGACTTCCGCGCCGGTCCAGCGGTGGCGCTTATGTGCCCTTCCCAGGACGGACGCCTGCGCGCGGATCGCTCTTCGCGTTCGGTGCGGAATGAGTTTACAGATGGCATCATAGTCGGGAGCCAGGTGACGGACGATTTCGATTTCGTCCTCACTCCAGAGCTTCTCTCCCCGCATGTTAAATCCCTCCTTGCGTACTCGCTTTCGCGCGCGCACTGCGCTTGCTGCATTTCGGGCGTGGTCGGAAAGTGACATAGCGCTATCTCCTGCCTGCAATTCAGAAGGAGTTCCGGACCAATTTCCAATCACAATGGGTGATTTTCCTCCTTTTCCACAGCCGATGGGGTTCTATCGGCACTAGCCTTGCAAGCCTTGCGGGTGGTGATACCGTGTCGCGGAAGGCGATAAGCGGTGGGAATACCCAGGCGTCGAGGAGGATTAAATGACGAAGGTCAAGGTCTACCAAGTCCAACAATACGACATCACAACTGACAAAGTTCAGATCTCGCGCAGATGGTGGACAAAGGAGGGCGCGACGAAATTTTGCTTCCAATTGATCGAAAGTAGCGGCGTCGAAATTGAGGAGTCCGATCTAGAACCGGGGGAGCAGTGGACTCCAATCGGATGTGTCGTTCCGTGATGGCCGTGCGGGAGTGAAGCCATGACGATGACCGACACCGCCACCCTTCTCGAGGACGCCGCCGATCGGATCGCAGATATCTCGCGGCCGGATCTGCGGATCATGCTTCGTCGGGCCGCGCTACGGATGCGCAATGCCGGCGCCGCGGACGGGAGCCTGTGCGGGAATAGAAGTGCCATGTCACGCCCAGGAGGATGGTAATGAGACGTTTCGGAAATCTCGCAATAGCCGCCCTCGTCGGCGCGGTGACGACGCTCTCCGGTTCAGATGTTTTTGCCTACTGTTCCGAGCCGAGCGCCCCCTCCTGTGCAAGCAGTTACGGCGGGTTTGATGATGAGTGGGATTTCGATCGCTGCAAACGGGAGATGGACTCCTACAAAGACGACGTCGAGCGTTTCATTGGCTGCAACAACGATGAAGCCGAGGCCGCCGTAAGAAAGGCTCGTGACGACAACGAGAGTGCAACATCTGAATACAATGGGGCTGTAGAAGACTTCAACAAGCGAGCGACTGGTGAATGACAGGCGAAAAAACCGCCGAAGCGGGTTTCCTTCCTGGGGTTTATCAGAGCAAATTGAGTGAAACGCCCTTGAGATCGAGGTCAGGCTCCTTCTGATCTTTTCGAGTATAATCCGCGGAAAAATGCTCGCTTAAGACATGATCCTGGTAGTGGTATTCTGGCATCGAGATCGGCTTGATCGGCCGAGATTCCAATTTCGCCACTTTCCTATCGTCAGCTGGCATGGTCCGTCACTCCATTTAGGTGGTTGGGATAGAAGTGTTTTCTCTTTATCCAGCGAAAGCCTTCATACTTCGTAACCGTGGCGACATCTAGGTCACCACCGACGGTGTCGGCTCCAGGCAGAAACTTAACGAACGAGGCCGTCGTTTGTGCCAGAAATTCGCCCAGCCGGATCGCATCGATTACAGGCATAGAGGGCTCCAGCAGTGGAGCTTCTGATGCCTGTATTAGATTTTGAACCAGTTGCGAAGCTTGCGCGTCGTCAAGGCCGGCGTTTTTCAACACATTGATGGTTTGAGACGATATCCCGAGCACCAGCCGGACACACGCCTCGGGCTGACCTGCCCAGATGATCCCGCATTGGTCGACGCTGGATATGCAGGCGGGAGGAAGGACCTGCCCCTTGGAAAAAGCAAACTTCCAAACCTCGTTTCCGCCGTTGTCGTGCGAAAACCCTCCCACGAAAAACTCGAAGGTTGTGCTGGCCTGAATTCCGGGATCGAGAGCGTTGAATTTTTCGAGAAACACGTCGTAACAGTAGTTAATTACGTTCTCGATCGTGTAATTTTCACTACTGATCGGCGTCTCTCCGGACATCAACTTGCGCCGGACGGCCTTTGTGATTGTCGCGATGGACTCTGTGCCAAAGTTCCCCAAGCCGCACGTCATTGCGACGATAGGCTGACCTCGAAATAGATTGAAAACTTTGTCCGCATGATTATAGACCCTGTTTACAATCGGCTCCCCGTTGGGTCCAAGCGAAGCAAGGGACGTAGCGCTATCTGCCACGAAGACTATGCACTCGTTCGCTTTGATGCCAATGCAAATTGTCAAAGTATCCTCCCAGTTTCGACAACCGGTACGCGATTCCCGGCATCTATGCACGATAATAAGCGGGGCAGAGGTGCGTTAGCTGCTAACAGAAGCAACAACCGTTTATCGCCACCTTCTCAGAAGCCCCGTCGTTCGGTTTGTTCTGCGGACGACAGAGACGGAGAAGCCTCTGCCTTGCCGCCTACTTACAGGCGGCCCTTGGATAGATTGAAGAGGTAGTTATACTCGTTGAACGGCACCCCCTTACCAAAGTCGTAGGTCTCAAGTGTGTTCCGCGCTTCGGGTGTCAGGTCGAACCAGCTGATCGCAGGCTGCATCCCGCCTTGAATATCAGTATCAACGAGCGATGGGTTGAGCGGGAATGGGTCGCGCTGATAGCCTACCAGCGGATGTGTTCCTTTCATGAACGGAGTTGTCGACTGATCGTAAAACCCATGGGCCGAGTAGCTGACCGAGATGACCCGTGCCTGGGTGTTACAAGTCTCGGTCCAGACGATGATGTTTTGCCAACCATGCCGGTGCCCACGGTTGCCGGGCCCGTCGACGTTCTGCTCCTTGGGAAAGTACCAAGCGTACATGTTTGCGCACTGGCCCCTGAACATTTGCGCTCGGCCGTAGACCTGTCCGGTGCTTTTCGAGCAATGGCCGTCCATCGCACCCGAGGGTTTTAGACCACCGCTTACGTTTCCGGCGGCATCAACGGCCGGGAAAGGGACACAGCCGTTGAAGACTTTGAGGAAGGGCTGGAAGGTCTTGAGCAAGCTGTTGGTGGCGCTGTCGGGAAACCCTTGCACCTTATCGTGATCAATCACATGAGCCGCGGCCGCCTTCGACAGTTCGCAAAGGATGACTACCGTGGTTACCAGCGTTCGCAGGCTGCGCGGAAAGCTAAACACTATCTTGCTTCCTTCTAGTTTTCTGTAGGCGCCAAGCTGCGGGCGTCGCTGCCGCAGCTCCAGAAACTCCAGCAAGCGTCGTGCCAATTGAGCAGCGAGATGGCGGAACACGAAATCGGTTACTGCCGCAGGTACTTAGAGAGATAAATGGCGGTTGAAGAAATCCCGGGGTATGTCGTCGAACTGACAAAGATGAAAAACAGTGTCGCACACGCGTAGTGAGGCTCCTGAAGGTCCTCCAGGGTGATGAGCAAGCCCTTGTCGGTCGAATGCGCCAAGCTGGATGCAAACGCCAGGCAATGAAGCGCGGCGCTGGCCCTTGGCGAGATCGGATTTCCGCGGTTTACCGGAAGCATTATCTGCGTAGGGGTTCGCACGATCAAGCGCGCTGGTTTAAGGCGCGACGACATCTGCGCCACTGTCACCCCAACAGCGGTGGCTGCCAACGTTCCGCAGGCATGCAGGTGAAGAAGGCCGGTTCTTCACCTGCATGCACCACCATTCGCCGGTTCACGACTGCGGGCGTGAGCAGGCAAGAGAATTTATGGAGGACCTCATCGGAATGATGCGGAGCATGCCCACAGGCCAACCAAGCGACAGCGAACGGTGCTCGACGCAATGATTGCCGGAGAAATATGGCGATCGGGCATGGATGTTTCCCGGGGTGAAGCTTTTTAGGCAGGAAGGGGCTGATAGCAAAGTGTCTAAAAGCGTCACAGTTATTGTTGAGGGCATTGACGGCGCGATAACCAATTCCGCGTTTTGCTTGAATATAAGCTCTGACTTAAGAAAAAGTATGTGTAATCACGACCTCGATGCAGTAAAACCATAACGCGAATCATCTTAGGAGGGATTACATGTCAAAAGTTGTTGTTGCTGCTTTCATCGTCTTAGCATCTCTGACAACACAGTCTTTTGCGGGTAGCTGCGATCATTCGTGGCAGCGTGCGAAAGATGGTTCCAGCTGTGGAGGTCGTGCTTCCGACCAGCGGGACGGCGGAAACTAGGTCCAGCATTTCGTTTAGCACGTAGTGAAAGGCTCGCTTAGGCGGGCCTTTTTTGATTTCGCCCGTGACCTCTTGGCGCCACCGTATTCGGGATAGGCGATGCGGCTGCGGTCCATAACCCCGACTAGGTGGGTGATGCCGACGGGCAGGCCTTGAGCCGCGCTATCCTTGTCGGACCATTACAACGAACTTGCGACATCGTCGTCGCTGTTGTCGGCTCCGCGACACGCATTCGTCTTCCATAAATTTCCTTATGTTCCTCCTAAGTAGCTGGAAAGCAACCAAATAATCGTTCGTCACCTACTACCGATCTGTTTGGCTCGACGCTTGCTAGGGCTCAGTGTCGCTGAAAGGCCCGACACATCCCAGTTGCGGGGATAACCGCATCGGTCCAAACATCTGAAGGACGGAACCTATGGCTTCCCCCATTTCGCGCACGAAAACGATCCGCACGTTTTTTATCGTCCTCTGCGCTTTCTGTTGCACCTACGCGAGCGCCTTGGCATGCGGTCCACCGCCTCGGGTTCTCTCCCCTTACGGAAACGCCCCGCTGGGCGAGCTGTGTTCATGTCTGAGCATGGAGAACCGATGGGTCTGCCATCGTTCCTATACGCCAGACATTACGGCTTTGCACATTCCGGTGAGGCCGCCGACTGAAGGAAAGCCGGTCCAGCGCAATGCGACTCCGACCATGCAGGATGATGATCAATCAAAATGAAACTTCGGCCTGGGGCGAATACAATCGTACATTCCGAAGATGTCGCCGCATCCCACTAAAGGAGACCGGCCGGGTATCCCGCCCGAGATCGGATACTATGCGAAGTATATCAAGGAACGGAAGTTGGCGCTGATCGCCAAGGTGGGCTGAAAGAGCTGCTGGCTGAAAAGGGCTTGCGGATCGAATGGAGCGGCGCGGTGGACAAGACACAAACACACCGGCCGCTGGTGAACATCTACAGAGCAAATGGTGAAGAAATTGGAAAGAACCTGCTGAAGGAGCGCTTCGCCAAGTCGTGGAGTCCGAAGCACCGGAACGACTGGTGCTCTTGATCAATTTATTTTGAGCCAATGCCTTAGAGCGGTTACAGCACTATCGCTGGCAGATGCGACTATCCCGCCGATCGTGAGGCCGGCGAAGGCAATCAGACCTGAGATCCCATAGCCGAGGGTTTTGAGCCTCTTCCACTCCTCCAGCGTTGGCTGGATGCTTTCATGGTTTTCTTGCACCGTCTCCTTGATGCTTTTCAGTTCATCTCGAACCTGGGCGTCCACGCCGGCATTTATCACCACGGCCTTATCGAGAAGATTTATCTGCGCCCCCTGCTCGTCGAGGCGCCGATGGATAACGGCCCTGCTTTCATGAGCATTCGCCTTCTCGTCGCTTACATCCTTTCGGAGCAGCGCAACGCTTTCATGGATTCCAGCAAGGGTTCCCTCGAGGTGGCCCAGCTTGTGAAGGATGTCGTCGTTCGATGTCATGTATCTTATGCGCTTTCAAAACAGCCGATATCGTAAAGCCCTTGCGGGATCGCGTTGCCGTAGAGATCCTGCGATCCCACGGTGATGCCGTAGAGGCTATTGAGGTTCTGCCCCCCGTTGCGACAGACCGAAGCCCCTTGCGTCTTGTAGGCGCCGAGCAGGGCGGAATTGAAACCGTTGATATTGCCCACGGGCACCGTCCCCACCAGAGTTGGGTTAGCAGCTTTGAACACTGCCGCGCCGGCCACCGTTTCCTGCGTCGGGAACGCAGTTCGCCAGTTGGAGAAGGTGGTATAGGTCGTGGCTCCCCACTTGATGGAGGTTGACGGCGACGAATAGCAGTTGCCGATGCACAAGATGCCCGGCACTGCACTTGGTGTCGAGTTGATGACCTTCGTGCTTGCCCCGGTCAGATAGACGATGTTGTTGGCGAAATAGGTCGTCGTGAATTTATCGGGGTTGCTATCAAGGTAGAGGCCGTTGGCTGACGCCACGCTGCTGTAGAGCGTGTTGTTGAATATGGCGTTGCCAGTGTTCGCACGCGCAAGGTCCGCGGTCCCGAGATGGACAGAACCCTTGGTCGTGGGTGCCTGCGTCCCGTCGTTCTCCGAGATGTTGTAGCGGATGAGGTTGTTGCTAAGGGTCTTGATATTTGCTGCGTCGCTGTACTGGTAGAGCTGATAACCCGGACCATAGTTATCATGGCTGTAGCAATATTGAATGATGCAGCCTTGGCAACCGCCGTCAATATCGAAGCCGCCGCCGTCGGCAGTGCCGACACCCGTCTTGTTGTGGTGGCTCTCACAGAACTGGATGGTGCTGTTGGTCGTGTCGTACATCCAAATGCCGACCGGGCCGGCGGCGTTCGAATTGTTGGCCCCGTTGTTGTAGGCCTCGCAATACTCGACAAGCGCCCCGGAGCACTGGCCGAGAAGGACGCCGTTGCCGGAGTGCTGGCTAAGCCCAGCCTTGCCGGTGTTGTTGTAAATCTTGCAATTACGGATGATGCAATTGGTGTGGCTGGCAGCAAAGTTGAGCAGGCCATAGAGGCCCTGTAGGGTGATGCCGTTGCCAGTGCCGGTCGTGGCATTGCCGGTGTTGTCGTGGACAGTACACCCGTCGATCAGCAAACCGCTAAAACCGGAAGCCGAGTTGGCGGCGTAAGCCGTGCTACCCGTGTATGCGGCAATTCCATCGACGCCATAGGCGCTGATATCCAAGCGGAGGAGCGAAACGCCAGCAAGCTTTGTGCTGCCGAGCTGATCATTGGTAAGCGCGCAGCCGGTGCCCGTGCTCACAGTGCTGCCCGTGCCCACCAGTATCAGGTCTTGAATGGTGATGTGGTGCGGGTTGAGGGCGGATATCCCGTTGTCGCTGTTGACGCCCGCCTGGATCGTTGCGTTGCCCGTACCATACGAACCGAACGTGGTCGCCAACCCGGAACTGCCGAAGTGCTTACCCTCGCTGAGGGTCAATTGACCAGTAAACGTCGATCCGCCTTTGAAGAGAACCGAGGAGCCTGGCGTGAGCGTGGCCGCATTGACCTTGCTCAGCGTCTGCCACGCGGTGGCCGGCGAGAGGCCGTCATTGGAGTCAGAGCCTGCCGGATCCACATAAAAAGTGAAAATCGGCGTGGTGCCTCCCCCCCACTGGTTTGTGATGGAGGTGGAAAGGGCTAGCATGATGCTCATGGGCGATTACTCCCAGCAGCCTTGAGAGGCGCCGAACCTATTGTGGCTGGCAATCTGATTTGCGAACGGCCGATCGGTCTTCAGGATGGTCACCGAGGTTTGCAGGCTCGGCGTCAGGCGAAAGAACCCGTCGCACACATTCTGCTTGCTGGTCGTCTGGCAGCCCGAGATCAGCGCACAAAGCGGCAGCATCAGAAGTGGAAACTTCGTCATCGATCGTGTTCCTTTCGCGCAGAACCTGGACGGATTTGGTGAGGGCGGCTGTCGCAGCCATTTGCCTGCCCTCGGACTGCCCGAGCCAGCGGGCCGGGTAAAAGGTGACGAGAGCGCCGAGGGCGAGAGCGGCCGGCAGCTTGATGAAATCGGGGATGATGGAGAGCATCAGATGCCCTCCAGGCAGAACTGGCGTTCCTTCTGCCGGCGACGTGTCAGGCCCGGAAAGGTGATGCCGGCGGCCTTATTCCATTTCAACAAAGCTTCGCAGCCCTCGGCCGTCTTGCCCTGGTTGATCAGTTTGACGACACTAGAGCCGCACGCGGCCTTGGGGCCAACGTTATAGGCGAATGAAGTCAGGGCGACGAAACGCGCATCTGGCAATGGGACCGTGATGCACTTCTCGATGCCGTCGGCGTATTTCTGGAGCTCCAGCGAGAGAAGCGCCTTGCACTGGGCGACGGTCCTGTAATCGCCAGGCTTTACGCCGTTGGTAGAGCCATAACACAGCGTCCACGGTTGGCCGCCAGTTGCCGGATCGGGATAGGCGTTTTGCCGGAGCCCTTCGAAAGAGCCGACAAGCGCCACGGCCATCGCAGCAACCGCGCTACCCTTTTTCATTCTATTTGCCATCGGAAAGCCTCTGATCGATTACCCGAGCCGGGACGGAAAGCAGGAGGAGGACGATCGACAGCCACGGCGGGATGTAGCCATCGAGATACGGGACGATGTACGGGGCCAGTTCGAAGAGCCCCGCGAAATAGACGCACCAAAGCGACAGGGAGCGCGCGAGAACGCGCCGCCAGTGAGGGACGAGCATGGATAACTCCAGATTGTGGGTGATGGCCGATGAGGCGCGCTTGTTTCTGAATGTCTTCCTGATCTACAACCGCTTTGGGGAAGGAGACCCGATCATGCAAGCAAAGGCTCTTTTACTGGTACTGCCGGTCGTGCTGGCAGGATGCCAGACGCAGGAAACCAGCGGTGACCGGGTAGACGTCCCTCCGGTCGCCGGAGCGGACTACGCTGTCCAAGTGCACAACATCGTCGGGCACGATCTGGACGACAAACAAATCCGCGAACGCTTCGCACTCGATTATAAGAAGACGCAATGCCCTTCCGCACGCGTCGTAAAGGACTCTGTGAGCGAGACCGGCACATCTGACGGCCGCCCTGCCCGCATCTACACGGTTTATGTGAAATGCAAGGGTGCCTAGAGTGATCGGCGGCGTTTAAGGCCGCACTGCAGCATGTAAGGGAAGTAGTTGCCGCCCCGCTTCTCCCGGTTCCAGCCAAGCCAGAGCTTGAGATAGAAACCGAATGCCAGCGGAACGTCGCGCTTGACGGTGAAGGCAGAGGCGATATCAGCAACGCCCAACGCTTCGGATTGCCAGCCATTGCACGGGTTTCGCCACGTCCAGCGAGTCCGCTGCCACCAGAGTTTGAAGCCCTTGGCGGACGGATCGAACCCTGCAACCTTCTGTGGAATGTAGCCGTCCAGATCGGCGTTCAGTGTCGAGAACCAGCGCCAGCGGCCGGGGAGAACCGGGCCGCGCTTCATTGACCATGCGGCGAGGAAGGGCGAGAGCACATAGGCCAGCCCGACGAGGAAGAGGTTGATCGGGAGGAAGAGGATGTAGCGGAGGATCATGCCTGTTCGACCTCGGACGAGACGAGTTCGGAAGGAAGCTGGCGCCCCATGATCTCGCCGGCCTGGGATGTTGATGTGGCCGCCGCGATGATCGCCTTGAACTTGACGAACGCGTCAGTCCCTTCGGTGAATGAGGTTGCCTTATTGATCATGTTTCGGGTTTTAACCGGGCTTGCGTCGATACCATCTTGAACAAGCTCGGCCCCGTCTTCGGTCATTCTCGCCCAAGGCAGATCGGCCCCGATTGTGTAGGGCGGTGGCGGCGGATTGAGAAAGGCAACCACTTCTGGGTTATCATCGGGCAGAAACTCTTCGGCAAACCCTTCCTGCATCTGCTCGAATAGGCCGTTGATGGCGCCGGATGCCGACCGTGATACGTAGGGCATTATGCGTTCCTCCCGCATGGGAAATGAAAGCCATCGGTCCACACCCAGATGTTGCCGGCCGCACCGGATACTTGCCGAACCTGCTTACTTGTGTTTGTCCAGATATCGCCGGAGCCGATGGCATAGTTGCTTGCAGCCTGGATCGCGCCCGCGATGCCGCCATCATTGCCGATACCGGCGGTCAGCGTCCCTTGGGCTGGGTCATGGATCAGCGCAGCGTTGGTTGTTGCGCTCGATGTAAATTGGATCCGCAACTTGGCTTTAACCTTCACCCCATTTGGCACTGTCAGCGCCAGGAGCGCCGAAGTCGTAGAGATAGCGGCGCTGACAGCATCTTTGACCGGCGTCACGAAGGTATACTCGTCCTTCGGATACATCACGAAGGCCCGGATAAGCGAGCTGGCGTCCGTCAGCACCACCCCGATGCATTTCACGAGGGTAAAGCCAGTGAGTAAGGTCGTAGTCACGCCGCCGATCGTTGCCGAGGTGGAGAGAACCACGTCGAACGACAGGTCAGCGTCCTTGCGCAGCGCATAGGCGAAATAGGTGGCGTTTGCCGCGACGGCGCCGGCATCGAGGCCACCGTTGCCGGTCCCTACTGCCCATGTCCCGGTTACCCGCTTTGTGAATGAAGCCGCGCTGGAAACGAAGCTCGACCCCGCCCTGGCGGAGCCGGCGGCAAAATCGACGTGAGTGGTTGGTGCACCGGTATTGTTTGAAAGCAGAAGGCCGTCGATGAAGCTTCCGACGGCCGTGCTGTCCGCCTTTGTCAGGATCTTCGTCATCAGTTTGTTGGTGAAGAACGCCGACCCGCTGCAGACGATGGTCGTGGAGTACCCGTTCGGAACGACAAGTGTCGCCGCTCCATCGATCGTCTCGGCCCCGCTCGGATCAATCGTCACGTCTGCGCCGTCCGCAATGACGACATAGTGCCAGCCAGAACCGAGCGTGGCTGCCGCCGTCAACGTGAGCGTGGCGGCTGCCGTGAAGCGGTGAACCGCGTTGTCATCGGCCGCCAGTGCCGTGTAATCACCAGTCTTGGTCGCGTAAACCAGATCATTATCGAATGCGACATCGACACCGTTCTGCGTAAAGCCGAGCAGGCCACCGCCCTTGAGATAAACGCCCGTCTGCGGCGTCGAGGCGAAACCGATGCCAGGTGCCGATACCGTGCCGCCCGCCAACTTGAGCGGCGCAGTCATAGGCGCCGAGCCGTCCCGCGGCAGCGAATTCGTGATTTCGTTTCCGAGATCGGTTGTCAGCGCGTTCCACGGAACGGGGTCGATAATCTGACCGATCGAAGGAGACGTGCCGGCGGGTTTCGAATAGACGCCGGTGGATGGGTTTCTGGGCATTCACCTTCTCCAAAAAGAAGAGGCCCCGTGAATTGCGAGGCCGTCAATGGTGTAGTATTGGTTGCGCCATGATCCGAGTTTTGCAAATCGCCTGCATTATCGCGACGACCGCATTGCTGTATGCGGTCGTGTCCGGCGTTTTCGCGCTTCGATATGTAATCGGTGACGACTTCGAGGGAGGCCTTATCGTTGGCGCCCTGTTTGTGATCGTCCTTTATTTGCTCATTTGCTGGGTCGACCCGTCATCGCGTCCGCGCGGTTCCGGCGTTCAAAAGCAACGCTTTGACAACCGGATCGACTAGCGCGGGCGTCGTTCCCATCCCCTGAGCTTTTATCAGCCCTTCGACCAGCTTTTCACGCTGCTCCCCGATAAGAGCCCGAGCCAGGCTTTGGCGCGTCGCATTGCCGGTCTCGCTCGACATGAGCGCCTTGACGATGTCGTCGACCTTATCGATAGCGGCCGATCGAGCTGCACCGAGGAAGCCGCCGGCCTTGAATGCTTCCTTCACACCGAAATTCCCGCCAGCGCCGCCACCCAACTCGTTCTGAGCTGCAATACGCGCTGCGGTTTCGCTGTTGCGGTTTACAGTGTTGGCGGTATCGGCATAGATGCGCTCGCCATCGAGCACTTTGAACAGTCGCTCTGCTTTCTCCGGGCCGAACAAGGTAGCAAGCCGCGCACGGTTCCAGTCGCCTTCTCCCTTGATTAGCTTACTCATGGCGGCGATATCGTTGGAGTTGGTCCCGACTATGCGGTCAATCTCGGCCCGTGCGCCCTGAGACAAGCGCAACGGGACGGCAGATGGTCCAATCTGCATCCCTTGCGGCTGAACTCCCTGCTCGACCTCTGCGGCCAATTCGGAGGGTCGCGGCGCTGTCCGTCCACTGTCGAGGACTTGCTGACCACGTGTCAGAGCTTCGTCCTGACGGGCGAGTTCCGAAAAGCCTGCGTCGAGCTCCTTAATGCGAGGAACTGCGCGGGTGAGGCCGTCATCGAGCATCTGGCGGGCTTCCACCAGCGTGGCAATCGCCTTCGGATCAATTTCCGTCTTCAGAAGTCCATCGATTGCCTGCCGCGTCTGAAACATGACTCCGGGATCGCTGGAAAGGACATTCGAATTCGCAATATTCAGCATGTCGCGGACTTGCCGTAAGCGGGCCTGAGCTGGGCCGCGAAGGCGGCTGATGTCAGCTTCTATTGCTTCGGCTATCGGCGCCATGTCGTAAGGGCGGGCTCCCCTGAAGACCTCGCGATAGAGAGGGCTGAACGAATCCTGATTGGCTTCAATTCCGGCCCTGACTTCCGAGGGAACGACGTTCGGCCCCATCGTCTCATCGATGGTTTGACCAATTCGAGCGTTTGCGCCAGCGCCGCGATCGGCGAGCGTGGTCCGGATCGTCGTCTGCGCCGGGCCGGGCGTTGCCGCAAGCGCACCGGCCTGCTTCTGAAGGTTCGGCCCAAGGTCCGCGGGGATAGCCTCAGAACCCATTTCCATCAGTCTGCGCGGCAGCGTCGACGCGTCTAGGCCGTCGTCGGTCACCGCGCGACGAAAATAACCGAATGCCTGCGGGTCCATGCCGGCCATTCGCGCTGCGGCACGAGTACGGAGTGCGTCAACGATCGATCTGGCTCCAGCCCCAATGACCTTGCCTGCTACGGGACCGCCCAAACCAAACAGGCCACCCAATAGCATCCCGTCCCTGATCTTCTCCAGGTCACCGCCGGAGCGAACGCCAGCGTCAGCCCCGCCAAGTGTCGCTCCCGTCACCCCAGAGATACCCGAGCGGACTAGCAAGCTCCCGCCGCCCGCTCCAAATAGAGCGGGGGCGGCCATAACCGCCGGGATGGTCCCGGCAACGGCTCCAGTTATTTGAGCCCCCTTGTCGACTTTTGGGTTCGCTGCTTTTTCAGCTCTGTTCGCTTCATGGACCCGATCCATGACCTGATCATAGGTCTCGTCCGAGAAGGCTGCGAGTGTCGCCGCCGCGGCCCGCTCGGTTGCGCCGCGGATGATCGGCCCCGCGATCGGAATACCTTCGATGAGGCCGCCGACGCCCGTCCTGGCGACTGAAAGGGCATCGTCGGCCGGCAGTCCGTAGCGATCAGCCGCCGGCTGCGTCTGCGTGGCCCCGCGCTTGGCGGCGAGATCAGCATAGACTCGGGCTCGCAGCTCCTCGCCGGTCTGAGGTGGCGCGGCAGCCGAAGTCGATGTTGGGCTCGCCGAGCCATCTGCTCCCGGCGACATCTGCGGCTGCTTCTGAAGCCTCAGACGCGCGGTCGCGATTGCCAGTGCCCGCTGCTGTTCCGGTGTCATTTCTGCCATAGCTTGCGCTCCGCTGGCGTCATTGCGCCCCATACATCGGCCGGGACACCTTCTGGCGGCGCACCGACGTCAGCCGCCGGCGGCGGCATTAGGCTCGGCACTTCCGGGATATCCCCAAGCGTCGGCAAGACATCGGCCTCGTTCATCCCGCGCCGGCCGATGATGCCACGATACTGCGATATGTCGTTGTCCAGCGCCCCGCGGTACGCCGTCATGCGGCTTCGGGCCTCATTGAGGATCGCCGTGCGGGTTGCCGGTTCGAGACGAGACCCACCGTTGACGCTGTTGATAGCGCCCTGAAGCCAGTCGGGCAGGCTCGAAGTGTTGTTGACCATGACCATTTCACCCTCTCGGACGACCGAATTCGGATCCATGATCTTGCCCAAGCCGTAAACAAGGTTCAGGTCGGAAGCCTTCGAGTCCGTCTTCGCCGTGTCGATCATTGACTGATAGGGCGGCAAAGCCTGCTGATAGGACTTGTAGGTCGGTAGGCCCTGGATTTCCTTGCGGAGGTTCGACACGTCTTCCGGCTTGTAGCCGGTGCCCTGATAGACGACGCGCTCCTGACCTGGGCTGAAGAGCGTTTCGCCCGGTTGGACGACCACCGGCTTGTTTCTTTCGAAATCGGCTTTCTGCCGCTCAAGATCGATGTTTGCCTGCTCGGCTGCCGTTGGCGTGTTGCGGTTGGCCTGCTCCTGGCGGAATTTCTCGCGATCGAAATCAAGCTTTGCCCGATCGGCCTGAGACATTTCCGAGCGATAAACGGGCGTGAGCGTACCGGTGCGCGGGTCGCTACGGAGCACAGTCCCATCGGGCAGCGTCTCAAACCCATACTCAGGCGGCTTCGTCAGGATCTGTAACTGCTGCGCGGCCATAGCTTTGATCTGCGGCGATGCATTCGGATCCGTCATGGCTTTCACCAGCGCTTGGGCGCGCGGGTTCGCCATCGGGTTTTGTGCCTGCGGAGGATTGGCGCTGTCCAATGCCTGGACGAGACGTGCCGGCCCCGACGGATTGCCGACGGATTGCGCCTGAGCGATCTGCTGCGGGGACGCGGGCTGGCCGCCGTCGGTCGGCGCCGGCGGAAAGTATCCGGGCCCAGGAACATCGCCACCGATGCCGACGCCGGAGCGGTCGCCATTACGGAGAGCCCGGGCCAACTGAGGATCGAGTACAGACGACACACCAGCGACATTTGGCGTCGGACCTACGTTGGTGGCCGGCAACGGCGGCAACGCAGCCTGTGGGCCTGCCTGAGGCTGCATGACCTGTGCCGGATCGGATACGCGCATTTGCCCCGCTGCTCCCGGCATGGGAATGCCGATCGTCGGGTCAAGGCTTGCGACTTCGCCCGGTGTGGTCTGTGGCTGTGCGGCTGCGGGCGCAGGATTGACCGGCGGCGGCTGTATCGGACCGGTTGGCGGCGTGCCGGGGTTCACGGCAGCTGCTTGCGCTTCCTGCTGGGGCGGCATAGCCCCAATCCCCATCATGCCGGTGATGCCCTCGGCTTTCGCGCCCATCCACGGCCCCCAGCCGTGCTTACGCGCCCAATCCAGCGCGAAATCGACTTGCTGTTTCCATGTCGACGGATCGCGCGCATGCAGGCCCGTGGCATTCGTGAACTCGTTCCCGAGGCCGGAGTTGGGCATGGACTTCGACATGCCGGCATAATGAAGCTGGAACGGCCCGAACGAAGACCCCTCGTCACCACCATTATCGGGTTTCGACGGATCAAAGACGTTCATACCCTCATGGCCGGCGACGCGCAGCGCGATGTTCGGATCAATGCCGCGGGCAGTCGCCGCTTGTCGGATATAGTCGGAGACTTCAGGGAGGCCGCCAGGCGTCACGGTGGAGGGCAACGCGACATTTCCCGAAACGTCAGTCTTCGGCATGGACGAGCCAGTTGCGCCGGGTGCGGTCTCCTTCGACCCGCCAAACAGCGACGACAGGAAGCCCTTGGGCTGCTCAGGCGGGGTGTAAGGCTGGCCGGTGATCGCGGACATATACTGGGCATCGGCGGCGCGCTGCATGTCGCCTTGCTTGCGGATGGCGAGACCACCCATAAGCGCTTGCGCCATGCGTGCAGCACCTTCCCAGGGCGACTGGATAGGGCTCGTGTCCGTGCCCTGCTGGAGCATTGCCGCAGCAAGGCGCTTGCGAGCGTCGGTTACGTCTGCCTGCGACTGGCCGGTGTCCCCGCCGAATATGAAGCCCATCACAGAACCCCCGCGTAATTGACCATCTTGAAGCCGCCCGGACCTTCAGCAACAGCGTCAGGAGCAATTGCCTCGACGTCATCGGCCATGAAGCCGACTTGGCGGCCGCCGCCCCATACGTATTCGTATTCGTAGATTGGGATGCCGGATGCTGTGACCCCGATTTGGTAGATGCCGCGCTTCAGCCGGCGATCAGACATGGCCCAGCCGCCAAGCAGCGATCCGCCGAGACCGAATAGACCGCCCATCGCAGCATTCTTCTGTGAAACCTGCTGGTTATAGCCCGCCATCTGCTGATTGAAGCCTTCATTGATCAGCCCCGCCTGGTCGACCGTCGGCAGTTGCGTCGTCGGGGAGTTGACGTAATTCGGCTGATTGACCTGGGACCCAGACATCAGCGCCGAAATCTCGTTCAGCGGCTGGTTGCGCTCGGTCAGGATCGAATTCTGCGCATTCGAATACATGTCGCCCAGATATTGATCCGCCGCCGCCTGCTTGCGCGTCGAAAAATCACGCATGGAGTTGTCATAGGCGGCCGAGCCCATCGAGATGCCCTTGTCGGCAAGGCTCTGCTCCAAACTCGCCTGGTCTCGGTCCCACTGGTTGTTGAATCCGCCCTGCCAGTGGTCGTTGACGTATTTGTCGACGTTCCCAGAGCTGAGATCGACGTTGGTTCCCAGGATGCCGGAGATTTTGCCCGTCTGCTCATTTGCGAGCTTCGCCAGCCCGAGCTGCGTTTGCTGCGTCTGGTCGTAGATCGCCTGATTTTCCGGCGAATAGGTCTGATAGGCGGAATAGACCGGCAAATCGTATGTCTTGCCGTTCTGATCGGTCATCGTGCTTTTGCCGGTCTGCTTGTATTCCAGCGAGCCGTCGGGCGTGTACTGGTTCGTGTGGCTCAGCCCAGCGTTGGCAATCGCGGTGTCCACGTTGGTCGCTGTCTGCGCCGCCGCGGTCTGCGTCGGGTCCGGGGCCTTAGGCGCCTTGGGTGTGGAGACCATAGGGGAAGTCCTCTTTCATGATACCGTAGAGCAGCGCGTCGCAGTCGCCGAAATAGGCCCGCTGGCGACCCTCCAGACGAGCGCCAAGCCTTTCCAGCGCCCGTTGGGCAGGAATGTTGTCGGCGCGGGTCCTGAACGTCGCACGGCGGCAGCCGAGTTGATCGACCACGTAACGGAATGCCTCCCGCATCAGCGTGACGGAAAGCCGCTCGGCAGCGAGCGAAACCTCGACGTCATGTTCCGTCCACACATTGAAGACATAGCCGGCAATGATCCGGCCGCGGTCGATATGCGCCAGCGCAGTATAGGGAGGTTCGAACGAAACCCCGATATTGCCACCGACCCACGCCGCGATATACTCGCAAGGTTCGGAGACGATCAAATGGGAGAGCCCTTCTCATAGAGGACCGAGCCGCCGACGACGGCAGCTTCGGATACCGAACCAGTTGCTCCAGAGATCAGCGCCCGGATCGTCGGCGCCAAGGCGGAACCCACACCTCCGGCCGCTGCAAACTTTCGGACGAGCGAGGTTCCGGGAAATTTCGAGACGCCCCAGATCGCGGTTCCCCACTTGGCTGCGGCGTTGCTGTCCACCGACGACAGGAGCGCCGTCGGGATCTTCACCTGATAGTCGAAGGACATGCCGGCATACATCAGGGTCGAAACGCCAATCTGACCGGTCACGCCGATAAGCTTGGAAAACTTGGTTGCCATGTCTTCCCCGTACCGGTTCCACGCCCCGACCATAAGAGCGTCGATCGCCGCGCCGTTGTCGTTGGCGCCAACTTCGGCCTCGTAAACCGTGCCGTCGCTCGAGCCGAAGAACAGACGGTCCTGCCAATTGGCCCAGCAGGAGGCCGCAAGTCCGACGAAGCGGCACCAGGCGCCGGTCTCGGTATTCATCACAAACTGATACGGCCCGAGAGACGACGGCAGGTTGACAATCGCCATCTGTCGCGCCGGGAAGCTTGCCAGCTGCCATTCCTGTGACGTGGTGCCGCCCGTCATCACGGTTTCGCGCCAGGTCGGGCCAATCTTGGCGGTAATCGCTCCAAGGCTGGTCGCGCCGCGATCGAGCTGAACAGCCTTGGTGATCGGAACAATCCCGTCCGTTGTCATGATGGCGAGATCGGCGCCGACGGACAGGAAGCAACGTTCTGTCCCGAGCGGCCGGCCGAGCTTGAAGGTGCCAAGCAGGCTCCAGTTCGAAGCGCTCGATGGATCGGAGCCCTGATAGACGATCACCTCGCCCTCAGTAGACATGAGGACAAGGCACTGCTGGAGTCCGGTCGAAACGGGAATGGTCCAGACGCCGATTGCCACCAGCGTGCCGCCGTATTTCATATTACCGCCGACCGGCAGGACCGTGGCGGTTCCGCTCACCGCATCCGTTGCGAGATACCAGACATTGGTCGAATTCTTCTCGATGAACCACAGGCGCGAGCGATAGGCCGTCACCGCGATCAGCAGCGAAGGATCGGAAATACCCGTGATCATCGTCGACGAGACATAGGGCGTGGCGGTCGCACCGGTTTCCAGCTGGGCATTCGTTACCGAGCCTGCCACGGTCAAGGTCAGCGTGCCCGCCGCCGGCGTAAACGTCAGTGTCACGCGATTGCCAACGCCCGTTCCATTGAGAACGCCCGCGTAGGCTCCCGAGAGCGTCACAGAGCCGGTTCCGAAGAAGCTGAGGGTATACTGGACCGCCTTCACCGCGACGTTTTGTGTGGCGAGCGTCGCGGTCCCGACGAGAATGTTGTTCGTCCACGTCGTGCCGTTATAGAGCAGTGGCAAATCCAGCCCGTTGACGAGGCGCAAATATTCCTGCCCAGCAGGGTTCGTATATTGCTGAACCGACCAGCGCGCGCTGCTCTGCCCGCTTACGACAGCAGCCCCGACCGCGCCGCCCGCGGTCACGTCGAATATCTTGTCGCCCGCAGCCGCGAACAGACGATTGCTAACCCCGACATACGGGATGATCGTCAGCACTGAGGCGCCGAGGCCTGTCGCGAAGGCAGTATTCCCATATCGCGCGCGGACCCGGTTTGCTTCCGGGAAGAAGTTATCGAGTTGGAAGGCCGCGTCCTTCGGCATATCTGCCATTTCGACATCGGTTCGCCAGCCGCCAATCGGCGCGATCCAGTCTTTGCTGGGCGAGACGCGGCCGGTGCGCCCGTTCGGGGGGACTGGTTTTCTGGTCATACTGTGATGGTGCCCGGCCAGTAGTTATCGGGAACTTCGCCGCGGTACGGCATCGACATGCTCATCGGCTGCGCGGCGCGATCGGCGCCAACCGCCGCTTCCTTGGCGCGCTCGAAGTTTTCCAGCTCTTCGCCATAATCCAGGCCCTTCGCGCGCTTCCAGCGCCAGATAAGGGAAAGCTCGACGAGGTCTTCCGGGAAACGCACCGTGTCGGTGTCGTTCGCCCAATTCTCGGCGTAGGTCGTGCCGCCGCTGACCGCGATCCAGCTTTTCGAGACGTACTCGTAGCGAAGGGTTTCCCCCGCATCATTCGGGAAGAACGCCAGCTTGTCCCCGAGCATGCGCCAGACCTGCGGCACCGGGTTGGAATTAAGTATCCTGAGCCGGTCCCATGCCGCGGGCTCGACCGGGCCATTCAGCGACCACAGCCGCGAGACGTTCCAGATCATCGAGTTGGCAACGAAGCGCTTGAAATCCGCCGGTGGCTCGGTCGGCTCCGGAATAACTCCGGTTGCCGTGAAATCCCGGATTGTCGTCAGCGCCGACCAGTCATGATCTTTCAGCAGATCACGGCCGGCACGGGTGGAAAGAACCAGCAACTGTTTGATTTGCGGATCAGCCGAGGACATTACCGCCGTCGGCTGATCGAGATCGATTTCCGCGCATACATTCTGAATGATCGACAACAGCGACATGCGCGGATCTCCGATTTAGGCTGCTGCATTGCGACGGCCGGAACCGCCCTGTTCTTTGGCAAGGGCTTCAAAACGCTTACCCATTTCGTCGATCTGCTGCTGCAGGCGCTTGACGTCATCCTTCAGGCGTTCGTTCTCAGCGGCGAACGCGGACGCCGCGCTGGCGTCCTTGGCAGTCGTGAGGAAAGCCTGGGCGGCCGCCACGAGCTCGTTCGCGCCCATACCGATCTTCTGCTTGGCAGTATCGGAAAGAGCGGCCAGCTGTTCGACGCTATAGACGTTGATCGCCTCCAGCTCCTTGATCTGGCTCGGCTTGAGATACGGCCACTGCGAAAGCGGCGTGCCGATCAGCTGTTCGCGCGCCGCGGCACCGTCCTTGAAGCGCTTGTAGGTCTCCGAAAACCGCTCTTTGTCGTGCTCTGTCGCAACGCGATGAACTTCCGTGTGCTTGTCGCCAGCGATGAAAATGGTGACGAATTCCGTGTCCTTGAAAATCGGCCGTCCTTCCTGTTCCGTGAGGAACGGCTGTTCGACGGGCTCGATGCTGAAGGAGGCGTAGACGCCCTTGTTATCGGTCATGGTGATTGTCTCGCTGTTGATGGCGGGGAAAGGAAACGGGCGCCGAAGCGCCCGCCGTTGATCATTTGCTCTCAGTCTTCGCCGGGGCCTTCTGAGCGGCCGGCTTATCGACCTTATCGGTGATCATCAGGATCAGTTCCTCGATCACCACCGGGATTTCGCGGCCGGCCTCGCGGTCGGCTGCAATCTTCTTCTCGATCTCACTTTTCAGGGACATCACGCTCTCCTTAGTTCACCTTGGACAGGTACGGCCGCATCAAGGTCGCCTCGAGCACGCCCGTCGCCGTCACTGTGATGCCGGTGCCATTGGCCGTGGCGTTGGCAGACATGGTGATGCTCTGGACCACACCAGAAGGCGTGTAGGTGATCGAGCTGATGGTCGTGGAACCGGGAATGCCGGTGCCAGAGATGGCAGCGCCGATGAACGGCCCACCTTCTGAGGTAACGCCACCAAGCGATGTCAGCACAGCGGAACCGCTGACGGTCGTTGCCGTGAAGGTTTGGTTTGCGGCCGTGAAGTTGACGCCCTGGATCGCCTTCGACGAAACGGTCGCGGATGCCGGAGCATTCGCAAGACCGGCCGTCGCCGTGGTTTCAGCAACGACGAGGGCCGCCGTTGCCGTGGTCACCAGAGCCGGAGCCTGGCCGTTGCGCTGCAGCCAGAGGTAATAGGTGCCGGCCACAAGGCTGATCGACTGTGCCGGGCCACCGGACTGCGTCGGCGCCTGGTTTGCCCCGGCGAAGACGCCGCAACGATTGCCGACAACAGCTGCAGCCGTGGTCAGAAGCGTTGCAGTGTAATCCCGATCCCACTGGAACCACTGACCGGGCTGGAGCGTGGTGGTCGACGCCAGGACGAGCTTGACGTAAACCCACTCGGACTCCTTCGATCCGCCGGAGACGGACCCAAGGGCAAAGTTCGGGCCCGGAATACCGGAGCCGGAAACGATCGGGCCATCGACGACGAACGGGTTCGCGCCAAGACGATCGGTCTGAGACGTTGCGATAGTCATGGGAGTTGATCCTTTCGTTGACGATCAGGCGAACAGCACGCCCTGCAGGAAGGCGTTGTTCATGGTGAGGTTGCCGGCGAAGCCCATGAGCTGCACGAAGGCATCCTGGTTGGTGTTCATGCGCTCGTCGCCGATCGGCGCCATGTCACGGTCGCGGTGGGGGCGGTAGAACAGGTACTTGGTGTTCAGGAAGAACATCTGGTTGAGCGGAGCACCGCCGCCGAAGCCGCCGTCGAAAATTACGTCGGCGCCCATGTATTGCAGCGACTGGAAGCCGGCCATGCCCTTGTCCGCCGAGGTGATACGCTGGATTGCCTGCAGCGACTCCCAGTAGAGGCGGAAATAGTTGTTGTCGCCGATGATCAGATCAGGTGCATCAGGACCGCGAACACAGCTCATATAGAGCCGGTTCATGTAGGACTGGATGTTCGCTGTCGATGCAGCCGCACCGCCATCCGCCGACGCCGAGAACTTCTGATTACGCCAGAAACCCCACGTCGCCCGGCTGATGCCGCCGACGGTGCCCGAGGTCGGAGACGTCGAGACCAACAGCTGCAGGCCGCCGATCTGCTTCCCCCCGTCCGCCGTGCCGTCGGAATAGCAATCGAGGGCGATGTTGTTCTTCAGCGTCGTTTCGGCATTCTCGACGCGCTGTTCGAGCAGATCAAGAACAGCGTCCTCGCCGGAATTCTGCAGCTGTTCGAGGCCGGACATCGAGACGGCAACGGCTGCCTGTTTGTAGTCGTATTCGGCAGCGGTGATGACGTCGGAGGGTTGAACGTTCAGGATCTCGTAGCCGGAATAGCGCTTGTACGTGCTGTTTTCCTGGTACTGAAGTTCCTGGACGATGGTGCGGCCGCCCGAGACGGGCTTCTTGCGGCCGCGGCTGTTCAGACGAGACAGAAGACCGTTGTTCTTCGTCACGTCGTCGGCAACGACGCCGCTGCGGTTCCGCAGGGTCGTCGTCACGATTTCAGAGAGGTTTGGGGAAACCATGGATCATTTTCCTTTGATCAAACCTGACCGCGCGCAGCGTGCAAAGCAGTGCGGAGCGAGTCACGGATGGATGTGGGTTGACCGGAGGCCGCGCCCTGGCTTGGACCTGGTGCGGAAGAACCGGAGATGGATCGCGAGGCGCGGCGGGCTTGATCTGCCGCTGCTGCCCTCTGGGAAGTCTGGTCCTGGACTGGGTTCACCGCCGGTGCAGCCTGGCTGATCAGCTGTTGGCGAATATCGGGACGCATCCAGCACGCTGCATCGTAGGCATCCTTGAGCGACGATGCGCGCCCCGCGCTGATAAGGGCGACCATGTCGTCGAGAACGGCTTCCGCATGCACATTTGCGGGATCGGAAATGAAGGCATTGACCTGAGTTTCAGTGTCTCGTTTCCGGAGTACCTGTTCAACCGTGGCCTCGACATTGACGGGCTGAGGCGTTGGCTGTTGCTGGGCCTGTTGCGGCCGGCGCTGCAGGACTTGATCCTGCTGACCTGCGACAAGGGCGCGAAGGTTGACGCCAGCCATGTTGGCGACGTGAATGACCGTATTGACGGGGTCGCGCTGGAGCGCTGTCTCCCAGTCGATCGCCTTGCGCATGACATCGGCGTGCGTGGTGCCCGCCTGCCTTACGATCGGCGTGAATTCCTCGAGCCCCTTATAGTCCTGAAGGACGCGGAAACCGTTGTCGACCTCCTGCTCTCGCTTGGCGACTGCTGCCTGGACTTCCGGCGGCAAGGTTGCAAACTGGGCCTTCGCCTCAGGCGACCAGCCAGGCGGCACACGGTGCGCAGACGGCTGCTGCTCGGCTGGCTGAGCGGCGGTAGGAGCCGCCTGTTGGGCTGCTGAGGCGGCGTTTGCTGCTGCCGGTGCATCTCCGGGCTTCGGCGCTGCTGCCACGGCCTGCGTAGCAGCGGTAGGAGCACCCTTGTCCCCATCCTTCGGCGCGAAGCGTCCATGCTCGTCGCGCTGTCGGTCACTCCCAGCGGATGTCGTTCCCGTTTCTGTGCTGTCGAGCGCTGCTTTAAGGCTGTCGCGGATGCTCAACGGCTTGTCGTTGGACGTGCCGAGGTCTTCGCCGCCGTTGCCGGCCTCGTTAATCAGGTCTTCCATGTCGAATGTTTCCTATTTCGGGGATTGATGCCCGTTCAGGCGTTGTATTCGGCGTGAACCCGCCGCAGTTCGTTGCGGATCGCCTGGCGGTCCGTCTTCGGCTTCTCGATCGGCTGCGGCTTTTCGTTGCCGATCTCGACCACGCCGGCCGCCCGGTAGGCAGAACGCAATCTGGCTTTCGAGGTGTAATGCTGTCCGTCGTGCATCGACTGGATATCGATGTTGTCGCTGACGAAGTGCGGCGCCGGCAGATCCGACTGCGCCTGGCTCTTCACCGGCATGCAGTTGTGCGGCCACTTGTCGAGCTGGTGCCAGCTGCCGCAGACACGGCAATATCGTTCTCTCATGCTTCCCTCATTCACTGGTACGCCGGCGGCTGTTGCTGGAACTGCTGGAGCGCCTGGGCCGCCATGTCGCTTCGCGCTTGCTCCACCGTGGTCTGATGCTCGATTTGCGCTTGGGCTACGCTCAACTGTGCCTTCTTCTCTTCGGCGCCGGCCTTCACCTGCGCCGTTTTCAGATTGATCATCTGCTCGGGCGTCGGCTCGGGAGGAGCCTTTGAAGCGGTTGCCGCCTGCGAAAGCTGTGCGCCTACTTGCTCAAGCGTGTTCTCAAGCTGACGTCCGGCTCTGAAGCCGCGCGCCGCGAATAACAGCGTCTCAACCATCACAGGGACGAGCATCGGCGTCTGCTGCGCGATGGCGCCGGCCTGCTGCATGAAGCCGCCCACCATCTGCACGAATTCCATGCGGCGCTGCTTCTCCGCGTCCTCGTCGGGCTCGATGGTCGAATCCGTCTCGATGTCGATCCTGAAGCCGCGCACACTGTCGTTCCGAAGTAGCTGCAACACTTCGTCAATCGTGGGCTGCTGCATCAACTGCTGGATCTCGGGCGGCAGCTGAGGCGGTTGCGGCGGCGGCGCCGGCTGGCCCATCTGCTGGGCGCGCGCCGCTGCCTGTTGCGCCATCATCTGCTGCTGTTGCATCTGCATCTCGACCTGCTGCTTCTGCGCAGTAGTCGGAAGCTGAATGCCGCTGACCAGCATCAGCGTCTCGGGCTGGAACTGATCGCAGATGATCTCGCCAGCTATGTTGACGACATCGCGGGCAAAGCGTGCCAGTTCGGCCTGGCGGTCGCGGATGCGGATGGAACCCCATTGGCTCTTGATGCGCTGCGCTGTTGCTGTCTCGGACGCCTGGGTGTCCCCGCGAACGATGTCGCTGATGCCGGTGATCTGATAAACGTCCTCGACGAGCTGCTTGCGGACCTCGATGCAGGCGACGATGACCTTCTGAACCTGATCGATCGGAAGCGTCACGATGGCGTTGGAGCCGCCCTTATCGGTGAAGGCTGCCCATTCCGGGATCGGCACCATGACGGTGTCGTTCTCCGGACGCATGGCCTTCTCGATCGCCGGCGATACCGATCCATCGCCAGATGGATAAAACACCTTCAGCCGGAGTTGATCGGTCAGCTTGTTGATGCGCCTAGTCAGCGTGTCGATCTCGTCGCATTGCTGCTGATAGTAGACGTAATCCGGGACCAGGATGAGAGACCCGGTCGACAGCGTTCCGAATGCCGGCCGCGGGCATGGGAAGAAGCGCGTCAGCTTCAGCGGCGGCTCGGACACCTCAAGAGCAACAGGCGCACCCTCGGCAATCCAGACCGTATAGCCTTCCGTCTTGCACCAAATCTCCCAGACACTGGTTTTGCCCTCGTTCTGAGCCCGCTCGGTCTGGTTGGTGCCGTGGTTGGAGCCGGCGCCATTGGCCGCAAGGTTTGCCCGCCCCTCCGGAAAGCGCTTGTCGAATTCGTCGTCCGTCATCGGGACGCGGCGCGCTACCCACGTGACGTCTTTCCAGCGCCTTGCGGGCGAGTGCAGGAAGTCGGACCAGTGGACGTAGTCCATGCAGACCCGTTCGTCGGTGATCTGTTCCAGTCCCGGGCCATTGTCGCCCATGCCGCCACCCTGGAAACCGTCACCAGCAGCGTCCGAAGGCTCGACGCCCATGTCGATGGGCTCGAAGTCCGCTTCATAGCGGAGCCAGACGGTTCCGCGGGCGCAGAGCAGAAAGTCATCCCGAACCGCCCGCATGACCGAATCCAGATCCGCGTCATCGGCGGTGAACGCCAGATTGCGCTCGACCAGTTCGGACGCCATGCGCGCGACCGGCTGCGAGTCCTTGAACCGACGCTCGACGACGGGCTGAGGCACACGGGCATATACGGCCGGCTGGAGAACCGAAGTGTTCGCCCATAGCATGGGGAAACGACGCTTGGCTGCGCTCGTCTGGTCTGCCTGCTGCTGCAGGTAGATTTTCTCGATCTTCGTGCAGCGATCCAACCATGACTTAAAATAGCGCTGCGCCCGTTCGATTTCCTGCTGCCAGTGCGCGCCGACTTTTGCCAGGTCGTACTGGTCACTGGCCGGCAATGTCGTGGCTTCGTCATCCATCAAACGTGCTCGCTATAGGTCGGTGTGGAGTTGACGAAATCGTTGAACGTCATGGTCTGGAACGTCGGCAGCGGCTTTGGTTCAGGCTTCAATGGTTCGGCCGCCAGACCCGTGAAGATGATTGCCAGTCCACCGAAGGCGTCGGCGCCGTGAGATGCCCAGTTGTGCAGCGGCTCGTCCCTGAAGACGCTCAGATCCTCATCCCATTCCTTACGGTAGTTCCTCAGGCACTTGATGCCGTCGACGCATCCCGCCTGGTCAAACTCGACCTTCGCCAGGATGCGCCGGGTGCCGCTAATGCGGTCATGGACATAAGCCCGCTCAACCTTCCGAACGGTGCCGAGGTTTCTCGCCTTGACCTCCTGCAGCATGATCTCGATGCGGGTCATGCCGCCGCGCGTCCACTCCCTCACCCGGATATCGTGCGGCATGTTGTGGACGCCATAGACATAGCCGTGCTCGTTCGCGCGCCGCTCCAGCTCATCCAGCATGCCATCCATGCCGGTGCCGGTGTGTTCGAAGTAGCCGATCATCCTCACCCGGCTCGGAAGCACCTGGAACAGCCAGACGCTATTGGTGTCATCCATGCCGATGTCAGAGATGGTGTGAACCGGATAACCGGCCACATGCGGGTAGATGCCTATACGCTCCTCAGCGTCGGCAACCGCCATCTGGTCGGCATAGTAAGCACCCTCGACGCTGGCTTCGAATGCCTCGGCCGGCGACGACGGATATTCCCGCTTCATATCGCCGAGCTGCGTCTCGGCCTTCTTCACGTACCAGGCCTTTTGACCGTCCGTCAGATCAATCCCTTGGTCGGCGAGACCGCCGAAATATTTGGCGAAGGCGTCCGTAATGATGACCCCCGCCGGATCAATCGAGTATTGCGGCTCCTTCCACCACGGGAAGAAATGGAACTTGAAATCCAACGGCGTCAGCGCTGTTGACTGGCGATGCTTGACCTGGGCGTCTTCGCAGAGATTGTAGAAATGCCCCTCTTGCCCCTCGGCGGTGCTTTCGATGAACACCAGCTGCCCGGCCTGCACCGTGTTGAGGGCGCCTGTCCTGACTTCCCTCGCCTTCTCCGGATACTTGGCGCAGAGCTTCCCATATTCGGAGATATGGAGGTACTGCAGCGTGCCCGATCGGAGCGACGTGCCGACGCGGATGCTCGAGTTATTCGCAAGCAGCAGTTCCGTTTGGTTGTCCCTCTGGATCGGGACCGCATCACGGATGGCTTCGGGCAGATTGTCGTAAGGGTATTTGACCTTGTCGCGGAAGATGGTCTGGGCGTCGCCCAAGGTGTGGGCGATGGTGCCGGCCCTGATATCCCGATTGAATACGCAGGCGTCGAGCATGAAGATCTGGATGAAGGTCGTCAGGCCAAGCTGGCGCGCCTTTAGCAGCACATTCAGATAATGCATCTGCTCGAAGAACGTCATCTGCGCCCAGTTCATTTCGAACCGGACGCGTTTGCCCTCTTTGTCGGTGATCCAGTAGAGGTTGTTCAGCCGCCAGCGCCAGTCGGAAAACTGGTCAACCGCCGTTTGGAAGTCCGCGGGTCTTGCCATTGATAGCTTCCAGCAGCTGCGACACCTCGCCGGTCACGCCGTGTTCCAGCTCGACCTTGGCGCCATACTTTTTCGGCTTCAGCTTCTCGGCGATCCATTGGCGCGTGCCGATGCGAAGCTGTGAGCGGCGGATGGCCTCGCCATTCTCCTGCCAGCCGGTCGTTTCGCCGTCGGCGCTCTTCTTCTCCATCCAGTCGTTCGTACCGTCGTCGGCAATCTCGACCATCTCGTCGACGAAGCCGTCGGCCTGGATCTCTCGCGCCTGCGCATACTTGGTCCGAAAAGCTGACTTGTCGTCATCTGCCAGCCAGGCGAGGACGGTCGACTTCGCCGGCATGGCCTCATCACGGCAGATCGATCGGAGGCTTTCGCCGTCAGCGATACGTTCGCAGATGATGTCAGCAACGGAATGCGTGAACTTGGTGGGTCTGCCTGTCATTTTCTCCTGCCTTCTGATCGGCTGGACGGTATGCGTGCCGTTTAGAACAGCGCAATGATGTTGGATGCGGTGGTCCCGGTCAGCGCCACGATGGCGGCGTGAACCGGCAGGATCGTGCCGGCCGGCACGCTCCTGAAAATGACCGGATCCATATCCCGCCGCGGCGCAATCGCCACATCGCCCGCCGTGCCGATATAAAGGGCCCGCGCGCCGACGATGGCGGTATCATTCGGCGTCACCACGGCGGCCCGCGAGGCCGGAGCAATCGAGGGGTCCATGTTTAATTCTCCTATCGAGGTGCTTGCGACGCGGCCTCGGCGGCAAGCTGGACGTGGTTGGAACCGGCCCTAGATTCTCGCGTTCGGGTCGGTGTGGCCATCGTAGGGAGGATGGGATGTTCGTGAAGTTGATCGACGGGACTATAACGCGCTGGATCAATATGGACACCGTGATCCAGATGCGATCCGATGAGGACAAACATCAGACGGAACTGTTCTTGCTTAGAGAAAACGCTGGGCCGGTTTTTGTCGACGAGTCTCCGGAAGAAATCCAGACGCTGATGGACATCGAACTCGAGCGGCTATCTCAAATTACAAACTGGAGCGCGGAGGGACTGACTGGCCGCAGACGATAAGCCGTTTACCATTGCCACAAACTTGTAGTTGAACCCCCTCGACGGCGATGCAAGCGCATGCTCTATTGCGTGTGTAAAGGGATGGGGAACTCAACAAATGAAACTCATTAGAATCGCTCTAGCAGCGACCGTATTCGCTATGTCTGCAATCAGCGCTTTCGCCCACGGCGGCGGCCTCGACCGGAATGGCTGCCATACCAATCATAAAACTGGCGATTATCACTGCCATTGAAGCGTTTGACCAAGACGGGGGCTATAATGGACTGTTTTATATGTGGCGATGAGGCCGAAGAGATGCTGCCTACCATGGATGTGCACCAGATCGTGTGCCCGAACTGTGGAAGGTACGAGATCACGGGATCTGCTGCCGCGGTGATAAGGCATCGTCCTCTGGATTCGCGCGCAGCTGTGCTTGAGCAGGCCATCAGCGTTGCGAATGGCACACACGATCTCCCGCTCATCAACGTTCCGATGCTTTGACGGGAAACCAAAATGGCGACAGACAACCGAACCGACCTCCACCGCGCAAAAGTAGGTGTATCAATTCTCGCAACGTGCATCGTCCAGACTCTCAGCGAGAGCGACCCGACATTCACCGATAGGTTTCTCAAGAAGCTTCGCGATGCCTATTACGAACTTCGTGACAATGCAGAAGGCGACGTCAAAGAGCAGATGGAGCTGTTGGACTGGACACGGAGTTTTTTGACCGGCTTTGACCAAATCAGCGGCCAAGGAAAGCCGTTCCTCTCCGAATAGATGGGGCGCCAACATCCCCTTCTCACGCAATTCTCGACTATAGATAATCTATAGCCGCTTCGTTGTAGCGGCGCAAGTGGAAGTTAGGTCGTCCTCCGCTTCGTCCCACGGTTTTCATAGCCCCAGCTGCGGGCCATCTCATCGAGCCCGTCCTTTAGATAATCTGCAAGCGTGGTGCGCTCACGGTGCGATTTTGCAAGCTCCCCGATCGCATATCCTTGGCCAGCAACTTTGCTCATGATGTCATAGGCTCGGACGCCAAGGATTTCGCGGCAGCGCTTCAACTCTTGGCCGGCGCGGATCTGCTGCTCAGTCAGAGGCTCGCGGGACCCGCCGCCGTCGACCGGCTCGCGGCTATAGTCGAACGATCCTACCCCGGCCCCTCCCATTGCCTCGTAGAGCGCCCTAAAGCGCGTAGCCGCCGCGAGCTGCGCCTCGTTGATCTGCTTCCTGGCAGCGAGCGTGACAATAGCACTCTCGCGGATATTAATCTGGGCCTGGATCTTCACCGGGTTGGCTTCGACGCCCTGGTGAACCTTGGAATAGAACGGATTGTCGACGGTGACCGTTTCGACCTTGATTTTCGATTGCCAGGCCAGCTCGACCTTCGGCTTCCTCTTGCCGGCCATTAGTGTTCCTTTCCCTGATAGGCGTTGGATCTTGGTTGTCTTGGCGGTTGGTATTCCTGCTCCCCACGGGCCGACTTCCATAGCGGAGCGAAGCCGTTCAAAGATTGATATCCCTCGATCTCCGGCAGGTATTGTAGTGTCACATCGCCTTTGCGGCCCGACCACGAGAACCGGGCTTTTTTGACCCACACGACCGTCTCGTTCAGCTCTGGATCGGGAACATCGATCACGACGCCATGGTCCGGCTTGTTGTACCAGGCTGCCGACCCCTCGATGTCGTACATGGTTGGCGTCCTGGCTTCCCCGCCCTTGCCGAGATCCTTGGTCGGATGCGCGACTACGATAGCGAGCACTTCGTGCCGTAGAGCAAATTTTCGGATCTGCCGAAGCGCGCGGTTGATGTATTGGGTTTCGCTTTCGTTGCGCGGCCGATAGTGCTCGACCTCGTTCCACGGATCGATGACCAGAACCTTGATCGAGTGGCGAATGACGGCATCCGCAGCGCGATCGAGCAGCCATTCAAGCGTCATATCATCGTCGGTTTCGCCGGTTGGGTCGGCATCGATGAAAACAAAATGCTTCTGGATAAACACGTCGGCATCGGCGACGAGATCCCGCGTCCAATGCTTGGTTTCCGTCTTTGACGCTGCCAGCCGAAGCTTGAAGCGCAGCGCCGGCACCGTCGGTATTTCAAACGAAGCTACACCAATTCGCCACCCGTGGGCGCGGGCAAGATTGACGCAAAGATTCATCGTCCATGTCGATTTCCCGTGCCCTGGAATGCCGGTGACCACCATCAGCTCGCCCAGCCAGACCCGAAGGTAAGGATCGAGGTCGGGCCATCCCGTCGAGTAGGTTTTCGGCTCGTCGAGCTCCGGATAATCGGAAAGAAGGTAGATGCCCCGCACCGGATATGGCTTGGCCTCGGTGATCACACGCACGACGGCATCGGCACCGTGCTGCATTCGGACGTCGTTCAGATCCTTGCAGCCTTCGGGATAGTTCACGAACGAACATCGAGCGGCGCCGAGCCGCCTCACCAGCTCCGCCGCCAGACGTCGGCCGGGCGGATCGTTGTCGACAGCCAGGATGAACCGCTTGATGCGTTTGATCCGATGCCGGTTGTTGAAGACGAATTCGAATTTCCCATGGCTGTCATCATCGGGTGCCGCATCGTCGAGCTGTTCCGGATCTTCCCCTTCCCTAACAGGCGGAGCACCGTCCGGGACGCTCACCGTCGTGTGAAAGCCGCAGTCGATTGCAGTGAGTGCATCGATCTCGCCTTCGGTGATGATGAGCGTCTTATGCCCGTCCTCAAGCGCCGTATCGTCCATGCAGTCGGCATTCCAGAAGGTCTTTCGCCCGCCCTTGCGCTGCCAGAACTTCTTTCCCGGCGCCCGGTACTTTTCTCCGACCGGCCGGCCACCATCGATGAACGGGAAGACGACGATGTTTCCGGACAAATCCGGCTCGACGTTTGTTTGACCATCTGCGCCGGTAACGGCCCTACCCGTATAGGCTCCGGAAAGAACGGCGACTTGAGGGTCGATCTGCCGGTTTTGGAATGCCAGTGCGCCCGCCGGGCCGAGAGTGTTGGTCAAAGAAATCGCCTCCATGGAAGCCGCAATGGTGACAGTTGAACTGGACGCCCTCAGCATCGATCCGGACCGACAGGCAGGGCTCACGTTTGTTGCGCCGGTTCGACGAGCATTTGGGGCAGGTTGTTTTCTGGTTGCCGGCGCCAATGCGCTTGAGCCGGATTCCGTGTTCTCGGAGGATCTGATCGGTGGTTTTCATATTCGGGGATCAGGCCGCCGGCCGCCTCCTCGATCGCGAACCGCTGCGGCAGTGCTGACGCGATCGACCGCCGCTCGTTCTTTTTTCGCCAATGCTCCGCTGACGGCAGCGAACCATCGATTGCCTTTGGTACCCGCCCATTCGTCCAATGCCAAAAGCTCCGCCTCGAGGGCAAGATGCGGGAATCCCTTCCGCCATTGCTCCAACTGAGCAGTCGTGAGCCGGATAGACTGCGTTTCGAAGGCAAAAACCTGAGAAATCGAAGGAGCGGCGGCAACAACATCGTCAGATGTTGTTTTATCTTCTATTCCCTTCCCTTCCCTTCCCTTCCCTTCGTGCTCTGTTACAGAGTCAGTGACATTCTCTGTCACAGTACCTGTCACAGAAGACTGACGTTGAAGTTCTCGCGCCTCCCGAGCTGCCGCAGTGCGCGATTTGTTCATGCGGAGTTTGCCGACAGCCTCTGTCGCAATCTCTATGACAGTGCTGTGCCACACGCGTCCGTCGTGGCGATCCCAGCCCCTCAGGATATCGTCCTTCAGCTCTTCCCACTTGTCAGGCGAGCACATGGCGGCATCGGCCAAAACGTCGTCATCGTCCTCGATGCTGCCGGCGGGGATCTCGTGCCAGGCCCGCATCCAAAGGTTCACCATGTAGAAGGCGATTTCGGGATTTCGTTTGCAGCGGAGCCAAGCCTTCGATTTCCGAAGGCGCTCGATCTGCAGAGGCATGTACGGGAGGCATTGCACGTCGAGCTCATCGTTCATAAGACCGTCGCCCTCCCGGACTGGGCGATTTGCTTCCCGGGAGAACCGTCACCTTGGGATGGCGAAGTGGTTCGACTGATGCCGCCTCGACGAAGAGGGCGGCGAAGGCCTGCCAGGCCAGTGCCGCGATTCGTCCGTCTCTGAAGTCGAGGGACGCATCCGCCTTCACTTTGGCCGCCCTATAGGTTTCCCAGGCGGCAGTTTGTTCCTCGGTAGAACTCTTCATGCCGTCGCCCTCGATTGTCTAAGTTCCTTTGGGACGACGAAAAACCACTCATCCTGCCACGCTTCTTGCTCCCACTCGATCGCCAGGCGGATAGCAGTCGAACGGATTCGAGACATTTCTTCCTGCGATGGAGCCAGAGTGCCTGCCTCCCATTTCGACACAGTGCTCTGTGACACACCCGCAAGCTTTGCGAACGCTGCTTGGGTCTGCTGAAAAACTTTGGTTCGGACAAATTCGATTGGCTTCATATTCGCGAATATATTCGAATACGAATTAATAAACAAGTAGCGTATTCGCGCTAGAATGTGCTCTCATAAGGGATATCTAGTAAGGAGTTGCCCCATTGGATTCTTACGTTGCACAATCCATCCGTTCGGCGCGACGGTCTCTAAAAATGAGCCAAGCTGAATTTGCGCAAGCTCTCGGCGCGTCTCAGGGAAGCGTTTCGAAATGGGAAGCTGGCCGCGAGGTCCCTCGCCTCGAAACGCTGGAAAAAATCGCTGAATTAGCCCCGAATATCCAGTTCACTGAGGGTAGGCTGATCTGGGAACGCGACCCTGATCAACCTGAGCCAAAGCTCTTCATGGCGCGCGCTCCCCTTGTTGGAAGCTTTAGAGACGGCGCCGCCCTCGAGCCGTCACAGGGATTTGAGGTGACGTTCCCCTGCCACGACGCATGGAAAGACAGAGTATTAAAGGCTTACGACTATGTGCCGGACAGCAGGATATCACCTGAACCAGACTCCATAACCCTAATTATTGCCACTCTTGGCCCAGGCGACCGCGTCGATGACATCGGGCCTATGCACCCTTTGATACTGGCAAAGAAAGAACTCGGCAGAGAGTCTCTGTACCTCGTAGAATTTCATAAGTCTGCGCCCTCAAGAGCCAGAAGCGGGGCAGGCGCAGGCGCCTTGTGGCCCATCTCAAAGATGGCAAAGCGATATCTGCTTCCAATTGAGGTCGATAGCGAAGGCAGGATGCTTGATAATAATGCTCGAATTATAGGTGTCCAGTTATGTGCGCTATTGTACACAGCACGCCTAGCTCCGAGCCAGCTGGAACCCTCCGACGGGAGCGAATTCGAATAAACGACATTCGTATTCGAATATTTTTGTTGACCGAAATTCGAATACGAATATGCTCATTCCATCTTAACCGATGGAGTTCACATGGAACCACCACTTACCACCCGCAAAATCCACCTAATGGTGGCCGTGGCGAAGTGCGCGATCGAACTCGACGCGTACGAAGTTTGCGCCACCACCAAAAAGCAGGTGCTGCGCGAAGCTTACGCCGACTGGAAGGCAACGCGAGGGATTGAGCACGTCGAACGCGACAGTGACGATTGGCAAGCAATGATGAGCGACACCAGCGCCGCCTATCAAAACCGCGCTTATGCAAAGAAGAATGAGGTGAACGCGCGACGCCGGCTCAAGACCGCAGTCCGTAACTTCCGGAACTGCAACTAACCAGCGACCGGCGCACTGCGCCGATCTCCACCCCTACATTTTGGAGAAAGACAATGCCGAACACGACTCCGGCCGCTGGCGAAGCTATGCCGAAAACGGTTCTCAACGACGCCGAAATCATAGGCGCCTTCCGAAACCTGGAGCATGATATTTGCTGCCTCAACCACATGGCCGATATTCTCGCCGACCTTCTCGACGATCAACTGACGCCACGGGAAACCAGCAGCAACGAGCTAGTGAAGATCATGCTGACGAAACATCAGCTTGAGACGCTTAGTTTCGCATGGAACGACGTCTCCTTCCGGGCCCAGCGGGTCCGCGACGCCTTCTATTCCGCTGGCGAAGGGGAGACAATCCGATGAGGCCGACTGAAACGCTTGAACCGAACGACTTGGTCTATGAGCTTACCGATCTTGAACGGCTGCTAGACACCATCCGGAACCTCCTGGTCGAGGACGTCGACTACATGCTTCCGGATGGGGAGCGAAATATCCCACTTGATCGCGTCAGCAGCCTTGTCAACATCGCGCATTTCCATGTCGCGCATCTTGCTAAGGGCATCAGCCACTTTGACGTTTTGGGCACCTACGTGCCCCGGAACAAGGAGGACGACACCAATGCTTAAGTCTCCTCATCCGGCCATCGGGCTTTCCTTCATGCGCCTGAAGACAAATGAAGAAGGCGGCGGCATCGACTATTGGGACATTCAGCCTGCCGGCGCCTACCGAGGCACGACGAATTATTCCGCGGACCGTGCGACCGGCAGGGACCTTGCCCGCGAATACCTCGACTACATCGGCAAGCATCCGACGAATTTCAACGCGACCCTGCTCGGCTGCATTGTTCTCGGAATGATCGAAAAGCGAACTCCTAAGGGTCTGGTCTTGGGTTTCATGGGCGCCGTCAACGAATATTCCATGACCGTCGCTCGCATCATCGCGGGCGGCACGACCGCCAGCAGCGAACCCAGTCCTCCGATCATGCGGGCCATCCAAGCCTGGCGGGATGCAGACACTAAGTTTAGCAACGAAGTAACACGGGGTGCTCGCAGCGACCACGACGAGCTCTGGCAGGCGAAGGAAGACGCTGAGACGGCAATGTTGAAAGAGCCGTGCCGTTCGATCGTGGATATCCGAGCAAAAGCGGAAATCGCGTTGCGCGACAATAACGTCTTCGACAGCATCGCCAACTGTACAATCGGCCGTGAGCACGCGTTGCGCGTCTTCCTCAGGTCGTTGCTCGGCGAGGAGGCGGCGCCTGTGGATAGTGGGGGAAACTAGCCGGTGGCGACCGAACCCCCCTTGATCGAACTCGTCAAAGCGCTCGCCAGGCGGCGGGCGCGGCTTGACGCCATCCCGCCCAAGCCCGCTAATGAAAACCTTTCAGGGGAACAGCAGGCTACAAAACAATGAAACGCGCGGTGATCTACGCTCGCTACTCGACCGACTTGCAAAACGACAAGTCGGTCGAAGACCAATTCAGCCTATGCCATGACTTCGCCAGCAAGTTAGGCGCCACCATCGTCAAGGAGTTTTCCGATCGCGCGAAATCAGGCGCTTCATTGTTCGGCCGCCCCGGACTGGCCAACCTCATGACTGCCGCCGAGCGCGGCGACTTTGATATTCTCATCACCGAATCCACCGACCGCGTATCGCGCGATATCGCCGACCTGGCGCATGTCCACAAGGTCTTGAAGTTCCGCAACATCGAAATGCAATGTGTCAACGGCGGCCTGATGGATACGGTGCAGATCGGCATGTATGGCATCGTCGGGCAGATGCAACGTGAGGAAGGCGCCCGGAAGGTGAAGCGCGGCATGACTGGCGTGGTTCGATCTGGACGCAACGCTGGTGGAAAAGCTTATGGATATCGGCCTGCCACCGGGAAAAAGGGCGAGCTCGAAATCATCGAAGTCGAGGCCGACGTCGTGCGGCGTATCTTCGGCATCTATTCCGCCGGCATGTCGCCGAGGGCCATCGCCGCTGCATTGAACGGAGAAGGCGTTCCAGCTCCTCGAGGAAAACAGTGGAACGCCTCGACGATCAACGGGAACGGGCAGCGCGGAAACGGCATCCTTAGGAACCCCCTGTATGCCGGGCAGATCGTTTGGAACCGTGTGCATATGGTCAAAGACCCGTCGACCGGCCGCCGGATCTCCCGCGTGAACGACGACGGCGCGATCGAGACTATAGAGGCGCCTCACCTCCGCATCGTCGACGAGGCGCTGTTCCAGACGGTCCAGGATCTCAAGGCATCGAGGGGCGGCGTCCATGCTCGCCACGTGCAGAAGAACAAGCGCCTGTTGTCCGGCCTTTTGAAATGTAGCGAATGCGGCGGCAGCCTCGTTATCAATGGCGCCGACCGGAACGGACCTCGCGTGATCTGCAGCACCCATAAGGAGTCCGGCAGTTGCTCGAATAACGCTCGGTACTATGTGGAAAAGATCGAGCGTGACGTGATCGACCGGCTTCGGAAGATGTTCGCCGACACTTCGATCATTGACGCCTATGTCGAGGAATACAGGGCCGAGAGCAAGCGTATCGCCATACAGCGCCGCAACAGCCGCGGCGCGAAGGAACCAGCGCTGACGGCCGTCCAGGGGCAGATAACACGAATTATCGAACAGGTTTCGAAAGGGACGATCGACGAGGACGACGTCCTGGCGATCTTGCCTGGACTGAAGGCAGAGAGGGCCCGCCTCAAAGCTGAGCTGGCGGCGGAAGAGCCGCCGACGAACGTGATTGAGATCAAGCCGAGGGCAGTCAACAAGTTCAGAGAAGATATCGAAAGCCTCGCGGAAATCCTGAAGGATCGACAGGCGGAGCCCACGCCGGAGATGGCGAAAGCTTTCCGTGAAGTGGTTTCGGGCGTTGTCGTCTATCCCCGCGTGCCCGGCGAGGCATACGAGTATGAAATCAAGGGTCTGCTGTCTGGGATTGCGGGGCCGGAATTGTCGGCTGTTGTAGTGGTAGCGGAGGAGGGATTTGAACCCCCGACACAAGGATTATGATTCCTCTGCTCTGACCTACTGAGCTACTCCGCCACTGGTCAAACGATACCTGCTCGCGAAGCGCTGCGGGCTCGTGGGATGAGCGGCTTATAAGGTGCGCTTCGGCTTTGTGTCAAGCGCATGATGGAGAAAAACGCTGGGCTTTTCCGCCCGCCCTCTCCTATTGGTTTCAGGCGGCGACGGGGCTGGCCAGCAGGGCCTTCAGCGAGGCCTCGGCCGAGGGTTCGCGCTCGGAGCGGTCGATGAAGCCGCCGCCGAAGACCCGGGCATTGTCGCCGGGCGCGGAATAAAGCGCGCAGGCCTGGCCGGGGGCTATGCCCGCCTCTCCGACCGTCAGGTCGACATAGGTGCCCGTGGCATCGACATGCAGCACGGCGGGCGCCGGCGCCCGTGTCGAGCGGACCTTGGCGTAGCAGGCAAAACCGTTGCCGGAGGCAGCTTGCACAAGCGTCTCGTCGCCCAGCCAGTTGACGTCGCGCAGGTAGACGCGATGGGTTTCCAGCGCCTCCTTCGGTCCGACGATGACGCGGCGCGAGCGGGCGTCGAGAAAGACGACGTAGAGCGGCTCGCCGGTGGCGATGCCGATGCCGCGGCGCTGGCCGATGGTGAAGTGCAGGATGCCCTCATGGGTTCCAAGGATCCGGCCATCGAGATGGACGATTTCGCCGGCGAGCGCCGCATTCGGCTTCAGCTTGGTGATGATGTCGGAATACTTGCCCTGCGGCACGAAGCAGATGTCCTGGCTGTCGGCCTTCTTGGCGACGACGAGGCCCATCTGTTCGGCGAGCCTGCGGGTCTCGGCTTTCGGCAGGCCGCCGAGCGGAAAGCGCAGATAGTCGATCTGTTCCTGCGTCGTGGCGAACAGGAAATAGCTCTGGTCGCGGTCGGCATCGGCCGGGCGGTACAGCGCGCGGCGGCCGGGATGCTCCGGCGACGGGTTCGGCCGTGAACGGATATAGTGGCCGGTCGCCAGCGCATCGGCGCCGAGTTCCTTGGCGGTCGCCAGCAGGTCGGCGAACTTGACGGTCTGATTGCAGGAGACACAGGGGATCGGCGTTTCGCCGGCAACATAACTTTCGGCGAAGGGATTGATCACCGTCTCGCGAAAGCGCTTCTCGTAATCGAGCACGTAATGCGGGATGCCGAGCGTTTCGCAGACGCGGCGGGCATCGTCGATATCCTGGCCGGCGCAGCACGAGCCGGCGCGGTGAACGGCGGCGCCGTGGTCGTAAAGCTGCAGGGTAATGCCGAGCACGTCGTAACCCTGCTGTTTGAGAAGGCCGGCGACGACGGATGAATCGACGCCGCCCGACATGGCGACGACGACACGGGTCTCTTCCGGCTGCTTGTCAAAATCCAGTGTGTTCAACGGTGGTGCCAAATTCTGCGTGGGTCACGATCCGCCCTTGCGCTGCAATTGCGGCGGATTTGCCGATATCAGGCGGGATCGGCCGCCATTTCTCGATGAGCAACCGATATAGAAAGGATTGTACCGGGACGCAAGGGGCGGCCTCGGATAGAGAATTTTTGGAATTCCCGGCAAAGCAAGGCGCAGCCTGGCCACGCCTTGGAAGCGGGGGTGCGGCTCAGGTACCGATCAGCTTGTTGCAGGCGAATGCGACGCTCGGATTGGCGATGATGGCGGTCAAGAGCGCCAGTCCGATTATCGAGAATGAATAGCGTTTCATAGACATCCTCCTTTCCAGCCCAGGTGAATTATGACGGTTCGGCCGCCATTCTCAAAATGACGAATGCTTGAGCGGGGGAGCCGGCTCGCCAGGAAATCATTCGATAGAATAATTTACACGCCGTGGAACGTTTCGCTCAATCATGCGTTGCAGGTGGTGAATGTCGCAATCGAATTACTGCGGAGGGTTTCATGGCCAGGTTCGGAACGACAGCGGATTACAGCAGGATCAGACACTGGATTGAGGAACGCGGCGGCCATCCCGCCCGTGTCAAGGACGCCCGGGATAGCGAAACCGTCGGCATCGATTTCTCGTCGGCGCCGATGGAAGAAATTTCCTGGGACGAATTCTTCCAGGGTTTTGACGGCAGCCGGCTCGCTTTTCTACATCGCACCAAGGCAGAGGACGATGCCGCCCGCCTCGGCCGGATCGTCCGCCGACGCAAGCACCACTGAATTCCATTCCTAACGCAGCAAAAACCCGGCGCCGTCCAGCGCCGGGTTTTTGCTGTTTTCCTTGGGAGGAAGAAACTTAAAGCGCGTCGCAGTTAACTTGATTCATGCGACGCGCTTTTAGCTCTTCGTTTTATGTATGTCGTTATCCGGGAACCGCTGCGCACTTCCCGCCGATGCATTAGTCGATATTGAAGGTGAGCAGCTTCGCCTGGCGGATCGCCTGGTGGGCGGTCAGCTGCCCAAGCACGGCGTCATCCACCTCGCCGTCGACATAGAGCAGCGCGATGGCGTCGCCGCCCTGCTTGTCGCGGCCGAGCTGGAAGTTGGCGATGTTGACGCCGGCAGCGCCAAGCGTCGTGCCGATGAAGCCGATCATGCCGGGAACGTCGGTGTTGGTGATGTAGATCATATGCGAGCCGACATCGGCATCGAGGTTGATGCCCTTGATCTGGATGAAGCGCGGCTTGCCATCCGAAAACACCGTGCCGGCGACCGAACGCGTCATGCTCTCGGTCGTCACCGTCAGCTTGATATAGCCGTCGAAGACACCCGTCTTGTCGCGCTTGACCTCGGAAAGCACGACGCCCTTTTCCTTGACCATGATCGGCGCCGAAACCATGTTGACGTCGGCGACCTGCGGGCGGATGAGGCCGGCAAGCACCGCGCTCGTCAGCGCCCGGGTGTTCATGTTGGCAGTGATGCCGTCATAGAGGATCTCGATTTCCTTGATCGGCTCTTCAGTGACCTGGCCGACGAAGGCGCCGAGAACATCAGCAAGGCGGATGAAGGGCTTCAGGATCGGCGCTTCTTCAGCCGTGATCGACGGCATGTTGATGGCGTTGGAGACCGCGCCCTTGACGAGGTAATCGGCCATCTGCTCGGCCACCTGGAGAGCGACGTTTTCCTGCGCCTCGGTCGTCGAGGCGCCGAGATGCGGCGTGCAGACGACGTTCGGCAGCCCGAAGAGCGGGCTTTCCTTGGCGGGCTCGACTTCGAACACGTCGAAGGCGGCACCCGCGACGTGGCCGGACTTGATGGCTTCGGCCAGCGCTGCTTCATCGACCAGGCCGCCGCGGGCGCAGTTGATGATGCGCACACCCGGCTTGGTCTTCGCCAGCGCTTCCTTGTTGAGGATGCCGCGTGTCTTGTCGGTCATCGGCACGTGCAGCGTGATGAAATCGGCCCGAGCGAATAGCTCGTCCAGCTCGACCTTGGTGACGCCCATCTCCTCGGCGCGCTCCTTGGAGAGGAACGGGTCATAGGCAACGACATGCATCTTCAGACCGATGGCGCGGGCGCAGACGATCGAGCCGATATTGCCGGCGCCGATGACGCCGAGCGTCTTGCCGGTGATCTCGACGCCCATGAATTTCGACTTCTCCCATTTGCCGGCCTGCGTCGAGGTATCGGCTGCCGGAAGCTGGCGGGCGACGGCGAACATCAGCGCGATCGCGTGTTCGGCCGTGGTGATCGAATTGCCGAACGGCGTGTTCATGACGATGATGCCGCGGCGCGAAGCGGCCGGAATATCGACATTATCGACGCCGATACCGGCGCGGCCGACGACCTTGAGGTTCGTCGCTCCCTGGATGATCTTTTCCGTCACCTTGGTGGCGGAGCGGATGGCGAGACCGTCATACTTGCCGATGACGTCGAGCAGACGGTCCTTGTCCTTGCCGAGCTGCGGTTCGAAATCGACTTCGACGCCGCGGTCGCGGAAGATCTGGACGGCGGTTTCCGACAATTCGTCGGATACGAGAACGCGAGGTGCCATTGTGGCCTCCTTCAAAAGTGTTCAGCGATGGATGAAATCAGGGATGCCAGAGCATGATGCCGAAAAGTGTATGCGGTTTTCGGACGACATCATGCTCTTATTCTTTGATCCACTCCGCCCTGTGGCGGAGTCGGACGCGATCACGTCAGGCGGCCGCCTGAGCGAGCTGCGCCTTCTGGGTTTCGAAGGCCCAGGAAAGCCAGGGCATCAGCTTCTGCATGTCGGATGCCTCGATCGTGGCGCCGGCCCAGATGCGCAGGCCGGACGGCGCGTCGCGGTAATGGCCGACGTCATAGGCAACGCCTTCCTTTTCCAGCAGGCCGACCAGGCCCTTGGCGAAAGCCGCCTGGCCGTCTTCGTCGAGCGCCGCGATGTCCTTGTCGACGATCTTCAGGCAGACGGAGGTGTTGGAGGCCGTTTCCGCCTTGACGGCGAGATTGGCGATCCAGTCGTTTGACAAGACGAAATCATGGATGACTTTGGCGTTGGCATCGGCGCGCGCAATCAGCGCCTTGAGGCCGCCGAGGCCCTTTGCCCAGACAAGCGCATCGATATAGTCCTCGACGCAGAGCATCGACGGCGTGTTGATCGTCTCGCCCTGGAAGATGCCTTCCGTCAGCTTGCCGCCCGAGGTCATGCGGAAGATCTTCGGCAGCGGCCAGTCGGGCGTATAGGTGGTGAGACGCTCGACGGCGCGCGGCGAAAGAATGATGACGCCGTGCGCGCCCTCGCCGCCCAGAACCTTCTGCCAGGAGAAGGTGACGACATCGAGCTTGGCGAAATCGAGTTCCTGCGCGAAAGCGGCCGAGGTGGCATCGCAGATCGTCAGACCCTTGCGGTCGGCAGGGATGAAATCGGCGTTCGGCACGCGTACACCCGAGGTAGTGCCGTTCCAGGTGAAGACGACGTCGCGGTCGAAATCGACGGTCGAAAGATCGGGAAGCTCGCCGTAACCGGCTTCGAGCTTGCGCACGTCCTTGAGCTTCAGCTGCTTGACGACATCGGTCACCCAGCCGGCGCCGAAGCTTTCCCAGGCAAGCATGTCGACGCCGCGTTCGCCGAGCAGCGACCAGAGCGCCATTTCGACGGCGCCGGTATCGGACGCCGGAACGATGCCGATGCGGTAATCCGCCGGCACGTCGAGAATTTCACGGGTAAGGTCGATGGCCTGTTTCAGCTTGGTCTTGCCGACTTTCGCGCGGTGCGAACGGCCAAGGGCCGCGTCGGAAAGAGCGTCTAGCGACCAACCGGGACGCTTCGAGCAGGGGCCAGAAGAAAAATGAGTATTATTCGGACGGATGTCCGGCTTTGCGGTCTTCGCCATGATGCTATCCTCTCAGATAGAAAGCCCTTCGTTGGGGAAGGGTGTCCCGCCGCCGTGTGTATGGATAGCAGGCGTCTTAGTCAAGATCGAAGTGTCGCAGAGAGAGGATATTTTGACGCAGGCACGCTTGACGCAGCAAAGCCGCCCGGGCGGGCGGCTTTTCTGATGGGCGCGAATTGAGCTTACTTGTAGACCGCCGGCTGCAGCGGAATTTCCGGCGGCGGTTCGTAGCTCGCCTGGGCGCATCCGCCGAAGAGGTAGCGGCCACCGACGCGGACTTCATGGGCGCTGAGGCCCTTGTCTCGGCCCGGACCGCCATTTTCGGCATAGCCGAACATGTTGCCGCCATCGATATGCAGGTAGCGGTAGCCGACATCGGCCTTGAAGTTGCAGGTCACGTCGACCGAGGCGCCGGCCATGAGGGCGTAAGTAAAGCGCCAGTTGCCCTTGCCGCCATGGGTGACCTGATCGTCGCAGAAGCTGCCGTCATCGGCGCAGGCGACGTTGCGCAGGTTCTTCCACTTCACATAGGAACCACCGATACCGGCGCCGACATAAGGCGTGACATAGCCATAGGTGCCGAGATCGACATAGGCGTTGGCAAGCAGCGTGTAGGCGGTCAGCGAAGAGCGGTCGGTCGACGTGCAATCCACCAGCGGGAAGCCGCACTGCCCCACAGTCGAGCCCTTGAAATCAGCCTGCGTCAGATAGTCGAAGGTCAGATCGGTGCGCAGATAGCTATTGATCTGATAACCAACGCCGCCGCCGATCGTCCATGCGTCGTCGAGGTCAGCATCGTCGAAATCGACCTCGGTAGCGTTGCTGCCCTGGAAATAGCGGGCGCCGCGCAGATCGGTGAAGGCATAACCGACATCGCCGCGCAGGTACCAGCCGGTCGCTTCGCTGACCGTGACTTCGGGCGGCTGCTCCGGGATCGGTTCGGCAGGGGCGAGGTCCGCGGAATAGGCGTTTGTCGCGATCAACAATGCGGCGAAGATGCCGGACAAGCTTCTTTTCATGGATCCCACTCCAAAATTCGTTGAGACGGCAGGCTCAAGTCGCTGCCAAACTGATACGCTTCGGATGGATAATGAACGGGAAACGTTAAAAGCTGCTTAACCACGATTATTTACCGTAGATCCTGAAGCTTCCGGTAGAGGAAACATGAATTGCCGCGGTAAATCTTTGAAGAGACGCCCTTATGAAGGCGATTTGGCTGGTTAACGGAATTAACAAAAGAGCCGACACCTCCCACAATCTTTGTCTTGCCGTGGCACGACTGTGAGCATCACTGGCGGGTGATAAGTTGGCGAGAACGTTAACCCCCACCCACCCTCTTTCCTGTGCTCGTCACAGGAATCCAGTGCGCCCAAGTCCTTGGGCGCGGAAAACTTCCTTAATTTGCATGGGAGTCATTCACGGCACCGACGCGCCGCGGCTGGATTCCTGTGACATCCCTGGGGCGAAGCCTGAGGCCACAGGAATGAGGGCAGATGGGTTTATACTTGCGCTAGATTTCTGCCGTAGAGCGTAGCGCCGAACGACGCTGCGCGAGCAAGCACGCCGACCAGCCCTCATGTATCTCCAAAGAATCAGGCGGCAGTCCGCACGTTCGAGATCATGCCGATCAGCTCGTTGACGATTCGCTCGATCTGGGCGCGGTCGTCGCCCTCGGCCATGACGCGGATCAGCGGCTCGGTGCCCGAGGGGCGAATGACGAGGCGGCCGTTTTTGGCCAGTTCGGCTTCGGCATCGGCGATCGCCTTCTGCACCTGGATATCCTCCAGCGGCTTGCCGCCGCTGATGCGGACATTGCGCAGCAGCTGCGGCACCGGCTCGAAGCGGCGGCAGACCTCGCTGACGGTCCGGCCGGTCCGCTTGACCGCGGCCAGGATCTGCAGCGCTGCGACCAGACCGTCGCCAGTCGTGCCGTAGTCCGAGAGCACGATGTGGCCCGACTGCTCACCGCCGACATTGTAATTGTGCTGGCGCATATGCTCGACGACATAGCGGTCGCCGACCCGCGTGCGGGCAAGCGCCATGCCGCGCTCGTCGAGGAACCGCTCGAGGCCGAGATTGGACATCACGGTGGCGACGATGCCATTGCCGCGCAGCTGCTGGCTCTCGGCCCAGCTCTCGGCGATGACGGCCATCAACTGGTCGCCGTCGACGATCGAGCCGTTTTCATCGACGATGATGACGCGGTCGGCATCGCCATCGAGCGCGATGCCGATATCGGCGCGCACTTCGTCGACTTTCTTCTGCAGCGCGACCGGGCTGGTGGAGCCGCAATTGAGATTGATGTTGGTGCCGTTCGGCTCGTTGCCGATAGTGACGACCTCGGCGCCGAGCTCCCAGAGCACGGCCGGCGCCACTTTGTAGGCGGCACCATTGGCGCAGTCGATCGCGATCCTCAAACCCTGCAGCGTCACGTCGCGCGGCAGCGTGCGCTTGGCATGTTCGATATAGCGGTCATGCACGCCATCGACGCGTTTGGCGCGGCCGATATCGTCGGATTTGGCAAGCTGGGCGTTCAGGTCCTTTTCGAGCAGATCCTCGATCTCGGCTTCGAGGTCGTCGGAAAGCTTGTAACCATCAGGGCCGAAGAGCTTGATGCCGTTATCCTCGTAAGGATTGTGCGACGCCGAGATCATCACGCCGATATCGCAGCGCAGCGAGCGCGTTAGCATGGCGACGGCAGGCGTCGGAATCGGCCCGAGAATGAAGGCGTCGAGGCCGGCGGCCGTAAAGCCAGCGACCATGGCGTTCTCAAGCATATAACCGGAAAGGCGCGTATCCTTGCCGATGACGACGCGGTGGCGGTGGTTGCCGCGGCGGAAGATCGTGCCGGCGGCAATGCCGACCCGCATGGCGAGATCCGGCGTCATCGGGAAGACGTTGGATTGGCCGCGAATACCGTCCGTACCGAAATAGCGTCTCTTCATCTGCACTCCTGCGCTTTCCGCGCGCCATTCAAGGCAGCGCACCGTTCCAAGCGAATCCGGCTTCCATGGAATGTCGTCAATCCAGGAGCGTGATTCACGCTTGCCTCAATTCAGCGGAATGCCACAAAATGCGGCGATCGGCACGTAAATTAGCAAGAAAAATGATTATATCCCGTTACCAAATAGAAAAGGCCGGATCTCCCCGCTGGGGAAATCCGGCCTTGTTCACAATCGTGCAAGCCGCTCAATGCGGCTGCGGTTCAAGGCCGGCTTCGGGCTCATCACCCTTGGCGGCAGGCCGTGCGCCGGCTTTTGGAACCGCCGAGCCGCGGCTTGGCGGTGAATCATCGCCGAGATCGCGCGACGGCTTCTCGCCGCGAATCAGCGCCTTGATCTCTTCACCGGTCAGCGTCTCGTATTCGAGCAGACCTTCGGCAAGAGCGACGAATTCGTCGTGCTTATCCGTCAGGATCGTGCGGGCCTGCGTATAGGCTTCGTCGATCAGGCGGCGCACTTCATTGTCGATCTTCTGCGCGGTTGCTTCCGAAACATTCTTCGATTGCGAAACCGAGTGGCCGAGGAAGACCTCCTGCTGGTTCTCGCCATAGGCGACTTGACCGAGCTGGTCGGAGAAGCCCCATTGCGTGACCATGGCGCGGGCAAGCTTGGTGGCCTGCTCGATGTCGGAAGAGGCACCCGAGGTGATGTTCTCCTTACCGAAGGTAAGTTCTTCGGCGACACGGCCGCCCATCATGATGCAGAGGCGCGACACCATCCACTTGTAGCTCATCGAGTAGCGGTCGCCCTCGGGAAGCTGCATGACCATGCCGAGCGCACGGCCGCGCGGAATGATCGTCGCCTTGTGCAAAGGATCGGCGACGGCGACATTGAGCGCGGTGATGGCGTGGCCGGCCTCATGGTAAGCAGTGAGCTTCTTTTCCGCCTCGGTCATGGCCGAGGATCGGCGCTCGGCGCCCATCATGATCTTGTCCTTGGCGTCTTCGAATTCCTGCATGGTGACGACGCGCTTGTTGCGGCGGGCCGCCATCAGGGCGGCTTCGTTGACGAGGTTCATCAGATCGGCGCCGGAGAAACCGGGCGTGCCGCGGGCGAGAACCTTGAGATCGACATTCGGCGCCAGCGGAACGTTGCGGGCATGCACCTTAAGGATGCGCTCGCGGCCGACGATATCCGGGTTCGGAACCACGACCTGACGGTCGAAACGGCCCGGACGCAGAAGCGCCGGGTCGAGCACGTCGGGGCGGTTGGTGGCGGCAATCAGGATCACGCCTTCATTCGCCTCGAATCCATCCATCTCGACCAACAGCTGGTTCAGCGTCTGCTCGCGTTCGTCGTTGCCGCCGCCGAGACCGGCGCCGCGATGGCGGCCGACGGCATCGATTTCGTCGATGAAGATGATGCAGGGCGCATTCTTCTTCGCCTGCTCGAACATATCGCGCACACGGCTAGCGCCGACGCCGACAAACATTTCGACGAAGTCGGAACCGGAAATGGTAAAGAAGGGCACGTTGGCTTCGCCGGCGACCGAGCGGGCGAGCAGCGTCTTACCGGTGCCCGGAGGGCCGACGAGCAGCACGCCGCGCGGGATCTTGCCACCGAGACGCTGGAACTTCTGCGGATCCCGCAGGAATTCGACGATTTCTTCGAGATCCTGCTTGGCCTCGTCGACACCGGCGACGTCTTCGAAGGTGACACGGCCATGTGCTTCTGTCAGCAGCTTGGCCTTCGACTTGCCGAAGCCCATCGCGCCACGCGAGCCGCCCTGCATCTGCCGCATGAAGAACAGCCATACGCCGAGGATGAGCAGCATCGGCAGCAGCGTTCCGAGGTAGCTCAGAAAGCCGGAGGAACCATCGGTCTCCGGACGTGCAGTGACAGCAACGTTTTTGGCCTGCAGGCGATCGAGCAAGCTGTCGTCGATAACGGGCGAATAGGTCTGGAAATTATTGTTATTCTCCAGATATGTTCCGCTCAGCCGGTTGCCGGTGACCACGACGTCCTTCACGCGGCCCGCATCGACCTCACGCAGGAACTGCGAATAAGGGATTTCGCGGGAGCCCGTCTGCGCCGGCGCCGTCTGGAACATACTGAATAGGGCGATCAGCAGAAGCGCTATGATCGCCCACAAGGCGAAATTACGTAAGTTAGGGTTCATTGAACTCCCCAGCACTGGAACAGCCGCCTCATGGCGACCGTCTTATTCGTTTCTAACATAGGGTTGCGCCGTGCGATTGCCAAGGCGACACCCCAGGTCAGATGGTTTTTCCGTCAATACTTCTTAAAGGCGGCCTCGCATAGGGCGCCGTCGCGAAAACCGCCGAAAGCCTGTTGGCAAAGATGAAATCAAATCGTGTCAAAAAGCGGTCGAAGGGTGCGAAATAGGGCGTGAGGTGGATCGCTTCGGCGGTTTCCGCAGATAGAGGGACCTCTTGCGCCGATATGGCCGGCGCCGAGGCGATTGCACGCTTCCATGCGGCCTTGGGAAGGTGCCCGATATGATGCTCCCTTATTCCTGTGCTTGTCACAGGAATCCAGCTACCGCGCGTCCGCGCGGTGATTGACCCCATAAAGTGCAAACTGTCTTTCGCGGCCAAGGACTTGTTCGCACTGGATTCCTGTGACAAGCACAGGAATGAGGGGGAGTGTGTAGCGGTGGTTTCTATTATAATCGGAGCCGCCGACCCATTGCGCGCCACAAACCTCCCATCCCACACGCCCGCCTCCCCGGGCTGCAAGACCAGCGGCAAGATCCCGCGGCTTTCGCGCGTGAGGTAAAGCCCGTCCCGTCTGAGATCGAAGACCACCCGGCCGACCGTCATCCGCCCCGGCTCCCCGCCGGCGGCAAATGAGAGAAGGCGCTCAATCTGCGCCCTCCCCGGCGCAAACGGTTGCCCACCGAAAATGGCCGTGAGACGACCGAGCACATAGTCGAGAACGGCGCGATCCTGCCGCAATCCGTCAGGCACCACCTGCCCGAGCAGGCCGCCGTGAAGCTTGAAATGGTGATCCAGCCATTCGGCTCCCTTGGCCGAAACAGCCAGTCGCTCGTCCCAGACGGCACTGACATTCGCCTCGGCACCGGCATCGGCCAAAAGCTGCCGGCGCACCCGCACACGCTCGTGCTTCACATCTTCATTGCTCGGATCGTCGATCCACTTCACGCCCCGCTCGTTGAGGAAAGCGCGGATGTCCGCCCGGCTGGAAAAGAGAAGCGGCCGCAAGATCCAGAAACGCCGATCGAAGAGCACCGCGTCGGCAATGCCTGATGAAACCTGCTCCGTTCGCACGCCGCGCATGGCAAGTGTTTCGCGCTGGTCGTCGAATGTGTGTCCGGTGACGATGAGATCGGCGCCAAACGCTTCCGCCGCTTCGGCGAGCAAGCCGTAACGCGCCTCGCGGGCCGCGGCCATGATGCCGGTTTTCGGCTTGTCGCCCTGCCAGGTCATGCTGGTGTGGGCAATGCCTAGCGACGCGCAGAGGGATGCGACTTCTCGCGCCTCGTCTGCGGAGCCGGCGCGCAACGCATGGTCGACGGTCGCAGCGCATAGGGAAATTTTGAAATGGGGCGCGGCCTTCACGGCTTCATCGAGAAGGAGAAGCAGGCCGGTGGAATCGCTGCCGCCTGATATGGCGACGAGAATACGTGCGGGGCTTTGAAGCGACGTGAGAAACTGGAGGATCGCCTCTCGCGGCGATCGGGCTTCCGGAGACATGCCGGAAGACCTTAACAGGCGAGGCGCTTCTGTTCGCTCGCAACCTTGCTTATGACGGCACGCGAAGCCTTCGGATAACGCTTCGAGACTTCGCGCAACGTCGCGCAGGCCGTCTCGGTATTGTCGAGGGCGGCCAGCGACATGCCGAGTTTCAACAGCATCTCGGGCGCCTTTTCGGATGTGCCGTATTTCTGGTGCGCATTGAGGAATGTCTTGGCCGCCTCATTGTACTTGCCCTGCGAATAGAGCGCTTCGCCGAGCCAGAAATTAGCGTCCGCCGCCCGCGCGCTGCTCGGGTAGCGGGTAATGTATTGGGTGAATTCCTGTTCGGCGGTGCTGTAATCGCCGGACAAGACATGTCCATAGGCCGCCTTGTACTGGTCCGCCTCACCGCCGAGCGAGGCAGTCTGCTGCGGCGCTCCGGGATTGGCATCGGGTATCGGGCCGGAGCCCACGCCCGCATTTGCATCAACGGTTCCGCCGACCGGATTGCCGTTCTGATCGAAATCGATCGAGCCGAGCTCCTTCGGCGGCTGGCCGAGGCCAGTATTGCTGGGCACGTTGGTGGAGGGAGCCGTCTCGGCTCCCTGCGGTGCTTGGATCACCCTGGCAACGTCATCGCTGCCGGACGCTGCGGGAGCGGTATCGGTCTCGCTCTTTTTCACAGGAGCTTTGGCACCGCCGCCGCTGGCACCCGTCTTTTCCAACTGTTGGAAGCGGAATTCATTGTCTTCCTGCTGCTTGCGGATCGTTTCCTGCATCTGCAGCAGCTGGAAGCTCATCTCCTCGATCCGGCCATTCAGCTGCCGAAGCTGCTCTTCGAGCTGCTGCACGCGCATCTCGGCATCGCCGCTCTGCACCTTGACAACAGGCGGCGCCGCTTGGTTTTCCGCGGACCGGCCGCCGAGATGCAGCCCAAAGAACGAGGCGGAATAGGCCGCCCGTTCGCTCCCGGTCACAGCCGCGAGGCACAGCATGCCTGCCACGACAAGTTTCTTCATATGTATCGTCCTGTCCCAGTGATTCTTCGCACCTCGATGGCACGAACAGGAGATTTTTCCAATTGCTGTCAAAAAGCAACGGAGTCTGGCCAAAGTGTGGTCAAAAAGAAAGGCGGTCCCCGAGAGGACCGCCTTCCGAAAGTGACCGAAATCGGCAGATTACATGCCGGCGCCGCCGAGAACCGTGACCGCGCGGCGGTTCTGCGACCAGCAGGAAATATCGTCGCAGACGGCAACCGGACGTTCCTTGCCGTAGGAAATCGTCTTCAGGCGCTGCGCCGGAACGCCGCGCGAAGCGAGATAATCCTTGGCGGCAGCCGCACGGCGGGCGCCGAGCGCGAGGTTGTATTCACGCGTGCCGCGTTCGTCGGCATGGCCTTCGACGGTGATCTGATAATTCGGGTAGCGGGCGAGCCACTGGGCCTGGCGGTCGAGCGTCTGCGAAGCATCGGCGCGGATCGACGAGGAGTCGGTGTCGAAGAAGATGCGATCGCCGACATTGACCGTGAAGTCCTGGGCAGAGCCCGGCGTTGCGGCACCGGCGCCGAGGCCGATATCGCCAGCGTTATTCGGCATGCCGCCGTTCTTCTTGGCGCAGCTCGCAAGAGCGAGACCGGCGACAAGCGCGATCATGACGGGGTTGCGGGCGAAATTCTGCATGCGGCTCATTGCCGGGGTATGAATTCGGCTCATGGCCGGTCTCCTTGCGGGTTCATCAGGGTTTCCGGACAGTAACCGCACTCGGTTAACCGCCCCTCAAAGATTATGGTTAACAATTTATTGATTTGTCCCGTAGTCGCCGGGTTTCCATGATTCTGAGGCGACATGAAGGCATTCCCGCGCCTGCTACTCCAGAAGCGGCGACCAAGCCGGGTCGGAACCGTAGCTCGGCGTTTTGACGAGTTGTTCATTATAGCCGGTCAGATCGATCGAATAGAGCTGCGGCCCGCCAGCGCCTGCCGCCTGGCGGAAGAACATCAGCACGCGGCCGTTCGGCGCCCAGGTCGGGCCCTCGTTGTGGAAGCCGGTCGTCAGGATGCGTTCGCCAGAACCATCCGGTTTCATCACGCCGATCGAGAACTTGCCGCCGGCCTGCTTGGTGAAGGCGATGAGATCACCGCGCGGCGACCAGACCGGCGTCGAATAGGAGCCGTCGCCGAAGGAGATACGGGTCTGGCCCGAACCGTCGGCGTTCATCACGTAAATCTGCGGCTTGCCGCCCCGGTCGCTCTCGAAGCTGACGCGGGCACCGTCGGGCGAATAGGAAGGCGAAGTGTCGATCGCAGCCGTCGAGGTCAGGCGCGTCGTCGTGCGCGAGCGCAGATCCATCGTATAGATGTTGGAGTTGCCTTCCTGCTGCAGGCTCATGATCACCTTCTGACCATCGGGCGAAAAGCGCGGCGAGAAGGTCATGCCGGGAAAATTGCCGACGACTTCACGTTGCCCGGTTTCGAGCTGCAGCAGATAGACCCGCGGCTGCTGGTTGGCAAAGGACATATAGGTGACTTCCTGCCGGCTCGGCGAGAAGCGCGGCGTCAGCACGAGATCGCTGCCATCCGTCAGCATACGCACGTTGAAGCCATCCTGATCCATGATCGCCAGCTGGCGCTTGCGCTGCTGCTTGGTGCCGGATTCGGAGACGAAGACGACGCGGGTGTCGAAATAACCCTCTTCGCCGGTGATCTGCTTGTAGATCGCATCGGCGATGATGTGAGCCACCCGGCGCCAGTTCTCCGGCTGCGTATAGAATTGCTGACCGGTCATCTGCTGCCCGGCGAACGGGTCCCAGAGCCGGAATTCGGCGCGAAGACGGCCATCCGCTTCCTTGGTAACCCGGCCGGTAACCAGTGCCTGCGCATTGATGACCTTCCAGTCTTCGAAGCGCGGCGCGGCATCAGGATTGGAAATCTTTTCGATGAAGGCGGTTTTGTTGATCGGTGCGAAGAGACCGGACCGCTGCAGGTCTGCGGCGATGACTTGCGAGACCTGCGCGCCCAAATCACCCTGGAAATCGGTCACCGCAATCGGCATCGGCTGGACATTGCCTTTTCGGATGTCGAGGGTAACCAGCGCGTTGGCCGGCGTTGCAAAGACGGCAGTGGTTATCAGACCGACTGCAACCAAAATGGCGCGAAAAAAGGAACACTTTGTCATACCAAACAGCCTTTCAGCATCTATGGAGTCGGATCGCCGGATTCAAAGCGCAGGACGACTTCGTTCCAGGATTCGTATTTTTCTTTCGGGAGCATCGGGAATGGCAATGAGCGCTTCACCGCCCGGAGAGCCGGAGCCGACAGGCTTTTTCGAGCAGCTTCGTTGCCGCCCGAGGCTATTGCCTCGGGTGAACCAACGATCGCCCCATTCTTGTCGAGCCGCAGATGGACGGTGATCACAACTCTGCCGCCCCTCGCCTGCCCGGGAGGAACATTGAAGGAGGAAGCAATTGCGTGCTGTAAATCCAAGGCTGACTTCTTGGAGGTCGCCGCGTCCACCGACTGTGCCAACGCCTCAGGCGCACAAGCCAGAATCGCTCCAAGCATGATAGCGGCTGCAAAAGGCTTGTTGCCATGGGACAGATCCGTCAGCATCTAGATTCCCATAGAACTCGGATCGAAATTCAGGTCGAACTCATTCCAAGCCTCATACTTGTCCTTCGGAAGCATCGAGAAGGGGGCGGACTTCATGACAGCTCTATAGGCCCCGCCTTCCAACGCACGGCGTGTGGCATCGCTGCTACTGCCGCCCGATGACTCGACTTCTGGCTGACCAATAATATTGCCATCCTTGTCGAGTTTCATATGCACTTTGATGACCATGCCGGAAAGGCCTTCCATCCCAGGCGTGACAAGCCAATTGCCCTCGATCAAGCCGCGCACCGCATCTTCTTCGCTCTGGCTGAGTTTGGAACCACCATTGCTCTTCTTCGCACCAAGCGACGCTTCCTGCGTCGAGCGCTTGGCGCCACCGGCGGAAGGATCGGTCTTGTTCAGCAAGATCGAAATCTCGTCGGCATTGAAGTCGCTCTTCATCGACGAGGCGGATTTCGCCGTTTCCTGCTTCTTGTCCGCCTTCTTCTTGTCGGTCGGCATGTCGGCGGTCTTCGGCTGGTCGGGGGTCTTTTCCGGCGGCTTTTCGGCGGGCTTCTGCGGTTCCGGCGGCTTCACCTGCGGCTTGGCGACGGGGGTCGGCACATTGTCCGGCAGTGCCTCGGCCTCCGGCTTCGGCGGTTCCTCAGGCTTGGCCTGCTCTTCCGGCGGCTTTTCCTCCGGCTTCGGCGGCGTCACTTCGACGGGCTTCGGCGGCGGTATGGAAGCGACCTCCTTCGGCTGCTCGACTTCCGTTTCCTCCTTGACGATGTCCTTGACGTCGTTCGGCTTCGGATCGGTCTTCGGCATCGGCTTTTCGCTCGAATTCGCCGCGGCGGCCTCGCTGTTGCTCGGCTTGGCGTTCGGCACCGGCGGCGTCTTCAGGTCGACATTGTTGTCGCCGGCATTCTCGGCCGGCTGTGCGATCGGCGGACGTGTCGTCGGTACCGGCGCAGACGTCTCCTTCTTCGGAGCCTTCTTGTCGCCCTGCTGCATCTGGGTAATGGATTCCACCGGCACGAGATCGACCGGCATCGCCTCGAAATCCTCCACCTTGAAGGATTCCGGGGCGCTAAGCGACACCATCGCCCAGGTAAGCACCAGGCAGTGCAGAACAGCAGATGTGACGACGCTGGTCTTCATCTTGAACGCTATTGGTCCTTCTTCTGCTGCGTCACGAGGCCGATATTCTTGAAGCCTGCGCCCTGAATACGGGCCATGACGTCGGCGATGACGCCATAAGGCGCTGTCGCGTCACCACGCACGAAGATCCGTTCGTTATAGCCTGTGGTGGCGATCGCCTCGAGCTTGGCGGCAATCTCGGCGGCCGGGATCGGCGTTTCCTGCAGGAACACTTCGCCGTCGTTCTTGACGGAGATGGTGATCGGCTGCGTCTCGGAATTCAGCGCCTTGGCCTGCGTTTCCGGCAGGTCGATCGGCACGCCGACGGTCATCATCGGTGCCGCGACCATAAAGATGATCAAAAGCACCAGCATGACGTCGACGAGCGGCGTCACGTTGATTTCGGAAATCACGGCCCTGTTCCGACCGCCGCGACGGCGGCGTCCGCCGCCCCCGCCGCCATTGCCTCCAACAGCCATACCCATGTCAGTATACTCCGCTGGTTACTGAGCTGCAGCGCGCGGCTGCAGCTTCTCGTCGATCTGGCGCGAAAGTATGGCGGAGAATTCATCCGCGAAACCTTCCATGCGGCCCGAGAGCTTGCCGGCATCGGCAGAGAACTTGTTGTAGGCGATAACCGCCGGAATAGCGGCAACGAGGCCGATGGCGGTTGCAAGCAGCGCTTCGGCGATACCGGGCGCAACGACCGCAAGATTGGTCGACTTCGAACCAGCGATCGCCTGGAACGAGGTCATGATGCCGACGACCGTGCCGAAGAGGCCGATGAACGGACCGGCCGAACCGATCGTCGCCAGCGATCCGAGGCGAGCGCCGAGAAATTCCGATTCGCGTGAAAGCGTCACGTCCATCGCCCGGTCGATACGCATCTGCAGGCCGATCGGCGAACGGGCGCCGCGCTCGAAGGATTTCTTCCACTCGCGCATCGCGGCCACGAAAATCGCCGCCAGCCCCGTATTGTTGCGTTCCGACAGCGAGCGATAGAGTTCTTCCAGCGACTGGCCCGACCAGAACACCTGCTCGAACTTGTCGAACTGGCGCCGTGCGCGGCCATAGGCCAGGTATTTGTCGATGACGATCGCCCAGGTCCACACCGAAGCGGCGATAAGCCCGAGCATGACGAGCTTGACGACGATACCGGCCTGCATGAAAAGCGACCAGAGGCTGACGTCCGTCGTTGCTGCTGCCAATCCTACTTGTTCCATTGATCCAAAATCCCCGAATCCAAACGCCCGGTGCTGGACCGGGCGGCACAAAGTGATCTCGCAAGAAGTGTCCGGCGGCCGCCGCCCAAAGCCCTGGTCAAACTTCCAAGCTCATCTTCCGCCTTCTTGCCGTCAAATTTGGTCAAAGGAAGGCGTGCACCGCACAAACTCCGACTTTCCCAGTAAGACACTATCATGGTTAATAGATCGTTAGTGCCTGACTGTGACAGTAAGCCTGTGTTTGGAAGATTTCGTTCCATGGTTTACTTGACCGGAGTAAGATCCGGCTGCCGAAAGAGCGCTCATCCTGCAGCGCGGGAATTCCTTCACATAAAGCTCAAGTTTTGACAAGCCTGAATTCCGCGCGATTCGCGCCTATAGCGGCGTGCTGCCTTCCAGGAATTTCGCCGCCAGCGTTTCCGGCAGCCGCCGCGGCCGCCCCTTGGCGTTGATGACGGCGATGATCACCTTGGCTGATATCAGCAGCGTTTCGCCCGAGCGGATCTGCTGATTGAGCACCATCTTGGCACCGCCGGCTTTTTCCGTGTGGGTCAGGATGGTCAGCACGTCGTCCATGCGCGCCGGGCTCTTGAAGTCGATCTCCATGCGGTGGACGACGAAGACGAGGCCCTCCTCGTCGGCGCTGACGAGTTCGCGCTGCTCCACGCCGAGGCAACGCAGATAATCGGTGCGGCCGCGCTCGAGGAAATGCAGGTAGCGGGCGTGGTAGACCAGACCGGAGAAGTCGGTATCTTCATAATAGACCCGTTGCACGAGGCGGTGTCCGGCCTCGGTCAGCTCCCCCGAAATGGAAAATGGGCGCTCCGTCATAATTTTCTCCAAACTGCGGTGCCCTCTTTGGCGCAACGCTTCCCGACAGGCAAGCACTGAATGACCGGTAGGCAGGCATTGAATGCCCCGCCGGTAGGCATTGAATGATTGTCATAATTCCTAACTATTCCCGATATTGAGCGACAGATCAGGAGACGATGTGATGAAGATTGCGGTTATGGGCGGAGACGGTTTCATTGGCTGGCCAACGTCGCTGCACCTCTCCGATGCCGGGCATGACGTTCATATCCTCGACAATCTCTCACGCCGCTGGATCGACACGGAACTTGGCGTTCAGTCGCTGACACCGATGGATTCGATCCAGGAGCGCACCCGCATCTGGCATGCCGAAACCGGGCGCCGCATCCACTTCAACCTGATCGATCTCGCCAAGGACTATGAACTACTGAAGAACTGGCTTTCCGAACACCGCCCGGATGCTGTCATCCATTTCGCCGAGCAGCGGGCCGCGCCCTATTCCATGAAAAGCGACCGCCACAAGAATTACACTGTTAATAACAACGTCAGCGCCACCCACAACCTCTTAAATGCGCTGACCGAGCTCAATCTCGACGCCCATCTCATCCACCTCGGCACCATGGGCGTCTACGGCTATTCGACGGTGGGCGCAGCAATCCCCGAAGGCTACCTGCCGGTCGGCATCGAAACCGCGGCCGGCGAGACGGTCAGCCAGGAGATCCTCTATCCCTCCAATCCCGGCTCGATCTACCACATGACCAAGTGCCTGGATCAGCTTCTCTTCCAGTTCTACGCCAAGAATGACGGGTTGAGGATCACCGACTTGCACCAGGGCATCGTCTGGGGCACGCATACCGAGCAGACGCGCCGCCATGCGCAGTTGATCAACCGCTTCGATTACGACGGCGATTACGGCACGGTGCTGAACCGCTTCCTTATCCAGGCGGCGATCGGCTATCCCTTGACGGTACATGGCACCGGCGGCCAGACCCGCGCCTTCATCCATATCCAGGATTCGGTGCGCTGCATCGAACTGGCGCTGAAAAACCCGCCCGCCCGCGGCGCCCGTGTCGAAATCTTCAACCAGATGACGGAAACCCACCGGGTGCGCGACCTTGCCCAGATGATCGCGGGGATAAGCGGCGCCGACATCGCCTGGCTGCCCAACCCGCGCAAGGAAGCCGCCGAGAACGAGCTGATCGTTCAGAACGAGAAATTCCGCATTCTCGGCCTCGAACCGATCACGCTGGAAGCAGGCCTTCTCGGCGAGATCGTCGACGTGGCGAAGAAATTCGCCTATCGCGTCGACCGCTCGCGCGTGCCGGCCGTCTCCGCCTGGACCAAGGACATCGCCGCGACGATCAACCACGATCCGGAAGGCAAGCGACTGAAGTCAGTGTCATGAGTGATGGTTTGCTATTGAGGCGCCACCAGTCCAACGATCTCTCCCTCATTCCTGTGCTTGTCACAGGAATCCAGCGCGCCCAAGTCTTTGGGCGCTGGAGAATCATTCACGGCGCGGACGGGCCGTGGCTGGATTCCTGTGACAAGCACAGGAATGAGGGCGTGCAAGGAAGTCGCCGGCGCCGATGACCTCTACCTCAAACCTCGCCTATGTCACCCTCGTCACCAATCCCGACTACGCCATGGGCGCCACCGCCCTGGCGAATTCTCTCCGTCGCACCGATACCAGCGCCGACATCGTCGTCCTCCACACCGGCGGCGTCGATGCAACCGCCCTCGCCCCGCTTGAAACTCTCGGCTGCCGCCTCATCGAGGTCGAGCACCTGCCGCTCTCCGATGCCTTCAACGAACGCCACGCCCGCGGCCAACTCCATTCCGCCGCCCCCTTCACCAAGGGCCGCAAGCCGGACTTCCATTCGCCGCTCGACAATTTCTGCAAGCTCAGGCTGTGGCAGCTCGTCGAATACGAACGCTGCGTCTTCATCGACGCCGATGCCCTCGTGCTGAAGAACGTCGACAGGCTTTTCCTCTATCCGGAATTCTCAGCCGCGCCCAATGTCTATGAAAGCCTTGCCGACTTCCGCCGCATGAATTCCGGCGTCTTCGTCGCCACCCCATCGCATGACACATTCCGGCACATGCTCGAAAGCCTCGACAGGCCGGGCGCCTTCTGGCGGCGCACCGACCAGACCTTTCTCGAGACGTTCTTCCCGGATTGGCACGGCCTGCCGGTCTATTTCAACATGCTGCAATATGTATGGTTCACCATGCCGGAGCTTTGGGACTGGAAGAGCGTTTCGATCCTGCACTACCAATATGAAAAGCCGTGGGAAAAGGATCATCCGAAGGCAGCGCGGCTACAACCTTTGATCGATTTGTGGCACCGTTTCCACGATGGCGGCGATCCGCCCGAGATCGCGGCGCTGGCCAATCCGGAAGGAGCAGCATGAAGGTACTGGTATCCGGCGGAACGGGTCTCGTCGGCCGCTATGTCGTCGAGGAACTTTTGAGCGCCGGTTATCAGGTGATCGTCGGCGGGCGCCGTGCGCCGCCACCTCGTCTCTTCTCCCGCCCGGTTGAGTTCGCGGCACTTTCGCTCGATCCCAATAAGGATCAGATCGACATTTTCGACGACGCCTATTTCTTCGTCCACGCCGCCTTCAACCATGTTCCGGGCAAATATCGCGGCGGCGAAGGCGACGATCCAAAGAGTTTCCACAGGTTGAACCTCGACGGCACCGTCCGCCTTTTCGACGCCGCCAAACGCGCCGGCACGCGCCGCTGCATCTTCCTCTCCAGCCGCGCCGCCTATGGCGAACATTCTGAGGGAACCGAGCTCGCGGAAACGATGCTGGCCAAGCCGGAAACGCTCTACGGCCAGGTCAAGCTGGATGCCGAACGCGCGCTTGCCCACCTCTCCACTCCAGGTTTTGCCGGCGTAAGCCTGAGGGCGACCGGCGTCTACGGAGATCTCTCGCCGAACAAGTGGGACGGCCTCATCGCCGATTACCTCGCCGGCCGGCCGGTGGTTTCGCGTGTGGGGACGGAAGTTCACGGCCACGACCTCGGGCGTGCGGTACGGCTGATGCTGGAGACGGAAAGCACCCGCATCTCCGGCGAGGTCTTCAACGTCTCGGACATATCAGTCGACACGCGCGACATCCTTTCAGCCATCCGACGCGAGACCGGCTGTCGGCACGTGCTGCCGCCACTCGCCGACAGGGCGGCGCTCAATCCCATGAGCACGGCGAAAATCCGCGCGCTCGGCTGGATGCCGGGCGGAGCCCCGCTGTTCGAGGAAACGATGCAACGGCTCGCCGCGGCGCTGCCGGCGGCCCCGGAACACAGGTCCACGCAAGTCTGACGTTGCAGAATGCGCCGAATTGCAATCGGGGACCCGGACTGTCGGGAATTGTCCATGCAGGTCGCAACCACCTCTGCCTCCAACATCTTGCGCGGCACGTCTTCAGCAACGGTCATCTCTGCTGCCGGAGACGAGAGCGATCAGAGTGTGCTGAAACTACAACGTAGCACCCAGACGCTGCAGCAGATGCGGCAGACTCTGGCGAATTCCGGGGACGAAGCCAAGACGAAGGCAGAACGCAAGCTCGAAGAGGCGAAGCAGCAATTGGAAATGCTGCGCAGCTCCAACATGCCGCCCGAGGTGGTCGCCCGTCTGGCCGCTGAACTCGCGCGCAAGCTCGGCACCGTCGCCTCCGAATTCGCATCGACCGTCGCGACTGGCAGCCCGGCAGCAGTCGCTTCAATGGATACAACCACGGATACAACGGCCGCCGCGACGAGTGGGATCGAGGCTGCGCCGGCGGATGCCTCAGAAAAAACCGCGGACGAAGAGACCGGCTCGCAAGAGCCGGACGACGCCGCCAACGCCCGCAAGGCCTATCAGAGTGTTGCCGGGGACACCCCACAATTCTCGGGCATCTCGGCCGATGATCGAGAAACCATGGAGGATTTCAAGGCGGTCGTGCGCGAACTCAAGCAGTTGCTCGAAAACGCAATGCACGATCTGCGGCAGCAGAACCGGCAGGCCGGGGCGAACGCCGTTCCTGACATGGCAGCCTTCTCCATCGCCACCACGACAATACCGACAAGCATCGTCGTCTGACCTTCGGCCGCATCCCGCGACAGGGCGTGAAACGGCGCAGTGCTGTCGCATCCGGCATTTGCATCGGACACCCAGCCGTCTATGCTCGCTCGACCTTTTCCATATCCGGCGGATGGAATGACCGTGAAAGACCTGAAAGCGCAGCTGCGCAACGAACGACTGTCGGCACGCGACGCCATGTCTCCTGAGAACCGCGCCTCCAAAAGCCTTGCGATGGCCGATCATGCCGGCGAGGCGGTTGGCTTTGCGCTGGGCACAATTGTCTCCGGCTTCCTGCCGATCCGTTCGGAAGCAGATCTCAGGCCGCTGATGGCGCGCTTTGCCGTGCGCGGTGCGCGGCTCTGCGTGCCGGCGATCCTCGACCGGCAGACCATCGTCTTTCGCGAGCTCGCGGAGGACGCCCCGCTTGTCGATACCGGTTTCGGCACGGTCGGCCCTTCGGCGGATGCCGCTATTCTCGATCCGGAAATCATGCTGGTGCCGCTTTCAGCTTTCGATGACCGCGGCCACCGCATCGGCTACGGCGCCGGCCATTATGACCGCGCCATCAGCCGGCTGAGGCAAAAAGGCCTGCATCCGAAGCTGATCGGCATTGCATTCGACTGCCAGGAAGTGGCACATGTGCCCGACGAGCCGCATGACATAAGCCTGGATGCCATCCTGACAGAAAGCGGCCTTCGCTTTTTTGCCTCTTGGATTGGATAGGTAATGCGGCTGCTTTTTCTGGGTGACATGGTCGGCAAGACGGGACGCTCGGCGGTCTGGGACCGCCTTCCCGGCCTGATCTCCGACCTCAAACTCGATTTCGTCATCGTCAACGGCGAGAATGCCGCCGGCGGGTTCGGCATCACCGAGGACATCTTTCTGGAAACGATCAATGCCGGCGCCGATGTGGTGACGACGGGCAATCACGTCTGGGACCAGAAGGAAGCCGTGGCTTTTGCTGGGCGCCACGATCAATTCCTGCGGCCGGCCAACTATCCGCAAGGCACGCCCGGTCGCGGCTCCGGGCTGTTCTATGCCAGGAACGGCGCGCGCGTGCTCGTCGCCAATGTCATGGGCCGGGTCTTCATGCATCCGGAACTCGACGATCCGTTCAAATCGGCGGAAGTGATCCTCGACGCCTGCCCGCTGAAGGAGCAGGCCGATGCGATCATCTTCGATTTTCATGCGGAAGCGACCAGCGAGAAGCAGTGCTTCGGACATTTCGTTGATGGCCGCGCCAGTTTCGTCGTCGGCACCCACACGCATGTGCCGACGGCCGACGCGCAGATCCTGAACGGCGGCACCGCCTATATGTCGGATGCCGGCATGTGCGGCGACTACGACTCCTCCCTCGGCATGGACAAGGAAGAGCCGCTCAACCGCTTCATCTCCAAGATGCCGAAGGGCCGCATGGAAGCCGCCAGCGGGCCGGCGACGATCTGCGGCGTCGGCGTGGAGATTTCCGACAGCACGGGCTTGGCCGAAAAGATCGCGCCGCTCAGGCTCGGACCGCGGCTGGCCGAGACAGTGCCGGAGTTCTGGCGCTAGCCTCTACCCACCGCCAACACGCAATCGTGAGCATCCCTCGTCTGGACCGCTGCGACCTCATGCCGCATCCTCCCGCCGCTACTTTCAAAGTGGTAGAGCGCCGGAGGGCCGGTATGAAGCCGCAATATCTCGTCCTCGCTATCGCGTGCCTTACGGCCTTCGCTGCGGCAGATCCTGCCGGAGCGCAGGAACAGCGAACACCCGTCAGCCACTGCCAGGCAATCGCTAAGAATATCCCCAAGGTCACCTTCGCCAGCTTTTCCGGCGCCGCGCCGCTGACGCCTGCCGTCTCCGAGGGAGAAGAGGTCAAATTCACCTTCCTCGGCCATTCCACCTTCGAGATCGACACCCCTGGCGGCATCGTCATCGCGACAGACTATAATGGCTGGTACAGGCCGGCGACGATGCCGGATGTCGTGACCATGAACAAGGCGCACACGACCCACTTCACCTTGGCGCCCGATCCAGGCATCAAACATGTACTGCATGGCTGGAGCGATATTCCGGGCGAGAAGGCCAACATCAATCTCGTCGTGGGCGATGCCTATATCCGCAATGTCCCCACGGATATCCGCTTCAGCTACGGCCTCGGCGGAGCGCATGAGAATGGCAATTCGATCTTCATTTTCGAGATCGCAGGTCTGTGCATCGGCCATCTCGGCCACCTGCACTACGAACTGACAGATGTCCAATATACGGAGATCGGCCGCCTCGACGTCGTCATGGTTCCTGTCGATGGCGGTCTGACCATGGGCGCCGACAGCATGAGCCGCGTCATCAAGCGGCTGCGCTCTTCACTTATCCTGCCGATGCACCGGCGCGGCCCGCCGGTCGAAGCATTCGTCTCGATGTTCGGCAAGGATTTCGACGTCGCCTATGCCCCTGACGACAGCGTCACCGTCTCCATGCGGACGCTACCGAAAAGCCCGCTGATCTATGTGCTGAAGGGTGTGCAGTAAAAAGCCCGGCGGTTTGCTTCCGGGCTTCGGCGCGTTAGGCGAATTGCAGGTGACGCTTGATGCCGACATCAGGCAAATTGTCGTCATCGAGATTGGCCTTGGCAATCTCCCAACCGAATTTCAGCTTGTTGCCCGTCGAGACCCATATCTCGGCATCGTCGACATGCAAAGCAAGCATGGTGAGCTTCGGATCCTTCTTGCCACCATCATACCAGGCAGCGACGATCGAACTCCAATATTCCTCAATCTTGGCAGGGTCGGGACGCACATCGATCACACCGGCAAGGCAGGCGTGATAATCGTGATCCTTGCCGATGACGCAGAAATGCGCGCGGCTGCCGGGCTTGATGGCGCGGACGATATCGGCATCGGTCTTGGTGTAGAACCAAATCGTATTGGTGGTGGGATCGGCATGCGGCGCCATCGGCTGCATGTGCATGTCGAGCCCGGAAATTCCGAGCATGCCGGCATGAACATCGTTGACCTGATCCCAGAGCTGACGTGCTGGCTGTTCCTGCGCATCGCTGAGACTTGCCATGACCGTTCCTTTCCGTTGGATGGAGTTCTTGAAACGTCATCCCCTCACCTTTGTTCCAAACTGCTTTTTCCTTGAAAGGGCGCGGTTTCGCTCTTATAAGGCGGCCCATTCCGAACAATGAGACGTGAACAGGGGTGCCATGGCTGGCCATTCACAGTTTAAAAACATCATGCACCGCAAGGGCCGTCAGGATGCCGTGCGGTCGAAAATGTTCTCCAAGCTTGCGCGCGAAATCACCGTAGCCGCCAAGGCCGGCCTGCCCGACCCGATGATGAACGCCCGTCTTCGCCTGGCGATCCAGAACGCCAAGGCCCAGTCCATGCCGAAGGACAACATCGACCGCGCCATCAAGAAGGCAGCTGGCGCCGACGGCGAAAACTATGACGAAGTCCGCTATGAGGGTTACGGCCCCGGCGGCACGGCGATCATCGTCGAGGCCCTGACCGACAATCGCAACCGCACCGCTTCCAACGTCCGCTCGATCTTCACCAAGGCCGGCGGCGCTCTTGGCGAAACCGGTTCCGTTTCCTTCTCCTTCGACCATGTCGGCGAAATCACCTACAAGCTTTCCGTCGGCGACGCCGACAAGGTGATGGAAGCCGCGATCGAAGCCGGCGCCGATGATGTCGAGACCGACGAAGAGGGCCACTACATCACCTGCGCCTTCGAAGCCCTTGGTGAGGTCTCGAAAGCGCTGGAATCCGGCCTCGGCGAAGCTGAAACCGTCAAGGCAGTCTGGCGCGCTCAGAACAATGTGCCGGTGGACGAAGAAAAGGCCCAGTCGCTGATGAAGCTCATCGACAGCCTGGAAGACGATGACGACGTGCAGAACGTCTATTCCAACTTCGAGGTCTCGGAAGAAGTGCTGGCCAAGCTCTCCGCCTGATTCTCTTAAAACGATCTTGTATGGAAAACCCGGCGGTGACGCCGGGTTTTTTGTGCCAAGGCGCTCGTTGCGAACCTATGCGGCCACCCGCATGAAGTTGCCGAGGCCCGCGAACAGTTCCACCGATCTCAGCCGCGTCTCGATATCATGGATCGGCATGGAGATGATCACCTCGTCGGCCTGTGTTTCCTTGAGAAACGTCGTCAGTTTCGCCTCCGCCGTCGTCGGCGAGCCGACCACGGCACAACGCAGGGTGTGTTCGACATTCATCTTCTCCATCGGCGACCAGAAGCCCTCCATATCGGCCAGCGGACGCGGGAACGGGCCGCGGACATTGCGGCGCAAGTTGACGAATTGCTGCTCGGCGGAGGTGAAATGATAGCGCGCCTCCTCATCCGTCGCCGCCACCGAGCCCATGACGCCGACCATCACATAGGGCTTGTCGAGCGTCGCCGAAGGCTGGAAGCGGTCGCGGTAGATCGCGATCGCGTCGAGCAGCATGTCGGGCGCGAAATGCGAGGCGAAGGCATAGGGGAGCCCAAGCATCGCGGCAAGCTGGGCGCTGTAGAGGCTGGAGCCGAGCAGCCAGATCGGGATATGCGATGAATTCCCGGGAACCGCGAGGATCGCCTGGTTCTCGACCGGCGTGCCGAGCAGTTGCTGCAGTTCCACCACATCGTTCGGAAAGCTGTTGGCGGCGGCCTCGAGGTTGCGACGCAGCGCCTGCGCCGTGCGCATATCCGTTCCCGGCGCGCGCCCGAGGCCGAGATCGACGCGGCCGGGGAAGAGCGCCTCAAGCGTGCCGAACTGCTCGGCGATGACGAGCGGCGAATGATTGGGCAGCATGATGCCGCCGGAACCGATGCGAATGCGCTTGGTGGCGGCGCCGACATGGCCGATGACGACTGATGTGGCCGCACTGGCGATCCCCGGCATGCCGTGATGTTCGGCGAGCCAGAAGCGCTTGTAACCGAATTCCTCGGCCTTGCGAGCCATCCGCGCCGAACTCTCGAGCGACTGGCTAACGGTGCTGCCGTCGGCAACGGGGGAAAGGTCGAGTATGGAGAAGGGAACCATGGGAAACCTGCCGGCCAGTTGAAGGATGCAGCCTATGTAGGTTCGCGCCCGCACCATTCCAAACCGTGCGTGCAAAGAAAAAGGGCCGCGCCAGCGCGACCCTTTTGCCATACCGTCAGATAGTGGTTACCGGTCAGATAGTGGTTACCGGTGACGCCGCAGCACGTGCACCTCGGCGCTGGACTGGTGGTGGCCAGACGGCAGCGTGAAATTGCCGAGCTGGCGGTCCATTTCCAGGGCTTCCGTCGCCAGCCTGTGGATCGCCGCCGTCGTTTCCTCGACCATCGAGGCATTCTGCTGCGTCATCGCGTCGAGTTCGGCCACAGCGCTGTTGATCTCCCGCAGCGTATCGGCCTCCTCGCGGGTCGCACCCATGATGTCGTGGATCTGCCCGTTGATCGCCTCGACATGGGCGCCGATTCCGGTCAGCGCCACTCCAGCCCTTTCCACAAGCGCCACACCGCTTTCGACCTCATGCGTCGATTTCTGCAGCAGGCTGGAGATCTCCTTGGCCGCGCTCGACGAGCGCTGGGCGAGTTCGCGCACTTCCATGGCGACGACAGCGAAGCCCTTGCCCGATTCACCGGCGCGCGCTGCCTCGACGCCGGCATTGAGCGCCAGGAGGTTGGTCTGGAAGGCGATGTCGTCGATCACCGAGATGATCGTGTTGATCTGGCGCGAGGAGGCCTGGATCGCCTCCATCGCCGCAATCGTCTCGCGCATGATCTGGCCGGAGCCGGTCGTCTCCTTCTTGGCGTCGCGGGCGATGCGCTCGGCCTGTTCGGCCCGCTCGATCTGCCGCCGGACGGACTGGGTGATGGCGCTGATCGCATTCGCCGTCTCGGTGATCGAGCCGGCCTGGCGCTCGGTGCGCCCCGCGAGCTCGTCGGCGCCGGTGCGCATTTCCTCGGAGCCGGCGCGCACCGCCATCGAATTTCCACCGATGGCCGTCATGGTTTCGCTGAGCGTCGCGAGCGCCTCGTTGAAATTGATGCGCAGGCTTTCGAGCTCGTTCGGGAAGCGCGTATCGATCTGATAGGCAAGATCGCCGCTGGCCAGATGATGCAGGCCTTCGTCGATCGCTTCGACCACCTGCTGCAGCGTCTTTGCCTCGGCCTCGCGCTCGGCCAGATTCTGCTGGCGATCCTGCTCGGCCTGCAGGCGCGTCTCTTCGCTGGCGGCTTCCAGTTCGCGGCTTTCGATCAGCGACTGCCGGAAGCGGGCGAGCGCATTCGCCATCGTGCCGATCTCGTCCTTGCGGTTCAGGCTGCCGATCTCGCTGTCGAGCTTGCCGTCGGCGACGTCGCGGGTCACACCGGCAAGCCGCGCAAGCGGCGAGAACAGGAAATTGGTGACCAGCCCGGTGGCGACTGCCATGACGACGAGCACGCCGATGCCGATCATGGTTAGCAAAGTGGCGATCTCGATCGAACCGGCATTGAGCTCACTGAGCAGCACGCTCTCGACGACAAGGAAACGGTCGCCGCGATAGTCAATACCGCGGACATAGGCGCGGGCCGCCCCATCCGCTCGGCTGAAATCGGCAACCGTCATCGCCGAACTGGCAAGCGCGTCCTTGATGAAAGTGAAGGGTGTCGCGTCGAGCGTCGCAAGCCTGCCGTTCGCGTCGAGCCCGATGGCCGACCCATCGCCGGAAACTATCGCCGCCCGCGCCGTGCTGCCCTGGACGATGCCTTTGGCAAGGATGCCGGTGACGATGTCGTCGCGCACCTTGAACAGGATGATGCCCTTGGCCGCCCCGAGCTTGACGATCGGCACGGCATAGAAGATCGCCGAATTGCCGCTGGCGGCATCGACGCGAAGGCCGGAAAAACCTGTCGGTGCGGCGTCATCGGTCGCTTTGGCGGTATTCTCGATTGCCTTGGCGAAAGCGATACCGGCGCCGGTTGGCTTCCACGCGTCCGTCTTCAGATTCTCGGCGAAGTCGTCTTGCTTCTTGTAGGAATAGAGGACGGTGCCGTCGAGATCGGCGATCAGCAGATCGCTGAAGGCGGTATCTGCGAGGTCGCGGGCGACTTCGCCCTGCGTCTTCTCGTGGTTCGAATAATAAAAGCCGCTCGGCCCTTCCGGCTTCATCAGTTTCTCGCGCTGATCCGCCGGGTTGGGATTGCTGGAGATGAAAATCTTCTTCAACTCGGCGCGGGCATCGCCGGAGGTCTTCTCGATCGTCTTCCAACCGCTTTTCAGGCTGGTGATCGACATCTGCAGCGCTTCGATGCGCGCAATCGACGTTGCCTGGTTTTCAAGCTGCGTCAGTTGATCCTGCAGCATGTCACCGCGAAAGATCAGCACGCTCTCCTTGGCTTTCAGCGCCTGCTCGTCGGAGATCCGGCTGCTGGCGAAATAGGCAAGCACGTCGATTACTGCGATCGACAGCACCGTCAGCAGAATGAATGTGGCGATGACCTTGAAGGACAGGGATTGAAATCTCTGTGCCATGTACGACGAACCCCTCTGAACACGCCTGCCGGCGTTGGCACGCAGCGCATGCCTGATCGACCGATCTTTTAAACAGAACATCGGGGCTCCTTGCGACACGAGACCCCCTTCGTATTTGACACTAGAATTCAAGCATCTGTTTTAATTCGCGGTAAATGGACCGGCTTAAAACCGAGAATGTTTTTGTTTTGTTCACATATCGGTGGCAGTTATTTCGTAGTCGCTATAGGTTGAAGCATGCAAAATACGATTCGCATCGTCGGCATCGATCCCGGCCTTCGCCGCACCGGCTGGGGAATCATCGACACACTTGGCAATTCCCTGCGCTTTGTCGCCTCCGGAACCGTGACATCCGACGGTGACATGGACCTTGCCTCTCGCCTCTGCCAGCTGCATGACGGCTTGGCGGAGGTCGTCCACACTTACAAGCCGGATGAAGCCGCCGTCGAACAGACCTTCGTCAACAAGGATGCGGTGGCGACCCTGAAGCTTGGCCAGGCCCGCGGCATTGCCATGCTGGTGCCGGCCCGCGCCGGTCTGCGGGTCTCCGAATATGCTCCGAACGCCGTGAAGAAGGCCGTCATCGGCGTCGGCCACGGCGAAAAGCACCAGATCCACATGATGTTGAAGATCCTGATGCCGAAGGTCGAATTCAAAGGCGATGACGCTGCCGACGCCCTGGCGATCGCCATTTGCCATGCCCACAATCGCGGCAGCAACCGGATGCGGGAAGCGCTGGCCGGCTAATCTGTTCTTGACTTGTTCCAACAGTAAGGATAATTCTTACTTCGAAGGAGCAGCAAGATGCGCGTGACGTCCAAAGGCCAGGTCACCATTCCTCGCGATCTTAGAGAGCTTGCGGGCATCAAGGCCAACAGCGAGGTCATCTTCTCGATCGAGAACGGCAAGCTCGTTCTCTCGCCGAAGAACGGCAAGCAGGAGATCGAGGATCGGGGCCGGCTGGACCGTTTCCTGCAGACGATCCGTCGGCTCGAGGGAACTGGCGATCAGGCGATTGATGCCGAAGACCTCATGTCGATGACCCGTGATCGCTGATGGCGACGCTTGTCGATACAAACATACTCGTCGACCTGGCTGTGGCCGGTTCGGACTGGCACGGTTGGTCGCGTCGGAAAATGCTCGACGTCTTTAAAGATGGACCGGTCCTCATAAATCCGATCATCTATTCCGAGTTTTGCGTTCGCTACGACGATATGGATGAAGTCGACCAACTGCTTCCGCAGGATGAATTTCGCCGCGAGAACCTGCCTTGGCCGGCTGCCTTCGCCGCGGCGCAAGTCTTCCGGCTTTACCGTCACGCCGGCGGCGGACGCGAACAGATATTGCCTAACTTCTTCATCGGCGCCCATGCGGCGATAAGGGGCTACAAGATTTTGACCCGCGACCCCAGCGGATACCGATCTTATTTTCCCTCCGTTGAACTTATCACGCCCGAAACCCACCCTTGAGAGACCGCGCCCTATGATCGGCAAGCTGAAAGGCACAATAGACGAGATCGGCGAAGACTATGTGCTCGTCGATGTGCACGGCGTTTGCTACGTCGCCCATTGCTCGGCCCGCACCCTGTCCAAGCTTGGCTCGGCCGGTGAGGCCTGCGTACTGTTCATCGAAACCTATGTGCGCGAGGACCAGTTGAAGCTGTTCGGCTTCATGACCGCCTTGGAGCGGGAATGGTTCAATCTGCTCCAGAGCGTCCAGGGCGTCGGCGCCAAGGTGGCGCTCGCGGTGCTCTCGACGCTGACGCCGGGCGAACTCGCCAATGCGATCGCCCTGCAGGACCGCGCCGCCGTCTCCCGCGCGCCGGGCGTCGGCCCGAAAGTGGCCATGCGTCTCGTCACCGAACTCAAGAACCGGGCGCCGGCCTTTGCCGGAGAAGCGATCAACATCGCCCTCAAGCAGGAGCTCGGCGAAGGTGTCGCGGCCGCACCCGTTGCCGACGCGGTTTCCGCCCTGACCAACCTCGGCTACAGCAGAGACCAGGCGGCAAATGCGGTTGCCGCGGCGATGAAGACGGCCGGCGAAAACGCCGATAGCGCCAAGCTGATCAGGTTGGGCTTGAAAGAACTGGCGCGGTGAAGCCAGGAAAACCGATGATAGGATGTCGAGGCGGCCGATTTTTGGTGTATTGCTGTGACAGGTTTCAAAACGGAATGAGAGCATGAGCGAACCCGCCCGCCTGATATCGCCGGAAAAGCGGGGCGAAGATCTCGACATCACCCTGCGCCCGCAATCGCTGGACGAATTCACCGGCCAGGCCGAAGCCCGCGCCAATCTCAAGGTCTTCATCGAGGCGGCGAAGAACCGCGGCGAGGCACTGGACCATGTGCTCTTCGTCGGTCCGCCCGGCCTCGGCAAGACGACGTTGGCGCAGATCATGGCGAAGGAACTCGGCGTCAATTTCCGCTCGACGTCAGGCCCTGTGATTGCCAAGGCCGGCGATCTCGCCGCCCTCCTCACCAATCTCGAGGAGCGAGACGTGCTCTTCATCGACGAGATCCATCGCCTCAACCCGGCCGTCGAGGAAATCCTCTATCCCGCCATGGAAGATTTCCAGCTCGACCTGATAATCGGCGAAGGCCCTGCCGCCCGCTCGGTAAAAATCGATCTCTCGAAATTCACCCTGGTGGCGGCTACCACCCGTCTCGGTCTGTTGACGACGCCGCTGCGTGACCGCTTCGGCATCCCGGTGCGCCTGAGCTTCTACACCGTCGAGGAGTTGGAACTGATCGTGCGCCGCGGCGCGCGGCTGATGAACCTGCCGATGACCGAAGAGGGCGCTCGCGAAATAGCAAGACGCGCCCGCGGCACGCCGCGCATCGCGGGTCGGCTGCTGCGGCGCGTGCGCGACTTCGCCGAGGTGGCAAGGGCCGAGGCGGTGACGCGTGAGATCGCCGACGAGGCACTGACTCGCTTGCTCGTCGACAATGTCGGCTTCGACCAGCTCGACAAACGTTACCTCAACATGATCGCCGTCAATTTCGGCGGCGGCCCGGTCGGCATCGAGACCATCGCCGCCGGCCTTTCCGAGCCGCGCGACGCGATCGAGGACATCATCGAGCCTTACATGATCCAGCAGGGTTTCATTCAGCGTACACCGCGCGGCCGTGTTCTGACCGCAATCGCGTGGAAACATCTCGGAATGCAACCGCCCAAGGAAATGGAGGCTGCGCAGTTCCGGCTGTTCCAGGAGGACAACTGAGTGATTACCCGCCGCGGATTTTTCAAGGTTCTTGGCGGCGGCATTGCAGGCGTCATGTCGCTTGGTGGGTACGCCTTCGCTTATGAACCGCTGGCGCGGCTCGGCATTGCCCGTTACCGGTTGACGCCGCCGGGGTGGACACCAGGGCTGAAGCTCCGCGTCGTCGCGCTCGCCGATATCCATGCCTGCGAACCCTGGATGTCGGCAAGCCGCATTGCCGCGATCTGCCACAGGGCCAACGAGCTCGAAGGCGACGTCACCCTCCTTCTCGGCGATTACGCCGCCGGCATGAATATGGTGACGCAATATGTGCATTCGAGCCAATGGTCGAAGGCGCTCGCCACCCTGCAGGCCCCCCTCGGCGTCCATGCGATCATGGGCAACCACGACTGGTGGGAGGACAGGACCGCCCAGAAGAACGGCGGAATGGAGACATTCGGGCACCGGGCGCTTGGCGATGTCGGTATCCCTGTCTACGGCAACCGCGCCGTCCGGCTCGAAAAGGATGGCCGCGGCTTCTGGCTCGCAGGCCTCGAAGATCAGCTGGCGCTATTGCCCGGAAGGAGATGGGGCCGCACGCATATGCTCGGCCTCGATGACCTCGAGGGAACGCTGACTCAAGTGACCGACGATGCCCCCGTCATCCTGCTCGCCCATGAGCCCGACATCTTTCCGCGCGTGCCCGAGCGGGTGTCCCTGACGCTGTCTGGCCACACCCATGGCGGCCAGATCCGCTTCCTCGGCCGTTCGCCGATGGTCCCCTCGCGTTACGGCAATCGCTATGCTTATGGCCATATTGTCGAGGAGGGCCGCAATATCATCGTCTCCGGCGGCCTCGGCTGCTCCATCGCACCGGTGCGCTTCGGCGTGCCGCCGGAAATCGTCGTGATCGATCTCGGATAGAATGACATGAGCAAGCGCACTCTCATCCGCCTGACGGCAGGCGCTGAGCGTTTCAATTACCGTATCGCCGGCCTCGGCTTTCGCGATGGCCACGTGCTCGTTCATCGCGCCGTGCATGAGCCTTTCTGGACCTTTCCGGGCGGCAGGGCGGAAATCGGCGAGACGTCGGAGGAAACGCTGAAACGGGAGATGGTGGAAGAACTCGGCCTCGAAGTCACCGTCTCCCGCCTGCTCTGGGTCGTCGAGAACTTTTTCCGCTATGAACAACGCGACTGGCACGAACTCGGCCTCTATTACCTGATGGACATCCCCCCGGAATTCCCCTTTCAGCCGGGTGAAATCATCCACCGCGTCGAAGACGGTGACAACCACCTCGAATTCAAATGGGTGCTTGCGACGCGCCAGGCCCTGACCGACCTCGACATCCCGCCCTATTTCATCGCCGATGAGATCGAGAATCTGCCTGTCGCCCCCCGTCATCTCGTCTGGCGGGACGGCAATCTCGATGAGAAGAACTGACGCAAGCCAGTCCGAAAGCACGCGAAGAGGAGATGCGCCGATGCCGACCTTCGATCCCATCAGGTCATTTCGCAAGCTCGCCTATAACAACGCCCTTGCCAACCACCGTCTGCTTCAGGCCTGCACGGCATTGAAGCCCGGCGAATTCGAAGCGCCGCGCACCAGCTTCTTCCCCTCGATCAAGGAAACCTTGAACCACATCATCACGGTCGACTGGTTCTATGTCGACGGCCTGGAAGGCGGCACGCTCGGCTACCAAGCCTTCGAGATCGACGAACCGTTCGATGATATTTCATCGCTGGCGCAAGCTCAGGCCAGGGTCGATCAGCGCCTGGTCGCACTTTGCGAGGCTCTAACGCCGGAAAGGCTAGTGTCGGCCGTCCGCCTCCATCGCGGCGACCGCATCCAGGAAGAGCGGATGGACGACGTCCTCGCCCATCTCTTCCAGCACCAGACGCATCATCGCGGCCAGGTGCATGCAATGCTCTCCGGCACCAGCGTGGCTCCGCCGCAGCTCGACGAATTCATTGTCGCCGGCGACGCGCGGTTCCGCGGTGAGGAACTCGCCGAGCTCGGATGGAGCGAAGAAATGCTGATGCGTTAGAGCCTTTCCTGGTCAGATTGAAGCATTCTGTTGGCTCAAACGGAGTCGGATGGTCGACCGGCCGGCGCGTCGTAGCAAAGCTCCACGGCCAAGCCGGCCGGTCGATCAGCCGGCCCGTTTCAGCCAACCCTCCCGCAGATTTGCCAGGCAAATCTGCAAGACTTGGGAATCGCCGGACGCACTTATCGCTTCGCCACGGCGAAGCGGTGCGGCCGGTGGGCCGGGCATCTCTCCGCCAGGATCAGAGGCGATCGGCTCGAGCGTACCAACGGGTATGCCCTTCGCCAATCGCCTCTGCCCTGACGAAAACCGGCTCCGGCAGAATGCTTCAATCTGACCAGGAAAGGTTCTAATTCCGCAGCCGCTTTTTCAGCCCGTCGATGATCGTCTTGGTGAGAAGATCGTAATTCTCGTCGAAGTGATGGTCGCCGGGCAGTTCGACTACCTCCGCGCCGCTATCTTTCACCGCCGGACAGGCGACATCGTCATCGTCGTCCTTGCCATAGATGCATTGCACGAGTTTCGGATCGATATTCTTCAGATCGGCGACGGGATCGCCTCCAGCCCCTTCCGTCTTCTGGCCAAGCCAGCCGAGAACGGAGATGACGTAGTCGACCTGGTGCGAGAGCGACAGCAGCGACAATTGCGCCACCGCCGACTTTTCGGCCGGCTTGAGGAGCTGATAGGTGGCAGGCACAACGTCCGCGCCGAAGGAATAACCGACGAGCAGCACATGCTTCACCTTCCACTGCTTCCGGTAGAAATCGATGATCTTCGAAAGATCGGTGGCCGTCTCCTCCGGCTTGCGCTCCGACCAGAAATAATGAAGCGAATCGACGCCGACGACCGGAATGCCTTCCTTCTGCAACGTGCCGCCGACCTCCTTGTCGATGTCGCGCCAGCCGCCGTCGCCGGAATAGATCACCGCCATCGTATCGAGGGCAGGCGTCGCCTCCAGGATCGCCAGCGGCAGTCCGAGCGGATTGCCGAAGGCGCCGGAGGCGGTAACGAGATCGTCAAGCGTATCGGCAAGCACCGTCTGCGCGTCGTCGGTGGAATCGCGAATTTCGATTGCGGAATGGGTCTTCTTCAGTGCCTCGACATGCGCCCGGCCGTCCTTGTCGGCCTTGGGCGTGAAGACTGACACAACAGGATCCGGCAGGGGCCCCTCGCTGAGGCCATACACCGTGCGTTGGCCGACCACCTGCTTGGAAGCCGGCGTGCAAAGCTCCTTGGCAAGCGGAATGCCGGCGGCCGGATCGACGGCAAGCGTTTGGCCGATCGTCGCATCCGGCGTCTGCGCGGCGATCGCCAGCGCCAGGGCTCCGCCCTCGCCGATGCCGGCAACGATCGGCAAGTGATAGGCGTTGTTGCCGGTCGCACGCTGCACCTGCTGGCTCAGCGATTCGATATCCGAAACCATGTAGAGACAGCCGTCATTGAGGCCGACATCGTAGCGGTCAAGCGCCCGGATATAGGAGGGAAAATCGACGCCGATGACGACGGCGCCTTCAGCGACCAGCCTGTCGGCCTCCCCCTTCTCATAGTCGCCCCAGCCGGCGGCATCCGAGATCAGCATCACCGTGCCCTTTACCTCTCCTTCCGGCAGGAAGATGTGCGGCGACGGGATGAGCCCGGTTTCGAAGCTCTGCGTGGTCTCCTCGGCGGCGGCATCAGCCGATGCGGCCGCGAGCATGCAGGCGCATGCCGTGGCAAGTAGGATTGTCCTGATCATTTTCTCACTACCCCTTTCAATCCGCCCCCGATCAGAAATGTCGCGTCCATCAACGCGATCATCGGATTGCCCCCTCCGGAGACCGCAAGATAGCGCGGTTGCCAGTGCGGATGAAATTTTGATTTGAATGCCCGAAGGCCTTTGAAGTTGTAGAAGCGCTCGCCGTGTTCGAAAACGGTGCTGCCGATGCGGTCCCAGACGGGCGCCGCCTCGCGTTTCGACATGCCGGAGAGAGGCGCCATGCCGAGATTGAAGTGGGTGAAACCCTGGCCGCGCAGATATTCCATGATCTGCACGAAGAGAAAGTCCATCGAGCCCTTCGGCGCGTCCGGCGAAAAACGCATGAGATCGATCGTGCCCTCCTGCCTGGATTCGGTGACGAGGATATTGGCGAAGGCGACGATCCTGCCGTCCTTTTTCAGAATGCCGACCGGCTGGGAACAGACGTAATTGGGATCGAAGGCGCCGAGCGAAAAACCCTTTTCCTTTGCGTTGTGATGCTCGAGCCAGGCCGTCGAAACGGCGGAGAGATCATCGATGACCGAGGGCACGTCCTCAGGTTCGACAACGGCAAATTCCAGCCCGTCGCGCTGGGCGCGGCTCGCCGTCTGGCGAAGGTTTGCCCATTTGCCCCCCTTCATCTCGAAGGTTCGAAGATCGGTCACGGCCAATTCGCCGAGCTTGAAGGCGCGCAGGCCGGCATCGGCGCAATGGGAAAGCAGCGACGGCGAGATCTGATAGAACACGGCCCGGCAGCCGGCGGCGCGCGCTGCTTCGACGAAACGCCAGACAAGCTCCTGCCCGGCGCGATGTTCGCCGACCGGGTCGAATAGCGCGATCCAGGAACGGCCCTGCCGGCCGTACATGATGAAGGCGTCGCCCTTTTCCGAGAACATGATGCTCTTGTCGCCCATGCGCACCAGATTGGCGTCGGCATTGCCCTGCTTGCCGACGATCTCGACGGCACGCGCCAGCGCCTCCTCCGTCGCCGGTTCCGGCCGGAATGTCGCCGGCCGGAGCAGGCTGAAGATGGCGATCGCCGACGAGATGATGGTGATGCCGAGGACGGCGCGTAGGCCCCGCGGCGCTTCGGCGGTGAACTCGAACTGCCACCAGAGCTGGTTGCTGTATTCGACATCGCGATAGACGAAGAGTAGGATGACGACGGCGCCGACGACGATGACCGCGATCGCCATCAGCCAGGACGCCGTCAGCGCCTGGTTGAGCAGCGAGGCATGGCGGGTAAAGAGCCGCCGGCTGACGAAGAGCCCGAAGATGAGGAAGGCAAGAAAGGCGGCTTCGACGAGCGCGATCGCTTTCAAGAGCGACAAAGTCAGCGCCGCAAGGGCCGAAAATACCGCCACCCACCAGGCGCCGTCGAGTCGCTGGCCGAGGCCGCGCGCAGCAACGACGAGCGCGAGCCCGAGCAGGCTGGAAAGGAAATGCGCCCCTTCCACCATCGGCAGTGGCAGATAGTTGGAGAGGAATTCGAGGTTCTGGTCCGGTGTCGGCGTGACGCTCGAAAAGATCAGCATGACGCCGAGCAGCAGCGCAAGCGCCGATAGCAGCTGCGGCATCAGTCGTCCGCCGATGCGCCGGACGCTGGAGGCGGCCGGATGGTCGACGAAACGGCGCAGCTCCGTCGCCGAAACCGCAAGCACGGCGATCAGCAGCGGCAGCACATGATAGATCAGCCGGTAGAGCACCAGCGATCCGAGCACCGCATCGATGTTCACCGCGCTGCCGAGCGAGGCGATGATCACGGTTTCGAACACGCCGAGCCCGGCCGGAACGTGGCTGAGTACGCCGAGACCGACGGCGATCGCATAGACGGCCAGGAAGACCGGCCAGCCGATGGCCGTCTGCGGCAGCAGCACGTAAAGCACGGACGCCGAGGCGGCGATATCGAAGGCGGTGACGAGGAACTGCCGTGACCAGGTGCGCGAATCCGGCAGGCGGATTGCCACAGGGCCGAGATCGAGTACGCGGCCATCACGGCCGATGATCATCACTGCACTCAGAATGGCAACGATCGAGCCGGCGATCAACCGCAGCAGGAAGGGGCTGACCCCGATTAGCGGGCCGATCTCGTCGGCGATGATGATGAGGGCGATCGCGCCGACTCCGGCAAGCCCGAGACCGAAGGAAAGCGTGACGAAGGCGATGATGCGGCCGATATCTTCGGGCGAAAGCCCGAGACGCGTATAGGCGCGGTAGCGGATCGCGCCACCCGAAAGCGCACCGAAGCCGGCGGTATTGCCAACCGCATAGGCACTGAACGCCGTCAGCGCCACATGCGGAAAGGGCAGCTTCTTGCCGATATATTCGATGGCGTTGAGATCGTAGAAAACCAGCGAGAGGAAGCTGAGTGCAGTGAAGAACAGGGCAAGCGGGATGGCGCTCGGCCTGGTCGCCGCCAGCGCATCGACGACATCGTCATAGCGCACTTCGTTGGTGAGCTGCATGATCGCGTAGCCGACGAGGCAGAAGACCACGAGTGTCGCAGCTGCCGTCAGCGGTGTCCTGTAACGTCTAAACAAACTACGAAAAGAAAATCCTTCCGCGTCTTCGATCTCTTTCAAATTGTCGTGACCCGACATCTCTTATCCTGCTGCAATTGCCAGCTCGGCGGGAATCATTTTGAAAGACGTAACATGAGAGGCATACAAGCTCTATGAAGACATGCCGCCGCAACCCCAGCCCGCCGCTTGGGCCTCCATCACTCTCAATTGGGGCGAATTTGCGCAGGTGAGCGTAACGGCGCATTGCATTTTCGTAAGCTTCGGACGAGCTTTACCCGCGACGGCGAATTGAAACACAGGAGAACGGTTCGATATGCAGGATGGTCCGGCCCTGATGATGATCGTCCTCGGCCGCCTGTTGCTGGGCGGCCTCTATGTCGCTGGCGGCATTCATCATTTTTTCGTCATCGTGCCGCTGACCGATGCGATCGAAGCCCGCGGCATCCCTTTTGCGAAATGGGTACTGCTTTCCGGCAGCATGTTCCAGATCCTGGCCGGCACGCAGCTGATGTTAGGGCTCTTCGTGACCGCAGCGGCATTCGGTCTTATCCTCTTCACCCTTGCCGCCACTATCATGCTGCTGAATTTCTGGGACATGCAGGGAACGGCCCGCGAAAGCGCGATCAATACCTGGAAAACCAACATGGCGATCATCGGCGGTCTGCTGATCGCCGCCGCCGGCCCGATGTGAAGCGGCTTATGCCGCCGGTTCGCCATTCGCCCGCGCATGGGCGGCGTAGCGCGCCACGGCGGCATCCACCTCCGCATCGCGATCACCCGCCACCTGCACTGTCGGCACGGCGAATTCGATGCCGTTTTCCTTGAAGGCGTTGCGGATCATCGCCAGCGCATTGCGGCGGATGACGAATTGCTCGCCGGGCTTCGTCATCATCGACAGCCGGATTTCGATCGCGAATTCGCCGAACTGCTCGACACCCTTCATCTTCAGCGTCTCGATGATATGAGGGCCGAATTCTGGATTTTCGAGCAGCGTCTGGCCGATTTGCTTGATCACCTTCTTCGCCTTGACGAGATCGGTGTCGTATTTGACGTTGAGGCTGATCTTGTCGATCGTCCAGTCGCGGTTGAGGTTCTTCACCGCGCCGAGTTCGCCGAACGGCACCGTCGTCAGCGGCCCGCGATGATGCCTGAGCTTCACCGAGCGCAGGCTGAAAGCCTCGACCACGCCCTTGTGGCTGCCGCTTTCGATATATTCGCCGATACGGAAAGCATCATCCCAGAGATAGAACATGCCGCTGATGACGTCCTTGACGATCGTCTGCGCGCCGAAACCGACCGCCACGCCGACGACACCGGCACCGGCGATCAGTGGCCCGATCTCGATGCCGAGGCCGGAGAGCACCATCAAAACGGCGATGACGGCGATGACGACGGCCAGGATATTGCGGAAGATCGGCAACAGCGTCTGTATCCGTGCGCGTCTGGCCCTCTCCTCATCCGTTGCTCCGCCATCCACGGAAGAATCGAGTAGCTTGCCGTCGATATAGGCTTTGACGACATGCCAGAGCAGATCGGCGGCCAGCAGGATGACGATGCCGCCGATGACGCCGCGGGCGATCTTGTCCACCATGGTCTCGCCGGCAGCCATCGTATCGGCGCCGACGCCGAGCATATGCCCGAGCCAGATGGCAGCAACGGCAATGATCAGCGCCCGCACACCCCGGTCGAGAAGCACGGTCGCAATGCGGCGCGTCGCCAGGAAGCTCGCTTCAGTCTGCTGCAGCGATTTCACCGCAATCGTCGAAACGGCAAGCACGCGCGGCAGCAGCAGTACGTAGATGCCGAGCCAGAGCAGCCAGTTGAAGCCTGCGACCCAAAGGCTCCAAAGCAATAGGAAATAAACGGTGAGCGCCCAGGAGGTCCCGTGACCGCGCTTCTCGTCCTTGTGCGGCCGCGACCAGACCGCTTCGATCGCAATCAGCAGCAGGCCGATACCGAGGATGTAGCCGACGAGGAGCCGCGCACTCGGGGAATAGCCAAGCGGCTCCATCGACTGGATCGCCGCCCAGCCAAGCATGAAATAGATGACGAAGGTCGCGCAGCGGCGGTACCAGAAGAGTGCAACGACATGCCCTGGCATGGTGGGAGCGGTGATGCCCTGCCTCTCCTCCTCGGTCCGCGCCAGCCCGATGAGATCGACCAGCACACCGCCGAGGCAAATGGTGAAGCGTTGGACGATGAGCGCGACGACGCAGACGATCGCGATACTCTGGCTGAGCGGCGGCCAGCCGAGGCTCAGAAGCGCAAGCACCGTTGCCGCCGCGAAGATCAGCGCCGGTATGACCCGCGGCGCCAGATGCATGCCGGCCATCTCGGCCAGTCGACGACGGCGGCGGCGGAAGGCATAACGGGCAAGGCTTTCGACAATCGCGCCGAGCAGGAAGATGGCCAGGAACTGCGCCACCATGCGCGGCCAGCCGTTCGCGGCGATTTCACCTAGCAACAGCGAGGACGCATTGCCGATCTGAAAGGGCAGCGTCATCGCCGCATCTGAGACCATCGCGACGTGCCGGCGGGCATGCTGCAGCAGGCCTGACAGCACCGACATCTGATCCGCAGCCGTCGAACCGCCCGCAGGTGCCGTCGCCATCTGGGTCGACATCCACTGCTTGACTTCGGGCGTCTGCATGAGCTGCATCATCTCACGCACCTGCGCCGGAGGAGCGGCCGCGGCCGGGACTTGCGCCGGCGATGTCTGGGCAAAGCTTGGCGAGATCACCCCAAGAAGTACGATGAGTGCCAATATTCCCGATATGGCGGCCTTCAAGACCCCTGCCCCGTCACGCTCCATCACCGCCCTCCAATGGAGTGTCGGCCGCTTGGACGAAGCAGCCCCGACATTTCCCGTTCGGCAATGGATACTCGCGACCGCTGCCGCCAGCAAGCGGTAGGAACCCCATACCGATGGCTAGAGCCTTTCCTGGTCTGGAAGGCGCCGAAAGCCTCTGGCCTTCAGGATTTCGGAGCCGGCTTTTCCACGTGGCCGCCAAAGCCCGCCCGCATCGCCGACAGAACCTTATTGGCGAATTCGTCGTTATCGCGCGAGGAGAAGCGGCCGTAGAGTGCGGCACTCAGCACCGGCGTCGGCACGCTTTCGTCGATTGCCGCCATGATCGTCCAGCGGCCTTCGCCGCTATCGGAGACACGCCCGGCATATTTCGCCAGCGCCGGATCGGCATGCAGTGCATCGGCCGTCAGATCGAGCAGCCAGGAGGTGATGACGCTGCCGCGGCGCCAGACTTCGGCGACGTCCTGCAGATTGAAGTCGTATTGAAAATGTTCAGGATGGGCGAGCGGCGCGGTTTCCGCATCAGCCTCATGCGAGGCTGCTCCGATATTGGCATGTTTCAGGATGTTGATGCCCTCGGCATAGGCGGCCATGAGACCGTATTCGATGCCGTTGTGCACCATCTTGACGAAATGGCCGGCGCCATGCGGGCCGCAATGCAGGTAGCCCTGTTCGGCGGTGCTCGCCGCAGCCGCTTCGGCGGTGCGGTTCGGCGAGGCTTCCGTTGTGCCGGCGCCGGGCGCCAGTGTTGCGAAAATCGGCGAAAGGTGCTGAACGGTGCCCTTCTCGCCGCCGATCATCAGGCAGTAGCCGCGCTCCAGGCCGAACACGCCGCCACTGGTGCCGACATCGACATAGTGGATGCCCTTGGTGATAAGGTCGGCGCCGCGGCGGATATCGTCGTGGTAATAGGAATTGCCGCCGTCGATGACGATGTCGCCATTCTCAAGCAGCGGCACCAGGTTCGCGAGCACCTTGTCGACGATCGCCGCCGGCAGCATCAGCCAGATCGCCCGCGGATGCGAGAGCTTCGAGACGAACTCTTCGAGCGAAGCACTGCCGGTCGCACCGAGGCCTGCGAGTTCGGCAACGCTTTCCGGCCTGGCGTCGTAGACGACGCATTCGTGACCGCCCCGCATCAGGCGCTGGACCATGTAATTGCCCATGCGGCCCAAACCAACCATGCCAAGCTGCATAATGAAATCTCCTGGAAATCGAGATGAAGTGTCGATTCCGGAAACTAGCACCCGCAGTGTGACAGGCAAGCGAACTCTCGCTCCTCTTGGCGAATGCGACGATTACGCCGCCGATCTCCTTGAAGCCGACTTGCCGGTCAGGCGTCCGGCGCGCTGGCCGGCTCTCCCTTCATTTCGCTGAGGAACATGCCCTCGCGCAGATTGATGCCGTATTCGACGAAAGCCTTCATGCAGCAGAGCATCTGCGTCCAGCCTTCACAGTTGAGATAGGTGCCGCGCCGGCCGGCATCGTCCTCACGCCAGCCGCTCTCGGCGATGGTCACCAGCGTGCCGCCATCTTCGAGCGGCTTGAAGTTCATCTCCACCGACGTCTTATAGGTCTTCTTGTCGTCGCCCGTGCCGCCATCCCAGCTGAGCACGATGCGACTTTCCGGCACGAGTTCGACCACCTCCACCTGGGCGTCCTTCCACCAGGTCACAGTGGTGCCCTTGACCAGCGGCGCGCTCGCCCCGCCGATCGTGGTGAAATAGCTGCTGAGCTTCTTCGGGTTGACGACAGCGTCGAATACCTCTGCGACGGGTCGGCCGATACGGCCTGAAACGCGGATTCCGAGAGACATGGTCCTTCTCCTCTTCTCCATTGTGTGAGTTTCCATTGTACTCGGCGTCATTATGTTATAAAAATATAACATGTCAAGCGAATCGACCGACGACCCCGTTTTCAAGGCGCTGGCGCATCATCGCCGGCGCGAAATTCTCGACCTGCTCAAGGATGGCCCCCGCACGACGGGGGCGCTTTGCGAAATGTTTCCGCAGATGGACCGCTGCACCGTGATGCAGCATCTGAAAGTGCTGGAAGAGGCCGATCTGGTCATCGCCAAGAAGGAGGGCCGCGAACGCTGGAACCACCTGAACAGCCTGCCGATCAAGCACATCCATGACCGCTGGATCAGCGCCTATGCCGGACACGCTCTATCGATCCTCGACCGGTTGAAAAACGATCTCGAAGGCCAGCCGGAACAATGATCCGGCCTGCAGCTTTCCTGCACCCCCATGCATAATTTATGCGTTGCCTGGCAATCCCGGCCTTTATAGCCTCCGGCGCCGAAACACTGAAGAGGCGGTGCGATGACGATACTGGTGACGGGAAGCGCTGGCCATCTCGGCGAGGCGCTGATGCGTAGCCTGAGAGGTGAAGGCCGGCCGGCGCGCGGCATCGATGTCAAGCCGTCGGCTTTCACCGACATGGTCGGCTCGATCGGCGATCGTGCTTTTGTCAGACAGGCGATGTCGGACATCCGCCACGTCGTCCATGCCGCGACCCTGCACAAGCCGCATGTGGCGACCCATGGAAATTGCGATTTCCTAGACACCAATGTCGGCGGCACGCTGAACCTGCTCGAAGAGGCGATCGCCGCGGACGTTGCAAGCTTCGTCTTCACCAGCACCACCAGCACCTTCGGTGCGGCATTGACGCCGGCCGCGGGCCAGCCGGCCGCATGGATCACCGAGGAGGTACTGCCGGTTGCCAAAAACATCTACGGCGTGACGAAACTCGCTGCCGAAGGCCTGTGCGAACTCTTCGCCCGCAAATCCCGCCTGCCGGTCGTCATTCTCAGGACCTCGCGTTTCTTCCCCGAACGCGACGATGATCCTGATATTCGCGGCGGCTATTCGACAGAGAATGCACAAGCCAACGAGCTTCTTCACCGCCGCGTCGACATCGCCGATGTGGCCGGCGCCCATCTGCTGGCGCTCGATAAGGCACCGGCAATCGGCTTCGGCCGCTACATCATCTCGGCCACGACGCCATTTTCGTCGGACGATCTCGCCGAGATCAGGCGCGACGCGCCTGCCGCCGTCGAGCGGTTGTTTCCAGGTGCGGGTACGCTCTATGCCGAGCGCGGCTGGAAGATGTTCCCTAGCCTCGGTCGCGTCTATGTCAACGCCCGCGCGAGGCGGGAACTCGGCTGGCAGCCGCGCTATGATTTTCGTTTCGTGCTCGATTGCCTCAGCGACAAAAGGGAATGGCGCAGCCCGCTGGCGCTCGATGTCGGCTCGAAGGGCTACCACGACGAGGTCTTCACCGAAGGACCTTATCCGGTCGATCAGGCAACGGCCTGAATTGCAGGCTCTCCCGCATAATTCCTTCAATCGGAACCGATTTAAAGATAAAATCATGCAGCACTTCAAAAGTGCTACAACGTCCTTAGCGCGTCCTTTCAGACGCGCGGCGCTGTAGGAGCGTCATCCAGATATCACGATCCCATCCTAGACAGTTAGCCGGGGATATGGGGGACGAGATCCAGGACGTGTTCTGTCTGCGGATCGATCCCAAGGCCGAGGGTGTCATTTGAAGCGGTGTCCAGCCTGCGGGCGGAAACCGCTGCAGGAACGCTTTGACCGAGAGGGTATTTCATGAACAACGTCAGATCATACGCATCGCGGCTGTTTGCTGCGGTTCTCGCGGCATCCGCCGCCATTCCGGCCGCAGCAAGCGCGGAGAATTCCGCCACCCTCGGCAGCCTTACCTTCGTCAACAAGGGCCTGGTCGGCATCGGCCGCATCCCGGCCAATCAGCGCGACAAATTCGGCGAAACCTTCGGCTCCGGCTCCGGCATGGCGATCGATTCCGCCGCCTGGAGCCGCGATGGCGCCGGTTACAAGGGCACGCTCTACCTGTTGCCCGACCGCGGTTACAACGCCGTCGGCACCGTCGACTATCGGCCGCGCCTGAACACCATTGCGATCGGCCTGACACCGACCGCTCCGGGTGCGGCGCCAGAGAACGGCAAGGAGCAATCCGGGGTCGATGCGAAACTTGTCGATTCCACCCTGTTTGTCGATGACAAGGGCGGCGACATGACCGGCCTCGACCCGGAATCCGGCGTCCGCGCCGCCGCCGGCGACTTTCCGACGCTGCCGCGGGCTGTAAACGGCAAGATCGCGCTCGACAATGAAGCCATCATCCGCATGACCGACGGAAGCATGTTCGTCAGCGACGAATACGGCCCCTATATCTATCGCTTCGCAGCCGACGGTCACCTGCTCTCGGCTACCCAGCCGCCGAAGGCGCTGTTGCCGATGCGCAAGGGCGCGCTGAGCTTCGCCTCCAACAATCCCGGCCCCGGCGCATCCGCTCCGGATCCGAAGGACCCGGAGACCGGCCGCCAGAACAACCAGGGCCTTGAAGGCATGGCGATGACGCCGGACGGCAAATTCATCATAGCAGTGCTGCAGTCGGCAGCCCGCCAGGATGGCGGCGATTCCGGCTCGACCCGCCAGAATACCCGCGCCATGATCTATGACGCCGCCGATCCCGATCACCTGAAGCTGGTGCACGAATATGTCGTGCCGCTGCCGGTCTTCAAAGATGCCAAGGACAAGACGGTGATCGCGGCAGAAAGCGAAATCGTCGCTCTTTCCGACAAGACCTTCCTGATGCTTGCCCGAGACAGCGGCAACGGTCAGGGCCTGAAGGGCGACACCTCGCTCTACCGCAAGATCAACATCGTCGATCTCTCCACTGCGACCGATATCGCCGGCAGCGATTTCGATGCCGGCAAGCCGATCGCGCCGAAGGGCGTCGTCGATCCTTCGCTGACGCCGGCGACGCTGACGCCTTTCATCGACATCAACGACAAGGCCGAGCTTGCCCGCTTCGGCCTGCACAATGGCGCACCGAACGACAAGAACAACCTGTCGGAAAAATGGGAAGCCATGGGTCTTGCGAGCGTTCTCGATCCGAACCTGCCGGACGACTATTTCCTGCTTGTCGCCAATGACAACGACTTCCTGACGCAGGATGGTTTCCAGGTGGGCGCAGCCTACAAGGCGGAGGGCGGCGCCGACGTCGACACCATGTTCCAGATCTTCCAGGTCACCCTTCCCGGCTTGAGGAAGTAGCCGCACTCGACGAAGGGCGGACGGCCATTCAAAGTGCTACAGCGTCCTTTGCGCGTCTAGAAAGACGCGCCGCGCTGTAGCCGCCTTCGCCCGCTTGGTCCGGCGTCTTCGCTGAAGATCAAAGGGAAAGTGCGATCCACGGCAACCGATGGATGTTTACGATCCTGGGTGCCTACAAACGTAGGTGGGCGCCGTGTGTCCAGGCCCACGGGCCTGGCCAGGGACAGCTCCCTTTGGATCGAGTATGGCCCCAGGGATTGTGGTTCCTGTCGAGAGGCGCAGACCGCATCCGATATATAAGGTCGTTTGCGCCGACGCGCCAGTGGCGGCTGCAAGTCGTCCTTATTTAATTGAAGATCAATTGAGTTCGGGGGCTGGCCGGCCGTTCAGCTTGTCGGTGATGCCGCGAATGCGGGATGAAACCTCGCTGAGCGCTGCCGCGAGGTTCTCCTCGGTGCGGGCGGTAGCGGCAAGCACCGTGTCGCGGTTGCCGCGCAATGATTCGAGTTCGGATTCCAGCCCGGTGACGCGGCGCGTCAGCTCGGCAATCTCGTCCATGATCATGATACCGGCCATGACCGTAATCCTGAGGTCGCCGATTTCCCCGAACTGCCCCTTGAGATGGCCGACATAGCGGTCGAAACGGGTGGCGAGATCGGTCAGGTGATCCTCCTGCCCTTCCTCGCAGGCCATGCGATAGGCTTTGCCGTCGATCGTTACCGTCACCTGCGCCATGCCAAACTCTTTCTATAAGAGCATGATGCCGAAAAGTGTGAGCGGCTTTCGGACGACGTCATGCTCTAACTCTTTCAATGAGAACAGGATCTAGATTTTGGGCCAACCTGGCCTGAAACCATCCTGTTCTAGCGATCCAGAACCGCCCGGATCGTTTCCATGGCTGTCACCAGCCGCCGCGATACCTCGCGGTTGACTTCCTCAAGCCGGTTGGCGCGGAATTCGGCCCGATCGAGCTCCTGCGCCAACCGGGAGCGATCGGCGTGCACGCGCCGCACCTCGCCCTCGATCTCGCCCTGCTCGCGCTCCCGCTCGACGCGCATGTCGACGGCGTTTTCGAGACTCGAAATCGCCTGTCTCAATTCGTTGAGCGCTGCTTCCATGGTTTTGCCTGTGGGCATCATGCCTTCCCGATTCCCGCGCAGGATACGCGAATCGGCACGCCGCGCCGGTCCTGCGATTTCAAAAAGGATATGCAGCTCGCCGACGGCCCGTCAATAAATCCTGTCACTTGCCCACCGGCCTATCTTGTGGATGAGCGGTTTAGAGATCCTCGCCCAGCAAGATTTGTCTTTTGTACAATCGCGCGATCAAATGTCAAAAATCGCGGCGACCCGCCCGGATTTGGTGTCCCATTTGTTGACTTGCTAGCGCCAACTGCTATGTGTCTGCCGCTTTCACTCGATGGTCTTGGAGGCTCTAGGCCATCCCCCGACACCCGGAACTTGCGGAAAAGCCATGACCTCTCCCGAACAACATGACCGGATGGCGAATGCGATCCGTTTCCTCGCCATGGACGCCGTCGAAAAGGCAAACTCCGGCCATCCGGGCATGCCGATGGGCATGGCCGATGTGGCGACGGTCCTGTTCACCAAATATCTGAAGTTCGATCCGAAGAAGCCGCATTGGCCGAACCGCGATCGCTTCGTGCTCTCGGCCGGCCACGGCTCGATGCTGCTCTATTCGCTGCTGTATCTGACTGGCTATCCCGACATGACGATCGAGGATCTGAAGCAGTTCCGCCAGCTCGGCTCGAAGACCGCCGGCCATCCGGAATATGGTCACGCCACCGGCATCGAAACGACGACCGGCCCGCTCGGCCAGGGCATTGCCAATTCCGTCGGCATGGCGATTGCCGAACGCAAGCTGCGCGAGGAGTTCGGTTCCGATCTTCAGGATCACTATACCTATGCGATCTGCGGCGACGGCTGCCTGATGGAGGGCATCAGCCACGAAGCCATCGCGCTCGCCGGCCACCTGAAGCTCAACAAGCTCGTTCTGTTCTGGGACAACAACTCGATTACCATCGACGGCGCCGTGTCTCTGTCGGATTCCACCGATCAGATCGCCCGTTTCAAGGCCGTTCACTGGAACACGATCGAGATCGACGGTCACGATCAGGCCGCCATCGCCGCCGCGATCGAAGCCGCCCACAAGTCCGACCGACCGACCTTCATCGCCTGCAAGACGATCATCGGCTTCGGCGCGCCCAACAAGCAGGGCACCCATAAGGTCCACGGCAACCCGCTCGGCGCCGAGGAAATCGCCGCCACCCGCAAGGCGCTGAACTGGGAATCCGAAGCTTTCGTCATCCCGTCGGACGTCCTGGACAGCTGGCGTGCAGCCGGCGCCCGCTCCGTCGATCTCGTCAACGCCTGGGAACAGGGTCTGGCCAAGGCTCCGGCCAAGGCCGAGTTCACCCGTCGTATGGCAGGCGAGCTGCCGGAAGGCTTCGATGCCGCGATCAGCACCTACAAGAAGAAGCTCGCCGAGACCAAGCCGACGGTTGCCACCCGCAAGGCTTCGGAAGACGCGCTCGAGGTCATCAACGGCTTCCTGCCGGAAACGCTCGGCGGCTCGGCCGACCTGACGCCGTCGAACAACACCAAGACCAGCCAGATGCATTCGATCACGCCGACGGATTTCGCCGGCCGTTACATGCATTGGGGCATCCGCGAGCACGGCATGGCTTCTGCCATGAACGGCATTGCGCTGCATGGCGGCCTCATTCCCTATAGCGGCGGCTTCCTGATCTTCTCGGATTATTGCCGCCCGCCGATCCGCCTCGCTGCGCTGATGGGCATCCGCGTCATTCACGTCCTGACGCATGACTCGATCGGCGTCGGCGAAGACGGTCCGACGCACCAGCCAGTCGAACAGCTCGCCGGTCTGCGCGCCATCCCGAACCTGATGGTCTTCCGTCCGGCCGACGCCACGGAAACGGCGGAATGCTGGCAGATCGCCGTCAAGACGCACAATCGTCCTTCGGGCCTTGCGCTGACACGCCAGAACCTTAGCCCGGTCCGCACCGAATACAGCGAAAAGAACCTCTGCGAACAGGGCGCTTATACGCTGGCCGGCAATGCCGACGCCAAGGTGACGATCTTCGCCTCCGGCTCGGAAGTCGAAATCGCCGTTGCCGCCCGCGCAGCCCTTGAAGCCAAGGGTGTCACGGTGCGCGTCGTATCGGTTCCCTGCACGGAACTGTTCTTCGAGCAGCCGGACGCCTACCGCAAGGAAATCCTTGGCAACTCGCCGATCAAGATCGCCGTCGAAGCCGCCGTCCGCGAAGGCTGGGATGCTTTCATCGGACCGGAAGGCACTTTCGTCGGCATGAAGGGCTTCGGCGCTTCCGGCCCGGTAAAGGACGTTTACAAGCATTTCGGCATCACTGCCGACGCCGTCGTTGCGGCCGCGGAAGCAAAGCTTTAATGAGGGCGCCTTGAGGCGCTCTCCATCTCCTCAATTCCAGGCCCTTTCTATCGGGCTCTATTCTATCGGGAGTGAACGAACATGACAGTCAAGGTTGCCATCAACGGTTTCGGCCGCATCGGCCGCAACGTTCTCCGCGCTATCGTCGAATCCGGCCGCACCGACATCGAAGTCGTCGCCATCAACGATCTCGGTCCGGTCGAGACCAACGCCCATCTGCTGCGCTACGACTCGATCCACGGCCGTTTCCCTGCAACCGTAAAGGTCGAGGGTGACACGATCATCGTCGGCAACGGCAAGCCGATCAAGGTCACCGCGATCAAGGATCCGGCAACGCTTCCGCACCGCGAACTCGGCGTCGACATCGCGATGGAATGCACCGGCATCTTCACGGCGCGCGACAAGGCCGCCGCTCACCTGACGGCCGGCGCCAAGCGCGTCATCGTTTCGGCGCCTGCAGACGGTGCCGACCTGACAGTCGTCTTCGGCGTCAACCATGACCAGCTCACCAAGGAGCACATGGTCATCTCCAACGCCTCCTGCACCACCAACTGCCTGGTGCCGGTCGTGAAGGTGCTCGATGACGCCGTCGGCATCGACCATGGCTTCATGACGACCATTCACTCCTACACCGGCGACCAGCCGACGCTCGACACGATGCACAAGGACCTGTATCGCGCCCGCGCCGCCGCCCTCTCGATGATCCCGACCTCGACCGGCGCTGCCAAGGCCGTCGGCCTCGTTCTGCCGCATCTGAAGGGCAAGCTCGACGGCACCTCGATCCGCGTTCCGACCCCGAACGTTTCGGTCGTCGACTTCAAGTTCGTCGCCAAGAAGGCGACCAGCGTCGGCGAAATCAACGAAGCCATCCAGGCGGCTGCAAACGGCAAGCTGAAGGGCATCCTCGGCTACACCGACGAACCGCTCGTCTCGCGCGACTTCAACCACGACAACCACTCCTCGATCTTCGCAAGCGATCAGACCAAGGTCATGGAAGGCAACTTCGTGCGCGTCCTGTCCTGGTACGACAACGAGTGGGGCTTCTCCAGCCGCATGTCCGACACGGCCGTTGCTTTCGCCAAGCTCATCTGAGCGCTGTTAAAGCATCGACAGACAAGCGGCCCGGGAAACCGGGCCGTTTTTTGTTGCCATGTCGCAAACGAAACCAGTCTACCCCGGACTGGTATCTTTTCGCTCATGGCCGGGACGAGATCTGTTAGAATAACTCACCTGGACATTCCACAATGCCCAGTTCCTCGCGCCGCATCGGCCACCGGCCAGGCGCGGAACGCCAATACCGTGCGGCAGCGCTGTCGCCAATATGAGAGAGATGGATGGATTATTTTACCGTAGAAATCGCCGGCCGCGCCGTTGCCAGCTTTCGCTCCGAAAATAGCGAGGATGCGACGCATTTCTTCGAGGCGGAAGACTTTCGCGACGACCTGACCATCCTGGAGTCCGAGGGTAAACCCCTGTGGGACCGCAAGGCCGCGCTGAGCCTGCGCAAGGCGACCGCCGAAGAGGCAAGCGAAGTTGAGCATGCCTATGAATTCGACGACGACCCCGAAAGAACAATCGAGGACGAGTTCGTCGTTTTCCTTGTGCCGGTCGCGGATCTGACCGACGAGGGCGAGGACAGCGAAGACTGACACCGGCCTTTGAAGCCACATCGAAGCGACGGCTTCGGTGTGGCGTTGCCGCTCGCAGGCAAGGATCAATCGCGGATTGGCAATCCGCTCGCCAGGCGTGATAGAATGAGGACAGGCCCAGCGCTGCACAATGGCTGAAATGATCCAAGTGGAGGCGATAAATGGCAGAGGCACAAAAACGCTTGTCCCCCACCACCCTCAAACGGCGGCAACGGTTTCACCCCAAGCGGGACGTCAGACCCGCCGTGCTGGCAAAGGCTAATCGTCTGGTCATCTGGGTTGCCGCGTTCATCGGCCTCGCATTTCTCGCCATCATCATCCTTCAGGCAGTATTGGGATAGCGGAGCGGCGGCGGACCGGCAGGAAAAATCCGTGCCTGTCTTTTTTGCCCTGCTCTCGCCTGATTTTCTTATACATTCTTTGTAGAGAATTTCTCCCGTAGCATTCCGTGGCGGTTAGCCGTCCGGCAGCCGTTCAGCAGCATGATGCAGCATCGCGACGAGGTTAAGCCGCAAGGCCTACCCTTCTCTGGCGTTTTGCCGTTTACTGATGGGCCGCCGCGCGTGTGGAGGGGTTGGATGAAGACGGATCGGCCGGGTGGCCGTATTCGTGAAGCAGTCGATGGAAAGGGGTGGGCATGGAAGCGTTCTATATCGTGGTGCTGGTCTCGACGGCGCTCGTGCTTCTTGCCGCTTTTTCAAGCCTGCTCGCCTTCCGGTTCGGCGCCCCGCTGCTGCTGCTTTTCCTGATGATCGGGCTTGCCGCCGGCGTCGACGGCCTCGGCATCGAGTTCAGCAACAATTACCTCGCCTATATTCTCGGCTCCATCGCGCTCGCCGTCATCCTGTTTGATTCCGGCTTCGGCACGCCGATGCATGCCTTCCGGCTCGCGGCCGTGCCCTCGCTGGCGCTCGCCTCGGTCGGCGTGCTGATTACCGCCTCGCTCTTTGCCTTCGCCGCCATGTGGCTCTTGAACTTCACCTGGCTGGAAGGTCTGCTGCTCGGCTCGATCGTCGCCTCGACGGACGCCGCCGCCGTCTTCTTCCTGCTGCGCATCGGCGGCATCAACATCCGCGACAAGGTGCGCTCGACTCTGGAAGTCGAATCCGGCACCAACGACCCGATGGCGATTTTCCTGACCATCGCCCTTGTCGAGGTGCTGGCAAGCGGCGAGCGCTACGCCGGCATCAATATCGGCATGCTCGCCATGTTCGTCCAGCAGATGGGCCTCGGCGTCATTCTCGGCCTGCTCGGCGGCATGATGATCGTGCTGATCGTCAGCAAGCTCGACACCGATCGCGGTCTGACGCCGATCTTCGTGCTCGCGCTCGCTCTTCTCGTCTTCTCCTTCACCGGCGCCGTCGGCGGCAGCGGCTTCCTCGCCGTCTATGTCGCCGGCATTTACGCCGGAAACCGCAAGATGCAGGCGATCGGCACCATCAAGCGCTTCCAGGACGGCATGACCTGGCTGGCGCAGATCATCATGTTCCTGGTGCTCGGCCTGCTCGCCACGCCGTCGCAATTCCCGGTGATCATCGTGCCGGCCATTCTGCTTGCCCTCTTCCTGATCTTCGTCGCCCGGCCGCTGGCGATCTGGCTGTCGCTGCTCCCCTTCGATTACACGCAGCAGGAAATCGGCTTCGTTGCCTGGGTCGGCCTGCGCGGCGCCGTCTCCATTCTGCTTGCCATCATGCCGATCCTCGGCGGATTGGAAAACGGCCAGATCTATTTCAACACGGCCTTCATCATCGTGCTGGTCTCACTGCTCGTCCAGGGCTGGACGATCAAACCCGTCGCCAAGAAGCTCGGCCTGATCATTCCGCCCCGCATCGGCGCGGTCGACAAGGTCGAGGTCGACTTGCCGGGTGCTGCCAATCACGAACTGCTCTCCTACCGCGTCATCAAGGATAGTCCGGTGCTGCGCGGTGAGCGCATTCCGCGCTGGGCCACACCTTCGCTCGTCATCCGCGACGGAAAATCGATGCGCTATCAATATGCCGGGCGGCTGCGCGAGAACGATCTCGTCTATCTCTTCATCGTGCCGAGCTACTCCCGCCTTCTCGACCGGCTCTTCGCCAGCCGTGCGCCTGTCGATGAAGACGATGCCGAATTCTTCGGCGCCTTCGCGCTCTCGCCCGCCCGCCCCGCCGCCGATCTCGATGCCGCCTACGGTCCCGGCCTGCTAAACGAATCCGAAAAAGGCCTGACCATCGCCGAATTGATGCGGCAGCGCCTCGGCGGCAAGGCCGATTATGCCGACCGCGTCCGTCTCGGCTCGATCATCCTGATCGTCCGCGATCTCGATGAGCACGACCATGTCGCCTCCGTCGGCATGTCACTCGAAGCCGTCGAACCGGCCATCACGCTGCCGATCTTCATTAATCTCAAGGACATTATCGAGCGGATCCGCGACCGGTTGAAGGGGCGCCGGAGGCGAGAAGCGGCGGCCTCCGAAGCCGCTCCGAAAACAGCGGTCGGACGCGACGAAGGCACACACGAAAACGGTCGTTGAACGCCTTGCGTCTCGAATGATCCTTGCTATGGTCGGCGCAATTTCCGCCAACCAAGACTGGATCTCCCCATGCCTTCCTTCAAGACCCTCGACGATCTTTCCGACATCCGCGGCAAGCGCGTTCTCGTCCGCGTCGATCTCAACGTCCCGGTCAAGGACGGCAAGGTCACCGATACGACGCGCATCGAGCGTGTGGCGCCGACGATCCTCGAACTGTCCGAGAAGGGCGCCAAGGTAATCCTGCTGGCCCATTTCGGCCGGCCGAAGGACGGCCCGTCGCCTGAACTGTCGCTGTCGCTGATCGCCCCTTCCGTCGAGGAAGTACTGGATCATGCCGTGTCGACGGCCTCCGACTGCATCGGCGAGGCCGCCGCCTCCGCCGTCGCCGCGATGAATGACGGCGATATCCTGCTGCTGGAAAACACCCGTTTCCACAAGGGCGAGGAAAAGAACGATCCCGACTTCACCAAGGCGCTCGCCGCCAACGGCGACATCTATGTCAACGACGCCTTCTCCGCCGCCCACCGCGCCCATGCCTCCACCGAGGGGCTTGCACACCATCTGCCGGCCTATGCCGGCCGCACCATGCAGGCCGAGCTGGAGGCGCTGGAAAAGGGCCTGGGTGATCCCGCCCGCCCGGTGGTCGCAATTGTCGGCGGCGCCAAGGTCTCGACCAAGATCGACCTGCTGATGAACCTAGTGAAAAAGGTCGATGCGCTGGTCATCGGCGGCGGCATGGCCAATACCTTCATCGCCGCCCGGGGCACCAATGTCGGCAAATCGCTCTGCGAGCATGATCTCGCCGAAACCGCCAGGCAGATCATGATCGAGGCGGCGACATCAGGCTGCGCCATCATCCTGCCGGAAGACGGCGTGATTGCCCGCGAGTTCAAGGCGGGTGCCGCCAACGAGACGGTCGATATCGACGCCATTCCCGCCGATGCCATGGTACTCGATGTCGGCCCGAAATCCGTCCAAGCCATCAGCGCCTGGATCGAGCGCGCTTCGACCCTTGTCTGGAACGGCCCGCTCGGCGCCTTCGAGATCGAGCCCTTCGACGCCGCAACCGTCGGCGCCGCGAAATACGCAGCCGAGCGCACCGCGGCTGGCAAGCTCACCTCCGTTGCCGGCGGCGGCGACACGGTTTCTGCGCTGAACCACGCCGGCGTTGCCGACGATTTCACCTATGTCTCCACAGCCGGCGGCGCTTTCCTCGAATGGATGGAAGGCAAAGAGCTTCCCGGCGTCGCCGTCCTCAACGCCGCTCGGTAACCTGCCCCACGCATCGGCCCGACAATCGGGCCGATGCGTCCGTTTAAAATGTTGGCAGCGTCCTTTGCGCCCGCAAAAGGCGCGCGGCGCGGCAAGCCCGATTTGACAGGTTTTACATGTGGATAGACCGCGGCGGCGAAGAGCCTTTCGCGGTCTTTTGCTCACGCGTTGGAAAAATTCCCATTTTTTCAAACGATTGAATTGATTTCAATCGTTTCAGTGACTTAGGCTTCCATTTTCCTCTCTATAAACTTCTGTTATCGCCGTCCTATATTCTTAAACCGCCGATGTTTAATGCTGTGGAGAGAACGAGAATGAGCGAACGACTGGAAGACATTGCAGTGCAGATGGTTGCAGGCGGCCGGGGACTGCTTGCGGCAGATGAATCGACCTCCACCATCAAGAAGCGTTTCGATACGATCAACCTGGAATCGACCGAAAGCAGCCGCCGCGATTACCGCCAGATGCTCTTCCGCTCTGACGAGGCGATGAAGAAATATATCTCCGGCGTCATCCTGTTCGAAGAGACGCTTTTCCAGAAGGCCGCCGACGGCACGCCTTTCGTCGATATCATCCGCGCGGCCGGTTCCATTCCCGGCATCAAGGTCGACACCGGCGCCAAGCCGATGGCCAAATATCCGGGCGAAACAATCACCGAGGGCCTCGATGGTCTCGGCGAGCGCCTTGCCAAGTATTATGACGCCGGCGCCCGTTTCGCCAAGTGGCGCGGCGTCATCGCCATCTCCTCTTCGCTGCCGACCCGCGGCTCGGTCCGCGCCAACGCTCAGGCGCTTGCCCGCTATGCCGCCCTCTGCCAGGAGGCCAAGATCGTACCGATCGTCGAGCCGGAATGCCTGATGGACGGCAAGCCGGGCGACCACAACATCGACCGCTGCGCCGAAGTCACCGAAGCCACGCTGCGCGTCGTTTTTGAAGAACTGGCCGATGCCCGCGTCAGCCTCGAAGGCATGATCCTGAAGCCGAACATGGTCATCGACGGCAAGAACGCCCGCAAGGCCTCGGTCGAGGAAGTTGCCGAGCGCACTGTCCAAGTGCTGAAGCGCACGGTTCCGTCTGCTGTTCCCGGCATCGCCTTCCTTTCCGGCGGCCAGACCACGGAAGAAGCGACCGCGCATCTTTCCGCGATCAATGGTTTTGACCTGCCCTGGCTCGTCACCTTCTCCTATGGCCGCGCCCTGCAGGACAGCGCGCTCAAGGCCTGGAACGGCAAGCCTGAGAACGTCGCCGCCGGCCAGCGCGAGTTCACCCACCGCGCCGAGATGAACAGCCTCGCCGCCAAGGGCAGCTGGAAGAAGGACCTGGAAAAGGCCGCCTGATTTTTCGGCAGCCTTAACTCAGATGAAGAAGGGGCGGCAACACATCGTTGCCGCCCCTTCTTGCATTGTCACGGCGACAAGAAACCGGCTCGCCTCGCCGGAAAATCGTGATTATCCATAGCCGCAGCCGCAACAGGAGCCGCCATGGACACCCTCTCCTACGTCACCGTCGATGTCTTCACCTCCACCCGCTTCGAGGGCAATCCGCTTGCCGTCATCTCCGATGCGCGGGGCCTGAGCGATGCGGCGATGCAGAGGATCGCCACCGAGTTCAACTACTCCGAAGTCACCTTCGTCCTGCCGCCGGAAAATCCTGAAAATTCCGCCCGCGTGCGCATCTTCACCCCGACGATGGAAGTACCCTTCGCCGGCCATCCGAATGTAGGCACAGCCTATGTGCTCGGCCAGCAGGCGGAGATCTTCGGCAAGCCGGTCGGCGAGAAACTGCGCTTCGAGGAAAAGGCCGGCATCGTCGAGGTCAGCCTGAAACGCAACGGCGGAAGGGTCGCGGCAACAGCCATCCGCGCGCCGCAGCCGCTGACGGTCGGCAATACCATCGCCGAGGAAACCATCGCCCGCTGCGTCTCGCTCGAATCTCGCGCCGTCGTCACAACCACCCACGCTCCGGTCTTTGCCTCGGTCGGCCTGAACTTCGCCATTGCCGAAGTGGGCGGGCTTGAAGCGTTGGCAGCCGCCCGTCCCAACCTTGCCGGCTTCCAGGCGGCCGCCGGCCGCCAGACGACGAGCGGCCACGACTTCTCGCTCTTCGTCTATGCCAGAACATCCGAAAATCCGTGGCATATTCGCGCCCGGATGTTCGCACCGCTCGACAACGTGCCCGAGGACCCGGCAACCGGCAGCGCTTCAGCTGCGCTTGGCGCCTATCTTGTCTCACTTGCGCTGGACGCCGACATGAACGTCCGCATTACCGTCGAACAAGGCGTCGAAATGGGCCGGCGCAGTATCATCTCCCTCGATGTCTCGAAATTCCGCGGCACCGTCACCGATGTGGTCATCTCGGGCAGCTGTGTTCCCGTCATGCGCGGAGAAATCATCCTGCAGGACTGACGATCGCAGGCCGACGACAGGCCTACATCAGGAAATCGCGCAAAAGCAGGTCAACTGCCCAGATCCCGAAAGCGATCAGCGCCATCTTCCAGAAATCCGTCCGCCGCCTGAGGCCGGGGAGCCCGAGCGGCTTGATCAGCTGTATCGCCATGGCAAGGATGAGCAGCAAGGCTATCAGCTTTGTCATGCTTTATTTTTTCCATTTTTCGGAATGTCACAGGACGGACATTTTTCCGCGCCAACACAGGTGCTTCGCACGCCGTAAAGATATTCCGGGGCACAATCAATCATCTTGAGGCTGGGCTGACGCAGGTCATGCCTTATGTCCATTCCAATATCACTGAGACCGAGTCTGGGGAAATGAAGAGAAACCTTCTGTCCGTCGCCGCGCTGCTGTTTGGCACGCTCTTCCTTTTCATGGGCAACGGCCTGCAGGGCATCCTGCTTCCCGTCCGCGGCAATCTCGAAGGCTACGCCACCACGACGCTTGGCCTGCTCGGCACCTCATGGGCCGGGGGCTTCGTCATCGGTTGCCTGGTGGCGCCGAAACTGGTGCGCCGCGTCGGCCATGTCAGAGCCTTCTCCGGCTTCATCTCGATCATCGCCATCATCGCCCTGGTGAGCGGCATCATCATCCATCCGGTCTGGTGGGTGGTTCTGCGCGCCGTTACCGGCTTCTCGACCGCCGGCACCTCGATGATCATCGAAAGCTGGCTGAACGAGCGCGCCAGCAACGAGAGCCGCGGCGCGATCTTCTCGCTCTATATCGGCATCACGCTGCTCGGCGTCGTCGGCGGCCAGATGATGATCCCGCTCGAGGACGTGCGCACGCCGGTGCTGTTCATGATCTGCGGCATTTTTTATTGCATCGCCATGCTGCCGACAACGCTTTCGACCGCCGCTTCGCCACAGCCGCTGAAGGCTGTCCGCCTCGACCTGCCGGCGCTCTATCGCAATTCGCCGGTCTCCTGCCTCGGCATCCTGCTCGTCGGCATCGCCAACGGCGCCTATGGCACGCTCGGCGCCGTCTTCGGCGCCGGCGCCGGCCTCTCCGACACCAGCATCGCCATCATGATGAGCGCCACCATCTTCGCCGGCGCCATGATGCAGCTGCCCGCCGGCCGGCTTTCCGATCGTATCGACCGGCGCTATGTGCTCGCCGCCATGTCCAGCGTCGCCGCCCTTGCCGGCTTGCTGATCTTCATACTCCACCCGACGTCACCAGCCTTGCTGATCGGGCTCGTTGTCCTTTACGGCGCGGTCGCTAATACGCTCTATCCGATCGCCGTCGCCCATGCGAACGACTTCGCGGCATCGGAGGATTTCGTCAAGGTCTCCGGTGGCCTGCTGCTGCTCTACGGCATCGGCACGGTGATCGGCCCGACGATCGGCGGCCCCGTCATGTCGGTGATTACCCCGCATGCGCTTTTCCTCGTCACCGCCGTCGCTCACGTGCTGATCACCGTTTACGCCATTATCCGGAGCCGCATCCGCGCCGCCGTCCCGGCCAGCGATCGCGACGCCTATACGACGATCCCGACCGGCACCTCGCCGATGCTGACGCCGCAGAGCATGTCGCTTGCCGATCGCGGCGCAGGCAAAGCGGCTGAAACTGGCAAATCTCCCGAAAGCGGCGATCCTGCTGTAAAGTTCGGCTAATGCATGTCGCCCGGAGCTGTGCAGCGGTTCCGGGATAACGATCTGCGTAAAACAAGGGACTAAAGGATGAATTTAGCCCGGATCGGCCTAAATTCCGATTCCGTACCTTTCGGCATGATGCTCCAGGCAGTAATGGAGGAGAACCCATGAGCTTCATCGATGACGACCGGCCGCAGAAGAAGATAGCCCACGAGATCGGTTCCGATCTCTCCATGCTTTCGGTGGATGAGTTAAAGGCGCGGGTGGATTTGCTGAAGGCGGAGATCGCCCGTCTCGAAGCCGAGGCCACCCGCAAGGCCTCCGGACGGCAGGCAGCGGAAAGTTTCTTCCGCTCGTGATCCGATAAACCCCAAAAAACAAGGCTATAGGCGGATAAATGAACCCGCCTCAAGTCTTAGTTCGGCACAATGTTAATAAAATATTAAGCTTTATAAGATATTACTGTACTCATCCGGATTTTCTCTGGATCTCAGACAGTTTTCCAAGCGGTGAATTGGTCTGATTTTTCTCCCTGTTTTACCTTGAGAGCCGCTTTTGCGGCTCTTCTTTTTCCTTGTGCCCGGCGCTTCTCCACGAAACTGTGGAGATTAACCCTTTCTTAAGAAACGGCTTGCGCATTTGGGCTAATGATACCATCTTAAAGTCATAAAGACCGGGCTCGGAAACTTTTCCGTCGGTGCCCGCGTTACCTGAACATATGTAGCTGCGTGCAACAGGGACTATTGCGATGTCGGAAGTTGGATTGAACACGATCAGTTTTGCAGGTCGCGCCGCTGCATCCTCGCAGTTCAAGGCACTTTATGCGGAAGGCATGTCGCTGGTCGAAGAGACCGCCGCCTATCTCGACGGCCAGGGCCGCGCCGCGTCCAAGGTTCTGCCGCGGATGGCCTCGGTTCTCTACGCCGCAGAATCGATGCGTCTCACCACCCGTCTAATGCAGATGGCCTCCTGGCTGCTGCTGCAGCGCGCCGTCAACAATGGCGAAATGTCCCGTGACCAGGTGCTGGCCGAGAAGAACAAGGTTCGCCTCGACGGCTTCAACGTCGACCGCGCCGCGCCCGGCTGGGGCGACCTGCCGGAATCCTTCCGCGACCTCGTCGAGCGCTCGCTGCGTCTGCAGAACCGTATCGCTTTGCTCGATCGCGAGATCTACCGCCCGTCCGAAGCCGTGATCGTTCACGACAATCAAAACAGCGTCCAGGCCCAGCTTTCCCTGCTGCAGACCGCCTTCGGCAACAACTGACCAGATCTGCGGGAATTCCATACAAACCGGCCGCGTCCGACGCGGCCGGTTTTTCTTTGCCTGAAAACGCCCCTTCCCGACAACGCAAAAAAGCCCGGCAAAACCGGGCTCTTTTCGAATTCCATCGAGCAGAAGGGATTAGAGGCCGAGGCCGCCGAAACGCTTGTTAAACTTGGAAACGCGGCCGCCGCGGTCCATGAGCTGCTGGTTGCCGCCGGTCCAGGCCGGGTGCGACTTGGAATCGATTTCGAGGTTCATGACAGCGCCTTCCGAACCCCAGGTCGAACGGGTTTCGTATTCGGTGCCATCGGTCATGACCACCTTGATCATGTGATAGTCGGGATGGATGCCTGCCTTCATAACAATCTTCCTGCGATACCAGAGTTCAATTTGCCGCATGCAGTTGCGGCCACCGAACCGATTGAATAAATGAAGCCGCAGTCGTGATGGCTACGGCTTCCCATTAGGATGGCGTGCCTATACATGAAGGGCGCCTAGATAACAAGAGCCAACAGGCCGCATTGCGCGGGGCCTGAGGGCGATCGGAGACAATTTGGCAGAGCAGGCACGGGCTGAGGAAAACAAAAGGCGGTCGCTACGGCCGCTCGGTAGGCTGATGCCCTACGTCATGCGTTATCGCGGCCTGGTGGCCGGTGCGCTGACGTCGCTGGCGCTTGCCGCCATCACGTCGCTGGCGCTGCCGCTCGCCGTGCGTCGCATGATTGACCACGGCTTCACCCAGTCCGACGGCCGCTTCATCAACAGCTACTTCGCCATGCTGATGATCATGGCCGTCGTGCTCGCTGTCGCAAGCGCACTGCGCTATTATTTTGTCATCACCATCGGCGAGCGCATTGTCGCCGATCTTCGCCGCGATGTCTTTTCTCATGTGACAAGGCTGTCGCCATCCTTCTTCGACGTCAACCAGTCCGGCGAGATCGTCTCGCGCCTGACCGCCGATACAACGCAGATTAAATCCGCCGTTGGCGCCACGGCCTCGGTGGCGCTCAGAAACCTCATCCTCTGTATCGGCGCGATGGGTATGATGATCGTCACCTCGCCGAAGCTTTCGAGCCTCGTCATCGGGGCGATCCCGCTGATCGTCTTCCCGCTCGTCGCTTTCGGCCGCTCGGTGCGCAAGCGCTCCCGCGCCGCCCAGGATACGCTCGCCAATGCCTCCGCCTTCGCCAACGAGACGATCGCCGCGACCCGCACCGTCCAGGCCTTCAACGGCGAGGATGCCGCAGCGACACGCTACGGCAGCGCCGTTGAATCCGCCTATGAAGCGGCCCGTGCCGCCATCCGCTCGCGCGCGCTGCTGACCGGGATCGCCATCACGCTGATCTTCGGCAGCGTCGTCGCCGTGCTCTGGGTCGGCGCCCACAACGTGCTTGCCGGCACGCTTTCGGCCGGCACGCTGGGCCAGTTCCTGCTCTATGCCGTCATCTCTGCCGGTTCGCTAGGCGCCTTGTCGGAGGTCTGGAGCGAACTCTCGCAGGCAGCCGGCGCCGCCGACCGGCTGACCGAGCTTCTCGACGAAGTCTCGCCGATCGCCGCCCCCGACCATCCGCAGGTTCTTCCTTCGCCCGGCCTTGGCCGCGTCGAATTTTCCGACGTGCATTTTGCCTATCCCTCGCGCCCCGGCAAATCGGCGCTGCATGGCTTGAGCTTGACCATTGCGCCGGGCGAGACCGTTGCCATTGTCGGCCCTTCCGGCGCCGGCAAGAGCACCGTCTTTTCGCTGCTTCTGCGTTTCTACGATCCGCAACAAGGCAGCGTGACGATCGATGGTGTCGACGCGCAGCTGACGACCCCCGAAGAACTGCGCCGGCGCATAGCCATCGTGCCGCAGGATGTCACTATCTTTGCCGCCTCGATCTATGACAACATCGCCTTCGGTCGTCCCGGAGCCTCGCGAGACGAGGTCCGCGCCGCAGCCCTTGCCGCCCAGGCCGACGAGTTCATCACGCGGCTGGATCAGGGTTATGAGACCGAGGTCGGCGAACGCGGCATTACGCTCTCCGGCGGCCAGCGCCAACGCATCGCCATCGCTCGTGCCATCCTGAAGAACGCGCCCGTGCTGCTGCTCGACGAGGCCACGTCGGCGCTGGATGCGGAAAGCGAGACCCTGGTGCAAAAGGCGCTCGACGGCCTTGTCGACGGCCGCACGACGCTCGTCATCGCCCATCGCCTGGCAACCGTATTGAAGGCCGACCGCATCCTCGTGATGGATCAGGGCCGCGTCGTCGAGGAAGGCACCCATCAGAGCCTGATCCGCCACGGCGGCATCTATGCACGATTGGCGCGGCTGCAATTCGATGCCGCCAACGAGGATGTGCTCGCCGCCGCGAAATAGGCGGCCATCCGCTTCTCCGCGACTAAAGTCTGACCCCTCACGCGCCAGCCCACGGTTGTCATTCGCGTCTTCCGCCCTACCCTCTTCATGCCCCGGGGTGGGGATATCGCTGTTGAGATTCTTGGGAGGAGATAGGAATGGCGCCTTTCGATATGACGCGACGTGCGAGCCTTGCGCTCGGCTTCGGTATGCTTGCGGCCTTTGCATCAGGCGCATCCGCCGCTGCTGCCGATTTTCCCGATCGCGCGATCACCATGGTCGTGCCGTTTGCGGCCGGTGGCTCGACCGATGTCGTTGCGCGCATCGTCGCGCAGAAGATGTCGGAGGATCTGGGCCAGCAGGTGATCGTTCAGAACGTCGCCGGTGCCGGCGGCAATCTCGGCGCCGGTAACGTCGCCCGCGCCGAACCCGACGGCTACACGATTCTGATGGGCACTGTCGCGACCCACGCGCTCAATCCGCTGATCCTCAAATCGACCCCCTATGATCCCGAGAAGGATTTCGCGCCGGTCTCGCTGCTCGTCGTCGTGCCGAACGTGCTGGTCGTCAATCCGGAATTGCCGGCAAAGACCGTGCCGGAGCTGATCGCGCTGCTGAAGGCCGAGCCCGACAAATACAGCTATGCCTCGTCTGGCAACGGCACGCCGCTGCATCTGTCCGGCGAACTTTTCAAATCCATGGCCGGCGTCAGCATGCAGCATATTCCCTATAAGGGCGCTGGCCCGGCCTTGAATGACGTCATCGGCAATCAGGTGCCGATCATGTTCGACAACCTGCCCTCGTCATCGAGCCATATCAAGGCCGGCACTTTGCGGGCGCTGGCGGTGACCACGGCCGCGCGCGCGCCCTCCTTCCCCGATGTGCCGACGGTCGCCGAGTCAGGCATACCGGGTTACGAGACCTATACCTGGAATGCGCTTTTCGCCCCGGCCAAGACGCCGAACGAGGTGGTGATGCGTCTCAACGCCTCGGCCAACAAAGCGCTTAAAGACCCGGCCGTTGCCGAACGGATGAAAGAATTCAGCGCCACCATCGTCGGCTCGACGCCGGATGAACTCGCCGCCCATGTCAAGGCCGAGCTCGCCAAATGGGGACCGGTGGTCAAGGGCGCGAACATCCAGATGGAATGACGTCGGCGGCGCAGACCCCTCCGGTTGCGTCCCTGGGAACGGCGACAATTGGACGCCGAGCATCCAATTCTAATTAAGGCAGTGGAAAAGCTCGCCATTTTGATCTAGCCTCCCTAACGCTGATGGTTGCAATTCAGCGTTTCGGGAGACATCCAATGTATAAATTCGAAGTTTATAAGGATAAGGCCGGCGAGTTCCGCTTCCGCTTCAAGGCATCGAACGGGGAAACCATGTTCCTTTCCGAAGGCTACAAGGCGAAGGCGTCCGCCATGAGTGCCATCGAATCGATCAAGAAGAACACGCCAAGCGCTGACGTCGTCGACCAGACGAAGGCCGAGGCCTGAGCAAAATGGCGGCGGCGGCGTAAAGCGCCGCCCTGCCTCTCCGCGCGCCGATGAGCGATGCGGCACCTCGCGCCCGGCCTGTTTCCTTGTGATCTCCGCGCCATTTTTCTTTTTTGCAGATTTCTTGAAAACCATGTCGAAATGACCGCTGGTCGCGCCTCATTGTCTCGGAACGGCTGAACCGCTCCACCGGGCGTCACGGCTTTCGGAATATTCCCGATATGGCGATGCCCGGATCAACGCCACAAAGAGATCAGGAGTTTCCCATGCAATATGCTCTCATCATTCGCGAAGCCGCCGAGGATTTCGCCAACCGCAGCGATCCCGCCTATCGCGACGGCTGGGTCGCCTACAGCAAGGCGCTTGCCCAGGCAGGGATCATGACCGGCGGAGCCGGGCTGACGGCACCGGAGACCGGTACGATCGTGCGCCGCAAAGGCGAGGATCACGACGTTCAGGACGGCCCATATCCGGAAGGCAAGGAACAGCTCGGCGGTTTCTATCTGATCGAAGTCCCCAACATGGACACCGCGCTCGAATGGGCAACACGCGTTCCGATCTCCGACAGGGGTTCGGTCGAGGTGCGTCCGCGCCTGCAAATGTGAAACGGCGATGCCGCCCGATGCGGGACGCGCCGCCGAACAGGTGGCGCGTCAGTCCTACGGCAAGCTAATCGCTTTTCTGGCCGCCCGCTCGCGTGACGTGCCGGCGGCGGAAGACGCATTGTCGGAAGCGCTGGCGTCGGCCCTTCGCGTCTGGCCGGAGCGCGGCGTTCCCGACAAGCCGGAAGCCTGGCTGCTGGTGGCCGCACGCCGCAACCTGATGCAGGCGGCCCGCCACCGCACCGTCGCGGCCAACGCGCAGACGACGATAACCGTCGCCTTCGAGGAGGCGGAGGAACGCATGAACGAGGCCGGCAAAGCCGTCTTTCCCGATGAGCGGCTGAAGCTGCTCTTCGCCTGCACCCATCCCGCCATCGACAGCTCCGTGCATACGGCGCTGATGCTGCAGACGGTTCTCGGCATCGAGGCGAAAACCATAGCACGGGCCTTCGTCGTTTCACCGGAGGCGATGAGCCAACGGCTGGTGCGGGCCAAGGTGAAGATCCGCGATGCCGGCATTCCCTTCGCCATTCCCCCTCGCTCCGCTCTGCCGGAGCGGCTCGCTGCCGTGCTTTCGGCGATCTATGCCGCCTACGGCCTCGGATGGGACGGTCTCGACGGCGAGGAGGAGCGCCATTCGCTTGCCGGCGAAGCGATCTGGCTCGGCCGCGCGCTTCTGGCGGTGCTGCCTGATGAACCGGAAGCGATCGGCTTGCTGTCGCTGATGCTTCACTGCGAGGCCCGCCGCAGCGCCCGGCGCGACCGTAATGGCCGATACGTGCCGCTCGACGAGCAGGATACGGCGGCCTGGAACGTGATCATGATCGCCGAGGCGGATGCGCTGCTGCGCAAGGCCGGAGCTTTCGACCGTTTCGGTCCCTTTCAGTGCCATGCTGCGATCCAGTCCGTGCATGCAACGCGCCGGGTTTCGGGAATGACCGACTGGCCGGCGCTGACAACGCTCTACGCGGCGCTGGTAAAGATAAAACACACGCTCGGCGCACGTGTCGCCGAAGCAGCGGTGATCGGCAGGGCCTTGAGCGCCGCCGCCGGTCTGGAGCGGCTCAATAGGCTCGATCCGCGCGATGCCGCGGCCTATCAGCCCTATTGGGCCGTGCGTGCCTTTCTTCTCGCACGCGCCGGCGACGATGCCGCAGCAGTCGATGCCTACATGACGGCGATCGGCCTCAGCGACAGCCCCGCCGTGCGCGATTTTCTCGCCGACCGGCTGAAGGAGGTGCGACAAGCCACGCCACGCTGATTATTTCTCTGTCAGCTTCAGCTCGATGCGGCGATTGGTGGCGCGCGCATCCGGTGTTTCGCCGGGCGCAATCGGCTGGAACTCGCCGAAGCCGGCGGCAACCAGCCGGTCGGCCGGCACGCCCTGCGCAATCAGGAACTTGACAACCGAAATCGCGCGCGCCGAGGAGAGCTCCCAATTGTCGCGATAGCGGCCCGTCCCGGCCAGCGGCACATTGTCGGTGTGGCCGTCGACACGCAGCACCCAGTTGATCTCCGGCGGAATTTCCTTGGCGAGATCGAGAAGAGCGGCGGCGAGCTTGCCCATCTCGGTCTGTCCCTCCGGGTTTAGATCGGCGCCGCCCGAGGGAAACAGCACTTCCGACTGGAAGACGAAGCGGTCGCCGACGATGCGGATATTCTCGCGGTCGGAAAGGATCTCGCGCAGGCGCCCGAAAAAGTCGGAACGATAGCGGTTCAACTCCTGCACGCGCGCGGCGAGCGCAACGTTGAGGCGGCTGCCGAGATCGGCGATCTTGGTCTGCGAGACCCGGTCTTTCTCCTCCGAAGCCTGAAGAGCGGCTTCGACGGCGGCGATCTGGCTGCGAAGTGCTGCAATCTGCTGGTTCAGCAGCTCCACCTGGCTCAGCGCCCGCTCGCTGACCTGCTTCTGCTCGTCAAGCTCCTGCGTCATCGCGCCGATTCGCTTCTGCGCCGCGTCCTGCCCGCCGGACCCGGCATTCAGCAGCGCCTGCAGCCGCGATCGATCGCCCTCGGCGCTGGCAAGCGAGGCCTGAAGATTGGCGACCGAATCCTGGAGGTCCTGATTGCTGCCCTTTTCGAGCGCAAGAAGCTGCGTCAGCTCGTTGATCTGGCTGTTGAGGCGACTGAGCACCTCATCGCGTCCGGTGATCTCGCGGCTGAGGATGAACTGCCCGACGACGAAGACCGTCAGCAGGAACATGATTGAGATGAGCAGCGTCGACAGCGCGTCAACGAAGCCCGGCCAATAATCCACCGTGCGTTCACGGCGCCGGTTGCGGGCAAGAGCCATGGCTTACTTGCCCTCGCTCTTTTCTGCCTGACTGGCGCGGTCGCGCACGCGCTCGCTTCGGTCGCCGGCGCGCTCCTGAACGCCGATGCGTTCGGCCAGCCGATCGAGCGTGCGGCGCATCGCCTTGGCCTCGTCCTGTTGCGCCTCGATCCAGTCGCGCAGCATCTGCTGCTCGTTGCGCATGTTCTTGACGAGACCCTGAATGCCTTCGGCAAGGCTCGCCATGGCGGCGACCGAGCGCTGGCTGCCGGCGCCCCCCTCCTCGGAGACCTTGCGCAGATAATCGGAGAGCGCACGCATATCGTCCGAGGAAGCGCCGGCAACGGCGTCGAGGGCCGGCGCCAGGTCGGAGCCGACATCGGTGACCGAGGAGAGCCAGTTTTCCAGCTCCATGTAGAAGCGGTTCTGCGCGCGGCCGGCCTGAAGGTCGAGGAAGCCGAGAATGAGCGAGCCGGAAAGGCCGAGCAGCGAGGAGGAAAAGGCCTGGCCCATGCCCGAAAGCGGGGTGGAAAGCCCTTCCTTCAGCGCCGCAAGCACATCTCCCGTGCCGTTCGAGCCGGCATCGAGCGACTGGATCACCATGCTGATCGAACCGATCGTGCCGATCAGGCCCCAGAAGGTGCCGAGCAGGCCGAGGAAAACCAGAAGGCCGATCAGGTACCGCGAGACATCCCGCGATTCGTCGAGGCGGGTGGCGATGGAATCGAGGATCGAGCGCAGCGCCGTCGTCGATAGCGCCACCGAAGATTTGCGGCTGCCGATCAGCGCCCGCATCGGCGCGAGCAGCCGCGGATTGCGGTTGACCTTGTCGGCGCTGCCGGCGGCGCGGAAGGAGTTGAACCAGCGCACTTCGGGGCGAAGCGCCAGCACATGGTTGAAAACAAGAATGATTCCGACTGCGAGAACACCGACGATCAGGCCGTTGAGGCCCGGATTGTGCATGAAAGCGGTCTGCGTCTGCCGGAAGAGGATGGCGGCGATAAAGCCGACGATGACGAGGAAAAGCAGCATAGTCCAGAGGAAGGGCATGGGGCTCGAAAGCCTGTAGGCATAACCGCTGGCCGTCTTTTCGGTGGAGCCGATCTCCGCCACATTCACATTTTCCATAGGGTCCGCTGCCTCCGGAGTCATTGCTGGCGGAGACTAGAGCAACATTGTGCCGAATTGAAGTATGCCGAGGCGAAAACCGTGACTTTACAACAGCCGGATTTTCGTCCGCTCACTTGGCGGGAATTGGCCGCTTGACGACTTCGATCAACGCCTTATGGATGATCTCGTTGCCGGCGACGATCGTGCCGCTCTCCAGCATCGTTGCACCACCGTCCCAGTCGGTGGCGAAACCGCCGGCTTCGCGGATGAGCAGGATGCCGGCCGCCATGTCCCACGGCGCAAGCTCCGCTTCCCAGAAACCGTCGAACCGCCCGGCAGCGACATAGGCAAGATCGAGCGTCGGCGAGCCCAGGCGGCGGATGCCCGCAACTTCGCCCATCACGTGGCGAAGCTCGACCAGGAACTTGCCGTGATTGCGCTTGCCGAGCGCCGGCACACCGCAGCCGATGACGCAATCCGACAGCGCCCGGCGCGCGGCGACGCGCAGGCGCCGGTCGTTAAGGAAGGCGCCGCCGCCGCGCTCGGCGGTATAGAGCTCGTCGGTCGCCGGATTGAAGACGACGGCGGCAACGATCTCGCCATTGCGTTCGAGCGCGATCGAGACCGCGAAGGCCGGGATGCCGTGCAAAAAGTTCGTCGTGCCGTCGAGCGGGTCGACGATCCAGCGATGCGCGCCGTCGGTGCCCTTGATTTCCTCGCTCTCTTCGCCGAGGAAGCCATAGGTCGGACGCGCCTTGAGCAGCTCTTCCCTGACGATCTTTTCGGCCTTGCGGTCGGCGGTGGAAACGAAATCGCCCGGCCCCTTCACGGAAACCTGCAGGTTCTGCACTTCGCCGAAATCACGTCCCAGCGACTTTCCTGCCTTGAGGGCAGCCTGAACCATGACATTGAGAAGAGCTGAACGGGCCATCGGCGCATTTTTCCTTGGGACTGATACGGGGCGCGCGCGCTGCCAGGGGCGGGAAGTGTCCCTGAACATGCATGACAGGCAGCGCTGCGAAGATTGGCGGCCTCAAGACCACAAAATCAGGGAAATTTCAAGGGGAGGCGCGCATGGCTGCCCTGCGGCGCCGGAAACCATAAATTTATTCTGGACAGATTAGTCCAATAAGAGTAGAAGCCTCGTCATGGCACGACACAAGGAATTCGATCGCAACACCGCCCTTCATGCCGCCATCGGCGTATTTTCCGAGCACGGCTATGAAGGCACCTCGACCGAGGAATTGCTGACGGCGATGAAGATCAGTCGGCAAAGCATGTACGACACCTTCGGCGACAAGCGCGGCCTCTATCTGGAAGCGCTGAAGCGCTACAATGTGGAGAGCATCGACAAGATCATCGCCGATCTTCGCCGCGAAGGCCGGCCGATCGAGGCGCTGGAAGGTGCTCTCGTCGCCTTCGCCTCGCGTCCCGCTGCCGAGGCGCGGCGCGGCTGCCTCGGTGTCAGCGCCATCTGCGAATTCGGCCGCACCGATGCCGAGGTCGCAGCTCTTACCGACAGCGCCGGCCACGCGCTTCACGCGGCGATCGAGAGCCTTCTCGGTGAGGCTCGCAGGACCGGAGACCTCGCAACAGATATCGATATCGCCAACGCCATTCCGTTTCTCGGCGCTGCCCTGGCGGGCATGAAAGTTAGCGCCCGAAACGGCGCCCCACCCGAGACGCTCCGCGCTATCGCACGCATGGCAATCAGAAGCCTTCGCTGACGACGGGCAATTCCGAACCGGCCTTTCCACGGCCAATTATAGACTGAACAATCCAAAAACAAAGGAAACCTGCATGTCTCAATCCCTTTCCACCAAGATCGCCCTCGTCACCGGCGGTTCGCGCGGCATCGGTGCCGCCATCGTCCGAAGGCTCGCCGCTGACGGCGCCGCCGTCGCCTTCACCTATTCCAGCTCCGAGCACAGGGCGAAGGCAATCGTCGCCGAGCTGGAGGCTGCTGGCGGCAAGGCGCTGGCGATCCGGGCCGACAGTGCCGATGCGAAAGCCGTAAAGGATGCCGTTGCGCTGACAGCCGAGACCTTTGGCGGTCTCGACATTCTCGTCAGCAATGCCGGGATTCTCATCCTCAACCCGCTCGACGACTATTCGCTCGAAGATTTCGACCGGATGTTCGCCGTTAATGTCCGCGCCGCCTTCGTCGGCATCCAGGCAGCGGCAAGACATATGAAGGAAGGCGGCCGCATCATCACCATCGGCAGCGTCACCGCCGATCGCAGCGGCTTTCCGACCTCCGCAGTCTACAGCATGACGAAGGGCGCGATCGCCTCGATGACCCGCGGCCTCGCCCGCGATCTCGGTCCACGCGGCATCACCGTCAACAACATCCAGCCCGGCCCGACGGCGACCGACATGAACCCCAATGAAGACGATCATGAACGCCTCAAGCCACTGATGGCGCTTGGCCGCCTGGGTGAGGACCGCGAGATTGCCGGCCTCGCCGCCTATCTCGCCAGTGCCGAGGCCGCCTTCGTCACCGGCGCCAGCCTGACGATCGACGGCGGTTATCTCGCCTGAAAAGAGAATCTGCAGGGTGATAATCAAAAGCCGGCGGCATCTTGCGATACCGCCGGCTTCAGCCGCTTCCGTTGAAACCGACTTAAAACTTCTGCTGCGTTATCAGCACTTCGCGAGCGATCTGATCGAGCGGCAGGATACGGTCGACGCCGCCTTTGGCGATCGCCTCCTTCGGCATGCCGAAAACGACCGAACTCGCCTCGTCCTGCGCCACCGTGTAGGCGCCTGCCTCATGCATTTCCAGCATGCCGCGCGCACCATCGTCACCCATGCCGGTCATGATGATCCCCATGGCGTTCGAGCCGGCCGAGCGCGCCGCCGAGCGAAAGAGCACGTCGACCGAAGGCCGGTGCCGCGACACCAGCGGCCCGGTCTTTACGCTCACATAATAGCGCGCACCCTGGCGTTCGAGCAGCATATGCTTGTCGCCTGGCGCGATCAGCACGTGGCCGCGCAACACGGGATCGCCGTCGACGGCTTCCTTGACCTCCACCTCGCAGAGCCCGTTTAGCCGCTTGGCGAAGGCGGCAGTGAATTTCTCCGGCATATGCTGGACGATCACCATGCCGGGCGCATTGGCCGGCAGTTCCTCCAGTAACTCGCGCAGCGCTTCGGTGCCGCCGGTGGAGGCGCCGACGCAGACCACCATCTCGGTCGTCTTCGCCATCGCCCGTCCCGTCGGCGGCGGCAGCATCGCATCCGCCGTCAGCTTTTTGGTCGGTCCGTCGGCCGAAGCCGAGCGGATGGTTCCGGCAGCGCGGCGGACGGTGGTAAGCCGCGCATGCGAGGCGCTCTTGACGATTTCGCGAATGCGTATCGCATCATCGGAAAGACTGTCGGCGGCCCCGATCTTCGATTTCAAAATGACGTCGACGGCGCCGGCCTCCAGCGCCTGGATCAGCGTTTCCGAACCGGCTTCCGTCAGCGACGAGCACATCACGACAGGGATCGGCCGCTGCGCCATCAGTTTGCGCAGGAAGGTGATGCCGTCCATGCGCGGCATCTCGACATCGAGCGTGATGACGTCGGGGATTTCCTCCAGCAGCTTGCGCGCGGCCACGAAGGGGTCGGACGCCACCGCCATGATCTCGATATCGGGATCCTGCTCCAGCACATGCGTCAGCGTCTGACGGATGCTGGCGGAATCGTCGATGATGAGAACGCGGATTTTCTTAGCCATGAAGCCTCTAAATGCGCTGAAACACCGTGTTCGAGACCTGCTTCAACGGCAGATCGAAGCCGGTGATCGATTCGGAATGGCCGATGAACATGTACCCTCCCTTCGCCAGGCAATCGCAGAGGCGGTTGAGCACGCCGGCCTGAGTCTGCTTGTCGAAGTAGATCAGCACATTGCGGCAGAAGATCACGTGCATCGGCTCGCCGATCGGATATTTCTCGTCCATCAGGTTCATGCGGGCAAAACCGATCCTGCTGCGCAGTTTCGGCGTGATGCGCACCTCCCGCCGATCCGGTTGCTTGGCCGTCAGCACATATTTGCGCTGCAGGTCGCACGGCACCGGCGCGATGAGATCTTCCGGGTAGATGCCCCGGCGCGCCGTCTGCAAAACGTCGGTGGAAAGATCGGTCGCCAGTATGCTGTAGGATACGTCGTTGCGGCCTTCGGTGAATTCCGCCAGCACCATCGCCATCGTATAGGGTTCGGCTCCCGTCGAGCAGGCCGAACTCCAGGTGCGAATGGTGCGGACGCCGCTGCCGGCAATCGCCGGTAGCGCCACGCTCTGCATATAGTCGAAATGTTTGGCTTCGCGGAAGAAGTCGGTCTTGTTCGTCGTCACTACGTCGATCAGGTAGACGGTTTCCTGGGCAAGACCGTCCTGATTGAACAGGAAGTCGCAATAATCGTCGAAGGTCGCGTGATTGGTTGCCCGAAGGCGGCGCCTCAGCCGCCCCTCGAGCATCGTCAGCTTGGTCGGCGGCATCTTGATGCCGCTATAGTCGTAGATGAACCGGGCAAGCTTGTCGAAATTGCGCTTGCTGATCCGGTCGCCCGGCAATTGGGTTTCCACCGCTGTTGCCATACTCATAAAACGTAGTACTCCGAGTGACGTAGCGGTCAGGCCGCCGATTGCAGTGCAGAGGCGTCCTCGCGCGACAGCAACCGCGCCAGATCGATGATGACGACAAAGCCGTTTTCACGGCGAACGACGCCGGCGATATAGTCCGAACGCCAGCGCACGCCGATATCGGGCGCCGCCTCGATCTGGTCACGCCGAAACGGCGTGACCTCGAAGACGCGGTCGGCAACAAGGCCGAGGGTGAGAAGCCGGCTTTCCATCGGCACGTCGAGGACCAGCACCCGCGTATGCGGGGTCGGCTCGGTCTTCGTCATGCCGAGCTTCAATCGAAGATCAATCGTCGGCACGCCCTGCCCGCGCACATCGCGCAGGCCGAGCAGATAGTCGGGACCATTCGGAATCTTGAAAGCTTCCGCATAGTCGAGGATTTCCCGGACGACCTCAACCGGCACGGCGAAAATCTCCTCGCCGAGGCTGAAGGTCACGAATTGCGCTTCCAGAGATGTTGGAGCCATGATCAGGCGCTTTCCTTGAATTCGACGTCCCCATCATCGGGACCGCCCATGGAGAGATCGAGTGCGAAGCCCTTTGCCCGCGCCTGCTGACCGGCGATGCTGTTGGCGGCGAGCTTCCTGCCGCCGAGGCTGCGCCCGGCGACCGGCGCCGGGTTGCGGACGGTTACCCTGGCGGCCGGCAGGCGGGATTGGCGATCGCCTGCCGTATCGACCTTGAAGAAAGCGATCGACGTCTGCAGCTCTTCCGCCTGGCTCGCAAGCTCTTCCGAGGTCGCAGACATTTGCTCGGAGGCGCCGGCATTCTGCTGCGTCACCCGATCGAGCTGCTGGATCGCTTCGTTGATCTGGCCGGCACCGATATCCTGTTCGCGGCATGCGGCGCTGATTTCCGAAACCAGCTCGGCCGTCTTGCGGATATCAGGCACCAGCTGGCCAAGCATGTCGCCCGCATCCTGGGCGGCCTTGACCGTATCGCTCGACATCGAGCTGATTTCGGCGGCGGCCGATTGGCTGCGTTCGGCAAGCTTGCGCACTTCCGAAGCGACGACGGCAAAGCCCTTGCCGTGTTCGCCGGCACGCGCGGCTTCCACGGCGGCGTTGAGCGCCAGCAAGTCCGTCTGGCGGGCGATTTCCTGGACGATGCCGATCTTTTCGGCGATGGTCCGCATCGCCTGCACGGCGCGCGACACCGCTTCGCCGCTCATCTCAGCATCCTTGGCCGACTGGCGGGCGATCTTCTCGGTCTGCGCGGCATTGTCGGCATTCTGCTTGATGTTGGCGGCCATTTCCTCCATCGAAGCGGAGGCCTCTTCGGCCGAAGCCGCCTGTTCGCTGGCGCCCTGCGATACCTGCTCCGAGCTTGCCGAAAGTTCCTGGCTGCCGGCCGAAACATTTTCTGCAGCCACGATCGCATCGGCGACGACACCGCGCAGGCGCTCGACCATCTGTTCGAGTGCAATGCCCAGCGTATCCTTGTCAGACAGCGGCTTCGGGGACACCGTCAGGTCGCCGCCGGCGATCTGCGCGGCGATGTCAGCGGTGACGCGAAGGTTGTCCGTCATCGTGTTGATCATTTTGACCAGATCTTTGATCTCGTCGTTGCTCTTAATCTCGACCTTCTGATTCAGGTCGCCGATTGCGACGGCGCCGGCAACGTCGATGATCTTGCGCAGCCCGCTGTTGATGCCGAACGCGATCCACAGCGCAGCGGCAAAAGCGATGACGGAGGCGCCGATTGCGAGACCGATCAACATGTTCTTCGTGGAACTATAAAGAACATCGGTGTCGTTATCGGCCTGCGCCATCGCCTTCTGCTGTAGCCCGACGAGTCTTCCGAAAACCTCTTCCATTTCCGCGACGAGGGCGCGAACCTCCCCTGAGGAAAGCGCCACGGCGCCTGCTCTGTCGCCACTTTCCTGTATGGAGGCGACTTTGTTGGAGCCTTCATCGAAACGTTTGGCAAGCTCGACCAGCCTGTCCCAGCTAGGCTTGCCCTCAGCGGTTGCCAGCTGTAGGCCGCTTGTCACCAGCGTGAGCATTTCATCCACGCTTTTCGCCGAATTCTGATAGTCTTTCCTGGCGATTTCGGGGTCCATTTCCAGAAGAGCGTTCTTCTGCCAACGAACAGCGTCGAGCTCGGCAGTTTGCGCTTCCAGAGCCAGTTCCAGCCTCTTTGCAGGACCGGCAATGAGATCGCTGACGGCATCGTTCAGCGAGCTGAGGCTGAAGATCCCATAAACCGCGCTGCCCACCAGCAATAATATGACAAAGCCGAATGCAGCCGCGAGTTTGAGTTTGATCGTAATACGCATCTCAATATTCCTCTCAGAGAGCGAAGCAATAAATATGGTCCAAGTGGCGCGGCATCATGCAGCAAAGAAATTCCCATCCGGCGAAACCGACGGAGGACATGAATAAACTTCCGTGTCGCTTCCCCAAGCGCCGAAAGCCTGCGTCACGGGCCATTCTGGCTGGCCCATCACAGTTGCGAAGGGGATAGCGCTCATGCGCTTTCCCCAGAGAGTACCTACGCGCTCTCCCGAAACTCGTCATCGGCCATGTCCGGACCGCCCATCGACATGTCGAGGGCAAAGCCCTTCACGCGGGCCTGCTGGCCGGCGACCGTATTGGCCGGCGTCTTGGTGGCCGGCTTGCGCGGGGCGGCCTGAGGCCGGCTGCGGGCGACAGCCTTTGCCACCGGCGCGCGCTCACGGCGTCCGCCCGCCATATCGACCTTGAAGAAAGCGATCGACGTCTGCAGCTCTTCCGCCTGGCTCGCAAGCTCTTCCGAGGTCGCAGACATTTGCTCGGAGGCGCCGGCATTCTGCTGGGTTACCTTGTCGAGCTGCTGGATCGCCTCGTTGATCTGCGCCGCGCCGATATCCTGTTCGCGGCAGGCCGCACTGATCTCGGAAACCAGCTCGGCCGTCTTGCGGATGTCCGGCACCAGGCGGCCAAGCATTTCGCCCGCTTCCTGGGCGGCCGTTACCGTATCGCTCGACATCGAGCTGATTTCGGCGGCCGCCGACTGGCTGCGTTCGGCAAGCTTGCGCACTTCGGAGGCGACGACGGCAAAACCCTTGCCGTGTTCGCCGGCACGCGCTGCTTCCACGGCGGCATTGAGAGCCAGCAGATCGGTCTGGCGGGCGATCTCCTGAACGATACCGATCTTCTGGGCGATCGTGCGCATGGCATCGACGGCGCGGGAAACGGCCTCGCCGCTGGCTTCCGCATCCTTGGCCGACTGGCGGGCGATCTTTTCCGTCTGAGCCGCATTATCTGCATTCTGCTTGATGTTCGACGCCATCTCTTCCATCGAGGCAGAAGCTTCTTCGGCGGAAGCCGCCTGTTCGGTAGCGCCCTGCGATACCTGCTCGGAGCTTGCTGAAAGCTCCTGGCTGCCGGAAGAGACATTTTCCGCCGCTGAGATCGCATCGGCAACGACGCCGCGCAGGCGCTCGACCATCTGCTCCAGGGCGAGGCCCAGCGCATCCTTGTCGGAGAGCGGCTTCGGGGACACCGTCAGGTCGCCGTTTGCGATCTGATCGGCGATGCCGGCGGTGGTTCTAAGGTTGGAGATCATGCTCTGCATGGCGATGCCGAGCGCATCTTTGTCCGACAGCGGCTTTGCATCGGTGCTGAGGTCACCCATGGCGATCTGGTCGGCAAGGGCCGCCGTGGCGCGCAGATTGGCGGTCATGGCGTTAACCGTATCGATAAGATCCTTGATCTCGTCGTTGGTCTTGACATCGACTTTCTGGTTGAGGTCACCGATTGCGACAGCGTTTGCGACCATCGTGATCTTTCGCAGACCATGGTTGATTCCAAGGGTGATCCACAAGGCGGCGCCGAGCGCGATGAGCACTGCAAATCCGGAAGCACTGCCGAGGATCAGCTTGGTCGAGCCATAGAGCTCGGTGTTTGACGCGGCGGTCGCCTTCATTCCTTTGCGCTGGATTTCGACGAGAGCCGCGATTGCGGTGCCCATATCGTCGGTCATTGTTCTCAGCTCACCCAGTGAAAGCGCCAGCGCGCCGGCTTGGTCACCTCTTGCGTCAAGTTGCTGCAGTTCGGCGGATCTTTCGCGGAACTTCGCGCCAATCGTCTGCAACTTCTCCCAATATGGCTTCCCCTCCGGCAAGGCGATGGCAAGGCCGCTATCGACAGCTCCGAACATCTCCTGCAGGTATTGGTCGGCGTCCTTATAGAAAGCGGCAGCAGTTTCGGGATCCGTGGAGAGAAGTGCGTTCTTCTGGGAACGAATGGCGTTGACTTCGGCAACATTGGCGGTCAGTGCCAGCTCCAGACGACGGACTGAGCCGTTGATCATCTGGGCGCTTGCATCATTCAAAGTTCCGAGACTCATGCTTCCGTAGACGGCGATGCCGATCAGCAGCAACGTCATGATGCCGAAGGCAAGGCCTAGTTTGAGTTTGATGGTGAGACGCATGTGATACCCCCGATTTGCGGTCAAAACGAATGGAGAGAAACATGTCCCCCTGGCGGGACGTCGAGCTTGGAAGGATGTGTCTGAAAGGGGACAAGCGACTCATTCGCTTCCCGGTGGCCGACATCTATCGATCGCAGCACCAACGCCTACACGCGTTGGGGGGTATTCCCGCCTCGGGTCGCTGGGGCAACCCGAGGATCACGTTGGCGAAAGCACTTATGCGCTTTGGGGGAGCGCCTATGCGCTCTCCCTGAAGTCGTCATCGCCAGCGTCTGGACCGCCCATCGACATGTCGAGAGCAAAGCCCTTGAGACGCTGCTGCTGAGCCGAAACCGTCTGGCCGCGGCCCTGGCCGTAGGCCTGCGGAGCGGACTTGCGGACAGAGGCAGAGGAAAGGAGACCCTTGGGCGACGCTTTTGGCTGCACCTTGTTGATGCCGGGCCGCGGGCTGCCCGCCGTATCGACCTTGAAGAAGGCAATCGAGGTCTGCAGTTCTTCGGCTTGGGAGGCGAGTTCCTCTGAAGTTGCCGACATCTGCTCGGAAGCGCCGGCATTCTGCTGCGTCACCTTGTCGAGCTGCTGGATCGCTTCGTTGATCTGCGAGGCGCCGATGTCCTGTTCGCGGCAGGCCGCACTGATCTCGGAGACCAGTTCGGCCGTCTTACGGATATCGGGTACCAGACGGCCGAGCATGTCGCCGGCATCGGCAGCGGCCTTGACCGTATCGCTCGACATCGAGCTGATTTCGGCCGCGGCCGACTGGCTGCGTTCGGCAAGCTTGCGCACTTCCGAAGCGACGACCGCAAAGCCCTTACCGTGTTCGCCGGCACGCGCCGCTTCGACGGCAGCATTGAGCGCCAGCAGATCGGTCTGGCGGGCGATTTCCTGGACGATGCTGATTTTCTGGGCGATCGTGCGCATGGCGTCGACAGCGCGCGTCACCGCCTCACCGCTCATCTCGGCATCCTTGGCCGACTGGCGGGCGATCTTTTCCGTCTGGGCGGCATTGTCGGCATTCTGCTTGATGTTGGCGGCCATTTGCTCCATCGAAGCGGAAGCCTCTTCAGCCGAAGCGGCCTGTTCGGTGGCGCCCTGCGACACCTGTTCCGAACTTGCCGAAAGCTGCTGGCTGCCGGAAGAGACGTTGTCGGCAGCCGACAAGGCGTCGGCGACGACACCGCGCAGGCGTTCGATCATCGTGTTGACGTTGCCCAGAAGCTCGCCGATTTCATCGTGGCTGGTGATATCGGCCATCTTCGTCAGATCACCTTCCGACACTTCGCGCACCACGATGTTGGCGCGGTTGAGGCCTTTGCTGATCGAGTTGGCGATCCAGAAGGCGGTGACGGCGGCAATCAGCAGAGCTGCGGCGGCCACCGCAACCATCGTCGTGCGCGTCGTCATATATTGCGCTTCGGCACCGTCGTCGGCAGCCTTCATGCGCTGCTTTTCAAGGGTCAGGATTTCGCTGAGCGTTGCGTCGATGTCGTTGGCAGCGGCCCGCGCCGTGGTGACGGAAATCGTATTCGCGCTTTCGGCATTGCCGGCTTTCACATAGTCACGGATCTGATCGTCGGCTGCATTGAAGGTCTTGGAAAGCTCGGCGATGCGCGCCCAGCGCGCCTTGCCCTCTTCCGTTGCCAGCGCCAGCACCTGGCCGAAAGCGTCGGCGAAGTCCTTGCGGGCCTGATCGCCCTTGGCAATCGAACCGGCCGTCTCATTAGCGGTCCGGGCGGTGAGCAGGTTCTTCTGCTGGCGGATGGCCTCAAGCTGGGCAATGTTGATCTGCTGCGCGAGATCGAGACGAGCTGCCGGACCGGAGAGAAGTCTATCGATCGTGTCGTTCAGCGATCCAAGGCTGAGGACACCGTAGGCGGCGGTACCCACCAGCATCAGAATGATGAACGTGAACGCCGTCACCAGTTTCGTCTTAATTGTCATTCGCATCGTCAAACCCCCAAGTTTGAATTCATCCGGGTCAACTGGCGGCTCCCGCCGCCTTGTGCCTCGATGAAAAAATGGCCTGCAGGTTCGGGAGAATGATAAACTCTCCGCCCCTCTTCACCAGGCAGTTGATGTAGTCGGCGCGCCAGCGCATGCCGATGCTCGGCGGCGCCTCGCTCGCGGATTTTGCAAGTGTCGTCACCTCGTTCACCTTGTCGGTTCTGAGGCCGACGAGCGTCTGCTCGCTCTGCAGATCGATCTCGATGACGATGATGCGGCTGTCGATCGTCGTCTCCGCTGCCTCCATCCCGAAGGCAAGACGCAGATCGGCCAGAGGAATGACCTTGCCGCGGAAGTTGATGACGCTGGCGACGAAGGGCTGGCTTCCCGGCACCGCGGTCTCCGGAAGCAGGTCCAGGATTTCCTGGACGATGACCGCTTCCAGCGCGAAGGTCTCGCCGTTGAGATCGAAGGTCAGCACTTCGACTTCCTCGGCATAGCTCCAATGATTGTCGAATCGTTCGGCTATCGTTGCCGTTGCACTCATCCTGCTACCCGCAATTGCGCCTCCTGTTGCTGACCCGCGGCAACCAGGTGCCCGACGTCGAGAATGAGAGCGACGCTGCCGTCGCCGAGAATGGTCGCGCCCGAGAAGGTCGCGACGTCGTTATGCAGTTTCGACATCGACTTGATGACCGTCTGGTGGTCGCCGATGATCTGATCGACGACGAGGCCGACACGTTCCGTGCCGGTCGAGATGACGACGACCTTCTGGTGCACGTCGGGTTTGGTGCCGGTGCGGAAGAGGTCGCGCAGGCGCAGGAACGGCACCAGGCTGTCGCGCAGCGAGATGAAGCTGCGGCCCCGCGAGCGGAGATCTTCCTCGAGCGACAGCTCTAGGCATTCCTCGACCGCCGAGAGCGGGATGACGTAACGGCCGGAACCGACACGCACCAGCAGGCCGTCGATGATGGCAAGCGTCAGCGGGATGCGCAGCGACACTTCCGAACCCTGTCCCGGCACGCTGACGATGTCGATCGCGCCGCGAAGCGCTTCGACCGTCTTCTTGACCACGTCCATGCCGACGCCGCGACCCGATAGATTGGTGATCGCCGCCGCCGTCGAGAAGCCGGGAGCGAAAATCAGCTGCAGCAGCTCGGAATCGGAGAGTGGCTGGCCGGGATGAATAAGGCCCGAGGATTCCGCCTTGGCGCGAACCCGTTCGCGGTTGATGCCGCGGCCGTCGTCCTTGATCGAGATGATCACCTCGCCGCCGGCCTGGCGAGCCGAAAGGATCACCGTGCCGGCTTCGGTCTTGCCGGCGGCAAGGCGGTCGGCAGGCGTTTCGAGACCGTGATCGATCGAGTTGCGCACCAGATGCACCAGCGGATCGGCCAGCCGCTCGATGACGGTCTTGTCGACTTCGGTGCTCTCGCCCTCCGTCACCAACTCGATCACCTTGCCGGTTTCGCGGGCGAGATCGTGGACGAGGCGGCGGAAACGGGAGAACAGGGTGGCGACCGGCACCATGCGCAGCACCATCATCGTGTCGCGCAACTCGCCGGAAAGGCGTTCGATTTCTTCCGAGACGGAGCGTAGCGCGATATCGGCGCTGGCGCTGGCAAGCTGGCTGAGACGCGATTGGGCGATGACGAGCTCGCCGACGCGGTCCATCAGCTCGTCGAGACGCTCGGCGGGAACCCGGACATTCTCAGCCGCCTTCGCCTGGCTGACGGCGGCGGGCGGCTCGCGCCTCGCCGGCACCGCCTCGACGGGACGAAACTCGGGAACAGCCGCAGAGACTGCGGCGACGGGGAGACGTGCTGCCTTTTGCTCGATCGGAGCAACATCTACCGTGGCCGGCCCGTCGATCTCCTCGACACTGAGTTCCATATCGTCGAGCACGAAGATGAAGACGTCGTCGATCGCCGAGCGGTCCTGTTCGCTGGTCAGCATCACGTCCCAGGAGATATGGAGTTCCATCGGCGTGAGCTCGCCAAGAGGCGGAATGGCCGAGGTGTTGGCGCGCACGGTGCATTCGCCGAGGTCGCGCACCTCGTCCAGCAGGCCAAGCGGGTTGGTGCCGTTGGCCATCGAGTTGGCCGGCAGGCTGAAGCGGATGCGCCAGCTGCTTTTCTTCTTCGTCGACACCTCACGCACGATTGCGGGTGTGGCAACAGCGGCCGGCGCCGCCGGCCTGCCGCCGACGGCCGCCTGCAGCTGCGCCAGAAGCATGCTGCCAGTATCGCCGTGATCGGCGTCTGGCTGGTCGACGAGGGCGCGCATATGGTCCTCGGCGGCAAGAACGGCGGCGACGAGTTCGCTGGTCGCCGCGACCTCGCCCTTGCGGACGCGGTCGAAGGCGGTTTCGCAATGATGGGTGAAGGCGGCGAGCGCCTCGAAACCGAACATCGCGCCGGAGCCCTTGAGCGTGTGAAGCCCGCGGAACACGGCGTCGACGAGATCCTTGTTGTCGAGCTGGTGGGTCAGGTCGAGAAGACCCGCCTCAATCGCTTCAAGGCATTCGGCAGCCTCCATGCGGAACACGGCAACGGGATCGAGCGTGCTCATCGTCCGAGGACCTTCTTCACGATCTTCACGAGATGTTCGGGGTCGAACGGCTTGGTCAGCCAACCCGTAGCACCCGCGGCCTTGGCGCGGGCCTTGAGATCCGCATCCGATTCCGTCGTCAGGAAGATGATCGGGACGCCGGCCTGCCCGGGCAGTTTCCGCAGTTCCTCGATCATCGTCAGGCCGTCCATGACCGGCATGTTGAGATCAGTCACGATCAGATCAAAGCGGCCACCCTTGGCCGTCGCCAGGCCCTCGGCCCCGTCGGCGGCTTCGGTGACGCTGTAACCGGCATTGCTCAGCGTGACCTTGGTGGTCAGGCGGATGCTAGCGGAATCGTCAACAGTCAGGATATTTGCACTCATAACCTTACACCTCTTTATGCAACCAGAACTTGGAATCTTCTTGATCGAAGGATTCGATGAAACCTGCGCGTTCAAGTACCTTCAGCACCGAGCCGCTTGCAGGCGTAGATAGTTTGAATGTCTTCCCCTCAGCTTTTGCTTGACGGCGCGAGGACTCGATGAGTTGAACGAAACTCAGATCCGCTTCCGCACTTTCGGGAATGCTAACTGTGATTGCATCGTTGGCGCGAATTGCGTCAGTAAACTTTGAATATAGTTCGGACGCCGTACGAATACTTAGCCCATCAGGCAAATTTATAGATTCGCAATATTGCTTAGGAGTATCCAATGCAGCCCCCTTGGCCGGAGAAATACTTGACGACCTTTAAAGGACTCTCACGGTAGCGTTAATGCAGGGTAAACAGCGGTTGTATGAAACTGTCGTATAACGAGTCCTCGGACTCCCAATTTCTCATCCGGAATAAGTTGTATTTTTTTCTCAAAAATTAGAGATAAATGAAATAAAAGCAACAAGTTAAGCAATATTAACTAGATGTTCGATTTGTACCGACGCCCATCCACATCTTTCGTTAATCACAACGGTGACGAGTCCGGCGCGTTTACCGGACGTTTTCATCCTGCCCGTAAAACGAGAGTCGAATATGCCTGTGTTTAAGAAAAGGGATAAATGTTGGCACACGCTCTGGTATCGCCGACCGCTGCAGCCTGCACATCCGGACGGGACATCGGCCGGACCCTGGAATCCGCCCGCAGCCGGGTCGAGGAACGTTTTCTCGAAGGCGGCAGGGTACTGCTCTCGGTGATGGATGTTCTCAACCATCTGTTGAATTCTCTTGAGAGTGTCACCGCCGCGCTCGACAATGGGGAGTCGAGCGATACCGGCGCCGATCTCCGTGTCACGGTGGAGAACCTGACGGCGCTGCCGGTCACCGAGGAAAACCGCCAGCAGGCACTCGTCTCGCTGGCGCAGACCGGCAGGGAACTGCGCAAACATGTCTCCGACATGCAGGAGACGATGCGTTATCTCAGAACCTTCGCCGTCACCGTGAAGATCACCGGCGCCGGTCTTGCGGAATTCTCCGGCTTCGCACAGGAGATCCTGGAGCGAATCTATTCCGGCACCGATGAAGTCAACCGTTTCGCCACCCAACTCGACAGCCTCGACAAGGAGGTCAAACTCGCCGCCTCCTTCGGCGCCAGTGTCTCCAAGGGTTATGCCGATACCGTTCCAGCCGTCGCCGCCGCCCTGCGCGACGATGCCGCCAAGATCGCCGAACACCGCAAGCATCTCGGCGTCGTCGCCCGCGAGGTCGGCGCGATTGCCCGCGGCGTCCAGAGCAAGGTCGCCTCGACGCTCTCTGCCCTGCAGATCGGCGACATCACCCGTCAACGCATCGAGCATGTGCAGGCCACCCTTTCGCTGCTTGAGGAATTCTTTGCCGGCGAGGAGGGCGCAAAGCTCGATGCCGGCGCGCGCAAGCGCCTGCAGAACGTCATCCACCATCTCACAGCAGCGCAGATGAGCGACATGTGCGCCAATTTCCAGCGGGATTCGGAGAATGTCGTCAAGACGATCGCCAGTTTCGACCACGACATGCGGGAGATCCTCAAGCTGCGCGATCAGATGAGCGGTGAGAGCGGCGAAGCCGGCGGCAATTTCATGCGCGCGCTGGAATCCAGCGTTTCGGCCGCCCACGAAATCGTCAAGCAGGTCGACACGACAAGCCGCCAGGCCGACCAGGTGAGCCAGTCGACGATCGGCACGGCAGCCAAGCTCTCCGAAGCGATCGCCAACATCCGCGCCGTCAAGACCGACATTCACTATATGGCTTTGAATACCAACCTGCGTTGCAGCCGCCTCGGCGAGGAAGGCAGGTCCATCAACGTCGTCACCGCCGAGCTGCGCATCTTCGCCGGCAAGCTCGACGAATCTGCCGACGCTATCGTCACCGGCCTGCCGGCACTCGAGGCCGCGGCCGGGCGCGTCGCCCCCGCCGCCGATGTCGGGACCGGCGGTCTCGGAGAAAGCCTGACATCAGCTGTCGGCAATATCCGCTCCGCAGCCAATATGATGGAAAATGAGCTGAAGGTGCTCGCCGAGAACGGCCGCGAGGTCGCCACCAAGATCAGCCTGCTGATCGGCAAGCTCGATTTTCAGCGCGATCTCGGCGAAGTCTTTGCCAGCTGTGCCGATCTGCTCGAAAGCGCTGCCGGCACCGAGGTCGCCGATATCTCCGATCTTACCGATGCGATCGCTCCGCTCGACCGCAAGATCTTCAAACACTATACGATGGTCCAGGAGCGCAGCATTCACCGCGACATCATCCCGGCGAGCGAAGACAGCGCCCCGGCGCCCGCCGAGACCGTCAAAGCCGAAAGCGACGAGGATCTTTTCGCCGACGCGCTGTTTTAAAAACGTTCCCGCTTGGGACGCGCAAAAGATGCTGTAATCTATCGCCGCCGGAACTTGTTGGCGGCCTCGATCGCCGCCTTCTGCTGATCATCCTCAATGCCGAGATAGAAATCCTCGAGCGAGGGATCGGCGAGCCCTGCCCGGCGCGACAGGACGTACCACTTTGCCGCCTCGACAGGATCCGGCGCCGTGCCGATAGCGTTGATATAAAGATGGGCGAGCTTGTTCTGAGCAACGACATTGCCGCCATTGGCGGCAAGCTTCAGCCATTCGAAGCCCTTGACGTAATCCTTCGGCCCGCCGACGCCGTTGACGAGCCAGATGCCGAGATCAAGTTGAGCGGTGTCGAAACCGGCGCGCGCCGCACGTGCCATCCACTCGCGGGCGAGCTGCTTCTTTTCCACAGGCAAGTCCTTCAGCGTCGCATAGATCTGCGCCACGGCATATTGCGAATCGGCAATGCCCTGCTCGGCCGATTTCTCGTAGAATGGCAGCGCGAGCTTCAGTCCCGTCTCGCCGGGATGATCGGCGATGACAAGCTGCGCCCAGTTGAACTCCGCCGAAGGATTGCCGGCCTCGGCGGCCTTACGCATGTAGTCGTCGGCCTTGACCTTGTCGCGCGGCACGCCCTGGCCTTCCATCAGGATCAGCGCATATTTGAACATTGCCGCCGCATCGCCGCCTTCGGCCGCCTTGCCGTACCAGAAGGCGGCGTTCTTGATGTCCTTCTTGACACCAAGCCCCTGCGAGAGGATTTCGCCGATCAGCGTCTGCGCCGCTGCATCGCCGAGCTGGGCGCGTGGCAGCGCCTTGTCCATTGCCGTCAGGTAATAACCGCGCTGGAAGGCGCCGTAAGCCTCGTCGACAGGTCCCTTGTAATCCTTCTCCGGCGGCAGGTCCGGCAGCTTCGCACCCATGCGGTCGAACACGCCGACACCATCGGAGGGCCGCACACCCGGGACAGAGGGGCGGTCGGTGCGGAAGGTCGATGCTGGCGCCGAGCCCGGCTGGCTGATGACGCTGTCGGTGGCCTGCGCCAAGACGACACCCGGCCCGGCCGCAACCAAGGCGGCCATGCTGGCAAGGATAAGATTCAACAGGCGGGCGGTGGGGATCGGCATGAGCGCGATTTCAATCCTCAAACCGTGGCGCTTTTTCGTCGAGAAGCGCGTTGACTTCGGCGACGATAGACGGCGCCCGGTTGGGCTCGCCGAAGACAGCCAGCCGCAGCGCCACGAATTCCGCTCCGGTCTCGGCGACGGCAAGCGCCGAGGCCGGATCGGTGCCGCCCATGACGATGCAGGGAATCTCGATCATCGAGGCCCACCATTCGCCGAGCGCAAGGTTCTTCGGATGTGCCTCCGGCTTGATATCGCCGTCGAGCTTGCCGAAGAAAATATAGTCCGGCCTGGCTTCGCCGATCTCCAGCGCATTGTGCCGGTCGGCTGCGTTACCGCCGCCGACGATCAGCTTCGGCGCATGTTTTTCGATCGCTTCCGAAAGTGCCTCGGCATTGCCGGAAAGGTGCAGGCCGTCGGCCTTGGCCCGTCCCGCAACGCGGCTGTCGCCTGCAATCAGGGCGGCCGCCCCGGCATCCTGGATCAGCGGCACCAGTTTCTCCGCATGTTTCTGGAAGGTACCGTCGTCGAGCCCGTACTGCGGCACGATCACCGAAGCGACATCGCCGCCCTTCAGCGCGCCGGCAACGATCCTTGCCTGCTCATCGGCATCGGCAATATCGGGTACGATGAGCACAAGGCGGCAGCGGTTTTCCGGTTCGGTCATCAGGTCTTCCCGTTTCCTCGCGAATTCCTCGTTGAGATGAGGGATCCGCACTCGTTTTGTGTGAGTAGTTCCGTTAGACGAGGCTTGCAAGAGGAGGACGTCGAAAGCATGCCGCAGGATTTATCATTCTACTACGCCGCCGTGCCCGCGGTTCTGCTGGTGGGCCTCGCGAAGGGCGGCATGGGCGACGCTTTGTCGCTGATCGGCCTGCCCTTCCTCGCCCTCGTCGTCTCGCCGGTCGAGGCGGCGGCCATCCTGCTGCCGATCCTGGTCTTCATGGACATGATCTCGCTCGTCATCTGGCGCCAGCACGGCGACTGGGCGACGCTGAAGATCATGCTGCCAGGCGCCGTCTTCGGCATCGCGATGGGCTGGGCGACCTCGGCGCTCGTTCCGGGCAACATGCTGCGCATCGTCATCGGCGCTGTGACCATCCTCTTCTGCCTGCGCTATTTCTGGAACAATTACGGCCCGGGCGCCGGCAAGATCGTCCCGCCGCGCGGACAGCGGCCGGTGGCCGCCGGCCTTTGGGGTACATTTTCCGGCTACGGCAGCTTCGTCGCCCATGCGGGAGGCGCACCCTTTCAAATCTATGCCCTGCCGCTCAAGCTGCAGCCACGCGAATATACGGGCACCAGCGTGCGCTTCTTCGCGATCCTCAACGCCATCAAGCTCATTCCCTATTTCGCACTCGGTCAGCTCGACACCCAGAATCTCGCGACCTCCGCAACGCTTCTACCCTTCGCCCCGCTCGCCACCCTTGCAGGCGCCTGGTGTGTGCGCCGCATGAAGCCGGCGATCTTCTACCCCTTCATGTATGCGATGGCCCTCATCGCCGCCTTCCTCATCGTGCGCGAGGGTCTTGGCTGGTAGGGCAGCCCTGCTGCATATTCCTTCAATCGGAACCGACCTGAAGAATTATGCAGCAATTCTAAGTGTAACCATCCTTGGCGCGTCTGAAAGACTGCGACGCCGTAGTACGCTGCAATGCACAATTTCCTTGCTGGAACGTCCGGTTTGACGTAGCTTTCCCGCTATGTCGAACACGGACCCCTTCTCTGCGATTGCCGATCCGAACCGGCGGTTTCTGCTGGAGGAATTGCGTCGTGCGCCGCGGACCGTCAACGAACTGGCTGAGGGCCTGCCGATCAGCCGCCCCGCCGTGTCGCAACATCTGAAGGCGCTGCTCGACAGCAACCTCGTCTCGGTGACCTCGGAAGGCACGAAACGCATCTACACGGTCAACAACCGCGGTTTCGACATGCTCAATTTATGGCTGGATCAGTTCTGGGCTTGAAGCCGGCTCACATGACAGCCCCGCCCCTCGTATGGCTGTGACTTGAAGCGCGGCGCTCGCAAAAGCGCCAGCCGCGATGCCGCTGGCATCGGGCTGGCGCAATTCTGGTGTGAACTCACCGGTTCTTGCTGATTTCAGGCGGAATGGATGGATTTACCTTTTCTTTCGCAAGATGATCGACCGGCGACCCCTGGGAAGATCAGTGGACGGATGACTTGAGACGCATAATCTCGTCCTTGATGCGCAGCTTGCGGCGCTTGCATTCGGCAATTTCCGTATCGGAGATAGAGGGAGCTGTTCTGAGCGCGTGCAGCTCCTCTTCGAGAGCGACATGCTTTTTCTGGAGTGATTCAAGATGAGCTTGAACTGTCATTTGACCCTTCCTTCCTCTTACCCTCCCCGGCCAACATCGTCGGGGATCAAGGTGTCAACGCGGCGGACTGTGACATATTTTTGAAGGCTTGTCGAAGGCCAAAAGATGAAGACTGGATGGCAATTTCATGATCAAGACTAACTAGCCGTTACCCGTATTTGGTGATAGGAGCTTGCGGAAATCATCGGCAGATCGGACAAAGTCCGGGGACGATAACGGGGAATGCATATGGCCGATCAGGAACAGGCGGAAATCAGGCTCACCGTGGCGCGGCTGCGCCAGGAGCACGAGGATTTCGACGCCGCGATCAATGCCATGATCCTAACCGGATGCGATGCTCTGCGGATCCAGCGCATGAAAAAGAAAAAACTCGTTATCAAGGACAAGCTCTCCAAGCTGGAAGATCAGATCATCCCTGACATCATCGCCTGAGAGGGAAGAGCAGCAACGATGACAGACAGACCACCCGTCGCCATCATCATGGGAAGCCAGTCCGACTGGGAGACCATGAAAAACGCAGCCGACACGCTCGAGGCGCTGGAAATTCCCTATGACGCGCGCATCATTTCGGCGCACCGCACAGTCGACCGGCTGGTCAATTTCGCCAAGGGCGCGCGCGCGGAGGGCTTCAAGGTCATCATCGCAGGCGCCGGCGGCGCCGCCCACCTGCCGGGTATGACCGCCGCGATGACGCCGCTGCCGGTCTTCGGCGTGCCGGTCCAGTCCAAAACCATGTCCGGCCAGGACAGCCTGCTTTCCATCGTGCAGATGCCGGCCGGCATTCCTGTCGGTACGCTCGCCATCGGCAAGGCCGGCGCGGTCAACGCCGCCCTTCTCGCCGCCGCGGTGCTTGCCCTTTCCGACGAAGAAGTCGCCGACCGGCTAGACGAATGGCGCGAGCGCCAGAGTGCTGCCGTCGCCGAATACCCGATGGACGATCTATGACGGCAAGAACGATCGGGATCATCGGCGGCGGCCAGCTCGGCCGCATGCTGGCCATTGCCGCCGCCAGGTTGAATTTTCGCACGGTCATCCTCGAGCCGCAGGCCAACTGCCCGGCCGCCCAGCTCGCCAACCGGCAGATTACCGCCGCCTATGACGATCCGGCTGCGCTGGCCGAACTCGCCGACATATGCGACGTCGTCACCTACGAATTCGAAAACGTGCCCGTCGCAGCAGCCGAAAGGCTCTCGGCGAGCGTGTCCGTCTATCCGCCGCCGAAGGCGCTGGAAGCCGCCCAAGACCGCCTGGTCGAGAAGCGCTTTCTCAATGGCTGCGGCATAACCACTGCCCGCTTCCACACGATCGACAGCCAGGCCGATCTTGAGACGGCACTGAAAGATTTCGGCGGCCAAGGCGTGCTGAAAACCCGCCGTCTCGGTTATGACGGCAAGGGCCAGAAGGTTTTTCGCTCGGCGGCAGACAGCCCGGATGGCGCCTATGCAGCCCTTGGCGGCGTGCCGCTCATCCTCGAAAGCTTCGTCGCCTTCGAGCGCGAGGTCTCGATCATCGCCGCCCGCGCCAGCGACGGAACGGTCGTCTGCTTTGATCCCGCCGAGAATGTCCACCGCAACGGCATCCTCCACACCTCGACGGTTCCCGCTGCGATCTCTGCGCCGGCGGCGGACGCCGCGCGGCAATCGGCCGAGAAAATCCTTGCCGCATTGAATTATGTCGGCGTCATCGGCATCGAATTCTTCGTGCTTGCCGATGGCGGTCTGATCGCCAACGAGATGGCGCCGCGTGTTCACAACTCCGGTCACTGGACGGAAGCCGCCTGCGTCGTCAGCCAGTTCGAGCAGCATATTCGCGCCGTCGCCAGCCTGCCGCTCGGCAATGCCGAGCGCCATTCCGACTGCGTCATGCAGAACCTGATCGGCGACGATATTCTTGCCGTTCCGGACTGGCTGCGGCGCCCCGATACACTGGTTCATCTCTATGGCAAGACCGAGTGGCGCCCCGGCCGCAAGATGGGCCATGTCACCACCTTGACGCCGAAATCGCCGGTTTTGGCCTGAGAAAACACCCCGTTGCCTTGGGAAAAACACCTTCATGTGGTTGACACGGAAAAGGTGACGGGGTATCTGCTCCCCCACCTAAACAGCGCGCCCGATGGCGCGCTTTTGATTGTTAAAAGATACGGGCGAATGTGAATTCCCCCATAGAGATCGCGGATCAGAAAAATGAAGATCAAGAATTCGCTCAAGTCGCTCAAGGCTCGTCACCGTGACAACCGTCTGGTTCGCCGCAAGGGCCGCATCTACATCATCAACAAGCTGAACCCGCGCTTCAAGGCTCGTCAGGGCTGATTTCGCGCGTCCGGATCGCCCTGCCGCGTGAGCTTGCGCTGGCGGATATATCCGGTGGGTCGCTGCGGTGATCACGTCAAATTTGTTTGATCTTCGGCGCTGGCGGGCTAATATGCCCGCCATGCGCTTTTTTGCTTTGACATCAGCGGCGCTGCCGCTTGCCCTCATTCTGCTCACCTCCTCCTTTCCGGCCGCCGCCGCGGAAAAGCCGGCCGCCGCCACGAAAAAGGAGGTTATCGTCGAGCCGGCGGATGCCAACAATTCGCCGAAACAGCACCTCGACCAACTCTTCAGCCAGCTGAAACGCGAGCGCGACCCCGACAAAGCCAGCGGCATCGCCAATGAGATCCGCATCGAATGGAACGATTCCGGCAGCGCCACGATCAATCTGCTGATGCAGTGGGCCGACAAGGCGATCGAGGAAAAGCGCAATCCCGCCGCCCTCGATTTCCTTGACGAGGCGATCGCGCTGAAACCCGATTATGCCGAAAGCTGGAACCGCCGCGCGACGCTGAACTTCGTCATGGGCAATTATCGCAAGTCGATGTCCGATATCGAACGGGTGCTCGATCTCGAGCCGCGCCATTTCGGCGCGCTCTCCGGCATGGCGGCGATCCTCAGCAATTCCGGCAACGACCAGCTGACCTTGAAGGCCTGGGAGCGTTTTCTTGACATCTACCCCGCCGAACGCACCGCGCAGGAACAGGTCAACACGCTTGCTGAAAAACTTGCCGGCAACCGCACCTGATCCTCGGGCGTTGATCTTGACCTCCGGCCAAGCCGCGCAATTTAGAACTTTAGACGGGAAACGACGCAGCGCGTCCGCTCTCGGCAAAACCGCCGCAACTATCGCCCGTTAAGATCATGCTTGCAGAAGTTTCCGCTCTTCTCGCCCCGCTCGCCGCCGCTATCGGTTACTCCTCCTACAAGGCGCGGCAATTCGAACAGACCTATCCGAATATCGGCGAACTGACGGATGTCGGCGGCTACCGCATGAATGCCGTCCATATCGAGCGTCCCGAAGGCGCCGACCTGCCGGCCCTCGTCTTCATTCACGGCGCCAGCGGCAATCTGCTCGACCAGGTCGTCGCCTTTCGCGCAGCACTCGAAGGCCGGGCCGAGATGCTCTTCGTCGATCGTCCCGGCCACGGTTATTCCGAACGCGGCGGCCCTGACAACGCTGTCCCTTCCGGTCAGGCCGATGCGATCGCCAGCCTGATGGAAAAGCGCGGCATCGAAAAAGCTGTCATCGTCGGCCATTCCTTCGGCGGCGCAATCACCGCCGCTTTCGGTCTGCGCCATCCCGACAAGACCTCGGGCCTGCTTTTCCTCGCCCCCGCCACCCACCCCTGGCCGGGCGGCATCGACTGGTATTATCACGTCGCAACCGTGCCGGTCCTCGGCTGGCTCTTCAACCACGCGATCGTCGTGCCGCTCGGTCTCAGCCGGCTGGAACGCGGAACGCGGAACGTCTTCCACCCCAATCCGCGCCCCGCCGATTACATCGAAAGGACCGGTCCCTCGCTGGTGCTGCGGCCCGACGCTTTCCACAACAATGCCGCCGATTTCAAGAGACTGCTTGCCTATGTGAAGGAACAGTCGCCGCGCTATTCTCAGATCACCGCGCCGACCGTCATCATCACAGGCGACAGTGACGAGATCGTCTGGGAGCACCTGCATTCACGCGGCCTGGCCCGTGATATAGCAGGCTCCGAACTCATCACCGTTCGCGGCGTCGGCCACAAGCCGGATTATCTCGCAACCGATGTCGCCATTGCCGCCATCGAGAAGATCGCCGGCATGCCGCGCGACCTGCAGGCGATCGCGCGCCGGGCCGAAGAGAGGCTCGCCGCCGCATCACGCGATCGAACGCTTGCAGCCGTGCCATCGTTGCGGCCAGGCGCCCTTCACGGCGCATAACCTCTACGGCTCGAGTTTCCGCCGGTGAAACCATCGGCAGCAACACCGAAACCCGCATCAGGCGCTGAGACGCACACCGCCGTCGCAGGTGATCACGTGGCCACTCATGAAGCCGTTTCCGATCAGGAAGGCGATCGCCTCCGCGATATCCTCCGGCCTGCCGACGCGACCGACCGGCGTGCGGCTGGCGAAGTCCGCAAAGACGTTGTCACGCTGCTCCGAGGGCAGGAAACTCCACCACGGCGTATCGATGACCCCAGGTGAAACGCCGTTGACACGCAACGGCTTCAATTCGGCGGCCAGCACCGGCACCATTGCCTCGATGCCGGCATTGACGGCAGCAAGCCCAGCCGTACCGGGCATCGCGGCCTGCGCACTGACCGCCGAAACGAAGGTGATGCTGCCGCCCGGCTGCAACAACGGCAGCGCCGCCTGGGCTGCCGCGGCATGCGGAATGAGCTTGGTCTGGAACCCGGCCAGCAGATCAGCCATGTCGAGTGTAGCAAAAGGCCCGGCGCCGTGACCGCTGCCCATCGCCAGCACCAGATGATCGAACGCGCCGATCCCGGAAAAAGCCTTCCCGAGTGCGGATAGCTTCGCCGCATCGAGCACGAGGCCTGCGCAGATCACCGTCGAGCGATGCTTTTGCCGCGGCAAGTTTGTCACCATCACGGCCCGCAATGGTGACCGTATATCCCTGTTTCAAAAGTAGTTTCGCCGTAGTAAGGCCGATGCCGGAAGAACCGCCGATGACGACGACATGCTGTAAAGACATGATGCTGCTCCTTGATTAGAGCATGATGCCGAAAAGTATGAGCGGTTTTTGGACGACATCATGCTCTAACTCTTGAATTTAGAACAGGATTCAGACTTTAGGCCGACCGGGCCTAAAATCATCCTGTTCCAGTCGAGCCGCAGGCGCTTCAATCACCCGCGACGCCTGCATCATGCGCCGCCTGGAAATGTCAAACAGTTCCATTTTTATCCTGGTATCAATACTGATATGATCCCCGGCATGGACCAGAGAGCCGATACATTCGAAGCCCGCCGCCGTGAATTCGCAGCCTTCCTGCGTTCTCGTCGCGAGCGGCTGGCGCCGTCCGAAGTCGGCTTGCCGGAGGGTTTTCGCCGGCGCACGCCAGGTCTGAGGCGTGAGGAACTCGCCATGCTCGCCGGCGTCGGCACCACCTGGTACACATGGCTGGAACAGGGCCGTGACATCAGACCCTCGGCACAGGTGCTCAATGCCCTTGCCGATGCGCTGCACCTCGACGAGGCCGAGCGCCAACATCTCTTCACCCTCAACGACCGCCAGACGGCGCAGACAGTATCCAGCGCGCCCGAATTCGTCGACGAACCGCTGAAGCGCATGCTCGCCAACCTCACCCACCAACCGGCCTATGTGCTTGGCCGCCGGTGGGATGTGCTCGCCTGGAACCGCGCCGCCGAAGTACTCTTCGGTGGTTATGACACACTCGACCGTGACGAGCGCAACACTATGCATCGCCTCTTCGCCGACCCGGCGCATCGCCGGCTGCTCGTCGATTGGGAGGCGGTTGCCCGCGTCTCACTGGCGATGTTTCGCGCCGACAGCGCGCGTTATGCCGGTGATCCGGATTTCGAGCGCCTAATCGCACTGCTGAAACAGGCAAGCTCTGAATTTCGTGATTGGTGGCAGCGCCACGAGGTCGTCAGCCCGCTGTCGGGTATCAAGCGCATCGATCATCCGGTTAAAGGCCGCATGTGCTTCGAGCATACAGGGCTGACATTGACGAGCCGGCCGGAGATGAAGCTCGTTGTCTACACGCCGCTGGACGATGAAGACACCAACCGGAAACTCGCCGAGCTTCTTGCCTAAAGCTAATCCCTTGCATTGCCTCGGGCCGTCGCAGCCCCATATGTTTTCCATCATTGTCCATAGGAGGGGAAATCATGGACCGCCTGCATATCGGCACGATCTCCGTCATTTCGGCACTGTCGCTGAGCCTGACGTCGGCCTTCGCCGCCTCGCCCGCGCCTGTCGAGGCCGAGCACGGCATGGTCGTCACCGCCCAGCATTTGGCGACCGATGTCGGCGTCGAGGTGCTGAAGGGCGGCGGCAATGCCGTCGATGCAGCCGTCGCCGTCGGCTATGCGCTGGCGGTCGTCTATCCCTCGGCCGGCAATCTCGGCGGAGGCGGCTTCATGACCATCCGCCTGAAGGACGGCACCAAGACCTTCCTCGATTTCCGCGAACGCGCGCCGCTTGCCGCCACGAAGACCATGTATCTCGATGCCAAAGGCGATATCGTGCCGCGCGCCAGCCTCGACGGCTATCTTGCCGTCGGCGTTCCCGGTTCCGTCATGGGCTTCGAAACCGCGCGCGAGAAATACGGCACAAAGCCGCGCCAGGATCTGATCGCACCGGCACTTCGTTTCGCCAGGGAAGGCTACACGCTGGAACAGGGCGATGCCGCAAGTTTCGCCGGCAGCGCCAAACGGCTCGCCAAGGACGAGGCGGCGGCGAAGATTTTCCTGAAACCCGATGGCAAAGCCTATGCATCGGGTGAAAAGCTCCAGCAGCCCGACCTTGCCGCGGTCCTGGCGGCCATTTCCGAAAAAGGTCCTGACGCCTTCTACAAGGCTGCGCCCGCCGAGGCGATCGTCAAGGCAAGCCAGGCCAAGGGCGGTATCCTCGCCAGGCAAGATTTCGAGCAATATGCCGTGCGCGAGTTGAAGCCGGTCGAATGTAATTATCGCGGTTACGACATCATCTCCTCGCCGCCGCCTTCCTCCGGCGGTGTCATAATCTGCGAGATCCTCAACGTTCTGGAAGGTTATCCGCTTTCCTACCTGGGCTACGGCTCGGCCGACACCGCGCATGTGATGGTCGAGGCCATGCGCTACGCCTATGTCGACCGCAACGCTGCGCTCGGCGATCCCGATTTCGTCGAGAACCCCGTCGCAAAGCTCATCGACAAGACCTATGCCAAGGAGATCGCTGCCAAGATCGATCCCTACAAGGCCGGCACGTCGGCCAACCTTAAACCGCTCGGCGGCAAGGAAAGCACCGAGACGACGCATTATTCGATCATCGACGACGAGGGCAATGCGGTCGCCGTCACCTATACGCTGAACGGGTCTTTCGGCGCCGCGGTCGTCGCGCCCGGCACCGGCGTCCTGCTCAACAACGAGATGGACGATTTCACCTCCAAGCCCGGCGTGCCGAACCTTTATGGCCTCGTCCAGGGCGAGGCGAACGCCATCGCTCCGAAGAAGACACCGCTCTCCTCGATGAGCCCGACGATCGTCACCAAGGACGGCAAGCCCTTCATGGTGATCGGCAGCCCCGGCGGCTCGCGCATCATCACCATCACGCTGGAAGCGATCCTGAACGTCGTCGATTTCGGCATGGATATCAGCCAGGCGGTGAATGCGCCGCGTATCCACCATCAATGGCAGCCCGACAAGGTCTATCTCGAACCCTATGCAATTTCGCCCGATACGGAAAAGACCCTCGCCGCCATGGGCTACAGCTTCGACGGCGGCAATGATGCGCCGCTCTGGGGCCAGGCCGCCGGCATCCTCGTCGGCGGCAAAAGCCTCGCCGCCATCGAAAAGGGCGGTGGTGCGCGCTATAACGGCGCCATGGACAGCCGCGCGGCGGAAGGCTCGGCGAACGGCTACTGACGGTCGCCAGCAGCGGGCGGCAAATGCGACAGGCCATTCATGTCACGGTGACAAAGTCGCCGTTCACAAATGGCTGGCCGCGCCCTAAGCATGAGCGAACCCGCAAGCAGGACGATTCCCGAATGGCCAGCATTGAAATGATTGTCGCCGCCCGCGCCCGTCTGCGCGGCCACGCGAGGCGCACGCCGCTTCTCTCCTCTCCCTTCCTGAACGAGATCGCCGGCCGGCGTCTGTTCGTGAAGGCCGAATGCCTGCAGCATTCCGGCTCGTTCAAGTTTCGCGGCGGCTGGTCGGCCGTCTCCGGCCTCGATCCGGCAGTGCGCGCGAAGGGCGTTATCGCGTTTTCCTCCGGCAACCATGCCCAGGGTGTCGCCCTTGCCGCCAAGCTGCACAATGTGCCCTCCGTCATCATCATGCCGAGCGACGCGCCGAAGCTGAAGATCGCCAACACCCGCGCCTTCGGCGCCGAGGTGGTGCTCTACGACCGCGTCAACGAGGACCGCGACGAGATCGGCGCGAGGCTGTCGGCCGAGCGCGGCCTGACGCTGATCAAGCCCTTCGACGAACCGCTTGTCATCGCCGGCCAGGGCACGACCGGCCTCGAAATCTCCGAGCAGGCGGAAGAGGAAGGCGTGACATCAGCCGAAGTCCTCGTGCCCTGCGGGGGCGGCGGATTGACCTCCGGCATCGCGCTCGCGCTTGAAGCCAGCGCCCCCGGCTTTCGCGTCCGGCCCTGCGAGCCCAAGGATTTCGACGACACCGCCCGCTCGCTCGCCTCCGGCAGGATCGAGCGCAACGTGGCGATATCAGGCTCTATCTGCGATGCGATCGTCACGCCGCAGCCGGGAAATATCACCTTCCCGATCCTCAAGCGCCTCGCCGGCGCCGGCATCGTCGTCACCGACGAAGAGGCGCTGCGCGCCATGGCGCTCGCCTTCGTCAGGCTGAAGATCGTGGTCGAGCCGGGCGGCGCGGTGGCGCTCGCCGCCGCCCTCTTCCATGGCGAGGCGCTGGAAAGCGACACGGTGGTCGCCGTCACCTCCGGCGGCAATGTCGATGCAGATATCTTCGCCATGGCGTTGGAACGCTTCGGCTGAGGGCATCGTGAGGCATCCGGCTCTCTTGAGCCGAATGCCGCATTCAACCGTCAGATGGAGTGAAGCGCCCGGCGGATTGCTATCTCGACCGGCGAATAGACGCCGTCCTTCCGCTCAAGCCGAAGCGGTTCGGACGGTGCAAGGCCGGGCTGTCCCATGAAGCGCGGTTCATTGCCGCCATGCTTTTGTGCTGCATGGATCAGGAATGGATGGCACAGATAGACCGTGCCGGCCTGCCCCGTCGCCAAGGCCAGCGGCCGGGCTTCACCGACATGCTCCAGCCGGAGATGGGCCATACCCGCCTCACCCGCCGGTGCCAGAAGGCGCGCGACATCCTTGTGCGAGCCGATACGGATGCGGGTCGGCGCATCCTCTTCCCCGACATCCGAGAACAGGAAAAGCATCAGCAGCGCCCGTCCGCGCGAGGTGATATTCACCCGCCAGGCGGAAAAGTCCCGCTGCTCGTTCGGATCGGAACCCCCATCGGGAAAGCTCAGATCGACATGCCAGCCGGCATCGCCGGGATCGTCCGGATGGGGAAAGCGCACCGGGAAACTGCCAAGCCCGGTGCGTGGCTCCCAGCGCCCTCTGCCGACAAGCTGGTCGAACGCCGAATGCAATACCGGTGTGTTGACAGCTTTCTCGAACGGGCCTCCACCATAACCGGCAAGCCGCACGACCGGTTGCGTCCATGTCCTTGGATCATCCGCATCGAAGGGAATATCGCACCACATGATGGCACGAGCTTCCTGGGCCAATTCGCGGGGAAAAGCCTCGTCGATCCGGATAAAGCCATCCTCGATGAATTGCTCGATCTGCGCGGCGCTCAGCGCCGGTGGGTAAACATTCGATGTCATGAAATATCTCTCTATCGCCAATCCTGCTGGCTCTTTCCTTGGCCAGATGCAGGGTGGTTGCAGTCCACGGCAACGCGCCAGCCGCGAAGGTTGGCAAGCGGCCGCATCTTCCGATGCCCGAAGGCAGAGCTTTAAAGGCTCAAGAAGAAGGCCGTAGCGATATTGAGAGTGATCGTCTTCATAGCAGTCCGAAGCTATAGCCACGCGATCGAAGGGTCAATGCGGCAATGTCAGGCCGCCGTCCCGCGAAGCGCGCCATTCACCGACTGCAGCACGAGCTCGGCAAGCCGGGACGCCGCCGGCTGCGGTTCGGCTTCGGCCCGATGCAGGACCAGCCCGAGCTTCGGCAAATCAGGCAAGCCGATCGTCTCCGGCGCCAGCGGCCGGACCTTTGCCGGCAATCCGATCGGTGTGCGGATAGTGATGCCGAGGCCTGCAGCCGCCGCTGCCCAGAGGCCGCCGAGGCTGGAGCTGACGAAGGCGAGACGCCAGGAAATGCCGGCCTCGTCAAGTGCCCGGGTCGCCGCACTGCGCATCAGGCACGGCGCCTCCAGCGAGGCGAGCGGTATCGGCTCGCCACTTGCCGCATGCCAGCCGGGCGATCTCTCGACAGGCCCGATCCAGCGCATCGGCACCTCGCCGATCCGGTCGCAATGTGCCGTCACCGTACCGTCGCTCCAGGCGAGCGCCAGATCAAGCTTGCCTGAGGTGACGCGCTCAAGCAGTTCGACATTGCGCACCACCCGCGCCTCGATGCGGACCTTCGGATGCGCCCGCGCGAAGCGGCCGAGCACCTCCGGCAGCAGGGTCTCGCCAAAATCCTCCTGCAGGCCGAGCCGCACCCAGCCTTCCAGCTCGATGCTGTGCACGGCCGCAGCCGCCTCGTCATTCAACTCCAGCAGCCGCCTGGCATAACCGAGCATCGTCTCGCCGGCATCGGTGAGCGCCAGCCCGCGCCCCACTTTGCGGAAGATCGGCGTGCCCGCCTGTTCCTCCAGCTTCTTCAGCTGCGCGCTCACCGCCGAGGTTGAACGTCCGAGCTTTTCGGCCGCCTTGGCGAAATTGCCGAGTTCCATGCCGGTCGAAAAGGCTCGAAGCACATCGAGATCGAAGATCGTCCGTCGCATCATACAATCCCATTTTTTAGGATTATCAGTTCATAAAATTCTGATTTTCGGTACCATCGTGTCGTGCGATGGTGCTGTTGTCAAGGCCGACGAACGGCCCAAACCATGGAGCCCCCGATGCCCTTCGTTCGCATTTCTCTCCGCAGAGGCAAGTCGCCGGAGTATCTTACGGCACTCGCCGACACCATCCAGCGCGCCCTGGTCGAAACCTTCGACGTGCCGGAAAACGACCGCTTTCAGGCCATCCATCAGCATGATGAAAACGAGCTGATCTTCGACAGCAGCTATCTTGCCGGGCCGCGCTCAAACGATTTCGTCTATATCTCGATCACCATCGGCCGGCCCCGCACGGTCGAGATGAAGGCGGCGCTCTATCGGCGGCTCGCCGATCTGCTGGCGCAGTCACCGGGCCTCCGGCCCGAGGATGTGATGATCGTCATCAGCACTAGTGCCCCGGAAGACTGGTCCTTCGGCAACGGCATCGCCCAGATGACCGACCCCGATTGGCGGCTGCGGGCGGCCGGAGGCCAACGATGAGCGCTTTGAACCCGAAGGCCATGACGGTCAGCCGCCCCGGAAGGGCGGTGCGCTCGCCGGAGGGTGTCGCCACGGCGCCTTTCTGGGTCGAGATGCTGCTCGAAGGCAGCGCCGATGGCGAAAACACGGCCATGCGCGCCACACTCGATCCCGGGACCATCACCCGCTGGCATACGCACCCTCGGGGCCAGTTGCTCTATGTGCTTTCGGGTCATGGGCTGGCGCAGAGCGAGGGTGGTCCCGTCGCGGAACTGCGCGCCGGCGACGCTGTCTGGTTTGCGGCCGGCGAGCGTCACTGGCATGGCGCGGCCCATGACAGTCCCTTCGGCTATCTCAGCATTCAAGCAACGGAAAACGGCAGCATCGTCGAATGGTTGCAGCCGGTGGAGGCACGATCATGATCGCCATGCAATACAGCTTCACCCTGCCCGCCGATTACGACATGTCGATCATCGACCGCCGCATCCGCGACAAGGGACCGCTGCTCGACGGTTTCCCCAATCTCGGCTTCAAGGCCTATCTCAGCGCCCGCCATGGCGAATTCGCCAGCCCCGACAATCTTTATGCGCCCTTCTACCTCTGGCAAAAGCCGCAAGGGGCAAGCGACTTCCTCTGCGGCCCCGCTTTCCAAACGCTCGCCGGCGCCTTCGGTTGGCCGCAGGTAAAAACCTGGATCGTCTGGCAGGCGGAAGTCTCGCCCGATATTGCCGCTGCCAGGTTTGCCACCCGCGAGATCCTGCAAATGGAGCCGTATGCGCCGCTTGCCGATATTCGCGACGCCGAAAGCGCTGAGGCTGAAGCAGAGGTTCGGGCAGGCGCCCTCGCCTCCATCCGCGGTTTCGAGCCGACGACATGGACGCGGGTGCGCTTCAGGCTATGGCGAGAAATCCCCGAGTGCGGCGAGCACATGCAGGCCTATCGCCTCGGTCACCTATCCCTGCCTCGAACCTGAACTCAAACGGTTGCCCGGCGATAAAGGGCGAGCGAGCCGGCAAGCGCCAGCAGCGCGCCGCCGCAGGCGCGCTCCAGCCATAGGGCGCCCGAGGTTTTCAGGAAACGCACCGCCTGCGAGCCGAAGAAGGCGTAGCCGAACATAATGAGGAAATCGAGCACGGCAAAGGTGAGCGCGAGCAGCCCATATTGCGTTACCTGCGGCAGCGCCGGATCGATGAACTGCGGCAGGAAGGCCGAGAAGAACAAATAGCCCTTCGGATTGGTCGCCGCGACCATGAAGCTCTTCAGCCCGATCGAGAAAGTCGACGTCGTCCCCGCCGGCGCACCTGCTTTCAACGCCGCATCGATCCCGCCCTTCGAGCGCAGCAGCATGATGCCGAGAAAGGCGAGATAGGCGGCACCGGCCCATTTCAGCATCGAGAACCAGAATTCCGATGCCGCCAGCAGCGCACCGAGCCCCACCGCCACAGCACCGATCAGCACGAAATCGGAGAGGACGGCACCAATCATGCCGGCCATTGCCCGGCGGAGGCCATGCCGCGAACCGTTGGTCAGCGCCAGCAGCACTGTCGGGCCCGGCGTGGCGATACCGACAAAGGAAACGGCTGCAAAAGCCATAAGCGTAACGATATCCATGATGATCCCTCCGAACCTAGAGCATGTCTCGCAAAAGTGTGCAGCGGTTTTGCGATAAAGACATGGGCAAAAACAAAGACCTAAAGCGTGACAAGCGAATCTGAAAGATCGCGACGCGCTTTAGCGCTATAGGGGAGGAAACTTGCATGCACCGGCGCCCTTGGCAATGCCCCGGCCATCAACGAAAAAGCCTGCCGCTTCTTTGAGGCGGCGGGCTTTCGAAGGGATGCGATCGGATCAGATGCCGCTCTGGCCGTCGGAACCGATATAGGCGATGCGGATCATATTCGTGGCGCCGGGTGTGCCGAGCGGCACGCCGGCCGAGATGATGATGCGGTCGCCGGGCTTGCCGAAGCCTTCGTCGGCGACGATGCGGCAGGCGCGGTTGACCATGTCGTCGAGATCGGTCGCGTCATGCGTGACGACGCAATGCAGGCCCCAGACGACGGCAAGACGGCGTGCCGTCTTGATGATCGGCGACAGCGCCAGGATCGGCACCTGCGGACGCTCACGTGAGGCGCGAAGGCCTGTCGTGCCCGACGAGGTGTAGCAGACGATCGCTGACAGCTTCAGCGTCTCGGCGATCTGGCGCGCAGCGAGCGAGATCGCATCGGCACCAGTCGCTTCCGGCTGGGCGCGCTGGGCATAGATGATGCCCGGATAATGCGGCTCGCGCTCGATGGCGGTGGCAATCGACGCCATGGTCGAAACGGCTTCGACCGGATAGTCCCCCGAGGCCGACTCGGCCGAGAGCATGACGGCATCGGCGCCTTCGAAGACGGCGGTTGCGACGTCGGAAACTTCCGCGCGCGTCGGCACCGGCGCCGAGATCATCGATTCCAGCATCTGCGTGGCGACGACCACCGGCTTGCCCGAACGGCGGCAGGCGCGGATCAACTGCTTCTGGATGCCGGGAACCGATTCGAGCGGCATTTCGACGCCGAGATCGCCGCGAGCGACCATCAAGGCATCGGAAAGCTCGATGATTTCCTCGATACGCTCGAGAGCCTGCGGCTTTTCGATCTTCGACATCAGGCCGACACGGCCGCGGGCGATCTTGCGCACTTCGGCAAGGTCGTCAGGACGCTGCACGAAGGAAAGCGCCACCCAGTCGACGTCGTCGGTGGCAAGCACGGCGTCGAGATCGGCGCGGTCCTTGTCCGTCAGCGCACCGACGCCGAGCAGCGTGTCGGGAAGGCTGACGCCTTTGCGGTCGGAGATGCGCGTGCCCGAAATAACGGTGGTAACGATGCTTTTGCCATCGCATTTTTCGGCGCGCAGCGCGAGCTTGCCGTCGTCGATCAGCAGGCGGTGGCCGGGCTGCACCGATTCCAGGATCTCGGGATGCGGCAGATAGACGCGGTTCTGGTCGCCGAGCGCTTCGTTGTTGTCGAGCGTGAAGGTCTGGCCGGGTTTCAGGTCGACCTTGCTGTCGACGAACTTGCCGACTCGCAGTTTCGGTCCCTGCAGGTCGGCGAGAATGCCGATCGGCCGGCCGGAGCGCGCCTCGACCGAGCGGATGCGCTGGATGAGCGTACGCATCACATCGTGGCTCGCATGGCTCATATTGATGCGGAAGACATCGGCGCCGGCCTGATGCAGCTTCTCGATCATCGATTCCTCAGCGGAGGCGGGCCCGAGGGTGGCGAGGATTTTAATTTTGCGATTACGCTTCATCAATTCTGGCTTTCTTGCGTCCCTGGGGTGTCGGAGAGTTGAACCATCCAGCTGCCCTGGCGGCCCGTGTCATATTCCTTGAAACCCATCTTCTGGTAACCGCGGGCATAACAATCCTGCACACCCGAGATCTTGAACTCGTTTTCCGCCACGCACATCTGCACGTCCCCCGTCCATCGTCCTCCCCGGGCGGCGTCCTCTGCGTAGAGGTAATAATAACGCGATTGCAATTCTCCCTCGATCAACACGGCGCAGGTCGTTGCCGGCACCTGCCACCAGCCTTCCGTCATCCAGCCGTCCTTGGCCCGATAGCCGATCGCCACGCCGACGAGATTTTGCGTTCCGTTGCAGACGCGAAAATCGGCGCGCGCGGCATCTGCGATGAAGAACGGCATAAAGGCTGCAAGTGCAAACAGAGCGAGACGGACCAGCGGTCCGGACCGCGTGAGGAAACTTGGCGCGGCTTGGATCAACACGGCTCCCAAATAGCTCCACGGTTATTCGTATGCTTGTCTTCTTGCGCCGCCGTCAAGCGAAAGTCAACGCAATGCTAATCGATTATATTTCCTTTCACAAACCGCCCGTCGAGGGTCGGCTCAACCTCTGTCCGCCTGCGGCGCTTGAACCTGGCGCGGACGCATGCGATCACTGCCCGACTGCGCAATGACGAACGGCAATTCCTGATGGACGACTTCCAATCCTTCGAAATCCTATCCGGCAAACATGACAAAGGCATGGTGATCCTCGCAGATCACGCGGTGAACCGCCTTCCCGCACACTATGGCCGGCTCGGCCTGCCGGAGGCGGCCTTCACCCGCCACATCGCCTATGACATCGGCATCGAGGGCCTGACGCGGCAGCTTTCGGAAAGCCTCGGCGTACCCGCGGTGCTCGGCGGCTTCTCGCGCCTGCTGATCGACCCGAACCGCGGCGAAGACGATCCGACCCTGATCATGAAAATCTCCGACGGCGCCGTCATATCCGGCAATCATCCGATCACGCCGCAGGAGTGGGAGAACCGCATCGAAACCTTCCATCGCCCCTATCACCACGCCGTCGCCGCAACGATCGACAGGGTGGCGAACGCCACCGGGAAGGCGCCGCTGGTGCTGTCGCTGCACTCCTTCACGCCCGCCTGGAAAGGTATTCCCCGCCCCTGGCACGCCGCCGTGCTTTGGGACAGCGATCATCGCGCCGTCGGCCCGCTACTGAACATGCTGCGCGCCGATCCCGATCTTATCGTCGGCGACAACGAACCCTATGATGGCGCACTGAAGGGCGATACCATGTACCGCCACTGCATGATCACCGGCATTCCGCATGCGCTGCTCGAAGTCCGTCAGGACCTGATTGCAGACGAGGCCGGCATAGCGGCATGGGCCGAGCGCCTCGCGCCGATCTTTGCGGCAATGAACGCTGATCCCGCCTTGCACGAATACGACGTCCACGTCTCGCGCACAGGCCCCTATTGAAAGGAGAGCGAGATGACCGCGCTCAGCAAACAACAGCAGACCGAATTCGAGGCCGCCGCATTCCGCCGCCTTGTCGCGCATCTTCGCGAGCGCAGCGACGTGCAGAATATCGACCTGATGAACCTCGCCGGCTTTTGCCGCAACTGCCTGTCGAACTGGTATCGCGAGGCAGCCGAGGCCGACGGCGCGCCCGTCACCAAAGACGAATCGCGCGAGATGGTCTACGGCATGCCCTACGAGGACTGGAAAAAACTCCACCAGAACGAGGCCTCACCTGTGCAAAAGGCTGCTTTTGAACTGAACAACCCAAACAAATAGCCTGGCCGACCCCGAACAGGCTTGACCGTGACGCCGCTTCGCGGCAGTCACGTGCCTTCAAATTGATCATCCCCAATCAGGAGAACACGATGTCTGATGCTCATGGCGTCGCCCGCGACCAGCTTCGCGCTTTCATCGAGCGCATTGAACGGCTGGAAGAAGAAAAGAAGACCATCGCCGACGACATCAAGGACGTCTATGGCGAAGCCAAGGGAATGGGCTTCGATACCAAGATTCTGAAGAAGGTCGTGGCGCTGCGCAAGAAGGACGAGCAGGAGCGCATGGAAGAGGAAGCGATCCTCGACACCTACCTGCACGCACTCGGCATGATCGAGTCGCCGCCGGAAGGCTGATCCGCCCTTCATTGCTGATATGTCGACAAGCCGCCGGACCGCCCGGCGGCTTTTCTTTTGCCCAATGCATGTCGCCCGGAAGTGTGCAGCGGTTCCGGGATAACGATATGCATCAAAACAAAGAGCTGAAGCGCGTCGAATGAATCAAGTTTGCTGCGACGCGCTTTAGGCTGCACAGCCATAATGGCTGTCCGCCGCTGGTCGAAGCAGCCAAAAAGGAAAACCGCCGGATCGCCCCGACGGTTTTCGATATTTCATGATGGCCGGCTCAGTTTGTGTTGAACTTGCGCACTTCCATGAAGTTAACAGCCGTGCCACTGAAGCGGGCCGGGTCGACCGAAGCGGTCTTGACGTTGAAACCTTCGGTATAAACGGTAGTCGGCTGCGCGCGCATCGTCTGGCTGACGAAACGTGGCGCCTTCACCTGCTTGGAGGCCATTTCCAGACGGGCATTGGTCAGCGCCCACTGCGAAATCATCTTCTGCGTCAGCTTCGGCTCGGTGCGAACCGTCGCGCGGCTGGCGTCCGCCGCGGCGGCTTCCTTGTGCGTCGGGCGGCCGCCCTTGGTGGGCAGGCCCTGCGCCACGGCGTTTTCGGCGGCCGGTTCATCAAAGCCGTCGCCGAAGCTTGCCGATTTGGTCATGGGCGCCAAGGCTGCGAGCTCAAGCGGCGGTTTTGCGGCAGGCGCCTTTTGCGTCATCGCGGCGTTGATTGCCTGCTCCACCGTCATCTCAGGCGCATGCCCGGCGACCTGGTTTTCTCCACCCTTGTTCTGCTGGTCGAGCGCATCGGCGACGGCGGGAGATAGTCCGCCGTCCTGATCTGCCTCGTCGGCCTCTGCTTCCGGATCGGCATTGGCCGCAGCCAGAAGGTTCTCGGCGACGGCAGGGCGTTCGACCGGCGTCGGAACCGGCATTCCGGTCAGCATGTCAGGATCGGTCGATGCGAGCTCAGCATCGCCCGGCGCGCGGCGCTGGCCGAGTAGTGAGGGGACCGGAATGCTATAGGCGCTGAGATCGGCGAATTGCTGCGGCTGGGCCTGATCGGCCGGAAGCGCCGCGACAAGGGCCTGTTGCGCGGCATTACCCGAAGGCGGTGCGACGAGCGCACTCGCCACGTCGCTGCCGGCCGGCTGATTGCTGAATGCCGGGCGAACCTGCGGCACCGGCGCGTTCAGATCGGCGACTTCGGTCTGCTGCGGCTCGACAGGAGCAGGCTCGGGCGCTGCCTTCGGCGGCGTTGCCTTGGCGACGGCAACAGGCGTCGAATCGTCCGAATCGTCTTCCTGCTCGTCCGCTCCGCCGCCAAACAGCGCAGCAAACAGCGTCTTATGCTTCGGCGCCGATTCGGAAGCGCTGGCGATTTCTATCTGCGTACCGCTGACGCGGCGCTTATAGTCGGCCATTGCCTGCTGATAGCCGGGCAGCGGCTTGCCGTCAGCCGGGATATGAATGGTGTTGCCGTTCGGGAAAAGCCGGACCAATTCGTCGCGGCTCATGCGCGGCCAAGCGCGGACGCCGCCGACATCCATATGCACGAAGGGCGAGCCCGATTTCGGATAGAAGCCGACGCCGCCGACCTGCATTTTCATGCCGATCCCGCGCAATGTCGCAAGCTTGACGTCCGGAATGAAGAAGTCCATCGCCTTGCCGAGCATATGCTGGCTCTTTTCGGCAACGCCCGAGTTGCGCGAGCGGCCGCGGAGCATCTCGTTGGTACCCGGTGAACGGAAACCGCAGACGACGTTAATATAATCCCGCGAACCGCTCTGGCGATAAACTTCCCAGATCAGGTCGAACAGGCGCGGGTCCATCTTCGTCGGCTGGTTCTTGCGCCAGTCGCGCAGGAAGCGGTTCAGCTGCTCCAAACCCTTGGGATCGAACTTGCCGTTGCGCTTGTACGTGATGACGGCTTTTTCGCCGGTATGGATGAAATAAAGCTTGAGGCTGCGGGTGTCGCCCGCTGCCTCGGAAGGTGTACTAACGAATACCGGTGAGGAAACCGCGAGCGCAAGAAGGGCGGCCGCTGCCGTCCTTGCTGCCTTTCCGCAGATGTCGGCGCACAACATACGCCAGCTCAAGCGCGAAGGCTTGGAATTCCCATTCAGATTCGGCAACTCGATCCCCGTCAGACAGACAATGTCCCGTACTGTCTCAGATGACTGTCAAATGCGGTCACACGATGGCAAAAATGCCACACATGATCAACCTTTTCTTTACATAGTGAACGAGCCACTAACAAGTGGTTTATGATCAGTAACAAATCGTGGTTGCCTTAGTCTTAATAAAAAGCGCTTAAGCCGCATCTTTCTGGGGATTATCGGGGTCTATGCCGTAATCTTTGAGCTTGCGATAAAGTGTGGACCGGCCGATGCCAAGTTTGCGCGCCACTTGACTCATCTGCCCGCGATAGAATTTGAGCGCGAATCGGATGAGCTCCTCCTCGACATCGGCAAGCCTGCGCACATCGCCGGCCGGATTGACGCTGGCGATCGCGTTTTCGGAGACTTCGGACAGACGGTGGTGCACCTCTCCCGAGATCGACGCCCTGAACTCCTCCCCATAGCTGTCGTCGGGATCGAGGCCGGTATTGTCGGCGACCAGCGCCAGGTGATCCACGACTTCGTATTCCGGAAGCTGGGCGGCGATCTGCGGGAAGTCCCCTTCCGTCAGCTCCGGCCCTTCGGCCAGAACGACTGCGCGGAAGATCGCATTTTCGAGCTGGCGGATGTTGCCCGGCCAGTCATAGGCGGTCAGCAGCGCCAGTGCGCCGGCGTTGACCGTCATGCGGCGGCCATTCTTCTGCTCGCTGGAGAAGCGTTCGGCAAAGACGCGCACCAGATGCGGAATATCTTCCTTGCGCTTGCGCAGCGCCGGGATCGTGATCGGGAAGACGTTGAGGCGATAGTAGAGATCCTCGCGGAAATGGCCGTTCTTGACCTCCTCGATCAGATCCTTGTTCGTCGCGGAGATCAGCCGGACATTGACCTTATGCGCGGTCCGCGCACCGACGGTCTCGATCTCGCCCTGCTGCACGGCGCGCAACAGCTTCACCTGCACCTCGAGCGGCAGGTCGCCGATCTCGTCGAGGAAGATGGTGCCGCCGTCGGCTTCCATGAATTTGCCGATATGGCGCTCGGTCGCGCCTGTGAACGCGCCCTTCTCGTGGCCGAACAGAATGCTCTCGACGAGATTGTGCGGGATCGCTCCGCAATTGACCGTGACGAAGGGTTTGTTCGCGCGGTCGCCGCCGGACTGGATGGCACGCGCCACCAGTTCCTTGCCGACGCCGGATTCACCTTCGAGCACGACCGGAATGTTGGACTGCGCCGCCCGCTGGGCGAGATCGATGACGCGGATCATCGCCGGGCTTGCCGAGACGATGTCGTCGAAGCCGACCGAGCCCGACCGCGACCGGCGTCCGGCCCGCGCCTTCACCTCGCGCTGATCGAGCTTCATCGCATTCGAGATCGATGTGGCGATGCGTTCGGGAGAAACCGGCTTGACGACGAAATCGAAGGCGCCGGCGCGCATCGCCTGCACCACGGTCTCGATGCCGCCCTGGCCGGTCTGAACGATGACCGGGATCTGTGTGCCGAATTCATGAAGTGCGTCGAGGAATTCGAGGCCGGTCATCTCCGGCATCATCAGGTCGAGCACGATGACGTTGAAAAGGCCGCTGTCGCGTTTGACCATTTCCAGGCCGATGCGGCCGTTTTCCGCCTGGTGCACGACATGGCCGTGACGCTCGATTGCGTTCTTGAGCAGGCGGCGCTGCACGGGGTCGTCCTCGACCACGAGAATTTGCCCTGCTCCCTTGAGCTCATTGTAACCGGTCATTGTCGCCTCACTTCATGCGAAACCATGAAGCGCACTCTGACAGAAAGGCTTGAACATCCTGTTTTGAGAAATAATTGCATTTTAACGATTGGAACGGGTCGTTTTCGTACCGAAGCGAGGCCTTTCATGCGCCGAAAGGCCCTTGATGCGGCGCCTTCTCACGCTTATTCAAACAGACCTGTTATGAAAGTGGAGAGGAATTGCCCCATGAAAATCGAGCTCCCGCACGCCCGCCTTCTTTTGTCGGCAGCAGCGCCAGCCGGGGCAGCCAATCCCGCGCTCGGCGATCTGCCGGTCTGGAAGCTGCAGGATCTTTATCCCTCCGCCACCTCGACCGCCTTTGTCGCTGACATGGAAAAGGCCGGCAAGGCTGCTATCGCCTTTGAGGAGAAGTGGAAGGGCAAACTCGCCGAGGCCGCGACGAAGACCGGCACTGAGGGCATCGGCGCGGCGCTGAAGGAGTATGAGGCGCTGGACGATATCATGGGCCGCCTCGGTTCCTTCGCCGGCCTTACCTATTTCTCCGACACCACCGATCCGGCAAACGGCAAGCTCTACGGCGACGTGCAGACCAAGATCACCGAATTTTCCGGGCACCTGCTGTTTTTCGCACTCGAACTCAACCGCATCGATGACGCGGTGATCGATGCGAGCATGGCCAACGACCCCGCCGCCGGCCACTATCGCCCCTGGTTGGTCGACCTCAGGAAAGACAAGCCTTACCAGCTCGACGACCGGCTGGAACAGCTCTTCCTCGAAAAGTCGATGACATCGGCCGCCGCCTTCAATCGCCTCTTCGACGAAACCATGGCCGAACTGCGCTATGAGATCGATGGCGAAAAAGTGCCGCTCGAAGTGGCGCTGAACATGCTGCAGGAGAAGGATCCGGACGTCCGCCGCAAGGCGGCCATGGCGCTTGCGGCAACCTTCAAGGCCAATATCCGCATCTTCACGCTGATCACCAATACGCTTGCCAAGGACAAGGATATTTCCGACCGCTGGCGTGGCTTCGAGGATATCGCCGACTCCCGGCATCTCGCAAACCGTGTCGAGCGCGAGGTCGTCGATGCGCTGGCCGCGGCCGTCCGCGAAGCCTATCCCCGCCTTTCGCACCGCTATTACAAGATGAAGGCGAAATGGCTCGGCATGGAGCAGATGAATTTCTGGGACCGCAACGCGCCGCTGCCGGAAACCTCCAGCGCCGTTATTCCCTGGCCCGAGGCGAAGGACACGGTGCTTTCGGCCTATGGCAATTTCGCCCCCGAGATGGCTGATATCGCCAGGCGCTTCTTCGACGAACTATGGATCGATGCACCCGTCCGCCCCGGCAAGGCGCCCGGCGCCTTCGCCCATCCGACGGTTCCCTCGGCCCACCCCTATGTGCTCGTCAACTATATGGGCAAGCCGCGCGACGTGATGACGCTTGCCCATGAACTCGGGCACGGCGTGCACCAGGTTCTCGCCGGCGCGCAAGGGGCGCTGATGTGCCAGACGCCGCTGACACTTGCCGAAACGGCGTCGGTCTTCGGCGAGATGCTGACCTTCCGCGCGCTTCTGGAAAAGACCAGCGACAAGCGCGAGCGCAAGGCGATGCTCGCCCAGAAGGTCGAGGACATGATCAATACGGTCGTCCGCCAGATCGCCTTCTATGAGTTCGAGCGCAAGCTGCACACCGCCCGCAAGGCAGGGGAACTCACAGCCGACGACATCGGCGAACTCTGGCTCTCCGTTCAGTCGGAAAGCCTCGGGCCGGCGATCAGCATTTCGGAAGGCTATGAGACCTATTGGGCCTATATCCCCCACTTCATCCACTCGCCCTTCTATGTCTATGCCTATGCCTTCGGCGATTGCCTGGTGAATTCGCTCTACGCCGTCTACCAGAAGGCCGAGACCGGCTTCCAGGAGAAGTATTTCGAACTGCTGAGGGCCGGCGGCACCAAGCATCATTCGGAACTTTTGAAGCCCTTCGGCCTGGACGCCACCGATCCGTCGTTCTGGAGCCAGGGCCTGTCGATGATCGAGGGGCTAATCGATGAGTTGGAGGCTTTGGATAGGGCGTAAGGCTCGGCCAGACTTGAAACGAACGAGTGTCGTTGTGAGTTATCAGGCCGCATTCTGCAACGTCCACGAGGAACCATGACAGCAGCCCCCTCTGCCTCATTCCTGTGCTTGTCACAGGAATCCAGCGCGCCCAAGTCATTGGGCGCGGGAGGCTCTTTGTCTGTCGGAAGTGAGTCATTCACGGCGCAGACGCGCCGTGGCTGGATTCCTGTGACAAGCACAGGAATGAGGGAAGTGGGTGTTGCTGCAGTCTTCGCATCGCCAGCCATGTCAAAGCCCAGAACCGTCGCAAGCATCGGATAACCAAGCAAGATGCGGCGCAATCATGTCTGACCCCTATATTCTCTTCCGCGACGACACATCAGGCCAGGTGATGCTTTTCACCGAACCGGCAGAGATCATCGTCGCGCGAACGCGCGACGAATTCTTTGCCGGCCTTCTCAGGATGGAAGAGGCCAAGGCCGAGGGCAAATGGCTTGCCGGCTACATGGCCTACGAGGCCGGATATCTGTTCGAGGAGAAACTCGCCTCCTTCGCCAACGAGAACCGCGAAACCCCGCTCCTCTCCTTCGGCGTCTTCAATGCTCCGAAGCCGGACACACACCCGCTTGCCCAAGCGAAACAGCGCCTTGAGAACGAGGAATTCCTCACCGCCCCGAAGGCCGCCTGGGATTTCCCTCTATATAAAGAGCGCTTCGACCGCCTGCATGAGCATCTGCGGCTCGGCGACGCCTATCAAGCGAACCTCACCATGCCGGTCGAGGCCCGCTGGAACGGCGATCCCCGTGCCGCCTTCTGGTCGCTGATCGAACGCCAGCCGGTCAAATACGGCGCGCTGGTCGATCTCGGCGGTCCGCTCATCCTGTCGCGTTCACCGGAACTCTTCTTCCGCACAGATGAGGAGGGCTGGATCGAGACCCATCCGATGAAGGGCACGGCGAAACGCGGCGCCACTGCCGCCGAAGATGCCGAAATCGTCGAAGCCATGCGCCGCGATATCAAGACGCAGGCGGAAAACCGCATGATCGTCGATCTCTTGCGCAACGATATCTCCCGTATCACCGAAGTCGGCACGCTCGATGTGCCGAAGCTCTTCGACATCGAGACCTATCCGACCGTCCACCAGATGGTCAGCCATGTGCAGGCAAGGCTGGGCCCCGGCCTTTCGATCCGCGACATCTTTGCCGCCCTCTTTCCCTGCGGCTCGATCACCGGCGCGCCGAAGATGCGGGCGATGGAAATCCTGCACGCGCTCGAGAATGCTCCCCGCGACGCCTATTGCGGTGCGATCGGCATGATCTCGCCAAGCGGCGTCATGCGCTTTTCCGTCGCCATCCGCACCATCACGCTTTTTGACGGCGGCAGGGCCGTCTTCAACGTCGGCGGCGGCATCGTCTTTGATTCCACAGCCGAGGCCGAATATGAGGAATGCCTGCTCAAGGCCCGCTTCGCCGTCGGCGACCAGTGGATTGCGCGATGATCGATTTTTCGCTGATCGAAACGCTGCGCTGGCAGCCCGGCGACGGCTTCATCCGCCTGCGGCTGCATCTCGCCCGGCTTTCCCGCTCCGCCCGTCGCCTCGGCTTCCAGCAACCGATCGATGCGGTGGCCAGGCTTGACGCAGCCGTTGCAAATGCCGCGGGTCCGCTGCGCGTCCGCCTGACCTTCGACGCCCAAGGCCGCATCGAGGTGACAAGCGCGGCTTTCGTCCCGCTGGCGCCCGACACCAACTGGACCGTCCGCATCGCCGAGACCCGTCTCGACTCCACCGACAAGCTGCTGCGTTTCAAGACGACGCGACGCGCCGTCTACGAGGCCGCGCGCGCCGAATATACCTCTGCCGAGGCCGATGACGTCATCCTCTTGAACGAACGCGGCGAAGTCTGCGAGGGTACCATCACCTCCATCTTCCTCGACGACGGGAACGGCATGCTGCGCACCCCGCCGACTTCTTGCGGCCTGCTCGCCGGCGTGCTGCGCACCGAACTCATCTGCGCGCGCAAGGCTCGTGTCGGCCGCCTCACCCTTGCCGATCTCAATGCAGGCACGCTTTATACCGGCAACTCGCTGCGCGGCCTGATCCGCGCCGACCTTCTGAGGAACTGACCATGTTCATTCTCTCCCTCACCTATCTCAAATCCAACGACGAAGCCGACAAGCACATGGAGCCGCATATGGCCTGGGTGAAGGAGGGTTAGGCCAAGGGCTGGTTCCTCGCCTCTGGCCGCAAGGTGCCGCGCACCGGCGGCGCGATCCTCGCAATCGGCGACCGCGCCGCAATCGAGGCCTATGTCGCCGCCGATCCCTTCACCCTCCACGGCGTCGCCGAATACGACATCACCGAGCTTGCCGTGACGACGACGGTCGCAGGACTGGAAATCCTCAAACGCTGATTTTGCAGGAGGCCGGTCAGATGACCTCGCCGACCTCTCGCCCGCCCGATATTTGAGCTTTCCCCCTCAACACTCTTTATTGTGACGCCGATTTGTGGTTAGAGCCGGTCACCTCGCAATTTCTGCGGCAATTTCAAAAGAATTCTTCAGGCTGAACGCCTTCGTCCTCTTCCACAGGAGAAAAGAATGACGGAACAGAACTATCCGGTATATGCCGAAATTACCGGTCCGATCGTGATGATCGGCTTTGGCTCCATCGGCCGCGGCACCCTGCCCCTGATCGAGCGCCACTTCAAATTCGACAAGAGCCGGATGGTCGTCATCGACCCGCGCGAAGAGCCCTCCGACATGGAAATCCTCAAGAAGCACGGCGTTCGTCATATCAAGGAATATGTCACCAAGGACAATTACAAGGAGCTGCTGAAGCCGCTCTTGACCGAAGGCGAAGGCCAGGGTTTCTGCGTCAACCTCTCGGTCGACACCTCCTCGCTCGACCTTATCAAGCTCTGCCGCAAGCATGACGTGCTCTACGTCGACACCGTCGTCGAACCCTGGCTCGGCTTCTATTTCGATAAGGGCATGAGCAATGCCGACCGCACTAACTATGCGCTGCGCGAAACCGTGCGCAAGGAAAAGGCAAAGAACCCGGGCGGCGCCACCGCCGTTTCCACCTGCGGCGCCAATCCGGGCATGGTCTCCTGGTTCGTCAAGCAGGCGCTCGTCAACCTCGCCAACGACACCGGCCTAAAGTTCGACGAACCGGACCAGCACGATCGCGAAGGCTGGGCCAAGCTGATGAAGAAGCTCGGCGTCAAGGGCGTCCACATCGCCGAGCGCGACACCCAGCGCACCAAGCACCCGAAGCCGCTCAACGTCTTCTGGAACACCTGGTCGGTCGAAGGCTTCATCTCCGAAGGCATGCAGCCGGCCGAACTTGGCTGGGGCACGCATGAAGAGTGGATGCCGAAGAACGCCAAGAAGCACAAGAAGGGCAACAAGGCGGCGATCTATCTGGAGCAGCCGGGCGCCAACACCCGCGTGCGCACCTGGTGCCCGACACCCGGCCCGCAATATGGCTTCCTCGTTACCCATAACGAGTCGATCTCGATCGCCGACTACTTCACGGTTCGCGACAAGGACGGCGAAGTGACCTTCCGCCCGACCTGCCATTATGCCTACCATCCGGCCAACGACGCCGTGCTCTCGCTGCATGAAATGTTCGGCAATGGCGGCACGCCGCAGCCGGTCCATCACGTTCTCGATGAAGACGAGCTGGAGGACGGCATCGACGAACTCGGCGTCCTGCTCTACGGCCACGAGAAGAACGCCTACTGGTTTGGCTCGCGTCTGTCGCTTGAGGAAACGCGCCGCATCGCACCTTATCAGAACGCCACCGGCCTGCAGGTCACATCAGCCGTTCTCGCCGGCATGGTCTGGGCTCTGGAAAACCCGAAGGCCGGCATCGTCGAAGCCGACGAGATCGACTACAAGCGCTGCCTCGAAGTGCAGATGCCTTATCTCGGCCCGGTCGAGGGGCATTACACCGACTGGACCCCGCTCGATGGCCGCCCGGGCCTCTTCCCTGAGGATATCGACACCAAGGATCCGTGGCAGTTCAGGAACATTCTCGTTCGCTGAGATCGCTCGCGCGAGTTTGAAGATGCCCGCCGCAAGGCGGGCATTTTTGTAACGCCTGCTGTCTAAATGCCGCCCAGCACCCCGCCAAGGCTTGCCTTCGCGGCGGGCGCGCGCCATGTTTTGCCCGAACTTGGCGGGTGACCGCCACGCCGAATCGCCGGGAGAAGCCTTATGAAAATCAGAACTGGTCTCGTTCTTGTCGGTGCCGCCGCCGCGCTTGCCGCCTGCGTTTCGCCAGAGCCGCGCAGCCTGCCGGTTGCAACAGCACCGGCCGCCACCGGCGTCGAAGGCAACTGGAGCGATCCGAACGGCATCGTCTCCACCTTCCAGGGCGGTAGCTTCACCACCCGCACGACCGACAGTAACCAGCTTCTTGCCTCGGGCACCTATATCAATACCTCGCCGACCTTGGTCGAGATCAACATGACCTCGCTAGTGCGCAAGACCCAGTCCAAGGTCAATTGCGCCCTCGTCAACCCAAGCCAGCTCAATTGCACCTCCGATTCCGGCGCGCAGTTCACACTTTCCCGCCGAGGCTGAAGATAAGGCGATAGGCTAAGCACACCATGCGCGCCCTCGCCGTTTACCTCGCCCTGCTGCTCGCGCTGCCGCTTGCGACGCTTGCCATCCTTTTTCCGGCCAACGTCTATCGTGCCCAGGGCATCGCCGCTCTCGATTGCGACGGACCGGGCCAGGTGCTGATGTTGGCCGTGCCGACAATATTGATCTATGGCGCCGGCGCGCTCTTTGCCTATCGGGCTGGTCGGCGCTTTCACCGCCTCGTTTTTCTTCTTTGTCTGGTCATCGCCCTCGCCACCGTTCTGAATATCGCGGAGGCCGTGCACGAACTCTATCGAAACGCCGCCGACGGCGAATGCCTGTAGTAGCCAGCCGCTTTTTTGCCCCGCCCCCTTGGAAAGCGCCCGGCCTGGCCCAGCTTTCTCTTGCGGTCGTCCATCGTCTGATGGAACATCCGCAGGCCGGGAACCGCCCCGGCGGATTAGGAAGGGATCGGCGAGGATCAGGGGGATCTCTCGCCTCAATCAGGAGAACAGGGATGACGAAGTCTTTCAGCTTCGGTCTTTTGACCGCGTCCATGCTGGCGCTTGGCACGGGCGCCGCTTTTGCGGATTACGAACTCAATATTCTTCATATCAACGATTTCCATTCGCGCATCGAATCGATCAACAAGTTCGACTCCACCTGCTCAGCCGAGGAAGAAGGCAAGAAGGAATGCTTCGGGGGTGCTGCCCGCCTGAAGACCGCGATCGACCAGCGCCGCCAGGCGCTCTCCGGCAAGAATGTCCTCCTGCTGAATGCCGGCGACAATTTCCAGGGCTCGCTGTTCTACACGACCTATAAAGGCGCGGCCGAAGCCGAATTCCTCAACCTGATGAAGTTCGACGCCATGACCGTCGGCAACCATGAATTCGACGACAGCGAGGACGGGCTTGCGACCTTCCTCGACAAGGTGCAGTTCCCTGTCGTCACCGCGAACGTCAAGGCGGCCGCCGCCTCCAAGCTCGGCGACCGCATCAAGCCCTCGCTGGTGCTCGATGTCGGCAGCCAGAAGATCGGCATCGTCGGCGCCGTCACCAATGACACGGCCGAACTGTCATCCCCCGGCCCGAACGTCACCATCGCCGACGACGTCCAGGCGATCACCTCGGCCGTTCAGGATCTGAAGGGCCAGGGCGTCAACAAGATCATCGCGCTGACCCATGTCGGCTACCCCCGCGATCTCGCCTTGATCGCCAAGATCCCGGATGTCGACGTCGTTGTCGGCGGCCACTCCCATAGTCTGCTTTCGAACACCGACCCCAAAGCCGAGGGCCCCTATCCGACGATGGTCGACAATCCGGGCGGCTACAAGGTGCCGGTCGTCCAGGCAGCTTCCTACAGCAAGTATCTCGGCGATCTCGTCGTCAATTTCGACGATAGCGGCGTCGTCAAGGATGCCAAGGGCGATCCGATCCTGATCGATTCCAGCTTCACGCCCGATCCCGCCGTCGTTGCCCGCATCGCGGAACTCGCCAAACCGATCGAGGAACTGCGCAAGAAGGTCATCGGCTCCTCCGAAGCCCCGATCGACGGCGACCGCAAGGTCTGCCGCGTCAAGGAATGCTCGATGGGCAATCTGGTGGCCGATGCCATGCTCGACCGCACGAAGAACCAGGGTGTTGCTATCGCTTTCCAGAACGGTGGCGGCCTGCGCGCGTCGATCGACGGCGGTGAGGTCACCCAGGGTGAAGTCATCACCGTCCTGCCCTTCCAGAATACGCTCGCCACTTTCGAGGCCACCGGCGCGGATATCGTCAAGGCGCTCGAAAACGGCGTCAGCCAAATCGATCAGGGCGCCGGCCGCTTCCCGCAGGTCGCCGGCCTGAAATTCTCCTTCGACCAGTCCAAGCCTGTCGGCAGCCGCGTTAGCGATGTCCAGGTGAAGGAGGGCGACAACTTCGCTCCGATCGACCAATCCAAGACTTACAAAGTCGCCACCAACAACTTCATGCGGGCCGGCGGCGACGGCTATTCGATCTTCAAGGAAGGCAAGAACGCCTATGATTTCGGTCCGGATCTTGCCGACGTGACTGCCGAATATCTGGCAGCCCACTCGCCGTATAAGCCCTATACCGACGGCCGCGTCACCGAAAACGGTGCGGCTGTTGCGCAGGCACCGGCTGCCGAACCGGCCGCTCCAGCACCGGCAACGCCGGCAGCCCCCGCACCGACCACCGAACCTGCTCCCGCCCCCGCTGCACCTGCAGCACCGGCACCAGCCACCGAGCCTGCCCCGGCGGCCCCAGCAACGCCAGCAACACCCGCGCCCGCTGCGGAACCCGCACCGGCAGCCTCCGCGCCTGCCGAAACGACGCCTTCGACCCATGTCATCGCCGCGGGCGACACCTTCTGGGATCTGGCCGTGACCTTCTATGGCGACGGCACGCTGTGGCGGAAGCTTTCGGAGGCCAACGGCAGTCCGAGCCCGCGTCACTTGGCGGTCGGCAAAGAGATCGAGGTTCCCGCCAAGTAGACGATTTGTCCCGATTTCCACGGCCGGCCCGGGCTTTCCCGGGCCGGTTTTTCTTTCTATAGGGTGAACCACGATTTCGGGGCTGCGTATGAGCCGACGAGACAAAAGAGCGTTGGGACCAGAATGACAGCAGATACTTCACTCCGCCCGGCAGACCATCCGGCCGTCAAGTCAGGCAAGGTCGGCGTCCTGCTGGTGAATCTCGGCACGCCCGATGGCACCGATTACACGTCGATGCGCCGCTATCTCCGGGAGTTCCTGACCGATCGCCGCGTCATCGAATGGTCGCCCTGGAAGTGGTATCCGATCCTATTCGGCATCGTGCTCAACACCCGCCCGCAGAAGGTCGGCAAGGCCTATGAGCTGATCTGGAACAAGGAGAAGAACGAAAGTTATCTCCGCACCTATACGCGCAACCAGTCCGAGCTGATGGCCGAGCGCCTGAAGGACCTGGCGACGGTCAAAGTGGATTGGGCGATGCGCTACGGCACGCCGTCGATCGCCTCGCGCATCGAGGCGCTGAAGCAGGAAGGCTGCGACCGTATCGTGCTCTTCCCGCTTTATCCGCAATATGCGGCGGCAACGACCGCCACCGTCAACGACAAGGCGTTCCAGAAGCTGCTTTCAATGCGCTGGCAGCCGGCATTGCGCACCGTGCCCGACTATCATGACGACGAGACCTATATCGAAGCGCTCGCAAACTCCGTCGAAAGGCATCTTGCGACGCTCGACTGGAAACCGGACATGTTGCTTGCTTCCTTCCACGGCATTCCGATGTCCTATTTCAAGCAGGGCGATCCCTATTACTGTCAATGCCAGAAGACCGGCCGGCTGCTGCGCGAGCGGCTGGGGCTGACGAAGGAAAATTTCATGGTTACCTTCCAGTCCCGCTTCGGGCCGGAGGAATGGCTGCAACCCTATACCGACAAGACGGTAGAGAAGCTCGCCCAGGACGGCGTCAAGCGCATCGCCGTCATCAATCCGGGCTTCGTCTCCGACTGTCTGGAAACGCTGGAAGAGATCGCCGAACAGGCGGCCCATTCCTTCCACGAGAATGGCGGCGAGAAGTTCGCACATATCCCCTGCCTCAACGACGGCGAGGACGGCATGAAGGTGCTGGAAAAGGTCGTCCGCCGCGAATTGCAGGGCTGGATCTGAGAGATCCCACCCTGAAAAATCCGCCCTGACTCATCCTTCTTTTCCTTGGAGACGGGACCTTCGTGGGTCATTTCTTCCTCGCAAAGAACATGCTACCTCACCACATCAGTTGTGAGGCGCGCATGCATGCGCCGATAGGAGGAATTCATGCTGTTCGGCGGCTTCGACATCGTCGTGATCGTGCTGGTCATCTTCGTCATCCTGGTACTCTTTGCCGGGATCAAGACCGTGCCGCAGGGCTATCGCTATACGATCGAGCGCTTCGGCCGCTACACCCGCACACTGGAGCCGGGCCTCAACCTCATCACCCCCTTCATCGAGCGTGTCGGCGCCCGGATGAACGTGATGGAGCAGGTGCTGAACGTGCCGACCCAGGAGGTGATCACCAAGGACAATGCCTCGGTTTCGGCCGATGCCGTCGCCTTCTATCAAGTGTTGAACGCTGCCCAATCCGCCTATCAGGTCGCCAATCTTGAAAACGCCATTCTCAATCTGACCATGACCAATATTCGCTCGGTCATGGGCTCGATGGATCTCGACGAACTGCTTTCCAACCGCGATGCGATCAACGACCGGTTGCTGCGCGTCGTCGACGAGGCCGTGCAGCCCTGGGGCATCAAGGTCACCCGCGTCGAAATCAAGGACATCCAGCCGCCGCGAGACCTCGTCGATGCGATGGCCCGGCAGATGAAGGCCGAGCGCGAAAAACGCGCGCAGGTACTGGAAGCCGAAGGCTCACGCAACGCACAGATCCTCAGGGCCGAAGGCGCCAAGCAATCCGCCATTCTCCAGGCCGAAGGCCAGCGCGAGGCCGCCTTCCGCAATGCTGAGGCCCGGGAGCGCCTGGCCGAGGCCGAAGCCAAGGCGACGAAGATGGTTTCCGAAGCGATTGCCGCCGGCGACATTCAGGCAATCAACTATTTCGTCGCGCAAAAATACACCGAGGCACTCACCTCGATCGGTTCGGCATCCAATTCCAAGATCGTGATGATGCCGATGGAAGCCTCTTCCATCCTGAGCTCGCTCGGCGGCATCGGCGCCATCGCCCGCGAAGTGTTCGGCGATGCCGGCAACAGCCCGGCAACGCCGCCACCCGTGCCGCGTCCCCGCCCGGCGCCGGTGCGCTCGACGCCGCCGATCAACCCGTCGACCCCCAATCCTTTCAATCCCGATCAGGAGCGCTAAGCCATGCTGGCGAAGATCGTCGCCGAACTTGGTGCATGGAGTTGGTGGGTCGCAGGCTTGGTGCTGCTCGCCGCGGAAATGATCGTGCCAGGCTTCTTCCTGGTCTGGATCGGCCTTGCCGCCTTGATCGTCGGCGCGCTGTCGCTCATCTTCTGGGACAGCGCTTTCTGGGTCTGGGAACTGCAGGCGATCCTTTTTGCGCTGCTTGCCGTCGCCACGACCTTCGCCGGCCGCCGGCTGACGCTGCGCAATTCGACGACCGACGAGCCCTTCCTCAATCAGCGCGGCGCGAGCCTCGTCGGCCGCACGGCGACGCTGCACGAACCGATCCGCGAGGGCCGCGGCCGCATCCGCCTCGACGATACGCTATGGCAGGTGATGGGACCCGACCTGCCGGCGGGAACGCAGGTGAAGGTGGTGTCGAGCAACGGCCGCGACCTGACAGTCGAGCCCGTCTGATGGATCAGCTCTGATCAGATGACCCTGATCAGGCGACGCCGATCCGCAGCAGATCGTGGAAATGCACCAGTCCGACCGGCCTGTGGTCGTCGTCGATGACGATCAGCGCGCCGATGTGATGCTGGTTGAGCAGCGCCAGCGCAGCGGTCGCCAGCATCGTCGGCTTCACCGTCTTCGGCGTCCGCGTCATGATGTCGTCGACGGCAAGCTCTGAAAGATTGCGGGTCAGGTTGCGCGCCATGTCGCCTTCGGTGACGATGCCACAGAGCCGCCCATCCCCGTCGAGCACGCCGACGCAGCCGAAATGCTTGCGCGACAGCACCGTGATCGCCTCCGGCATCGCCGTGCCCTTGGCCACGAGCGGCAGCCGCTCGCCGGTATGCATGATATCCGCGACATGCATCAGGCTCGCACCCAGCTTGCCGCCGGGATGGAAAACGTGGAAATCCGTGGCGGTAAAGCCGCGCGCCTCCAACAGCGCCACGGCCAGCGCATCACCGATCGCAAGCTGCATCAGTGTCGAGGTCGTCGGCGCCAGCCCATTCGGGCAGGCCTCCTGCTCGTTCGGCACGAGAAGGACGATATCGGCGGCTGTTGCAAGCGAGGAACGGTCGCTGCAAGTGATCGCGATCAGCGGAATGGAGAACCGCCGCGTGAAGGAAATGATGCTCTTAAGCTCGGCGCTCTCGCCGCCTTTGGAAATCGCCAACACGACGTCGTCGGTCGCGATCATACCCAGATCGCCATGATTGGCCTCCGCCGCATGCACGAAAAAGGCAGGAGTCCCCGTTGAAGCGAACGTCGCCGCGAGCTTGGCGCCGATATGCCCGCTTTTGCCGACGCCGGTGACGATGACACGCCCGGAGATATCTCCGATGGTTTCGACGGCGCGGGTGAAAGGACCGGCCAATCCATTGTCGAAGGCCTGTTCGAGCGCTTCAAGGCCGCGTCTTTCGGTCTCTATCGTGCGTTTTGCCGATTCGAGCACGCTGTTTTCAACGAGGTTTATCGCTCTTCTGTTCATGAAGCTGCGTTAGACCTTTTCACTTTCCAAGTCCACCCCGCACTCTTTCCGAAATGTGAACGGCGCCCGCCGTCGGCAACGAATGATTAACCACGAGGCTTTACCTTTGGGTAAGAACCGAAAGCATGTCAGGCGCGAATTGCATGGGCCAGCCAAAACAGACGAGCAGAGTGACGCCGCTCCGCGCCATAAGCCGTGCCGTCTCTTTTGCTGCGTTCAGTGGCCTGCTTCTCAGCCAGACGGCAGCCCTGGCGGAGTCCGCTTCGCAACAGCCGTCAACGACGGCAAATAGCCGCTCTACGGTCTCTCAGGACAGCACCACGAACGCCGCCGCCGCTTTCGATGACGGCACCGACGATAGCGCCACGACGGCGGCAAACGGCACGACCGCAAACCCGGATGATACCGGCCAGAGGCCGGCCATACCGGATGCGCAGGCCGGCGACGACGTGACCGGCTCCATCCTCGATGAGGATATCCGCCGGCTGAACACCCGCGAAGCACCGATCGACGAAACACTGCCGCGGCGGCGGGCTGCCGAAAGCGCCTCGACGGCCGAAACGCCGGGCATTCCGATCGGCACCTTCGTGCTCCGCCCGAGCGTCACCCAGAGCATCAACACCGAGACCACCAAGGACGGCAGCACCACGCAACGGCGCGCCTTCCTCGAAACCGATGCAGCCGCGACGCTCACCTCCGGCTGGGGCCGGCATCAGCTGAGCGTCACCTCGGAGGGCGCCTGGCAGCGGAATATCAGCGGCGAGGGTGAGGAGCAGCCGTCCTTCAAGGTCAACGGTGACCTCCGGCTGGATCTTCCCGACGATACGGTCGCGCATCTCACCGCCGGTTACAATTTTTATCGCGAGGATACGGACGACCCCGATGCGATCGCCGACGCCACGCAGCAGTCAGACGTGCAGGAATTTTCGGCTGGCGCTTCCGTCCAACGCGATTTCGGCGTCCTGCGCGGCACGACGGCGCTGGCACTGACCCGCTCGATCTATTCCGACGCCACGCTTGCCAATGGCACGACCGTTGAGCTCAGCGACCGCAATCAGACGACCGGCACGCTGCGCGGCCGCGTCGGTTACGAGCTGTCCCCCGCACTCATCCCCTTCATCGAGGCGACGATCGGCCGGACCCTCTATGACGAGACGCGCGATTCGGCCGGTTACGAGCGTTCGGGCCACAGCTACGGCGCCAAGGCAGGCGTCGAGGTCGACCTCGGCGAAAAGCTGAAAGGTGAAGTCGGCGTCGGCTACGAAATGGCTGATTTCGAAGACAGCCGCCTGTCGTCGATCGATACCGCGACACTCGATGCGAGCCTGCTCTGGTCCCCGATCCGCGGTACCGATGTCAATCTCGACCTGCAGACGAGCATCCAGCCCTCGACCACGGCGGGCGAAAGCGGCTACGTCTCGCACGCGCTGACGACGACGGTCACCCACCAGCTGCGCGACAATCTGGTTGGCACCATGATCGGCGGCGTGACGTGGCGCGACTATCCCACCGACAGCACCATCAACGACGAACTCGTCTATACCGCGGCGACCGGGCTGACCTGGAACATCAACCGCTATCTCGATTTGACCAGCACGCTCGGCTACGAGCTGACCGCGCGCAAGGAAGGCACCGATTCGCAGCAATGGCGCGCCGGCGTTGGTCTCAAGCTGAAACGCTAAGCCTGACGCCGAAAAGTGTCAGCGGTTTCGGCATCAGGGTACAACACTTGATAAAAAGCGCCGCGCATCCGATGGGAGGCGCGGCGCTCTAACATTGATATAATGTGCGGAAAACTTACCTCAGGCCGGCAAGCAATTCCTTGAAGCCGCCTTCGACGGTCGGGCGGATATCGGCGCGTTCAAGAGCGTAGGCGACGTTGGCCAGAATGAAGCCGTCCTTGGCGCCGCAGTCATAGGTCGTGCCGCGGAAGTGATAACCGGCGAAATCCTGTTCCTTCAGCAGCTTCAGCATGCCGTCGGTGAGCTGGATCTCATTGCCGGCGCCGCGCTCCTGGGTTTCGAGGATCCGAAAAATCTCCGGCTGCAGGATGTAGCGGCCGTTGATGAAGAAGTTGGAAGGCGCCGTTCCCTTGGCGGGCTTTTCCACCATGCCGGTGATTCGGAAGCCCTCGCCGATCGCTTCGCCGACACCGACGATGCCATATTTATGGGCCTGGTCGGGCGCACATTCTTCGACGGCGATGATATTGCCGCCGCTCTGGCCGTAAAGGTCGATCATGCCCTTCATGCAACCCTTGTCGCCCTTCATGATCATATCGGGCAGCAGCAGCGCGAACGGCTCGTCGCCGACGATCTCGCGGGCGCACCAGACCGCGTGGCCGAGGCCGAGCGGCTCCTGCTGGCGGGTGAAGCTCACCGTGCCGGCCTTCGGCAATTGCTGGGCTAGAAGAGTGATCTCGGCCTTCTTGGCACGCTCCTTGAGCGTCTGCTCCAGCTCGAAATGGATGTCGAAATAATCTTCGATGACGTGCTTGTTGCGCCCGGTGACGAAAACCAGATGTTCGATCCCGGCCTCGATCGCCTCATCGACGACATATTGAATGATTGGCTTGTCGACGACGGTCAACATTTCCTTCGGAACAGCCTTGGTTGCAGGCAGGAATCGCGTTCCCAACCCGGCAACCGGAAATACTGCTTTACGAACTTTGTTGTGTTGAGCCACACCCGGCCTCCTGCTTCGATCATATCGCTTTGGAAATGGAGCTTTTTAGCTTTAACTAGTATAGAATTGCTACTGTTTTGCAAATGGTGACCGCAGCGGATCGCCATGGTAAAGAATTTGTTGACTCCGTTCCTGTAGTCTCGGGTCTGGGCGGACATGATGCCCCGTTGCGCCAGAAACTGAAGATGACGGATACGACTGTCGATGACCCAGAATCACAAATACTCCCTTCGTGGTCTTGCTCTCGCCTTCATTGTCGCCGCCCAGGTGGGGCTGGTCCCCGACAACGCGAAAGCCGATTCCCGGTTCCAGAAATGGATCGCGGATTTTTACCAAACAGCCGCTCAGAGTGGCATCAGTAAGGCAACTTATCAAAAGGCCTTTTCCGGGGTGAGCGAGCCCGATCCGACCGTGCTCGAGAAGGCGGCCTACCAGCCGGAATTCACTTCGAAAATCTGGGACTACGTCGATTCCCGCGTCAATCCCTATACGGTCAAGATCGGCCGCGAGATGGCCGCCAAGCACGCCAGGACGCTGGCTGCGATCGAACAGCGATTCGGCGTCGACAAGACCATTCTGCTTGCCATCTGGTCGATGGAATCGAATTACGGCGCCATCCTTGATAAGGACGACCGGCTGCATTACGTGCCGCGCGCTCTGGCAACGCTCGGTTACGCCGATCCGAGCCGCGCCAAATTCGCCAAGAAGCAGCTGATCGCTGCGCTGAAAATCCTGCAGAACGGCGACGTGCCGGCACGCGAGATGACCGGCTCCTGGGCCGGCGCCATGGGCCACACCCAGTTCATTCCGACAAGCTACCTGCTGTATGCCGTCGATGCCGACGGCAATGGCCATCGCGACATCTGGAACTCGGTGCCCGATGCGCTGGCCACCTCGGCCAATCTGCTGATGAAGAACGGCTGGGACACCGGTAAGACCTGGGGCTACGAGGTTGTCGTTCCCGCTGCAGCCGCCAAGCAGATCGGCAAGACCCATACGCTCGCCCAATGGGCAGCCCTCGGCCTGACCCGCCCGAACGGCAAGGCCTTCCGTGAGAGCGGTACCAAGGCGGTGCTGAAAATGCCGGCTGGGCCCAGTGGCCCGGGCTTCCTGATGACCGCCAACTTCTTCACCATCAAGAACTACAATGCGTCGGACAGCTATGCACTTGCCGTCGGCCTGCTTGCCGATCAGATCGCCGGCTACGGCGGCATGCAACAGCGCTGGCCGCGCCCGGACGGCGCCCTCGACATCACAGAGAAATTCGAGCTGCAGACCCGTCTGAAGACGCTCGGTTATTACAATGGCGAGGTCGACGGCAATTTCGGCTCGGGTTCGAAAGCGGCGATATCGGCGGTGCAGTCTCGCATCGGCATGCAGCCGGACGGCGAGCCCTCATTGCCGCTTCTGAACGCCCTTCGTCGCTAGAAGCGGCGGAATCGTGACCTAGATAAGAGCGGGTGTGGACGCTGGCCTGTCCTGCGTGCAAGGTGCCGGCAGATGCGGAACTGCCCATGACGAAGAAAACTGACCGGACCCCAATCCGTTGGATCGCGCTCGCCCTGGCGGCGGTTTCGCTATGCCTTGGCGCGCTTGCGCCAGTGCATATGGCGGAAGCCCAGGAGCAGCGCTACCAGCGCCGCTCGATCCTCGATTTCTTCCTCGGCCGGCGCTACCTCGACGACGGGCCGCAGGCGCCTGATGTCCCGCAGCCGAGGCGCCAGCAACGCAAGCGCCCGCCGCCGCAGAAAGCCATCGTCAACACCCGCACCGCGCCGCCGATCCGCGCGCCCGTGCAGGAGGAGCCGGTCGTGCAAAAGCTCAGCGACGCCAAGAAGATCCTGATCGTCGGCGATTTCCTGGCCAGCGGCCTCGGCGACGGCCTGACTGCGGCCTTCGAGACTTCGCCGGGGGTCGTCGTCGAAGCCCGCGGCAACGTCTCATCCGGTCTTGTCCGCGACGATTATTACGACTGGCCGGAACAGCTGCCGGCGATGATCGACGAGCTGAAGCCAGCCATGGTCGTCGTCATGATCGGCGCCAACGACCGCCAACAGATGGTGACCGATACCGCCAAGGAGAAGTTCCGCACCGACGGCTGGTTTAGCGAATACCGCCGCCGCGTCCTTTCCTTCGGCAAAGAAGTTACCGACCGCAAGATCCCGCTGCTCTGGGTCGGTCTTCCCGCCTTCGAATCCGATCAGATGACGGCCGATGCCGTCCAGATGAACCAGCTTTACCGCAACCAGGTCGAAAGCATCGGTGGCGAATTCGTCGATATCTGGGATGGTTTCGTCGATGAAAACAGCAACTTCATCGTCACCGGCTCGGATGTGAACGGCCAGCAGGTGCGCCTGCGCACCTCCGATGGCATCAACCTGACGCAGGCCGGCCGGCGCAAGCTCGCCTTCTATGTCGAAAAGCCTGCCCGCCGCATTCTCGGCACCCAGGCAAGCCCGGATTTGGTCCGCCTGGACGAAAGCAATCTGCCGGGCCTCGGCCTTCCCACCAATCCGGTCGAACACACCGTGCCGATCAGCCTCTCGGATCCCAATCTCGACGGCGGCGCCGAGCTTCTCGGCGCGAGGCCCCCGCCAATTACTTTGACCAGGTCGCCCCGCGACCTCCTGGTCGAGCAGGGCGAAATGACGCCCGCGCCGCCCGGCCGCGTCGACGATTACCGCCTGCCTGCGGCAAAGACGCCGGCTGAAGTCTCGGTGAAATGAAAAGTCGGCGCGGCAGCCTTCCGCACCGTTCCGTTTGCGTCACCGCCACCTGCGGCCAGCTTCCCAGCATTGCTTAGAGGCTTGCGTCGGATACCGGCGCGTCAAGCGGTGGCACCCAGAGCCTTTTCCCAATAAAAAACTCCGCCGGAAGGGCGGAGTTTTCTCTCGGGATCTCTATGCGGCCTGCAGTCAGTTCGGCAGAACAGTTGAGCCCATCAAGGCCTCGTCGATGGCCCGCGCCGCCTGGCGGCCTTCGCGGATTGCCCAGACCACCAGCGACTGGCCGCGGCGCACGTCGCCCGCCGTCCAGAACTTGTCGACCGACGTCTTGTAGTCGCGGTCGTTGGCGACGACATTGGTCGAGCCGCGTTTGTCGGTGTTGAGCGTCAGCTTTCCTGCGAGTTCCTTCAGCACGCTTGTTGTGAACGGGCCGCGGAAACCGATGGCGATGAAGGCCAGATCGGCGCGGATGATGAATTCCGTGCCCGGAACCGGCCGCCGGCGCTCGTCGACCTCGCAACACTTGACCCCGGTCAGCACGCCGTCTTCGCCGACGAATTCGAGTGTTGCCACTTGGAACTCGCGCACGGCGCCTTCGGCTTGCGAGGAAGAGGTGCGCATCTTCGTCGCCCAGAAGGGCCAGACGGCGAGCTTGTCTTCCTTCTCAGGCGGCTGCGGCCGGATGTCGAGCTGGGTGACCTTGACGGCGCCCTGGCGAAACGCCGTGCCGACGCAGTCCGAAGCCGTGTCGCCACCGCCGACGACGACGATATGTTTGGCGCCTGCAAGGATCGGGTCCGACGGCCAGCCGACGCTGTCGATGTTCTCGCGCCCGACACGGCGGTTCTGCTGCACCAGATAGGGCATGGCATCATGCACACCGGCAAGATCCGTGCCCGGAATGCCCGCTTCGCGCGGTGTCTCGGAGCCGCCGCAATAAAGGACGGCGTCGTGATCGGCGAGCAGTTGCTCGACCATGACGTCGACGCCGACATTGGCGCCGCAATGGAAGGTGACCCCCTCGCCCTTCATCTGCTCGACGCGGCGGTCGATGAAGTTCTTCTCCATCTTGAAGTCGGGAATGCCATAGCGCAGCAGGCCGCCCGGCTTGGTCTCGCGCTCATAGACATGCACCTCGTGGCCGGCGCGGCCGAGTTGCTGGGCAGCCGCCATGCCGGCGGGGCCGGAGCCGATCACCGCAACCTTCTTGCCGGTATGAACCGTGGCCGGCTGCGGCCGGATGAAGCCGAGCTCATAGGCCTTGTCGGCGATCGCCTGTTCGACCGTCTTGATGGCAACAGGCGCATCTTCGAGGTTCAAAGTGCAGGCTTCCTCGCAGGGCGCCGGGCAGACGCGGCCGGTGAACTCCGGGAAGTTGTTGGTCGAATGCAGGTTCTGGATCGCCGCTTCCCAGTTGTTGTTGTAGACAAGGTCGTTCCAGTCGGGGATCTGGTTGTGCACAGGGCAGCCCGTCGGGCCGTGACAATAGGGGATGCCACAGTCCATGCAGCGCGCGGCCTGTTTCTGCACTTCCGGGTCCGACATCGGGATCGTGAACTCACGGAAATGGCGGATACGATCCGACGCCGGCTGGTACTTCGCCACTTGCCGGTCGATTTCCAGAAACCCTGTTACCTTACCCATATCTTCGTCCCTTACCCTCATGACCGCCTCATCCGCGGCCAATTGTCTGTCGTCAGTCCCGGCATTCCGGGCGGGTTGCTTCTCTTGACCGTCATTGGAACATATCCCCTGAAACTTCCGGGCGATCTCGACGGCCATCGGCCATCGGCGTGATCGTCACGGATCATCGAGACGTTTCCGATATTCGCCACCTGCAATCAGCACGTGGCGAATATCCCGGTGCAATTCACTCGGCAGCGATGCCCATCCGGCTGCGCTCCATTTCCTCGAGCGCACGACGGTATTCGACCGGCATGACCTTACGGAACTTCGGGCGGTAGTCGGCCCAGCTGTCGAGGATCTGCTTGGCGCGGGTGGAGCCCGTATAGTGCAGATGGTTGGAGATCAGCTGGTAAAGGCGCTCCTCGTCATGGCGGGTCATGTCGCCCGAGACGTCGACGCGTCCCTTGTGCATGAGATCGCCGCCGTGATGATGCAGCTTCTCCAGCATGTCGTCCTCCTCCGGCACCGGCTCGAGTTCGACCATCGCCATATTGCAGCGGCTGGCGAAATCGCCGGTTTCGTCGAGCACATAGGCGACACCGCCGGACATGCCGGCTGCGAAGTTGCGGCCGGTCGCGCCGAGCACAACGACGACGCCGCCGGTCATGTATTCGCAGCCATGGTCGCCGACACCTTCGACAATGGCGATCGCTCCCGAGTTGCGGACGGCGAACCGTTCGCCCGCCACGCCGCGGAAGTAGCATTCGCCCTCGGTCGCGCCGTAAAGCACGGTGTTGCCGACGATGATCGAGTTCTCGGCGACGATCCGCGAATTTTCCGGCGGCCGGATGATGATCTTGCCGCCCGAAAGCCCCTTGCCGACATAGTCGTTGCCATCGCCGATCAGGTTGAAGGTGATGCCGCGCGCCAGGAAGGCGCCGAAGCTCTGACCCGCCGTGCCGCGCAGCGTCACATTGATCGTGTCTTCCTTCAGCCCGCGATGGCGGTAACGCTTGGCGACCTCGCCGGACAGCATCGCACCTGCCGAACGGTCGACGTTCTTGATGCCGACCTCGAAGGCGACGGGCGTCTTGTCGGTCAGCGCCGGCTCAGCCTGCGCAATCAGCGCGCGGTCGAGAATATCGTCGATCGGGTGCTGCTGCCGGCTCGTCCAGAAAGTCTCTTCCTTGGCGGCATCGACCTTGTGGAAGATGCGGCTGAAGTCGAGCCCCTTGGCCTTCCAATGCGCCAGCATCTCGTCCTTCTCCAGCAGCTCCGAGGCACCGATGATCTCGTCGAGCCGGGTGACCCCGAGCGAGGCGAGAATTTCGCGCACTTCGTTGGCAACGAAGAAGAAGTAGTTGATGACATGCTCCGGCGTGCCCTTGAAGCGCTTGCGCAGCACCGGATCCTGGGTCGCCACGCCGACCGGACAGGTGTTGAGATGGCACTTGCGCATCATGATGCAGCCGGCGGCGATCAGCGGCGCGGTGGCGAAGCCGAATTCGTCGGCGCCGAGCAGCGCCCCGATGATGACATCGCGGCCGGTCTTCAGGCCGCCGTCCACCTGCAGTGCAATACGCGACCGCAGGCCGTTCAGCACCAGCGTCTGCTGGGTTTCGGCAAGGCCGATCTCCCAGGGGCTGCCGGCATGCTTGAGCGAGGTCAGCGGCGACGCACCCGTGCCGCCGTCGAAGCCGGCGACCGTAATATGGTCTGCGCGCGCCTTGGCGACGCCGGCGGCAACCGTGCCGACGCCGACTTCGGAGACCAGCTTGACCGAGACATCGGAGGTCGGGTTGACGTTCTTCAGATCGTAGATCAGCTGCGCCAGATCCTCGATCGAATAGATATCGTGGTGCGGCGGCGGCGAGATCAGGCCGACGCCCGGCGTCGAGTGACGGGTCTTGGCGACCGTCGCATCGACCTTGTGACCGGGCAGCTGGCCGCCTTCGCCGGGCTTGGCGCCCTGCGCCACCTTGATCTGCAGCACGTCGGCGTTGACCAGGTATTCGGTCGTGACGCCGAAGCGGCCCGACGCGATCTGCTTGATTGCCGATCGTTCCGGGTTGCTCGAACCATCGGAGAGCGGCATGTAGCGGTCGGATTCCTCGCCGCCCTCGCCGGTGTTCGACTTGCCGCCGATCCGGTTCATGGCAATCGCCAGCGTCGTATGCGCCTCGCGGGAGATCGAGCCGAAGGACATCGCCCCGGTCGAGAAGCGCTTGACGATATCGGCCGCCGGCTCGACCTCGTCGATCGACACCGGCTTGCGGCCGAGCGCCTCGGCGCTCTTGATGTTGAATAGCCCGCGGATCGTGTTCATCCGCAGCGCCGAATCGTTGACCATCTCGGAGAATTCGCGGTAGCGGTCCTCGGCATTGCCGCGCACGGCATGCTGCAGGGCGGCAACCGCATCCGGCGTCCAGGCATGGCTTTCGCCGCGCATGCGGTAGGCGTATTCGCCGCCGATATCGAGCGTCGTCGCCAGCAGCGGATCGGTGCCGAAGGCTGCGTTATGGCGCGCGACGGTCTCTTCGGCGATCGCCTCAAGGCCGATGCCTTCGATCATCGTCGCGGTGCCGAAGAAATACTTGTCGACAAGTTCCGACGACAGGCCGATCGCATCGAAGATTTGCGCGCCGCAATAGGACTGATAGGTCGAAATGCCCATCTTCGACATGACCTTGAGGATGCCTTTGCCGACCGCCTTGATGTAGCGGTAGACGACCTCGGAAGCATCCACTTCCTTCGGGAACTCACCCTTGGCATGCATATCGAGCAGCGTGTCGAAGGCAAGATAGGGGTTGATCGCTTCGGCGCCGTAGCCGGCGAGCAGGCAGAAATGATGCACTTCACGCGGTTCGCCGGTCTCGACGACGAGACCGACCGAGGTGCGAAGCCCCTTTCGGATCAGGTGATGGTGCACGGCCGCCGTTGCCAGCAGCGCCGGAATGGCAATCCGATCTGGCCCGATCTGGCGGTCGGAGAGCACGATGATGTTGTAGCCGCCCTTGACGGCCGCTTCCGCGCGCTCGCAGAGCCGGTCGAGCATCTCAGGCATGCCCGCCGCGCCGCGCTCGATGTCATAGGTGAAATCGAGCGTCTTGGTGTCGAAACGGTCCTCGGTATGGCCGATCGAGCGAATCTTTTCGAGGTCGCCATTGGTCAGAATCGGCTGACGCACTTCGAGCCGCTTGGCGTTCGCCATGCCTTCGTGGTCGAGAATATTCGGCCGCGGGCCGATGAAGGAGACGAGGCTCATGACCAGTTCCTCGCGGATCGGGTCGATCGGCGGGTTCGTCACCTGCGCGAAGTTCTGCTTGAAATAGGTGTAGAGCAGCTTCGGCTTTTCCGACATCGCCGAGATCGGCGTGTCCGTGCCCATCGAGCCGATCGCCTCCTGGCCCGTCGTCGCCATTGGCGACATCAGGATGCGGGTATCTTCGAGCGTGTAGCCGAAGGCCTGCTGACGGTCGAGCAGCGACACGTCGCGGCGCAGCGCCCGCGGCTCCACCGGCTTCAGTTCTTCGAGGATCAGCTGGGTGCGGCCGAGCCAGCTGCGATAGGGATGCGCCGTCGCAAGCTTCGACTTCACCTCGTCGTCGGAGATGATGCGGCCTTCTTCCATATCGATCAGCAGCATCTTGCCGGGCTGCAGACGCCACTTCTGGATGATCTTCTCCTCCGGAACCGGCAAGACCCCGGCTTCCGACGCCATGATGACACGGTCGTCATCGGTGACGAGGTAGCGCGCCGGCCGCAGGCCGTTGCGGTCGAGCGTCGCGCCGATCTGCTTGCCGTCGGTGAAGGCAACGGCAGCCGGTCCGTCCCAGGGCTCCATCAGCGCGGCGTGATATTCGTAGAAGGCCTTGCGTTCTGGAGCCATCGACTGATTGCCGGCCCAGGCCTCCGGGATCAGCATCATCACGGCATGCGCCATCGAATAACCGCCGCGCACGAGGAATTCGAGCGCATTGTCGAAACAGGCCGTGTCGGACTGTCCTTCATAGGAGATCGGCCAGAGCTTGGAGATATCCTCGCCGAATAGCGGCGAGGAGACCGAGGCCTGGCGCGCCGCCATCCAGTTGACGTTGCCGCGCAGCGTGTTGATTTCGCCGTTGTGGGCGACCATGCGGTAGGGATGCGCGAGCTTCCACGACGGGAAGGTGTTGGTCGAGAAACGCTGGTGCACCAGGGCGACCGCGCTTTCGAAACGCGGGTCCGTCAGATCCTTGTAATAGGCGCCGACCTGATAGGCCAGGAACATGCCCTTGTAGACCACCGTCCCCGACGACAGCGACACCGGATAGAAATTGCTCTCTTCGCCGTCGAACTCGTCATAGATGCGATTGGAGATCACCTTGCGCAGGGTGAACAGCCGACGCTCGAACTCGTCGTTGTTTTCGGCATCCTCGCCGGCGCCGATGAAGACCTGCACGTGATGCGGCTCGGTGGCGGCAATCGCCGGCGCCTTGGACAGCGAGGAATTGTCGACCGGCACGTCACGAAAGCCGATAAGGACCTGGCCTTCCTCGGTGACGACATCCTTGATCACCTTCTTGAAGTGCTCGATCTGCTTTTCATCGCGCGGCATGAAGATGTGGCCGACGCCATATTCGCCGGCCGGCGGCAGGGTGATGCCCTGCGCGGCCATTTCCTCGCGGAAGAACCGGTCGGGGATCTGCACCAGGATGCCGGCGCCGTCGCCCATCAGCGGATCGGCCCCGACGGCGCCGCGATGCGTCAGGTTCTCGAGGATGAACAAGCCGTCCTTGACGATCTGGTGCGACTTCTGGCCCTTCATATGGGCGACGAAGCCGACGCCGCAGGCATCATGTTCGTTGCGCGGGTCGTAAAGACCTTGTTTCTTCGGCAGGCCGGAGGCGGATTTGGACATATTGGCCGTGGCGCGCACATTGGCAGCAGCGAACCGGTCAAATTCCATGGATGGCGTCTTCGTCATCATCTTTCCTCCTGTCGAAGCCCGCGGAGCCGCGGGCGGCTTTTCGTCCTGTGCCGCAACCAAAATAGGTCCGGCGCATGACAGCGCTGTTGCATGGTGAAGATCGGCCGCAGACATCTGCTTATCAAGGAAAGCAAACCGTCGCGTTCCGCGCCTGCCATTCGCCCTCCGCGCAACGCCCTTGAGGCTTGACGCTCGGAAGAACTATAGCGTGAAAAGCCGTCCGTTCCAGGGCTTTCGGCGCCTCTTCGGCCGTTCGGGCCAAAATAGGACAGCAACACTGTCCTAATTCATCTGCTCTATGCCAGAAAGCATTCGGGTCCGCAAGAGCGCGTCCTCAAAAAACGTCATTTTGCGACGGAAGATTACCGGATCGGTCGCCACTGCGAAATAAAATTACGAAAAAGATGATCATTTTGTTTATTGATTGCGTAGTTCAATTTCTGTGATGTGTCATGGGCAACAGCCTTGATCCTGTGAAGCTTTGGCGTAATCTCCGCCTCGGCCCTGCCAAACCCTTCCTTTGCATCGGTTCCCCTCATGTTCTTTGCTTCCGATAACTGGGCCGGCGCCCATAGATCCATTGCCGAACGTCTGCTGGCGGAATCGGCCGGTTTTGCCGCCGCCTATGGCGCGGGCGATCTCGACAAGAAGGTCGAGGCTCGTTTCTCCGAGGTCTTCGAGCGCGAGGTTTCGGTATTCTTCGTCGCCACCGGCACCGCCGCCAACTCACTGTCGCTGGCAAGCGTCCAGCGCCCCGGCGGTATCACCTTCTGCCATTCGGAGGCGCATGTGATCGAGGATGAATGCGGCGCGCCGGAATTTTTCTCCGGCTCCGCCCGCCTCGCCGCCGTCGACGGCGAGGCCGGCAAGATCGATCCGGCCAAGCTTTCCGCAAAAATCGCACACTTTCCGGAGGACGCCCTCCGTCAAGGACGCGCCAGCGCCGTGACCATCACCCAGGCAACCGAGATCGGCACCGTCTATTCCCTTCCCGAGATCGGCGAGATCGCCGCCATAGCAAGGAAACGTAACCTGCCGCTCCACATGGACGGCGCCCGTTTTGCCAACGCGCTGATCGCCCTTGGCGCGACGCCGGCCGAAATGACCTGGAAGCGCGGCGTCGACATGCTGTCCTTCGGCGGCACCAAGAATGGCTGCTGGTGTGCGGAAGCGATCGTCTTCTTCGATCCGGATCGCGCCCGGGAAATGCCCTTCATCCGCAAGCGCGCCGCCCAGCTCTTTTCCAAGTCGCGTTTCATCGCCGCCCAGTTCGATGCCTATTTCGAAAACGGCCTCTGGCTTGATCTCGCCCGTCATTCGAACGGCATGGCCAGCCGCCTGCGCGCCGGTATCGGCGCCAGCAACGCCGCCCGCCTTGCCTGGCCGACCGCTTCCAACGAAGTCTTCGCCGTCGTCAGCAAACATGCGGCAAAAACCGCCGAGGAAAAGGGCGCAAAATTCTACGAGTGGCCGGTCCCGGCGGCAACGCCCGAACTGGTTTCCGAGAACGAAACCCTGATCCGCCTCGTCACCAGCTTCGCGACGACGGAAGCGGACGTGGATGGCTTTCTGAAGTGCCTGGCCGCCTGACCGCCTCCGAGCCTGCCTGCCGCAGGCCTTTCGGCGACGCAGTGGCTCACGCCGACCTCAGCCCTCTCACTTTCTGCAGAATATCGTCCGAAAGGGCGGCGACCAGCGCCTGATCCGCCCCCTTGCGCGGCACCAGCACGAATTCCACGTCCTCCAGCAGCGGAAGCTTTGCCGCAGCGATCTCTTTCAGCCCCGAAGGCGCCATGCTGCGCGGCTGCACCAGCACGCCCATCCCGGCCCGCGCCGCCGCCGTCAGCCCGCTGAGGCTCCCACAGGTGCAGACGATCCGCCACGCCACGCCGTTTCGCGCCAGCGCTTCCAGCGCGATCGCCCGTGTGACGCTCGGCGGCGGAAAGGCGATCAGCGGCAAAGGGCCGGAGGCCAGCACACGTTCAGGATCGCGCGCCAGCCAGACGAGCGGTTCGCGATAGACCAGTTTTCCACGGGCATCGCCGAGCCGGCGCTTGGCGAGCACCAGATCGATTTCGCCATTGTCCTGCATCTCGTAGAGGACGCCGGATAGCGCCACCGTCAGTTCCAGATCGACGGAGGGATGCGACCGAACGAAATCCTCCAGCACGGCCGGCAGCTGGCTGGTGACGAAATCCTCCGACACGCCGAGCCGCAGGCGGCCGCGCAGGCTGTTGCCCCGAAACAGCGACTGCACCTGCCCTTCGATCGAAAGCATGCTGCGCGCATGCGACAGCAGTGCCTCGCCATCGCCTGTTAAAATGACCTTATGCGTGTCACGTGCCAGGAGCTTGCGGCCGAGTGCTGCCTCCAGCCGCTGGATGTGCTGGCTGACCGTAGACTGGCCGAGACCGAGCCTTTCCGCAGCCAGCGTGAAGCTGCCCATCTGTTCGACGGCGACGAAACTGCGCAGTTGCGAAAGGTCCAGCATGATCCAGCTTCTTGATAACTGTTATTTCTTGCATCGTGGATCATAATGGACGACAAAACAATGACTATCTGTCACGCCGCGAGACCGCCATGCGCCGCTTTTTGCCTGATACGTTTACGACCCTGCTGGTCTGCACCGTCATTCTCGCCTCGCTATTTCCGGCGAGCGGCACATTCGCAGGTTATTTCGGCATCGCCACCGATCTTGCCATCGCCGCCCTGTTCTTTCTGCACGGCGCCCGCCTTTCGCGTGATGTCGTCATAGCAGGCCTGTTGCACTGGCGCCTGCATCTCGTCATCCTGCTGACCACCTTCGGCATCTTCCCCTTGCTTGGTCTCGGCCTCGGCTTCATCCCCGACACGATCCTGCCGCAGCCGCTCTACCGCGGCATTCTCTTCCTCTGCGTGCTGCCGTCGACGGTGCAGTCGTCGATCGCCTTCACCTCGATGGCCGGCGGCAATGTGCCTGCTGCCATCTGCTCCGCCTCGGCCTCCAACATTTTCGGCATGTTCCTGACGCCGCTGCTGGTCGGCCTGCTCTTTTCCGTCGGCGGCCATGGCGGCTTTTCCTTCGACGCATTGCAGCAGATCCTGTTGCAGCTGCTTGCCCCCTTCATCGTCGGTCAAATCCTGCAGCCCTGGATCGGCGACTGGATTCGCGCCAAGAAGAAGATTTTGATGCCCGTCGACCGCGGCTCGATCCTGATGGTGGTCTATCTCGCCTTCTCGACGGCGGTGGTGGAGGGCCTGTGGCACACCTTCTCGATCACCGACATCGCCGTCGTCATTATCGCCGATATGGTTCTCCTCGGAATCGTGCTGGTGCTGACAATGTTCGGCAGCCGCCGGCTCGGCTTCAACAAGGCCGACGAGATCACCATCACCTTCTGCGGCTCGAAGAAGAGCCTTGCAAGCGGTGTGCCGATGGCAAACGTCATCTTTTCAGGCCAGTCGATCGGCGCGATCGTGCTGCCGCTGATGCTCTTCCATCAGATCCAGCTGATGGTCTGCGCCCTCATCGCCCAGAAATACGCCGCCGCCGCGGCCCGCCGCGCAACGGAAAAGGAAATAGACGAAGCCGCCAGTCCGGCCTGAACCTATTGCCGCAATAAAAAACGGCGCCCCGATCGGAGCGCCGTTTTTTTTCTTAACGGATGTGATTAGCCGTTGATGACTTGCGCTTCGATGGCCTTCGGAGCCTCGACCGGCTCTGCGGCAATCGCAATCTTGCGGGGCTTCATGGCCTCGGGAATGTTGCGCAGAAGGTCGATATGCAGCAGGCCGTTCTTCAGCGAAGCGGCAGTCACCTCGACATGGTCGGCAAGCTGGAAGCGGCGCTCGAAGGCGCGCTTGGCGATGCCGCGATAGAGGAATTCGCCATTTTCGGCAGGTTCCTCGGCCTTTTCACCCTTCACGGACAGCACATGGGCGTGGGCTTCGATCGAAAGTTCGGTCTCGTCGAAACCGGCAACCGCCATGGTGATCCGATAGGTGTTTTCACCGGTGCGCTCGATATTATAGGGCGGATAGGTCTGGGCCTGCTCCGGCTGGGCGAGGCTGTCGAGCATGGTGAAGAGCCGGTCGAAACCGACGGTCGAGCGATAGAGCGGAGAGAAGTCTACGTGACGCATGATGTCCTCCTGTGGAAGCGACGTGTTGCGATAAAATGCCCCTGAAACCCCATCTTTGGCGGTCTCGGGACGGTTGCGCGGGCCCTCTTCGGCACCCGCAAAAAGGAGATGGTGATGGGATTTGACGAGTTCAAGACCCTCCCGAAATTGCCCGGCCGGCCCGTGAACCCCGCATGAACGGCCGGTTCGGAGCGCATTCAGGCGCCGGCGCCTAGAGATCGCAGCGTCGGGTGAATCTGGTCCCGATGGCTGAAGTGCATCGTCCCTTCTTCTTCAGCCTCAAACTCGGCCGGCTGTGAGCACCCTCATGCTCCTGCCGGCCCTTTTCGCGCTTTGCAGACTTGCGGACGCCGCCGCTTTCCAAGCCGGGTGCCATGCGTTATCCCTGATGCGAAGCACTCAGCAGCGGCGCATTGGCAAAGTCATGGATCAGGTTCTCTATTCGACGCCCGACAATCCCGCCCCGGAAAACCGCACGGAAGGGTTCTTCGAAACCCATGACGGCCACCGGCTGCGTTATGCCGTTTTTCGCTCCGGCGCCCAGGTCGCCAAGGGCACGGTCGTCATCCTGCACGGCCGCAACGAATATATTGAGAAATATTTCGAGACGATCCGCGACCTGACGGCCAAAGGTCTCTGGGTCGCCACCTTCGATATGCGCGGCCAGGGCGGTTCTGGACGGCTCCTGAAGCGGCGCAACCACGGCCACATCCGCCGCTTCGGCGATTACGAACGTGATCTCGACACCTTCCTCGAAAAGGTGGTGCTGCCGGATACCCGCCTGCCCTTCTACCTGCTCGCTCATTCCACAGGCGGGTTGATCGCGCTCTCGGCCGCGCCCTATCTCAACACCCGTATCGATCGCATGGTGCTGTCGGCGCCCTTTATCGGCCTGACCGGCCAGTCGGCCTCGCCCCGCGTCATCCGCGCCCTGGCCGGCGCGTTGACGGCAATCGGTCTTGGTTCCTTGCCGCTGACCTCGAAGCTGAAGGAACCGGATTTCCGCGACAACCCGCTGACCTCGGACGAAACCCGCTTTGAGCGCAATGTCGCGATGATGAAGGCGCATCCCGAGCTGACGCTCGGGCCGCCGACGGCCCGCTGGCTGACCGAGGCTTTCCGCACGATGGACCGGGTCACCTCGCCCTACCATCTCTTCTCGATCACCATCCCGACCATCGTCATCGCTCCGACGCGTGACGGTGTCGTGCCCTACACAGCGCAGGAGCGGCTCTCGCGTTATTTCCGCGCCGGCCAGCTGATCCCGATCAACGGCGCCCGCCACGAGATTCTCCAGGAACGGGATACCTACCGCGCGGCCGCCCTTGCCGCCTTCCACGCCTTCATTCCCGGCAGTGACGCCGAGGAAAACCAGGATGTCGCCGCCCTCGGCACATGAATGGGTTTAGCCCTGCGGATCCGGATCAACGCTGCAGGATGGCGATCGCCTGCTCGTAGACGGCCCGGCTGCCGGCGGCGATGATCGAGCCGCCGTTCTCAGGCCGCCCGCCGTCCCAGGTGGTGATGATGCCGCCCGCCCCTTCGATGACCGGAATGATACCGCCGACGTCATAGGGCTTCAGACTGTTTTCGATGACGAGATCGATATGGCCGGCGGCAAGCAGCGCATAGGCATAGCAGTCGCATCCATAGCGGAAGAGCCGCACCTGGCCCTCGATCTCCCGGTATTTTTCCATCTCCGTGCCGGCGAAGAGATGCGGCGAGGTGGTGAACAGGATGGCGTTCGAAAGCGTCTCGCACTGGCGCGTCATCAGCCGCCGTTCGCCCTCCGGCCCGCTATAGATCGAACCATTCTGATCGGCGAAATAACGCTCGCCGGTAAAGGGCTGTTCGATCATGCCCATGATCGCTCGGCCCTCTTTCTGCAGACCGATCAGCGTCCCCCACACCGGCAGGCCTGATATGAAGGCGCGCGTGCCGTCGATCGGATCGATCACCCAGACATAGTCGCGGTCGAGCCCGATATTACCGTGCTCCTCGCCGAGAATGCCATGGTCGGGAAAACTCTCTTCGATCAGCGCCCGGATGGCAAGTTCGGCCGCCCGGTCACCCTCCGTCACCGGATCGAATCCGGAGGAAAGCTTGTTGGTGACGTCGAGGCCGGAGCGGAAACGCGGCAGCGTCTCGGCCTTGGCGGCCTCCGCCAGACGGTTGAAGAACGAGCGGTCAGGAAGCATGGTCGATCCGTTTGCTGGCGGGCGTGGTGCCTTCATAGCGAAAAGCAGCGGGAATGCAAACGCGGGCCGTTCGGCTGAACTGCCCAAAGATATCGCAGCGCAATATATTGCTTGACATTTGTGCAACGCAATAGTAGCCTCCTTCGTACAGTCTTCTGACTGTAAATACCCTCCTTGGGTGTTTCCTCCCTAGACTTAGCCGCGCTTACAAGCGCGGTTTTTTTTGGCGGCGAAGACCGGCCGGATAATATCGGTGAAATCGACGCAGGCTATTCGGCGGCCAGCGCCCGATCGCCGGCGAATTTCTCGACATAATCCGCCATCTGCTGCATGAAACCCGTGACCGCCTCGGCCACCGCGGCGAAGTCAGCGCGTTTTTCCAGCGTCACCTCGTCGACATAGATCGCCCGGTTCACTTCGATCTGCAGCGCATGCAGCCCGCGCGAGGGCCGGCCGTAATGTTCGGTGATGAAGCCGCCGGCATAGGGCTTGTTGCGGATTGCCGCGAAACCCATTTCCTCGAGGATGGCGATGGCGGCGCGCGAAAGTTCGGCCGATGCACTGGTGCCGTAGCGATCGCCGATGATGAAATCGGGCCGTGCGGTATAGCCGGCGACACGCACATTGCCGGGCATCGAGTGGCAGTCGATCAGCACGCCGAAGCCGAACTGCACATGCGTCCGCGCGATCAGCCGCCGGAGCGTCGCATGATAGGGCTTGTAGACCGCTTCGACCCGGTCGAGCCCCTCCTGCACCGGCAGCCGCCGCGCATAGATCTCCATGTTCTCGGCGACGATACGCGGAATGGTGCCGAGCCCGCCGGCGACCCGCAGCGAATTGACATTGGCATAGGGCGGCAGTAGCCCGTCGAACATCCGCGGGTCGAGCTCGTAGGGCTCGCGATTGACGTCGAGATAGGCGCGCGGAAAGTTGGCGGCGAGAAGCGGTGCGCCGAGTGCCACGGCCGAGCCGAAGAGCTCGTCGACATAATGATCCTCGGAACGGCGGATGGCGATGCCCTCGAGCCTGGACTGGGCGATAAATTCCGGTGGATAAATACGGCCGCTATGCGGGGAGTTGTAGACGAAGGGAATGGTCTGCGACACGGGCTCATGAACCTCAAAAAGCTCGTATTCGCGTATCTCCGGCACTTTCGGCCCTCTTTACCATGTCATGAACTGGCTGCTGTGCCCATGTTGCCAGTTGCCCGGCCCCAAGTCCATACTATGTAGGAGGGATGCGGCCGCGCACAGGCAATTCACCGGTTGTTTACCGGGTCAAGACTAGTGTAAACGCTTGGCAGCCCACCAAAACTTATTGATCAGCGGTCTGGATTGATGACTCAGAAGATACTTCTCGCAGAAGACGACAACGACATGCGCCGCTTCCTGGTGAAAGCGCTCGAAAAGGCCGGTTACAAGGTCCTTTCCTATGACAATGGCGCCAGCGCCTACGACCGGCTGCGCGAGGAGCCGTTTTCCCTGCTGCTGACCGATATCGTCATGCCCGAGATGGACGGCATCGAGCTGGCGCGCCGCGCCACCGAACTCGACCCCGACCTGAAGGTGATGTTCATCACCGGCTTTGCGGCCGTGGCGCTGAACCCTGATTCGAAGGCGCCGAAGGATGCCAAGGTCCTTTCTAAGCCTTTCCACCTGCGCGATCTCGTCGACGAGGTCAACAAAATGCTTGCCGCATAAGGCTTGCCGGGTGGCGTGTCACAAAACTGAAAAAAGCCTATTGACGGCTCCGAAGGTTTTGTGATCTATGCGCCGCCATCGGATGGGCGTGTAGCTCAGCGGGAGAGCACTACGTTGACATCGTAGGGGTCACAGGTTCAATCCCTGTCACGCCCACCATCCGATCTCCTTGCCCCACGAGGGGTTTTCGCCAAACCGCTGATTGGTGAATTGTTCCCGGTTATCTTCTTTACCACTGCCGATGCCGGATCTTCGTCGCTTCTGGCGCATGCGACATAGCGTCGATCGCTGGTCCGCTGCCAGTGAGACTTTGAGCCCGACATCCGCACGTCCGCACAAAGCGCGCTGGTCAGGTTGAGCCGATTCACGCAGATTGCGATTATCTGCGCTCGCATATAAGAACGCGCTCATTCGAGCATCAATTGCATACCACTCACGAGCCCTCAGCCCTTCGTTGTTTGTGACGGACAGATGACGAGTTTGTGACAAAACGCGTGTTATTTCAGCAACATAACCATGCCGGCCTGCTGTCATGATTGATATCGTTGTTGCGGCGCAGCATCCCCTATGTAAGTTCCGCGGCGAGGCAGGCGCCAAGCCAAAAGGCGCCGCTTCGCTCACACGGGGTGAAGATCCGTAGGGACTGCCGATGGCAACGGTCTTCATCCTCTTGCATCTGAACTGGAGGTTATTCCATGAACATCAAGAGCCTTCTTCTCGGCTCCGCTGCTGCTCTCGCAGCAGTATCCGGCGCCCAGGCTGCTGACGCTATCGTTGCTGCCGAGCCGGAACCGGTTGAATATGTTCGCGTCTGCGACGCTTACGGCACCGGCTATTTCTACATCCCGGGCACCGAAACCTGCCTCAAGATCAACGGCTATATCCGTTTCCAGGTTGACGTCGCTCCGAACGCCAGCTCGATCGGCGCCAGCGGCGGCGGTTCTGTCGCCAACGACTCGGATTGGGACGCCCGTACGCGCGGCCAGGTTCAGTTCACCGCCAAGAGCGACACCGAATACGGTCCGCTGACCGGCGTCATCGTCATGCAGTTCAATGCTGACAACGCCTCTGCCCAGAAGGCTCAGCTCGACTCCGCTTACCTCGACATCGCCGGCTTCCGCGCTGGTCTGTTCTACAGCTGGTGGGACGACGGCCTCTCCGGCGAAACCGACGACATCGGCTCGCCGGTCACGCTGCATAACTCCATCCGTTATCAGTACGAAACCGACGCCTTCTACGCCGGCATCAGCGTCGACGAGCTGGAAGACAGCCCGTTCTACAACGGCGAAACCGCAAACAACGTCGGCGTTGCCGTCGGTCTCGGCGGCAAGGCCGGTGCCTTCAGCTACCAGATCACTGCCGGTTACGACACCGACAACGAAGAAGGCGCCATCCGGGCCATGGGTACGGTTGCTGTCGGCCCGGGCACGCTCGGCCTCGCAGTTGTCTACGCAACGAACCCGAACGCCTATTACAACAAGGCTGAATGGGCAATCGCTGCCGAATACGCCATCAAGGCGACTGACAAGCTGAAGATCACCCCGGCTGTTCAGTACTACGACAACTACGGTGTCACTGCCGGCGAGTTCAACGACGACGTCAGCGCCTGGAAGGCCGGCGTAACGATCGACTACCAGATCGTCGACAACCTCGCAGCCAAGGTCTCGGTTCAGTACCTCGATCCGGACAATGCTGCTGACGTAACCTCGGGCTACTTCCGCCTGCAGCGCGCGTTCTAATAAAAGGGCTGCTGGCGACTTGCTACGGCGCTGTGTGCCGGCAGCTACAAATTCCTGATCCGACTGACCTCCGATCGGGAAAGAATGGGCCTGGACTTCCCTGCCTAGGCCCATTCCCCTTGACCAGAATGTGTCCAAGACGGCAGGCGCTCTATCAGCGCCTTGCCACCGCCATGCCGCATCTGTTCGTTGTCGATGCTCCGCATCCCAACCCATCGCCGACCCTTGTGACCGCTTCCCGAGCCAGCCCGGCCGCCGATGGAAACTTTCCGCCTCGGGGAACAACAGAACCAAATTTCGGACACAGAGCCGTGCCATGGCCGAACCGAGGATGAGGTGGTGATTCGCCTCGCCAGCACATGGGGTTTGAGATCGAAATGAAATTATCCGCGCCTGTTGCCGCCGCAATTTTTTCCGCCGCCCTCGCCTTGCCGGCCGCTGCAGCGCCAGCGTCTCCTGCCGAGACGTTTCCAGGCGCGCCCGGCGTCATCACGCTCTCCGGCAAATGCGCCAAGCTTGTCGTCGCCAAGTTCGACGCCACCAAGGGCTGCAAGAACGAACTCGCCAGCGTCACGCTGGTCAATGGCCTGGTGACCTTCATCTTCACGTCGGACGGCAAGGCGCTCGGCTTTCAGGGCGATGGCAGCGGCATCAAGCCCGCTTCCAACGGCAATGCCCGCCTGCCGCTCAGCCTCGTCACCACAGGCGTCGGCAATAAGATGACCGGGGAGGTTAAGGTCGCTGGCTTCTGCACCTTCGGCAATCCCTATGCCGGCAAGCCGATTGCGATCGAATGTACGGCCGAAAGCAAGGATTCCTCGTTTACCGGCAGCTTCCGCACCGGCGGCAAGCTGGTGAAAAAGGGAAAGTAGAGCAATCCCGGCAAAAGGGCGCAGCGGTTTAGCGTCCGGGATTGTGTGAAAATGTTCTAGCCGTCAGGCGCACCACGCACCGCCGGCAGCGCCTGGCTTGCGCGCCAGCCCTTCATTGATCAGCTGCGCGCCGAACGAGCGCCCGTCGCGCGAGACAACACGCGGCGCTCCGGATGGCTCAGCCTTGCCCGCAGCATTTATGGTGAAGGGACCGGCGTTCAGAAGGGCCAGCAGCCGAGACTTTGCGGCAAAGGCCACCCTACGTTCGCCGTCACATCGCGCCTGGTAGACGACCGGGCTTGCCATATCGGCGATCACGATCTTCTCCCCCTTGTACCAGAAGACGCCGCCATCGCCGACGCAGTTGATATGGGCGCCTTGCCCGCAATAACCAAAAGCGATTGTCCCGGTTTCCGGATTGGCGGGGGTAAGTGGAGACGGCACCGCCTTGCCCGGCTGGACGGCTGGCGTCGGGATGGTCGCCGGCGGCAGCAGCTGCGATTGCGGCGCCGGCGGTACGGCTTTCGGCGTGGGTGTGGCAAGCGCCACCTGCTTCGGCGGCACGTCCTTCCTGGCGGCAGGTCTACGCTCCGCCGTTTCGCGCGCCACCGGCGCCGATTGCCGGGCAAACATCGGCTGGATGCTCCTCCAATGGTCATGGGCGACGATGCCGCCGATCGCGGCAATGCCGATCACCGCCCAGGGCAGCAATCCGCCACCGCTGCTGCGCGCTTTGCTCTTTCCTCTCGCCGGCGCCTTGCGGCGGCCGCGTGTCGCTGTCTTGGCCATCTGTCCGAATCCCGTGAGGCCGGGATTATCGCCGCCCAATCCTTTCTGAAAGGTTGGCGCCGCGGCACGACGATGCCGGGTTCGCCGATCTTTCATGCGAATACCAGCCGGCTTGGGAGAAGCGCTGCGTGGAATCCACGCGAATGAGTGAAAAAAGCCGAACAAATCTAGCGCTCAGACGTTAGCCAGCGAAAAATTCATCCGTTGTAGGAAAATCCATGGATCTGATCATCGCCGACATGATACCGGCGTCGCGTATCCACTATCCCATCATCTTTGCCCGCCTGCTCGGTGCCATCGTCTTCGGCGGGTTGATAGGCTTCGAGCGTGAGGCACGCGACCGCCCGGCAGGCTTCCGCACCCATATTCTGATCAGTCTTGCTGCTGCCCTCTTCGCCATCATTTCGATCGAGGCGGTGCACATGCCGGGGTTTGCCGATGACGAGCAGGTGCGGATCGACCCGCTGCGCGTCATCGAAGCCGTGACCGCCGGCGTCGCCTTCCTTGCCGCCGGCATGATCGTCTTTGCCAGGGGCCGGGTGCACGGGCTGACGACGGGGGCCGGCATGTGGCTTTCCGGCGCAATCGGCCTTGCCATGGGTTTCGGATATTGGCCGATCGCCTTCTTCACGACGTTGGCTGCCATTTGCGTGCTCTTCGCCTTCGGCAAGCTCGAACACCGATTCGGCTACAATTCCGCCCGGCGCGCCGATCGGGACAAAGAGCAGTAGAAAACGAAACGCCCGGCATATGCCGGGCGTATATCATTGCGCCTGTCTGATTCGTCATTCGGAGCGTGCGGCCGGAGCATCGCTTGTCCCAACCGGCGCCGGGCCGCCGGAGGCGGTAAGCGGCTTCTGGCGTTTGCCGATATCAATGCGCTCGTCCGCCGCCTCGCGCACGGCCTGCCATTCGTTTTCGTGCCGGATAAAAATCTCGCGGGGCACAAAGTTGATCGTCATATTGTTTCTCACCCTGTTTCAATTCTGCGGTAAGCCGCGCCAAGCAGGCTTGCGCAATGCCGGTTATTTCTTGCTTTCTGCATTACCCTTGATGTCGGGACCACCCTTGGAAAGATCCGCACCGGTAACGTGGGCTGGCACGTGGATGTCGTGGTAGACGCCCGGGGTCAGAGTCAGGTCGACATGATGCGGCGGCAGCACCTGCGCCTTCTGCATGCGGTTCGGCTTCGCCCGCTTCATGCGGTCGGACGCCTCCGTGCGTTTGTCGGGAACATGGGTCGAAGTGTGCATCATCGGCCTCCTTTTTAAGCTCAACCAGTGTCTAACGAGCAGGCACCGGGATGGTTCCAAAAAAACACTTCGTCTCCGTGCGGCCGCCGGCCTTGACTGCCTCGCGAAGTTGATTACCTATGGCCTGTCCCCAGCCTTCCAGACATCGGCTGCGGGTAAGTTTGGTGCCGGGCCCCTCTGGCGAGAGTTTTTACGGCGCTCTCGTGATGTCGGTACCGCCTGCAGCTTAGCCGGCGGATTTTTCATCGATGAACAAGATCACCATGCCTTATCCGCATGCCCGTTGTGGTATGCCGCGCTCCTCCCTCTCCGCCATGATTTGCGGCCGCGAGGTGCGGCCATGAACCAGCCCGCGACCCACCACTCCTCGCTCAGCTATTTCCGCTGGGCCTTCATCGTCACTGCCCTCGGCCTACTTCTCGGCGCCGTGCTCGGCTGGCAGACGACAGGCACGATCGGCGGCATGGCGACCGTCTTCTTCATCTGCACCGTGCTTGCGGTCCTTGAGATCTCGCTCTCCTTTGACAATGCCATCGTCAACGCCAACAAGCTGAAGGAGATGACACCGGCCTGGCAGAAGCGCTTCCTCACCTGGGGCATCATCATCGCCGTCTTCGGCATGCGCATTGTCTTTCCGCTGGCGATCGTTGCGATCGCGGCACGGATCGGCCCCTGGGATGCGCTTGTGCTTGCCGCCCGTGAGCCGGAAGAATATGCCCGCATCATGAATGACGCGCATCTGCCGATCGCAGCCTTCGGCGGCACCTTCCTGATGATGGTCGGCCTCAGCTACTTCTTCGACCACGAGAAGAAAATCCATTGGTTCCGAGGCCTGGAAAAGGTGATGGCGCGCTCAGCCACCATCAGGGGCATCGAGATCGCTTTCGTTCTGGCGCTGATGCTGGTTTTCTCCTGGCTGATCGGCGGCGAGCAGGCGAGCGTCTTTGTCCATTGCGCCATCTACGGGCTGCTCACCTTCCTGGCGGTCGAGGTGGTGGGTGAACTGCTCGATGCCTCGCAACAGACGATGAGTGCTGCCGCCAAGGGCGGCCTCGGCGCCTTCATCTACCTCGAGGTGCTGGATGCCAGCTTCTCCTTCGACGGCGTCATCGGCGCCTTTGCATTGACGCAGAACCTCTTCGTCATTGCGATCGGCCTCGGTATCGGCGCCATGTATGTGCGCTCGATGACGATCATGCTGGTGGAGAAGGGGACACTTGCCGAATACCGCTATCTCGAGCACGGCGCCTTCTACGCCATCCTGATCCTCTCGGTAATCATGTATGCGCAGACCCTGGTGCACATCCCCGAGGTTATCACCGGGCTCGGCGGCGCGACGCTGATCGGTCTGTCGCTCTGGTCTTCCATTCGCCACAACAGGCGCGAGCGGGTGGAGGATCATGCCAACCGGCAGGAAGAGCTTCACGCCTGACGATTGCAATGCATTTAGAAACAGAGCCGCAGCGCTTGGCGTTGCGGCCTTCCCTTTGGACAAAAATAAAGCCCGCGACCAATCGGTTGCGGGCTAATTCATTCATGCATCGCTTCCAGCTTGTTAGCGGGAAACATGACCGAAGGAGACCGGGTTGATGCGGAGTTCCCTCAGGTCGCTGGCACGCGGCCGGCGGCCGGCTTCAACGGCGGCGCTGACAGCATTTGCGGCGCCAAGCACTGCAAATGCGCGACCGAAGAAACCTGTGCGGACTGAATTGCGGATGGCGGACATTGTCCATTTCCTCTTGTTTTGATTGACCCCTTATAGATGATATCGCGCAGGTCGCCCCACAATGCTCAGAAAATCACCGCAGCCATGCAAAAACAGAAGGCCGGCGCATGTTTCCATGGCCAGCCTTGAGGGAGGGGTAATGTCGTCTTTTTAGTCTTCGTTTGCAGCCAGCTGCGACAGCACCTGGCCGCGACCGCGAATCCGCAGGATCAGCGGGATGAGAAAGGCAGCCGCCGCAACGATCAGCAGTCCGGCGGCGATCGGCGACATCACCAGCGTCGTGACGTCGCCTTGGCTGATCGCCAGCGCACGGCGCAGCTGCTGCTCGGCCAGCGGCCCGAGGATCAGGCCGACGACGGCAGGCGCAATCGGATAGCCGAAGAGCCGCATGAGATAGCCGAGCAAGCCGAAGGCGAGCAGCATGCCGAGTTCGAACACCGACGGATTGGCGCCGATCGTCCCAAGTGTCGCAAACAGCAGGATGCCCGCGTAAAGCCAAGGCTTCGGAATCGTCAGCAGCTTTACCCAGAGCCCGATCATCGGCAGGTTCAAGACCAGCAGCATCGCATTGGCGATGAGCAGGCTGGCAATCAGCCCCCAGACGAGCTGCGGATTGGTGGCAAACAGCAGCGGCCCCGGCTGCAAGCCGTATTGCTGGAAGCCGGCAAGCATGATGGCCGCGGTCGCCGTCGTCGGCAGGCCGAGGGTCAGAAGCGGCACCAGCGTGCCAGCGGCCGACGCGTTGTTGGCAGCCTCTGGACCGGCCACGCCTTCGATCGCGCCATGGCCGAACTCCTCCGGGTTCTTCGCCAGCCGCTTTTCGGTGGCATAGGAGAGGAAAGTGCCGATTTCAGCGCCGCCCGCCGGCATCGCGCCGATCGGAAAGCCGATCAAGGTGCCGCGCAGCCAGGGCTTCCAGGACCGCGCCCAGTCCTCAGCCGTCATCCACAACGAACCCTTGACCGCCTCGACCTTCTCGGCGATGCGGTTGCCCTGCGCGGCGATATAAAGCGTCTCGCCGATCGCAAACATCGCCACCGCAAGCGTCGTCACCTCGACACCGTCGAGCAGGTCGGGAATGCCGAAGGAAAGCCGCGCCTGCCCCGTCTGCTGGTCGATGCCGACCATGGCGAGCGCGAAGCCGATGAACAGCGCCGTCAAACCCCTAAGGGCTGAATCGCCGAAGGCCGAGGAGACGGTGACGAAGGCAAGCACCATCAGCGCGAAATATTCGCGCGGCCCGAAGACCAGCGCCAGCTTGACAATATAAGGAGCAATGAAGGCGAGCCCCAGCGTCGCAATCAGGCCGGCGACGAAGGAGCCGATCGCCGCTGTCGCCAGCGCCGGTCCGCCGCGCCCGGCGCGCGCCATCTTGTTGCCCTCGAGCGCCGTGACGATCGAGGCGCTTTCACCCGGCGTGTTGAGCAGGATCGAGGTCGTCGAGCCGCCATACATGCCACCATAATAGATGCCGGCGAACATGATCAGCGAGCCGCCGGGATCGAGCTTGTAGGTGACGGGCAACAGCAGCGCCACGGTGAGTGCCGGGCCGATGCCGGGCAGCACGCCGACGGCGGTGCCGAGCGTCACGCCGACCAGCGCATAAACCAGGTTCATCGGCTGCATCGCAACCAGGATACCCTGCCATAGGAATTCGAATGTGCTCATCTTGGTGTCCCAAGCAGCGTTCCCGACCATGTGATTTCGAGGTCAGGCGCCGCGTAAAATCAAAAGAGCTGACAGCGCGTCCGCGCGATCAGAAGAACAGATGTTCGAGCGGGCCGGCCGGCAGCGTCAACTGCAGCAGCTGCGAGAAAATCGCCCAGACGACGAAGCTGAGGACGATGCCAAGCGGCAGCGAGAACCAGAGCTTGCGTTTGCCGAAACCGCGAGCCGTCAGTGCGAAGAGGATGCCGGTGGCAATCGAGAAACCGGCGACACGCAGCAGCAGCATCTGGCCGGCAAGACCAGCGACGATCCAGATGACGGGCGCCACTTCCTGCCGGTCGCGCTCCGGAAACTCGCCGCGCCAGGCTTCGGCGACGGTCCAGACCCCGAGACAGAAGAGGCCGAACGCCACCACTTGAGGCACCGTCGCCGGGCCGATGCGGTCGTATTGCGCGATCGTCTTCAGATGCGAGGCATCCCAGGCCATTACGCCGGCGACGACGAAGAGGAAAACGGCAATGATGAACGCCGCCCAATCAGGGCGGCGTGTGGTTGCCGAGGAGGTGTTATCCTCGCTCATTGAACAAGTCCGATATCTTTGAGAATGCCTTCGGTGGCGGAGACATCCTTTTCGAGCTGCGCCTTGAAGGCGTCGCCTGACAGATAGGTGTCGGCCCAGCCCTTGGTCTTCAGAGTTTCCTGCCAAGTGGCCGAGCTATGCAGCTTCTCGAAATCGGCGGTGACGCCTGCCACCTGCTCTGCCGACAAGCCCGGGGCTGCGGCAACCATGCGCCAGTTCTGGATGGTGACGTCGGTGCCGGCTTCCTTCAGCGTCGGGGCATCGACGCCGTCGATGCGCTTGTCGCTGGAGACGGCGAGAAGACGGAGCGTGCCGGATTTCACCTGCGATTCGAACTCGCTGTAGCTCGAGACGCCGGCTGTGACCTGGCCGCCGAGAATGGCGGCGAGCGCTTCACCGCCGCCGGAGAAGGCAACGTAGTTGATCTTCGTCGGATCGACGCCGGAAGCCTTGGCGATCAGGCCGACCGTGATGTGGTCGGTGCCGCCGGCCGAACCGCCGCCCCAGGAAACCGCGCCCGGATCCTTCTTCAGCGCCGCAACCAGATCGGCCATCGTCTTGATCTCGGAAGAGGCAGGAACGACGACGGCTTCATATTCACCGGTCAGACGCGCGATCGGCGTGACGTCCTTGAGCGTCACCGGCGACTTGTTGGTGAGGATCGCGCCGACCATGACATAGCCGCCGACGATCAGCGAATTCGGATTGCCGGCAGCCTGGCTGCTGAACTGTGCCAGACCGATGGTGCCACCGGCGCCCGGAACATTCTGGACCTGCACGTTGCCGGCGATCTTCTCCTGCTGCAGCGCCGTCTGCAGCGAACGGGCCGTCTGGTCCCAGCCGCCGCCGGGCGCAGCCGGCGCGATGATGGTGTAGTCGGCCGCATAGGCCGGCAGCGCGATGGTCGCGGCAAGAAGGGTTGCGATGAATGTGTGCTTCACGATGTGTCCTCCGTGGGCGGCTGAGCAAACCGCCTGTTATTCTTTAGGAATCGGGAGGAACGGCTGGCCAGCGGACGCAAGCGTCCTGAATGACGAGCAGAATACCTCCCAAGGCTTCAGCTCTCCGCCTCCACGGAGAAGAAGTAGCCAAAGCCACCACAACAAGCTGTCATTTAGCTGACATCGGTGAGATATCCAGGAGAAGGGGCCACTTTTTTGCCGTAATTGCCGGGCGCCGGTCTAAACTGGGGTCCTCTGTGTGGACCGGCCGACCCCTGAAACGCTTCACTGCGCCCGCAACACCTCGTTCCAGTGTGCGATCAGCCGCGCCCGTTTCACCTGGTCGAGATAGACCATCAGCCCGGGGCTGACCGGCACCGGCCGCAGTTGGGCGCCGAGCAGTTCCTGCAGCGTATTGGCGGTATTTTCGCCAGCCACCTCGGGGCTGACGGCTGGGATCTGCAGCTCGCGCGCCATGATCGTCTGCCCTTCCCTCGACATGAAGAAGGTGAGATAGCGCCGGCCGAGCTCCGGCTCGGCCGCCGCCTGCGGCACCAGCCCGATCCGCGACATTACCACGGTATAGTCCTTCGGCAGTACGATGCCGACATCCGGATAGCGCGAGGCCCAGTCGGCCGCGTAGGAGCCGAGAATATTGTAGCCGAGCACGAAGCGCCCGTCGGCAACACGCTCCAGGATCGCCGAACTCGTCGAATAGAGCTTGACGCCGGCAGCCCCCATCGCTCCGATCACCGACCAGATATCGCCGAACTGCTCCTGGTCACGCGCCATGAACAGAAAACCGACGCCGGAGCGCTCGATATCGTAGGTGCCGATCCGCCCATAGACCTCGTTGCCCTTGCGGGTCAGGTAACCGACGAATTCCGCCCGCGAGCTCGGCACCGGCTCATGCACAAAACTCGGCTTGTGATAGACGAACACCGCCGGCTCGAAGGTCAGCGCATAGGCGGTGTTGCGCCAGTTCGCCCATTTCGGCCATGCAGCACTCATCGGCAGGTTGCTGACCTGCGCATATCCGTCATTGGACAGCTTCACCTGCAAGTCCATCGCCGAGGAAAAGGCAAAGTCCGCCGTCTTCTTGCCGGCATCCGTCTCACGGACGATCCGGTCGTAGATATCGCCGGTCAGCATGTCCTCGTATTTGACCGCGACGTCGGGATTGGCTTCCTGGAAACCCCGGATCATCGGCTGCGCCAACGGCTCGTCGAGCGAGGAATAAACCGTCAACACCGGCGCATCCGCATTGCCGGATTTCGCCGCATAGAAAGCCTGATCGGCCAGCGCAAAGCCCGGCCAGAACGCCAGCAGCAAGATGAAAACTCTCCTCATGCCGCAACAATGCCTCAGCATGCCGAGGGGAGCAAGGGCGGTGGAGCTAGGCGACGACCCATTCCATCAGCGCATTTTGTGCGTGCAGCAGGAAGGCCTTGGCGGCGCGACTTTGGCAAAGCGAATGCTCCATCGCCTCCGCCGTCACCTCCTGGCCGCGTGTCACCGGTGGACACGGCAGGAAGATCGCATCCTCTGGCAAGCGGTCGAGAATATCGGTCCCGATCCGGTAGCCGGCGAGCGCCTCCGAGACGGAATCCCCCGGCCATGAATCGGTGATGACGACGCCTGCATCCGATAGCTCGCCCATATCGGTGCTCGCGCGAAACCGCTCGTTGAGCAGGGCCGCATCACTTATGTGCCAGCGTTCGGGATAGACCTGCACCACCTTGATCGGCAATGCGATCGACGCCTCGACCCAGGAGCGGAGGATATTTGCGTCCGCCGCCACGCCAACGACCTTCAACCCGTCGATCGAGCCGCGCCGGCTCATAATATAGGCAAGATCACCGAGCGTCTCGCAAGAATGGTTGGAGCGTGTGCGTGCATTGATGACAGGCACCGGCGCGGCTATCGCCACCGCCTTCAATGTATTAAGCTCCTTCGTGCGGATCACCAGCATGTCGAACCAGTTGCCGAGATAACCCGCAAGATCGCCGGTTTCCTCCCTGGTATTGAAGCCGATCGGCACATGCACGCAGATACCGCCCATCGCCTGGACGCCGAGATCGAAGGCACTCGTATTGCGCCAGCCGCCGTCGTCGACAATCAGCGCGACGCGTTTTCCCGTAAGGCTCTGCGGCATTGCACGCTCATCCCAGGCTTCGGCGAGCTTGCCCGCGCGAGCGACAATCGATCGAAGCCCGGCCTCCGGAATATCATGAAACTCCAGAAAATGCCGGGCCGAACCTGTCATTCAAAATCTCCGTCGCGCACAAACGCCGCCCACAATAGCCGGCGCCGGTCTCGCAGCAACCGCGAATCACATTGTCGACGGTGTTGCATACCCTGGCCATCTTCCTCCCGGCCGTGCACATGGTTCACGCCTCCAAACCGATCAAGGGCCACTCGATCGAATACCGACCCCGAAGCATCGTCCAAAGCACATCACTCCGCTTTCTCCGATTATGATCGCCATTTCACCACAAAGGATTAGCGTCGAACGCCATCCTTCACCCATTCAGAGTATTGATGAAGATCGGCGACGCTATATGGTCGCGCTGCCGTGTCAAACCGTCGAAACCGCCCGAATTTTGTTATTCGTGGGACGACTCTACGCGACAAAAACTCTATAAAAAGCTAGGACTATTCTGGGAAGATCCATGGGAGGGGTCATGGAACGACGACTGAGCGCTATTCTCGCTGCGGATGTCGTTGGCTATAGCCGACTGATGGGCATTGATGAGGCCGGCACGCTGCAGGCGCTGAACCGCCACCGCTGCGAACTGGTCGACATTCGGATTTCGGACTACAAGGGCCGGATCGTCAAACTTACCGGCGACGGCATCCTTGCCGAATTCCAGAGCGTTGTGAATGCCGTCGCCTGTGCTGCCGAAATCCAGCGCAGCATGGCGGCCCGCAACGAGAACGTGCCCAAGGACGAACGCGTCGAATTTCGTATCGGCATCAATCTCGGTGATGTCGTGGTCGAGGACGGCGATATCTTCGGAGACGGCGTCAATCTTGCCGCCAGGCTTGAGCGTATCGCAGCGCCGGGCGGCATCGCCGTCTCGGCCTCGGTACGCGATCAGGTCGGCGCGCGCCTCAATCTCGGCTTCGAGTTCATCGGCGAGCATATGCTCAAGAACATCCGGCAGCCGGTTCAGGTCTATACCGTCACCCTGGCGCCGCCCTCCTCGGCGAAATTGGTCGCGCAGAACCGCAATACCTGCTTCATCGCCGTGCTGCCCTTTACCAATATGAGCGGCGATGCCGACCAGGACTATTTCTCCGACGGCATCACCGAAGACATCATCACCGATCTCTCCAAGATCTCCAGCCTGCACGTGGTGCCGCGCAATACCATCTTCACCTACAAGGGCATATCGGTGAAGGTGAAACGGCTCGCCCAGGAACTTGGCGTGCGCTACGTGCTCGAGGGAAGTGTGCGCATTTTCGGCAATCGCGTTCGCATTTCCGGCCAGCTGATCGACACCGCCAATGGCGATCACCTCTGGGCCGAACGTTACGACCGCGACCTGACCGACATCTTCGCCATCCAGGATGAGATCACCCATGCGATCGTCGGCCAGTTGAAGGTGCGTCTGCTGCCGGAGGAGAAGAAGGCGATCGCCAATGAGCCGACCGCCAATGTCGAGGCCTATACTTATTATCTCCGCGGCCGCCAGCTCTCCCACACCTGGACCAAATCCTATCTCCAGCTCGCAAGGCGGATGTTCTGCAAGGCGGTCGAGCTCGACCCGGATTATGCCCGCGCCTATGCCGGCATCGCCGATTGTGACGCGGCGATCCGCGACTGGGCTCCTGACGACGTGCCGCTGCGGCGCATCCTCGAGATGAGCGCCCGCGCGCTGGCACTTGATCCCGACCTTCCCGAGGCCCATGCCTCTCACGGTCTGGCCCTGCATCAGAGCGGCTTTGATGACAGAGCGGCGGCGGCCTTCGAACGTGCCCTGGCGCTCGACCCGAACCTGTTCGAGGCGAATTTCCATTATGCCCGGTTCTTCTTCATGCACGGCAACTTTGCCGAATCGGTTCAATATTTCACCCGCGCCGCCGCGATCCGCCCTGACGACTACGTCTCGCCGATCCATCTGATGTCGGCCTACCGATCGCTCGGCCGTGTGTTGGATACGGAAAACTGGGCGCGTCTCGGTCTGCTGCGCGCCGAACGCGCGCTGAACCTCAATCCGGAAAATTCCGGCCCGGCCCATCGCGGCGCGCTGGCGCTTGCGCATATGGGCGATACCAAGAGAGCGCGCGACTGGGCCGCCCGCGCCATCGCCATCGATCCCGACGACATCGTCGCGCAGTATAATCTCGCCTGCGTCTATTCCGTCCTCGGCGATGTCGACCAGGCGATCGATCTCCTTGAGAGGCTGCTGCCGCACAGCTCCGTCTACCACATCAAATGGTTCAACAATGATTCCGATCTCGACAACATCCGCGACGATCCCCGCTTCCGGAGACTACTGGCCGCCGCAATGATGCAGCGCGAACGGATCGAAAGGACCGGGAGCTGAAATCGGCTTTCCCACGGCCGTTCACCAATCTTCAAAATCGCTGTGACATCGCTCCCTCACCTCTGTAATCTCCCTTGAAAAACAGGGGACATCCGTGCGCATCCTGCTTACCGAAGACAATATCGCGCTGGCCGACGGCCTGTCGGCGATCTTGCGCGGCACGGGCCATGCCGTCGATGTCGTCCATGACGGCGCATCCGCCAATGCGGTCATCGCCGCGGAAAATTTCGATCTTGTCATTCTCGACCTCAACCTGCCCGAGATGGACGGGCTCGACGTGTTGCGTGCCATGCGCGCCCGGCAGAACCAGGCGGCCGTCCTCATCCTGACCGCGCGCGGCACGCCGGAAGAACGGGTGAAGGGCCTCGATCTCGGCGCCGACGACTATCTGATCAAACCTTTCGACATAGCTGAATTCGAGGCCCGCGTGCGCGTGCTTCTGCGCCGCCAGGCGGGCCTGCGCTCGGCGACCGTCAGTTTTGGCGGCATCTCCTTCGATCTCAATTCCCGCGCTTTTTCGGCCGGCGCCACACCGCTCGATATTCCCGCCCGCGAGCTCGGGCTGCTCGAAATTCTTTTCATGCGGGCCGGCAAGGTCGTCGCCAAGGAAGCGATCATTCAGTCGTTGACGGCCTTCGACGACGACATTTCCTCGAACGCCATCGAGCAATATGTCAGCCGCCTGAGGAAACGTCTCTCGCCGCACGGCCTGACGGTCAAGACCGCCCGCGGCATCGGCTATTATCTCGACAAGCTCCCTGAGGCCTCATGAGATCAGCCTATTCCCTCAGGCGCCGGCTTCTCTTCTGGCTGCTCGTCTCCACGGCCGTCATCGGCACGCTGGCGCTTGCCGATACCTATCGCGAGGCTGTGCAGACCTCGAACATCGTCTCCGACCGTGTTCTCGCCGGCTCGGCGCTGGCGATCGCCGAACGTGTCGTCGTTGCCGAGGACGGCTCGCTGCAGGTCGATATCCCCTATGTCGCGCTTGAAATGCTGACCTCGGCCGCGCAGGACCGCGTCTTCTACCGCGTCGACGGTCCGCCGGGCAAATTCATCACCGGCTACCAGTCGCTGCCGGTCCTAAAGAAAACGCCAGCCAATGCTGCCGCTTTCGCCGACGACACCTTCCGCGGCGAGCCGATCCGCGTCGCCACGCTCGAACGCTCCGCCTCGACAGGCATTCGCTCCGTGCCCTTCGTGGTGACGGTCGCCGAAACCACGATCGCCCGACGGCAGTTGGCGCAAGCGATCCTCGTGCGCTCGGCACTGCGCCTCGCCTTCATGATCGCCGGTGCCGCCGTCATCGTCTGGATCTCGGTCACCGTGGCTCTGCGCCCGCTCTACAAACTCGGCGATGCCATCGGCGAACGCAGCCCCGATGACCTGCACCCGATCGAGCAGACCGTGCCGAGCGAGGTCGAGCCGCTGGTCGATACGGTGAACAGCTTCATGGTCCGCCTGCAATCGGCGCTCGATGCGCTGCGCCATTTCACCGGCAATGCCAGCCATCAGCTGCGCACGCCCCTGGCGATCATCCGCACTCAGCTCGCCCTTTCCGCCCGCGCCGGCTCGCTTACGGAGGCCCAGGCGGCAGCGCTGAAGGGGGATCAGGCCGTGGCGCATGCCGAACGCATCCTCGCGCAGCTTCTGCTGATGGCAAAGATCGACGCCGCTACCGCCAAGGAGGCGCTGACCGCCTCCGCCATCGATCTTGCCGCCATCGCCCAGGAAATCACCGGCGAACAGATCCCGACCGCTGCCGTCGCCGGTATCGATCTCGGCTTCGAGGGCGAGAGCCCGGCGATGATCCGCGCCGAACCGTTGCTGATCGGCGAAATGCTGCGCAACCTTGCCGGAAATGCCATCGCCTATGCCGGCAAAGGGGCGGAGGTCACCGTCCGCATCATTGCAGCCACGGAGACGATCCGCCTCGAAGTCGAGGACAACGGCCCCGGTATTCCCCGCAATAAACTGGAGGCAGTGCGCGGGCGTTTTTCGCGCGGCAATCAAACTGGTGCGCAAGGCACTGGCCTCGGCCTGCCGATCGTCGAGGAAATCGCCAATCTTTTCAACGCCGACCTGACGCTGGAGCCAGGCCTGAACGGAAAGGGTCTGAAGGCGGTCGTCACCTTTGCCAAGGCGGCTTAAAAGCCTTCTGCCCTCCTTGCTTTATTTCGCTGCATTGCACACACTGATGTCGGGAACAGCAAGCCGCACGACGATGCGAGCCGGATAAAAAGAGAAATATGTCGATCAAAGCCAGTATCTATCATCTGACGCATTACACTTATGACAAGCCGGTCCGCCTCGGCCCCCAGATCATCCGGCTGAAACCTGCCTCGCATTCGAAGACGAGGGTGCTCAGCCACTCGCTGAAGGTCACGCCTTCAAACCACTTCGTGAACCTGCAGCAGGACCCCTACGGCAATTACCTCGCCCGCTACGTTTTCCCGGACCCGGTGACCGAGTTCAAGATCGAGGTCGATCTCGTCGCCGACATGACGGTCTATAATCCCTTCGACTTCTTCGTCGAGGAAGAGGCGACCAAATGGCCCTTCGGCTATCCGGAAACGATCCAAGAAGATCTGTCGATCTATATGACGCCGGAACCGGCCGGCCCGCGGCTGAAGGCGCTGCTGCCGACGCTCGACTGGTCGCCCGGCCAGCCGACGGTCGATATGATCGTCGGGTTGAATGCCCGCCTGCAGCGGCAGATCGGCTATGTCATCCGCATGGAAACCGGCGTGCAGACGCCAGAGGAAACCCTGGAAAGTGCCAAGGGCTCCTGCCGCGACACCAGCTGGCTGCTCGTCCAGATCCTTCGTCATCTCGGCCTGGCCGCCCGCTTCGTCTCCGGCTATCTCATCCAGCTGACGCCAGATCTGAAGGCGCTCGACGGCCCCTCCGGCACCGAAGTCGATTTCACCGACCTGCATGCCTGGGCCGAGGTCTATCTGCCCGGCGCCGGCTGGGTCGGCCTCGATCCGACCTCCGGCCTGTTGACCGGCGAAAGCCACATCCCGCTTGCCGCCACCCCGCACTACCGCAATGCCGCTCCGATCTCCGGCGGTTATTTCGGCGAGGCCGAAACCGAATTCGCCTTCGACATGAAGGTGTCGCGCGTCGCCGAACATCCGCGCATCACCAAGCCTTTCTCCGACGAAAGCTGGGAGGAGCTCAACGAACTCGGCGAGACGGTCGACCGTGTCCTCGAGGCCGAGGACGTGCACCTGACGATGGGCGGCGAGCCGACCTTTGTTTCGATCGATGATTTCCAGTCCGAAGAATGGAACACCGCCGCCGTTGGCCCGACCAAGCGCGAAAAGGCCGACAGCCTGATCCGCAGGCTGCAGGAACGCTTCGCCCCCGGCGGCTTCCTGCATTACGGCCAGGGCAAATGGTATCCGGGCGAAAGCCTGCCGCGCTGGACATTCTCGCTCTACTGGCGTCGCGACGGCAAGCCGGTCTGGCAGAACCTCGATCTGGTCGCGGCCGAAGGCAAGGATACCGGCGTTACCGCCGAGGATGCCGAGAAACTGCTGACGGCAATCGCAAGAGAACTGGCGATCAAGCCCGACATGGTGCAGCCGGCCTACGAGGATCCAGCCGACTGGATCATCAAGGAAGGCAATCTTCCCGAAAACGTCGATCCGGCGAATTCGAAGCTGAAGGATCCCGAAGAGCGTAACCGCATCGCCCGGGTCTTTGCCCGCGGCCTTACCGTCGCCACAGGTTACGTCCTCCCGGTTCAGGCATGGAACGCCAAGGCGGCCGAAAGCCGCGTCTGGATCAGCGAGAAATGGCGCAGCCGCCGCGGCCGGATCTTCCTCGTCCCGGGCGACAGCCCGATCGGTTACCGCCTACCGCTCGGCACCCTGCCTTATGTTCCCCCGGCACGTTATCCCTATATCCACCCTGCCGATCCGACGATCCCGCGCGGACCGCTGCCCGATGTCTTCGTGCCGGCTGGCCGCGCCATGCCGGAAGCCTCCTTCCAGGCTGGCGAGAGCAATCGCGGCCGGATCGAACAGACGCTCGGTGAGATCGGCGGCGCCGTGCGCACCGCCATGTCGGTCGAGCCGCGCGACGGCAGGCTCTGCGTCTTCATGCCACCGGTCGAGCGCATCGAGGATTATCTGGAGTTGATCGCCGCGGCCGAAAACGCTGCGGCCGAACTTAAGCTTCCCGTTCATATCGAAGGCTACCCGCCGCCGCCGGACGAGCGTATCAACGTCATCCGCGTCGCTCCGGATCCCGGCGTCATCGAGGTCAACATTCATCCGGCCTCGAATTGGAAGGAATGCGTCGACATCACCACTGCGGTCTATGAGGAGGCGCGGGCCACCCGGCTCGGCGCTGACAAGTTCATGATCGACGGCCGTCATACCGGCACCGGCGGCGGCAACCATGTCGTCGTCGGCAGCGCCAATCCGAACAACAGCCCGTTCCTCCGCCGTCCCGACCTCTTGAAGAGCGTCGTCCTCCACTGGCAGCGCCACCCTTCGCTGTCCTACCTCTTCTCCGGCATGTTCATCGGCCCGACCAGCCAGGCGCCGCGCATCGACGAGGCCCGTCACGACAGCTTGTACGAGCTGGAGATCGCCATGGCGCAGATCGCTGCCCCCGGTCGCGGCCAGCAGCCGCTTCCCTGGCTGGTCGACCGGCTGTTCCGCAACCTTTTGACCGATGTCACCGGCAACACCCACCGCGCCGAGATCTGCATCGACAAGCTGTTTTCGCCCGACGGCCCGACCGGAAGGCTCGGCCTCATCGAGTTCCGCGGCTTCGAGATGCCGCCGAACGCTCGCATGTCGCTTGCCCAGCAATTGCTGGTGCGCGCGCTGATCGCCCGCTTCTGGATCAACCCGGTCGACGGCAAGTTCGTCCGCTGGGGCACGACCCTGCACGACCGTTTTATGCTGCCGCACTTCGTCTGGGCCGATTTCCTCGACGTGCTTGCCGACCTTCGCGAAAACGGCTTCGACGTCAGCCCGGAATGGTTCAAGGCCCAGCTCGAATTCCGCTTCCCCTTCTGCGGCGAAGTCGAATACGAGGGCTCGAAACTGGAACTGCGCCAGGCACTGGAGCCTTGGCACGTCATGGGCGAAGAAGGCGCGCCGGGCGGCACCGTCCGCTATGTCGACTCGTCCGTCGAACGGCTTCAGGTGCGGCTCGAAACCAGCAATACGGCGCGTTATACCGTCACCTGCAACGGCCGCACGCTGCCGCTGACGCCGACCGGCACGGCGGGCGTGTCGGTCGCCGGCGTCCGTTACAAGGCCTGGCAGCCGGCCTCCGGTCTGCATCCTGTGCTGCCGATCAACACGCCTTTGACTTTTGACATTTATGATACATGGTCGAAGCGTTCGATCGGCGGCTGCATCTATCATGTTGCCCATCCGGGCGGCCGGACCTATGACACCTTCCCGGTCAACGGCAACGAGGCGGAAGCAAGGCGGCTCGCCCGCTTCGAGCCGTGGGGACATACGGCGGGCGGTTATATCCCGCGCGCCGAGACGGGCTCGCTGGAATTCCCGCTGACGCTGGATCTGCGGCGGCCCGCTGGAATTTGATGCCGGGGTTGGGGGATAGCTTGGGTTTTGATGGGTAAGAGGCCGGCAATAGAGCGCAGGGAAGAGACGGAGGACCGCACCGGCAAACGTGCGGCCTTCGACTATGCGCCGCTTCCCGGCACCGCCGACGAGATGGTTGACAACAAAGGCAGGGTCCGCCCGGTCTGGCAGCATTTCCTCTCGCATCTGAGCGCAATGCCGGAAAAGGATCTTGCCGAGCGATTTGCTCGCGCCGACCGCTACCTCAGAGACGCCGGTGTCTTCTACCGTGCCTATGGCAGCAAGGGCACCGGCGAACGCGCCTGGCCGATCTCCCATATCCCGGTACTGATCGACGAGCGAGAATGGCAGACGCTGTCGGCCGGCCTCGTCCAGCGCGCCGACCTGCTGGAGGCGATCGTCGCCGACATCTACGGCGACAACCGGCTGGTGGAGGAAGGCGTCCTGCCGCCGGCGCTGATGGCCGCCAATCCCGAATTCCAACGTCCGCTTGCCGGCATCCGGCCGGCCTCCGGTCATTATCTGCACTTCTGCGCCTTCGAGATCGGCCGCGGGCCGGATGGCAATTGGTGGGTGCTGGCCGACAGGACGCAGGCGCCATCAGGCGCCGGCTTCGCGCTGGAAAGCCGCGTCGCGACCACCCGTGCCTTCTCGGATATCTATGCCGAAACGCCGGTCCACCGCCTCGCCTCGTTCTTCGGCGCCTTCCGCGATGCGCTGCAGGGAATGAAACATTCTGGCGACGACCGCATCGCCGTGCTGACGCCCGGCCCCGCCAACGAGACCTATTACGAACACGCCTATATCGCCCGCTATCTCGGCTTCATGCTGCTCGAGGGTGAGGATCTCACCGTCGTCAAGGGCCGCGTCATGGTGCGCACCGTCGCCGGCCTGAAGCCGATCGGCGTGCTCTGGCGCCGTCTCGATTCGGCCTTTGCCGACCCGCTCGAGCTGAACCAGAATTCGCATATCGGCACGCCCGGCCTCGTCGAAGCGCTGCGCGCCGAAAGCGTCACCATCGTCAATGCGCTCGGTACCGGCGTTCTCGAGACAAGGGCGCTGCTGGCCTTCATGCCGACCATCTGTCGCCGTCTGCTGGGGCAGGATCTGCAGCTGCCCTCGATCGCCACCTGGTGGTGCGGCCAGGAGGAAGAGCGCGAGCACGTCGCCAAGAATATCGAGAAGATGGTGATCGGCCCGGCCTATTCCCGCGCCCCCTTCTTCGACGATGACGGCGAATCCGTGCTCGGATCGTCGCTGCGGGCGACCGCCAAGGATTCCATCACCGACTGGCTGAGTTCGGACGGCCCGAAACTGGTGGGACAGGAGGTGGTGACGCTCTCGACGACGCCCGCCTGGGTGGACGGCAAGCTGGTGCCGCGGCCGATGTCGCTGCGCGTCTTCGCCGCCCGCACGGCGAACGGCTGGCAGATCATGCCCGGCGGCTTTGCCCGGATCGGCTCCGGCGCCGATGTCGCGGCGATCGCCATGCAGTCGGGCGGCGCGGCCGCTGACGTCTGGATCGTCAGCGACAAGCCGGTCGAGCGCCACACGCTGCTCCCGGCCGAGGGCAGCTTTACCCGCAACATGCCGGGCAGCCTGCCGAGCCGGGCGGCCGACAATCTGTTCTGGCTCGGCCGCTACATCGAGCGCGCCGAAGGGGCGCTGCGCATCCTGCGCGCCTGGCATGCGCGTTACGCCGAAGCCGCCGATCCGAGCCAGCCATTGCTCGCCGACGTCTCCGCCTATCTCTCAGCCGTCGATATCGACACCGCAGAACCCGTGCCGGAAACGCTGCTGCGCAACATCGACAGCGCCGTTTATTCGGCCAGCAATATTCGCGACCGTTTTTCGCCGGATGGCTGGCTGGCGCTCAACGATCTCGCCAAGACCGCCCGCCGCTTCCATGTCACCGTCGCAGCCGGCGACGACGCCAGCCACGCGATGACGATCCTTCTGCGCAAGCTTGCGGGCTTTGCCGGCCTTGTGCACGAGAACATGTACCGTTTCATGGGCTGGCGCTTCCTCTCGCTCGGCCGCTATATCGAGCGCGGCCTGCACATGACCCGGCTGCTCGGCCACATGTCCGGCCCGGAAGCGCCCGACGGCGCGCTCGACATGCTGCTCGAAATCGGCGACAGCGTCATGACCCACCGCCGCCGCTACAACGTCAACACGGCGCGGCTGACCGTCACCGACCTGCTGGCGCTCGATCCCCTCAACCCCCGCTCGGTCCTCTTCCAGGTCAACGAGATCCACCACGAGGTCGAGCAACTGCCGAACGCCTTGATCAACGGCCAGATGTCGCCCTTCTACCGTGAGGCGATGCGGCTTCATTCGGGCCTGGCGGTGATGACGCCGGAGGGCATGGGGCCAGAGGTCTATCAGCGGCTCGAACGCGAATTGGAGCAGCTTTCCGATCTGCTCGCTCAAACCTATCTCGGGTGACGGCGATGCTTTACGATCTTTCGCTGCGCATGGGTTACAGCTACGACGTGCCGGCCTCCGGCGCTCGCCACATCATGCGCCTGATGCCGCTGTCGCTGACCAACAGGCAGCGCCTGGTCGCCGGCTCGATCACAATTTCGCCGACGCCGGACGAGCAGTCGCATTTCGTCGATTTCTTCGATCATCCCGCAACCGCCTTCATGCTGCGGGCGCCGCACGAGACGCTCGACATTCGCATGCAGGCCCGCGTGCAGGTGGAAAGCCAGCCGATCGCCGCCGATTTTTCGCCGCTGCTGGCCGACTTGCCGGAGGAACTGTCAGGCGTCTGGTCGCTGGCGGCGGATTCGCCGCACCACTTTCTCGGCGAAAGCCCGCGCCTGACCCAGGCGCGCGAGATCAGCGACTTTGCCCGAAGCTGCGCCATGCCCGATCTGACGGCGATGCAAATCGCCTACGCGATCTGTGCCCGCATCCACAAGGATTTCACCTACGACGCCGACGCGACGACAGTCGACACGACGCCGCTTGAGGCATTTAGGTTGAAGCGCGGCGTCTGCCAGGATTTCACCCACATCATGATCCTGGGGCTGCGAAGCCTCGGCATTCCGGCCGGCTATGTCTCGGGTTTCCTGCGCACCATCCCGCCGCCCGGCAAGGAACGCCTCGAAGGGGCGGATGCCATGCATGCCTGGGTCAGGATCTGGTGCGGCCAGACGATCGGCTGGATCGAACTCGACCCGACCAATAACATCCCCGCCGGCACCGACCACATCGTCGTTGCCTACGGCCGCGACTATTCCGACGTCGTTCCCGTCATCGGCGTGTTGAAGAGTTATGGCGGCCAGCGCGCCGTCCAGGCCGTCGACGTAATCCCGCTGAAATAATCCCAAAACTGGAAAAATCCGCCGATTCGTTAAAATCCTATTGACGTCGTAAGTCAGGCGTAAAGAAGCAGCGTGCGTTAATCACCTCACAGAGTTTCCAGTTGGGTGAACATGATGAGCACCTCCTTTTTGCATCTCTGCCTGCGTCGCATGTTCAGCGATCGAGGCGGCAACTTCGGTATCATGACTGCGATTATGGCGCCGGTTCTCCTCGGGGTTGCCGGCGTAGCGATCCAGGTCGGGGATATGATGCTCTCGAAGCAGCAGTTGCAGGAGGCCGCCGATTCAGCGGCGCTGGCGACCGCTACGGCGCTAGCGAACGGCACGATCCAAACGTCGCAAGCCGAGGCCTTCGCGCAGAATTTCGTCGCCGGCCAGATGGCGAATTACGTGCAGAGCGGCGTCGATATCAAGAGCGGGACGAGCGTCAATGTGCAGACAAGCACATCGGGCAAATCGACATCCTACCAGGTAACGGTTTCACCGAGTTACGACCTTACGGTCAATCCGCTCATGCAGGCGGTCGGCTTCAAGACGCAGCATCTCTCGACCTCCGGCACGACGGTCGGCGGGCACTCACAGACCCAAGGCTCGATCTCGATGTTTCTCGCGCTCGATAAATCAGGATCGATGGGGGAGGCTACCGCGACCGTCAATGCGGACGACCCAACGGAATCGTACACCTACGATTGCAACCTCCATTACAATAGCAAGAATAATAAGTGGGTTTACGACAAATGCACCGGCAGCCGCACAAATTACTACACCAAGATCGAGGCGCTTAAGATCGCCGCCGGCAATCTCTTCGGCCAACTGAACAGCGCCGATCCCAATGCGGAGTACGTGCGCACCGGCGCCGTGTCCTATGATATCAACCAATACACTCCGAGCAATCTCGCCTGGGGAACCACCGGTGTTACCAGCTATGTCAACGCACTTCAGGCGAATGGCGGCACGAATTCGAGCGGCGCAATGAGCACCGCCTATTCGTCCCTGACCGCGAAGAATGCTGCGGGGAACGACGCCGAAGACTCCGCCCACAAGCTGAAGACCGGGCAAACACCCAAAAAGTACATCGTCCTCATGACGGACGGCGACAATAACGACGATAGCAGCGGCGGCCGTTCATATGATACGCTGACCAAGGCAACATGCGACACGGCCAAATCCAAGGGCATCGAGATCTATACGATCGCCTTCATGGCCCCGGCGGGGGGACAAACGCTGCTGCATTATTGCGCCTCCGATGACTCCCACTATTTCCAGGCGGAAAAAATGGAAGACCTGCTCGCCGCGTTCAAAGCGATCGGAGCGAAGGCCTCTGCTCAGATGACACGTCTGACGAACTGATTAAGGCCCGGGAAACGTAAAACGAAAAGCCGCGCCGGAACAAACCGGCGCGGCTTTTCGTTATCGCTGTCCCACCCATCTGATCGGGAAAAGCGATTGAAATCAATCCCCTTGAGCCGGGTGAATACGAAGGTTTCGCAAATTTTTCGTTTGTCCAAATCCTTTGTTGCAAGTGCTTAGTAACGATGCATAAACTGTCGTCGGCACAAGCGACAAATTGATTGAATCAGGGATAACATCCTGAATCCAAATTAAAATTGGCGAGACCTGACAATGAACACCGTTTCCAAGCCGATTATCCCCTCCCCCGCCCCGCGCAGCTCGAAGCCGGAAATTCTCGCCGAAGAAATTATCGAGCGCCTGACCTACCGCATCGGCAAGGATGCCAAGGTGGCAAAGCCGCATGACTGGCTGACGGCGACGATCCTGGTGGTGCGCGACCGCATTATCGACAGATGGATGGCCTCTACCCGCGAGGTGTATGCGACCGGCGCCAAGCGCGTCTATTATCTTTCCCTGGAATTCCTGATCGGCCGCCTGATGCGAGACGCCGTCTCGAACCTCGGCCTGATGGAGGAGGTGCGCGATGCGCTTTCCTCGCTCGGCGTTGACGTCAACGTCATTGCCGGCCTGGAACCCGATGCCGCCCTCGGCAATGGCGGCCTCGGCCGCCTGGCTGCCTGTTTCATGGAGAGCATGGCAACGGTCGACGTACCCGCTTACGGCTACGGCATCCGCTATGTGCACGGGCTGTTCCGCCAGCAACTGGCCGACGGCTGGCAGGTGGAGCTGCCGGAAAACTGGCTCGCCCACGGCAATCCCTGGGAGTTCGAGCGCCGCGAAAGCGCCTATGAAATTGGTTTCGGCGGCGCCGTCGAATTCATCACTACCCATGACGACCAGCCGCGCTACGTCTGGAAACCGGCCGAGCGCGTCATCGCCGCCGCCTTCGACACGCCGGCCGTCGGCTGGCGCGGCAAGCGCGTCAACACGCTGCGTCTCTGGTCGGCGCAGCCGATCGATCCGATCCTGCTCGATGCCTTCAACGCCGGCGACCACATCGGAGCGCTGCGCGAAAGCAACAAGGCCGAAAGCCTGACCCGGGTTCTCTATCCCGCCGACGCGACCCCGGCCGGCCAGGAACTGCGCCTGCGCCAGGAGTTCTTCTTCTCGTCGGCCTCGCTGCAGGACATCCTGCGCCGCCATTTGCAGCAATATGACGATTTCACCTCGCTGCCGGACAAGGTGGCGATCCAGCTGAACGATACCCATCCGGCCGTCTCGGTGGCCGAACTCGTACGTCTGCTCTGCGACGTGCACGGCATGGATTTCGACCAGGCCTGGGAAATCACCCGCCATACCTTCTCCTACACCAACCACACGCTTCTGCCGGAAGCGCTGGAAAGCTGGGCGGTACCGCTGTTCGAGCGTCTGCTGCCGCGCCACATGCAAATCATCTATGCAATCAACGCCAAGATTCTGATCGACGCGCGCAAGGGCAAGAACTTCTCCGATGGGGAAATCCGCTCGATCTCGCTGATCGATGAAAGTGGCGACCGCCGCGTGCGCATGGGCAACCTTGCTTTCGTCGGCTCGCATTCGATCAACGGCGTCTCCGCCCTTCACACCGACCTGATGAAGGTCACGGTCTTTGCCGACCTGCACAAGCTGTATCCCGACCGCATCAACAACAAGACCAATGGCATCACCCCGCGTCGCTGGCTGCAGCAGTGCAATCCAGGTCTCACCGGCCTGATCCGCGAGGCGATCGGCGACGAATTCCTAGACGATGCCGAGAAGCTAAGGCCGCTCGAGGCGCATGCTTCGGATCCGAGCTTCCAGCAGAAGTTTGCAGCGGTGAAGCGCGCCAACAAGATGGCGCTGTCCAACCTCGTCGCCAGCCGCATGGGCGTCAAGCTCGATCCATCGGCGATGTTCGACATCCAGATCAAGCGCATCCACGAATACAAGCGCCAGCTTTTGAACATCATCGAGGCCGTCGCGCTCTACGACCAGATCCGCTCGCATCCCGAACTCGACTGGGTGCCGCGCGTGAAACTCTTCGCCGGCAAGGCGGCGCCGAGTTATTACAACGCCAAACTGATCATCAAGCTGATCAACGACGTCGCCCGCACGATCAACAACGATCCGTCGGTGCGCGGCCTGCTGAAGGTCGTCTTCGTGCCGAATTACAATGTCTCGCTCGCCGAAGTCATGGTGCCCGCCGCCGACCTCTCCGAACAGATCTCGACCGCCGGCATGGAAGCATCCGGTACCGGCAACATGAAGTTCGGCCTCAACGGTGCGCTCACCATCGGCACGCTCGATGGCGCCAATGTCGAGATGCGCGACAATGTCGGCGAGGACAACATCGTCATCTTCGGCCTCAAGGCCGACGAGGTCGCCAAGGTCCGCAGCGATGGCCACAATCCCCGCGCCATCATCGAGGGCTCGCGCGAACTCGCTCAGGCGCTCGCCGCCATCGGCTCCGGCGTTTTCTCGCCCGATGACCGCAACCGTTACACCTCGCTGATCGACGGCATCTATTCGCACGACTGGTTCATGGTCGCGGCCGATTTCGACGCCTACGCCCAGGCCCAGCGCGAGGTCGATCAGATCTGGACCAACCAGTCCGCCTGGTACACCAAGACGATCAACAACACGGCGCGGATGGGCTGGTTCTCGTCCGACCGTACGATCAGGCAATATGCAGACGAAATCTGGAGAGCCGGATGAAAACGCCGATAAACGTCCCTGAAGTAAAGCTTTCCTGGGAAATTTCGGCAGATGAAATCGCGGCGATCCTTGCCGGCTCGCATTCCAATCCCTTTGCCGTTCTAGGGGTGCACCAGGCAGGCGACGCCTTCGTCGCTCGCTGTTTCATCCCGGGCGCGGAGGAAGTCACCGCCATGACGCTCGACGGCAGCGTCATCGGCGAATTGAAACAGCTCCATGCCGACGGCTTCTTCGCCGGCCCGGTTTCCCTCACCAAGCTCCAGCCGGTGCGTTACCGCGCTCGGCGCGGCGATGCCGAATGGGCTGTCACCGACCCCTACAGCTTCGGTCCGGTGCTCGGGCCGATGGACGATTATTTCGCCCGCCAGGGCTCGCACCTGCGCCTGTTCGACAAGATGGGCGCCCACCTCATCAAGCATGACGGCGCCCAGGGCATCCACTTCGCCGTCTGGGCCCCGAATGCGCAGCGCGTTTCCGTCGTCGGCGATTTCAACAATTGGGACGGCCGCCGCCACGTCATGCGCTTCCGCTCCGACAGCGGCATCTGGGAAATCTTTGCCCCTGACGTGCCGATCGGCGTTGCCTACAAATTCGAGATCCGCGGCCAGGACGGCGTGTTGCTGCCGCTGAAGGCCGATCCCTTCGCCCGCCGCAGCGAGCTCCGACCAAAAACCGCTTCGATCGCCGCCGCCGATTTGGAACAGGAGTGGGAAGACGAAGCCCATCTGAAGCACTGGCGCGAAACCGACAAACGCCGCCAGCCGATCTCGATCTACGAGGTGCATGCCGGCTCATGGCGGCGCCGCGACGATGGCACGATGCTGTCCTGGGACGAGCTCGCCTCCAGCCTCATCCCCTATTGCGCCGACATGGGCTTCACCCATATCGAATTCCTGCCGATCACCGAGTACCCCTATGACCCCTCCTGGGGTTATCAGACGACAGGCCTCTACGCGCCGACCGCCCGGTTCGGCGAGCCGGAAGGTTTCGCCCGTTTCGTCAACGGCTGCCACAAGGTCGGCATCGGCGTCATCCTCGACTGGGTGCCGGCGCATTTCCCGACCGACGAGCACGGCCTCGGCTGGTTCGACGGCACGGCGCTCTACGAGCACGAAGATCCGCGCAAGGGCTTCCACCCGGACTGGAGCACGGCGATCTACAATTTCGGCCGGACCGAAGTCGTTTCCTATCTCGTCAACAACGCGCTTTACTGGGCCGAGAAATTCCATCTCGACGGTCTGCGCGTCGACGCCGTCGCCTCGATGCTCTACCTCGATTACTCCCGCAAGCACGGCGAATGGATCCCGAACGAATATGGCGGCAACGAGAACCTCGAAGCGGTCCGCTTCCTGCAGGACCTCAACACCCGCATCTACGGCAATCATTCCAATGTTATGACCATCGCCGAGGAATCGACCTCCTGGCCGAAGGTCTCCCAGCCCGTGCATGAAGGCGGTCTCGGCTTCGGCTTCAAGTGGAACATGGGCTTCATGCATGACACGCTGAGCTATATGAGCCGCGATCCGATATACCGCGGACACCATCACAACGAACTCACCTTCGGCCTGCTCTACGCCTATTCGGAAAATTTCGTCCTGCCGCTCTCGCATGATGAGGTTGTCCATGGCAAGGGCTCGCTGATCGCCAAGATGCCGGGCGACGACTGGCAGAAATTCGCCAATCTGCGCGCCTACTACGCCTATATGTGGGGCTATCCCGGCAAGAAGCTGCTGTTCATGGGCCAGGAATTCGCCCAGTGGAGCGAGTGGAGCGAGGCGAAATCGCTCGACTGGAACCTGCTGCAATACCGCATGCATGAGGGCATGCGGCGCCTGGTGCGCGACCTCAACTTCACCTACCGCAGCAAGCCGGCGCTGCATGAGCGTGACTGCGAGGGCGAGGGATTTGAATGGCTGGTCGCCGACGACCACCAGAATTCCGTCTTTGCCTGGCTGCGCAAGGCGCCGGGCCAGAAACCGGTCGCCGTCATCACCAATTTCACCCCCGTCTATCGCGAGAACTATACGATCCGCCTGCCGTCCGCAGGCCGCTGGCGGGAAATCCTGAACACCGATGCCGACATCTACGGCGGCAGCGGCAAGGGCAATGGCGGGCGCGTGCAGGCCGTCGATGCCGGCGGCAACATCACCTGCTCGATCACCTTGCCGCCCTTGGCGACAATCATGCTTGAACCTGAAAATTAGTGACTGGTGGGAGGAGAAAATGGTAGAAAAGCGTGTTCAGCCACTTGCCCGCGATGCAATGGCTTATGTTCTGGCCGGCGGCAGGGGGAGCCGTCTCAAGGAACTGACCGACCGGCGTGCCAAGCCTGCCGTCTATTTCGGCGGCAAGGCCCGCATTATCGATTTCGCCCTGTCGAACGCCCTGAACTCAGGCATCCGACGCATCGGCGTTGCCACGCAATACAAGGCGCATTCGCTGATCCGCCATATGCAGCGCGGCTGGAACTTCTTCCGCCCAGAGCGTAACGAGAGCTTCGACATCCTGCCTGCCAGCCAGCGCGTCTCGGAAACGCAGTGGTATGAAGGCACCGCCGACGCCGTCTACCAGAACATCGACATCATCGAGGATTACGGTGTCGAATACATGGTCATTCTCGCCGGCGACCATGTCTACAAGATGGACTATGAGTGGATGCTGCAGCAGCATGTCGATTCCGGCGCCGACGTCACCATCGGCTGCCTGGAAGTGCCGCGCATGGAGGCGGTGGGCTTCGGCGTCATGCATGTCAACGACAAGGACGAGATCATCGCCTTCGTCGAGAAGCCGGCCGATCCGCCGCCCATTCCCGACAAGCCGGATTTCGCTCTCGCCTCGATGGGCATCTACGTCTTCCACACCAAGTTCCTGCTCGACGCGCTGCGCCGCGACGCTGCCGATCCGAACTCCAGCCGCGACTTCGGCAAGGACATCATCCCCTATATCGTCAAGAATGGTAAGGCGGTCGCCCACCGCTTCGCCAAATCCTGCGTCCGCTCCGATTTCGAGCACGAGCCCTACTGGCGCGACGTCGGCACGATCGATGCCTATTGGCAGGCCAATATCGACCTGACGGCGATCGTTCCCGAACTCGACATCTACGACAAGTCCTGGCCGATCTGGACCTATGCCGAGATCACCCCGCCGGCGAAATTCGTCCATGACGACGAGGATCGCCGCGGCTCGGCCACCTCCTCCGTTGTCTCCGGCGATTGCATCATCTCCGGCGCCAGCCTCAACAACAGCCTGCTCTTTACCGGCGTCAGGGCCAACTCCTTCTCCAAACTGGAAGGCGCGGTCATCCTGCCGAACGTCAAGATCGGCCGGCGGGCGCAGCTCAAGAATGTGGTGATCGACCATGGCGTCGTCATTCCGGAAGGCCTGGTCGTCGGAGAGGATCCCAAACTCGACGCCAAACGCTTCCGGCGGACGGAAAGCGGCATCTGCCTGATCACCCAACCGATGATCGACAAGCTGGATATCTGACTTATGAAAGTTCTTTCGGTTTCGTCCGAAGTCTTCCCTTTGATCAAGACAGGGGGCCTGGCCGATGTGTCAGGCGCCCTGCCGATTGCTCTTAAAGCCTTCGGGGTCGAGAGCAAGACCCTTCTGCCTGGCTATCCCGCCGTCATGAAGGTCATTCGCGACCCGATCGTCAGGCTCGAATTCCCCGACCTGCTCGGCGAGCCGGCTGCTGTGCTTGAGGTCCAGCATGAGGGCCTCGATCTGCTCGTCCTCGATGCGCCGGCCTATTACGACAGGCCGGGCGGCCCCTATGTCGATCCGCTCGGCAAGGACTATCCCGATAATTGGCGGCGCTTCGCCGCGCTGTCGCTCGCCGCCTCCGAGATCGCTGCCGGACTCCTGCCCGGCTGGCGGCCGGATCTCGTCCACACCCACGACTGGCAGGCGGCGCTGACCTCGGTCTATATGCGCTACTATCCGACGCCGGAACTGCCGAGCGTGCTGACCATCCACAACATCGCTTTCCAAGGCCAGTTCGGTCCCGAGATCTTTCCCGGCCTGCGCCTGCCAGCCCATGCCTTCGCCACCGACAGCATCGAATATTACGGCACCATCGGCTACCTCAAGGGCGGCCTGCAGACCGCCCACGCGATCACCACGGTCAGCCCGACCTATGCCGACGAGATTCTGACGCCGGAATTCGGCATGGGCCTCGAGGGCGTCATCGCCAGCCACATCGACAATCTGCACGGCATCGTCAACGGCATCGATACGGATATCTGGAACCCGGCGACCGATCCCGTCGTCCACACCCATTATGGCCCGACGACGCTGAAGAACCGCGAGGAGAACCGCCGTTCGATCGCCGAATTCTTCCATCTCGACAATGACGACGCCCCGATTTTCTGCGTCATCAGCCGCCTGACCTGGCAGAAGGGCATGGATATCGTCGCCAATGTCGCCGACGAAATCGTCGCCATGGGCGGCAAGCTCGTCGTGCTCGGCTCCGGAGAAGCCGCACTTGAAGGCGCACTGCTTGCCTCTGCCAGCCGCCATCCCGGCCGCATCGGCGTCTCGATCGGCTATAACGAGCCGATGTCGCACCTGATGCAGGCCGGCTGCGATGCCATCATCATCCCGTCGCGTTTCGAACCCTGCGGCCTCACCCAGCTTTACGGCCTACGTTACGGCTGCGTGCCGATCGTCGCCCGCACGGGCGGGCTGAACGACACGGTGATCGACGCCAATCACGCCGCACTTGCGGCGAAAGTGGCAACCGGCATACAATTCTCACCCGTGACGGAAGCGGGCATGCTACAGGCAATCCGCCGTGCGATGCATTTTTACGCGGACCGAAAACTCTGGACCCAATTGCAAAAGCAGGGCATGAAATCGGATGTCTCCTGGGAGAAGAGCGCCGAACGCTACGCTGCCCTCTATTCAAGCCTCGTCTCGAAAGGCATGTGAACTAAAATGAACAAGTCCGTACCCACCACACCCTATCTGGACCAGAAACCCGGCACGTCGGGTCTGCGCAAGAAGGTTCCGGTCTTCCAGCAGCCGAACTACGCCGAGAACTTCATCCAGTCGATCTTCGATTCGCTGGAAGGTTATCAGGGCAAGTGCCTCGTCATCGGCGGCGACGGACGCTACTACAATCGCGAAGTCATTCAGAAGGCCATCAAGATGGCCGCCGCCAACGGCTTCGGCAAGGTCATGGTCGGCAAGGGCGGCATCCTGTCGACGCCAGCCGCTTCCCACATCATCCGCAAGTACAAGGCTTTCGGCGGCATCATTCTCTCAGCCAGCCACAATCCCGGCGGCCCGACCGAAGACTTCGGCATCAAATACAACATCAACAATGGCGGCCCGGCGCCGGAAAAGATCACCGACGCGATGTATGCGCGCTCGAAGACGATCGACAGCTACAAGATCGCCGATTTCGCCGACGTCAATCTCGACCGCATCGGCAAGGACGAGCTGCCGGGCGGCATGATCCTCTCGGTCATCGACCCGGTCGAGGACTATGCCGCGCTGATGGAAGAGCTGTTCGATTTCGGCGCCATCCGCAATCTGATCAGCCTCGGCTTCCGCATTGCCTTCGACGGGATGAGCGCCGTCACTGGCCCCTATGCCAAGGAAATTTTCGAAAATCGCCTCGGCGCTCCCCTGGGTTCGGTGCGCAATTTCATGCCGCTGCCGGATTTCGGCGGTCATCACCCGGACCCGAACCCGGTTCACTGCAAGGAACTCTTCGATGAGATGATGGGCGATGACGCGCCCGATTTCGGCGCTGCTTCCGACGGCGACGGCGACCGCAACCTGATCATCGGCCGCGGCATTTTCGTCACCCCTTCCGACAGCCTGGCGATCCTTGCCGCCAACGCCAATCTCGCTCCCGGTTATTCCGGCGGCCTGGCCGGCATCGCCCGCTCGATGCCGACATCGGGCGCCGCCGACCGCGTCGCCGAAAAGCGCGGCATCGGCATGTACGAAACGCCGACCGGCTGGAAATTCTTCGGCAATCTGCTCGACGCCGGCATGGCGACGATCTGCGGTGAGGAAAGCTCCGGCACCGGCTCTAGTCACGTCCGCGAAAAGGACGGCCTGTGGGCCGTGCTGCTCTGGCTGAACATCCTTGCCGTCCGTGGCGAGAGCGTCGCCGATATCGTCACCCAGCACTGGCAGACCTATGGCCGTAACTATTATTCGCGCCATGACTACGAAGGTCTCGACACCGATGCGGCGAACGGCCTGGTGGACAACCTCCGCAGCCAGCTATCCACTCTGCCCGGCAAGAGCTTCGGAAGCCTGAAGGTCGAAAAGGCCGACGACTTCGCCTATCACGATCCGATCGACAAATCGGTGAGCGAGCATCAGGGTGTGCGCGTGCTCTTTGCGGGCGGCTCCCGCGTCGTCTTCCGCCTGTCCGGCACCGGCACTTCTGGCGCAACCTTGCGTGTTTATATCGAGCGCTACGAGCCGGATTCGACTCGCCACAACATCGAAACGCAGGAAGCGCTCGCCGATCTGATCGCGGCCGCCGAAAGCATTGCCAGCATTCGTGAACGCACGGGACGCGATGCGCCAACCGTGATCACCTGATCCGGGGGGAACATGCGGGGAGAGAGTTCGGCGCAAAGCGGCGCGATCGTCTTCGAAACCGGTGTCGAATTTGCCGTGTGGTCGCATCACGCCGCACAGATCGAACTCTGCCTTTTCGAGGATGACGGCAACAGGGAATTCGCGCGCCTGCCCATGGCGCGCGACAGCAATCACTTCCACCGTCTGTTTGTCGACGGTCTGAAGGCGGGCGCCCGCTACGGTTATCGCGCCGACGGCATCTACGCTCCCGACAGCGGCCTCTGGTACGATCCCTCCAAACTGCTGATCGATCCCTACGCCAAGGAGATCGATAGGCCGTTCCGCTACAATCCCCGCCTCGGCATCTATGGCGAGGACAGCCAGGATCTGATGCCGAAGGCGATTGTCACCACCGATACGCGCGCCGAAATCGGCAAGCCGCTCTTCAAACCGGGCGGCTTCATCTACGAGGTCGCTGTCCGTCCCTTCACAATCCTCCATCCCGACGTGCCGGACGTTCAGCGCGGCACGATCGCCGCCCTTGCCCATCCCTCCGTTATCGCGCATCTGAAGCGCATCGGTGTCGACGCCGTCGAACTGATGCCGATCACCGCCTGGATCGACGAACGCCACCTGCCGCCGCTCGGCCTCACCAACGGCTGGGGCTACAATCCGGTCGCCTTCATGGCCCTCGATCCGCGGCTGGCGCCGGGCGGCATGACGGAACTGCGCCAGACGGTCGCGGCCCTCCATGCCGAAGGCATCGCCGTCATCCTCGATCTCGTCTTCAACCATACCGGCGAGAGCGACCGTTACGGCACGACTCTATCGCTGCGCGGCCTCGACAACCTGCATTATTATCGCCACGCCCGGAATATGCCGGGCGAACTCGTCAACGACACCGGCACCGGCAACACGCTCGCCTGCGATCATCCCGAGGTGCGGCGTCTCGTCATCGACAGCCTGCACCATTTCGTGCTCAATTCAGGCGTCGACGGTTTCCGCTTCGATCTCGCCCCGGTGCTCGGCCGCACCGCGACAGGCTTCGAGCGCGATGGCGGAACGCTAGCCGCGATCCTCGCCGACAATGTGCTCGCCGACCGGATCATGATTGCCGAACCCTGGGATATCGGCCCGGGTGGTTATCAGCTCGGCAATTTCCCGCCGCCTTTCCTCGAATGGAACGACCGGCTTCGTGACGATCTGCGCTGCTACTGGCGCGGCGACGATTGGAAGACCGGGGCGCTCGCCACCGCACTCGCCGGCTCATCCGACATCTTCTCCCGCAACGACGGCAAAGAGACGCGCAGCGTCAATTTCCTCGCCGCCCATGACGGCTTCACGCTGACCGATCTCGTCTCCTATGCGGGAAAGCACAACGACGCCAATGGCGAGCACAATCGTGACGGCCATAATGAGAACCACTCCTGGAACAACGGCGTCGAGGGGGAGACCGTCTATCCGACGATCCGCAAGCGTCGCCGTGAGGATGTGATGGCGTTGATATCGACACTCTTTGCCACCCGCGGCAGCATCATGCTGACGGCGGGCGACGAGGGCGGCCGTAGCCAGCATGGCAACAACAACGCCTATTGCCAGGACAATGAGATCACCTGGCTGGACTGGAAGGCGCTGAACGAGGATCTCATCGCCCATACCGCCTTCGTCGCCGGGCTGCGCCGCCGCTTCACGGTCTTTTCCGAAACCGGCTTCCTGGCAGGCAACGGCGATGTCGAATGGATTTCGCTCTCCGGCGAGCCGATGACCGTTTCCGAATGGGAGACACCGTCGCTTTCGACCCTCGGCATGCTGCTTTCCACAGGTGACCGCTCGGCGCGCGGCAGGCAGACCCGCCTTGCCGTGCTCTTCAACCGTTCGGGCGACCGCCAATTTTTCACGCTCCCGTCCGGAACCGAACCGGGCTGGCGTCAATTGACACCGGAAGGAGCAAAGAAAACCGGCGCCCGCGTCACCGTCGAGCCACGCTCCGTCGCCTTTTTCGTAGAAAAGTGACCGCCTCCCCTCGCTTGCGCAAATCCTTGTCGCAATCGTCATTAATGCACGATAAGGCTTTGGCCGGCGGCCCATTTCACGAGGAATTCATGGTCACGGAAATTTCACTCTCCGACGTGCGGGGACTGATCGGCATGGAAACAGGCCTTTCGGACTGGATCACCGTCGACCAGACGATGATTGACGCCTTTGCAGGGGCGACCGACGACCATCAGTTCATTCATGTCGATCCCCAGCGCGCGGCCGAAAGCCCCTTCGGCGGCACCATCGCCCATGGCTTCCTGACGCTGTCTCTGCTGTCGACGATGAACTACAACTGCCTGCCGAAAGTGCGCGAGCAGACCATGGGCATCAATTACGGTTTCGATCGCGTCCGCTTCATGACGCCGGTGAAGAGCGGCGCCCGCGTCCGCGGCCGCTTCCTGCTCTCCGACGCCCGCTTCCGCGGCGGCGGCATGCTGATGACCACCTATGATGTATCGATCGAGATCGAGAACGAGAAGAAGCCGGCCCTCACGGCAAAATGGATCACCATCATCCAATTCGACCCGAAGGACCGTCCCGAGGACGTTTGAGCAAAACGCCGCTTGCTACGCGGCCGACTTGCAGACGGCTTCGAGTGCGTGTCCGTCCGGATCCATCACGAACGCCGCATAATAATGTTCGCCGTAGTGTGGGCGTAAGCCTGGACCACCATTGTCACCGCCGCCATGGGCGATCGCCGCGGCATGAAACCGATCGACCGCCTGGCGGCTCGGAGCGGCGAACGCCAGATGAAAACCCGGGCCGGCCGGGCGCTGGCCCTCCGGTCTATGTTTGATCGCCAGCTTGTCGCCGCCACCGGGAAGACCGTAGCCGACGGCTTGTCCCGTCTGCCCCGGCCGGATGTCATCCCAGACCCTGACATAACCGAGCGCGGCTAGGGCGGCATCGTAAAATGCCGCCGATCGTTCGATATCGGAAACGCCGAGGGAGGCATGGTGCAGCATTCACCTATTCCTCGAATGAGACTTACGCAGCCGGATTGGTCCGGCTTCAATGGCCGGCATCATGAGCCGCCTCGTCGAGCAGCCCGAAGACGTAATCGGAAAACGACCGCCAGCACTCCACCCGGAACGTGTCTTTATCGGTGCGCAGAAGCACGATTTCCGCCTTGCCGAGGATCGTGCGCGACGCGGCTCCAACCGGAAACGAAGACAAGGACAGATCCTGCGGGCACCCGGCGGCAAGCGTCTTTTCCGCACCCGGTCCCGAGACGATGATCGCCAGATTGCGGTGAGAAACGTCGGTCGCCGAATGCACGGCGCCCACGCCCGAAAGCACCGTCATCAGATCGGCGCCGTCCTCGTCGATGGCAAGCCATTCGTCCGGCCCGATCCAGAGCACCGACCGGGCGCCGGCCCGGCCCGATGTTTTCGGGGCGGTCGGCACGGACAGACCGAGCGCGGAGGAAAGTGCTGCAAGCGATTCCGCCGGGGCGCGTAGCGCCACACGGCTCGCTGCCGGCGCCGTCGTCAGCCGTACTGTTGCGGAGCCGCCGAGACGGCCGGCAAGCGCCGGTTTGCGAATTGCGACATCAGCCATGGATGCGGCCTCCTTCCTTGTCAAAGAATACCAGATCCGTCACCTCGACGGCGATCGTCCGGTCCGCCATCGGCACGTAGAGCGTTTCGCCCATCCTCGCCCGACCGCCGGCGACAAGCGCGAAAGCGATCGACCGGCCGCAGTTTTCCGACCAGTAGGACGAGGTGACGTGTCCGAGCATTGTCATCGGCTTGGGCTCGTTCGGGTTGGCGACGACCTGCGCGCCTTCCTCGAGCACCAGCTTCGGATCCTTGGTGACAAGGCCGACGAGCTGCTTGCGCCCTTCCTTGACGAGATCCGGCCGCTGCAGGCCGCGAATGCCGACAAAGTCCTTCTTCTTCTTCGAAACGGCCCAGGCAACGCCCGCGTCATCCGGGGTAACCGTGCCGTCAGTATCCTGGCCGACGATGATGTAGCCCTTCTCGGCGCGCAGCACGTGCATCGTCTCTGTGCCGTAGACGCAGGCGCCAAGCGGCTCGGCATTGGCCCAGACGGCTTCGAGCACCGACTGGCCATAATCGGCGGGCACGTTGATTTCGAAACCGATTTCGCCGGTGAAGGAGACGCGGAACAGCCGCGCCGGCACGCCGCAGACCGTGCACTCGGCAACGCTCATATGCGGGAAGGCCTCGTTCGAGAGGTCGAGCCCTTCGACGAGGGGCGCGACGATCTCGCGCGCCTTCGGGCCCTGCACGGCAATCACCGCCCATTGCTCGGTCACCGAGGTCAGCCACACCTTCAGATCCGGGAATTCCGTCTGCAGATAATCTTCCATGTGGTGAAGAACGCGCGGCGCGCCGCCGGTCGTCGTCGTCACATGGAAACGGTCCTCGGCCAGGCGCCCGACGACGCCGTCGTCATAAACGAAGCCGTCTTCGCGGGTCATGATGCCGTAGCGGGCCTTGCCCGGCTTCAGCGTGTCCCAGGCATTGGTATAGATGAGGTTGAGGAACTTCGCCGCATCCGGCCCCACCACCTCGATCTTGCCGAGCGTCGAAGCGTCGAAAATACCGGCCGACTCTCGGGCTGTGCGGCATTCGCGGGCGACCGCCTGGTGCATGCTCTCACCCGCCCGCGGATAGAACCAGGCACGCTTCCAGTTACCGACATCCTCGAAGACGGCGCCATGCGCTTCTTCCCAGTTGTGCAGCGGCGTCTTGCGCGTCGGGTCGAACAGCTCTCCGCGCGAATGGCCGATCAGCGTGCCGTAGGTAACCGGTGTATAGGGCGCGCGGAAGGTGGTGAGACCGACCTGCGGGATTTCCTTGCCAAGCATTTCGGCGGCGATCGCCAGGCCGTGCATGTTGGAAAGCTTGCCCTGGTCCGAGGCCATGCCGTTGGTCGTGAAGCGCTTGATGTGCTCGATCGAATGCATGCCCTCGCGCACGGCAAGACGGATATCCTTGGCGCAGACGTCGTGCTGGAAATCGATGAAGGCCTTGGCGTTGGTCTTCGGGCCGGCGCCTTCGGCAGCACCGATCATGCCGCCCGTCCAGTCATAGGCCTGCTCGGCCGAAATGGCGATCTTCTCGCCGCTGCTTCTGCCGGTGGCCTGCGCCATCAGCTCGCCCGCGGCAAGCGATTCTTCGATCGTCCGCTGCAGATCGTCGGTGCCGTTGCAGGCGCCGACCGAAAGGCAGTCCTGTGCATAGGAGCCAGGCAGGAAACGCTGACTTTCGGCATCGAAGGCCACTTTGCCGCGTGACTGCGAGAACAGATGCACCGATGGCGTCCAGCCGGCCGAAACCAGCAAAGCATCGACTGCGATCTTGCGCGGCGAACCGCCGCCGTTGCGCGCCACCGTCATCGACGAGATGCGCAGCCGCCCCGCCGTGTTGATCACCGACTGCCCGGTCAGGACGTCGATGCCGAGCGCACGTGCCTCCTCCAGCACCGCCGCTCCCGGCGCCTGCCTGCAATCGACGATGGCAGCGACCGAAACACCTGATCGTTTCAGATCGAAAGCCGCCTCATAGGCCGAGTCATGCGCCGTATAGATGCCGACCTTGGTTCCGACGGCGACGCCGTAGTGATTGAGATACATCCGCGCCGCCGAAGCCAGCATGATGCCCGGCCGGTCGTTGTTCGGAAATACCATATGCCGCTCGATCGCGCCGTTGGCGAGGATTACTCGCTTGGCCCGCACCTGCCAGAGCCGCTCGCGCGGCAGATCTTGAGAAGGCTTGGCGATATGATCGGTCACGCGCTCGGCGAGACCGACGAAATTGTGGTTGTAGTAGCCGAAGGCGGTCGTGCGGACCAGCACTTCGACGTTGTCCATCGCCTTCAGCCGCGCCACGGCCTTCTGCGCCCAAGCATAACCCTCCTGGCCGTCGATCGTCACGCCGGCATCGTAGCGCAATGCGCCGCCGACTTCCGCCTGCTCATCGCAGAGGATCACCTTGGCACCGGTCCCGGCCGCGGCCAGGGCCGCCGAAAGTCCGGCAACGCCGGCGCCGACCACCAGCACGTCGCAATGGGCATAACGGCTGGCATAATGATCCGGATCTTCTTCCGTCGGCGCGACACCGAGGCCGGCGGCGCGACGGATGAGCGGTTCGTAGACGCTTTTCCAGGCGGCACGCGGCCACATGAAGGTCTTGTAGTAGAAGCCGGCGGCGAAGAACGGCGACATCAGATTGTTGACCGCGCCGACATCGAAGGCAAGCGACGGCCAGCGATTCTGCGAGTTGACGATCATGCCGTCGAAGACTTCCTGCACGGTGGCGCGCACGTTCGGCTGCTTGCGCGCCTTGTCGCGGGCGACGTCGATCAGCGCGTTCGGCTCTTCGGCGCCGGCCGACAGAATACCGCGAGCCCGGTGGTATTTGAACGAACGTCCCAAAAGATGCACACCGTGGGCGATCAGCGCCGAGGCGACGGTATCGCCTTCCAGCGCGGTATAGGTCTCGCCGTCGAAGCTGAAGCGCGCGGTTTTGGCCGGCGTCAGGCGCCCCTTGCCGACGATACGGTTCACGCCGCTCATTGCGCCTCTCCTTCCACGGCTTCATATGTCTCGACAGGCGCGTGCTTCTCGGCCGCCGCGCCAATCTCAGGCTTCGGCTCACCCGCCTTGTAGGTCACGATGAACTTGTCGCTTACCGTATCGCGCGCCGCGTTGAAGAAGCGCCCGCACCCATGGATGTGCCGCCAGCGTTCGAAGATCAGGCCTTTCGGATTGTCGCGCAGAAAGAAATAGGCCTCGAATTCCTCGTCCGAAACCGAGGCGATATCGGCAGGCCGCACGATATGCGCGTCACCGGCGCCGCGGAATTCAAGCTCCGAGCGCTCTTCCTGACAGTAGGGGCAATGGATCAGCAGCATGTGTGATTTCCTTCTCCTCCCCTTCTCCCCAATGGGGAGAAGGCGCCTGAAAGGCGGATGAGGGGGTGAGCGACGAAAGGTGCGAACATCCAAATAGCATTCATCATCAGTGCGCCACCGCCGCCGCCGCCGCCTCGTCGATCAGCCGGCCGCTGCGGAAACGCTCCAGCGTCAGCCCGGCATTGAACTTGTGCGGTTCGTCGCGGGCAATCAGATGCGCGAAGAGATTGGCCGAGCCCGGCGTCGCCTTGAAGCCGCCGGTGCCCCAGCCGCAATTGACGTAGAGCCCGGGAACCGGCGTCTTCGACTGGATCGCCGAACGATCCGGCGTATTGTCGACGATGCCGCCCCATTGCCGCATCATCTTGACGCGCCGGAACATCGGGAAGAGCTCGCAGATGGCATCGAGCGTGTGCGTGATGATCTGCAGCCCGCCGGTCTGGGAGTATGAGTTGTACTGGTCGGTGCCGGCGCCGATGACGAGCTCTCCCTTGTCGGACTGGGAGATATAGGCATGCACCGTGTTCGACATGACGACGCACGGAAAGATCGGCTTCAGCGGCTCGGAGACCAGCGCCTGCAGCGGGCTCGATTGCAGCGGCACACGCACATCGGCCATCTTCATGATGGTCGACGTATGGCCGGCGGCCGACACGGCGACCTTTTTGGCGCCGATGAAGCCGCGCGAGGTCTCGACCCCGGTCACGCGTCCATCGGGGCCGCGGCGGATGCCGGTCACTTCGCAATTCTGGATGATGTGCACCCCGCGGTCCGAGGCGGCGCGGGCATAGCCCCAGGCAACCGCGTCGTGCCGCGCCGTGCCGCCGCGCCGCTGCAGCGCCGCGCCGTTGATCGGGTAGCGGGCGCTCGCCGAAATGTCGAGCGGCGGGCAATAAGCCTTGGCCTGCTCCGGCGTCAGCCATTCATTGTCGATGCCGTAGAGCCGGTTGGCATGGATATGCCGCTTGAACGACTGCTGGTCGTGAATATTGTGCGAGAGCATCATCACGCCGCGCGGCGAATACATCACATTGTAGTTGAGCTCCTGAGAAAGCCCTTCCCAGAGCTTCATCGAATGCTCGTAGATGTGCATGCTCTCTTCATAGAGATAGTTCGAGCGGATGATGGTGGTGTTGCGCCCGGTATTGCCGCCGCCAAGCCAGCCTTTTTCGATCACCGCCACATTGGTAATGCCGTGCTCCTTGGCGAGGTAATAGGCTGCACCCAGCCCATGACCACCGGCGCCGATGATGACGACGTCGTACTCGGCGCGCGGCTCAGGCGAAGTCCACTGCTTCTCCCAGCCCTTATGGCCCCGAAGGGCCTCCCTCGCCACGGCAAAAACCGAATATTTCCGCATCCGCCTTGTTCTCCTATGGGAAAGGGCTGTTCTCCGCGCCCATACAAATCGCAAATCCAAATGCGGCACAACGGTTCTTTTGCGACAGTCGAGCGCTTTGCTTTTGACACTCAGCGACATGATGCCGAAAACTGCGCAGTATTCGCGCGACATCGTCCGCTGCTTCCGAGGCCGTTCGGCAGGACGAGGCAAAATCGGCCTTTCCCAGGGGCCGCCGCCCGGTCGTAGCCCAAGTGGGCGAGAAGACAAGCAGTTACTAAAATGTTAATTCTCCCCGTGTTTCCGGGGTCCGTGTATCATGTGGGGTCGGCGTTCATTACTCCAAGCACTTTGCATTGTGGTTGCCGTCGCGCAGCCGGCTCTCGCCGCCGAGCCAGTCGGCCAAGCTGTCGTCATCAAGACGGAGGTGACGGGACAGAGCGGCCCAATCGAAGTCGACAGCAGCGTCCATCGCAACGAACGCATCAAGACATCCCCATCGGGGCTTGGCCAATTCCTGTTTCGTGACGGCACGAAACTCGCGGTGGGCTGGGGCTCGTCGGTCGTGATCGACAAATATGTCTTCGATGATTCCCAATCGGTGAAGAAGCTGACCATCAGAGCGGCAAAGGGGACGTTCCGCTGGGTAAGCGGCAACTCCAATTCCTCCGCCTACCAGATCCTGACGCCCGCCGGCACGATCGGCGTGCGCGGCACCGCTTTCGATTTCTATGTCGGCCCCGATGGCACGACCGCCGTCGTCTTGCTGAATGGCGCGGCCCGGTTTTGCGGCCCGGGCGGCTGCCGGCAATTGCAGCAGCGCTGCGATTGCGTGGTCGCCAAGCCGAATGGCAATATGTCGGCGGCGCGCCGGGTCGATCCCAGCATTCTCGATACGCTCGGAAATCCCCGCGCGCTGCCCTTTCTCTCCGGCAATCAGCGGTTTTCAGGCGGCATTGGCATGATCGGCGGCTGCAATATGGCGTCGGCCGCGCCGGAAAGAAAAGATAGAAAACCGCCTCCGCCGGCGATTACACCTGTTCCGCAAAGGCAGGATCCGCCTCAGAGGCGGGCCGAGCCGAAGAAGGAGCGGCCGAACAAGCCGGACATGCCGCATCACGACAAACCGCATCATGACAGGCCCCATCACGACAGGCCAGATCACGACAGGCCGCATCATGATAAGCCGGATCGTCCCGACAAGCATGACGGGCATGATGATCACGACCGGACCGGCCACCACGACCAGCATCACGGAAATGACCGGGATCATCAAGAACACGATCGCGACCACGATGGCGATCGTGATCACGACAAGGATCGGCACCACAACAGGCGCGACGGTTTCAATCACAACCGCTGACCCGTTCAGTCGGCCGCGCTCTTCTCGAATCGATCATTCGCCTCGCGAAAATGATCGGTCCTGCCGGATACCCGCTGATAGAATTCCGCCAGGCCGTCGATCACTCCCGCCGCCCTGAGCTTTGCCGTGCCGATGAGCTTGCGGGTGTTCTTCGAATGCGCAAACAGGGCCTGCATCAGCTGCTGGTGAGTAACGACAAGGGCTGAAAATTCGGCCGATGCGGCAACCCGTTCGTCGCCGACGACGGCAAGGATCTGCGTTCGGCTGCTCTTTCCTTTGAGCGGAATGGCGCCGGCCTCGAGCAGCGCCATGCCCCGCACCGACCTTGCCGTACTGTCGGATATCAGAATATCGAAACCGACTTCCTTGCAGCATGATTCCAGGCGCGCCGCGACATTGACGGCATCGCCGACCGCCGAATAGTTGAAGCGCGTCTTGGCGCCCATATTGCCGACGCAGGCAAGGCCGGTATGGATGCCGATGCCGATCCCGACCTGCTGTCCGGGTCCGAAGCCGAAAGCGTCGCCGGCGTTCAATTCGGCGAGCGTCTCGCGCATGGCAAGTGCTGCGCGAACCGCCTTGGTTTCATGATCGGCCACATCGACGGGCGCATTCCAGAACGCCATGATCGAATCGCCGATGAACTTGTCGAGCGTGCCTTCATTGGCCACCACGTGGCGGCTCAGCGCATCGAGCAGCGTGTTCAGGAAGGCCACGACATCCGTCGGCGCCAGCCGCTCGCTGATCTCGGTGAAGTTTCGGACATCGACGAACATGACCGTCAGTTCGCGGTCGTCACCGCCGAGGCGTAAAGGATCACGGGTATGCTCGATACGATGGAGCAGCGATGGCGAAAGATAATGCCCGAAGGCGCGCCGCACTGCCCGCCGCTCCCGGTCGATCACCAGGATTTTGAACGAGGTTGCGGCAAAATGGATGATCGATCCGCTGACGATCGGCGCCAGCGGATCGAAAAGAAGCCCGGCATACAGAAACGACGACCAGGAGGCTACGAGCGCCATCGCCGTGATCAGCAGGCCGCAGATCAGGGCGACGGCGGGACTGACGAAGGTCGTCACGACGACGAGCAGGCTTCCGAGCACGGCAATCGTCAGGATTTCCAGCCCGTCCGCCCAGTCAGGCCGCGACAGGAAATGGCCGGACAGGATCTGCTCGACGGCCTGGGCATGCAGCGACACGCCGGGAACGTTCTCGCCGAGCGCCGTGACGCGGATGTCCTGCAGGCCGGCGGCCGATGTGCCGACGAAGACGATGCTGCCGTTAATGGCAGCCGCAACCTCGGGAGAGGCCCCTTCGGCCGCAAGCACCTGCCGGGCGGATATGTACCGCTCGGCCCGATCGGGGCTGACATAGAGCCAGAGTTCGCCCGCCGCCGTCAGCGGCACGACGAAATCGCCGATCTTCGCCGATGTCATGATGCCGGCGCGATCTGGCGCGCCCGACAGCACATAGGTCGACGCCCCCTGCGCAACGCGCAGCGCCTCGATGGCGAGATTTGGATAGAGCTGCTCTCCGTCGGTCAAAAACAGCGGAACCGCCCGCACCACCGGCGAAGGATTGCCAGGGTTAAGGCTGATATGGCCGAGCCCCGCCGCATTCGCCTCCAATTGCGGCCTGAGCGGTGTTGAGGCGCCGAGATAGGGCGGCGCGGAAACGGGGCTTTCGCCTGTGAAGGCAAAACCCGCCTTCACAGGCGGCCGGTAATTGCCCACGTTGGAAAGGCCGAAGCCGAGCACGACGGGCTTCTCGGCAATCGCGCGGGCGAATATCTCATCATTGTCAGGCAGTTTCTCGGCCAGCGAAGGATCGACGCCTTCGACCTCGGCGACAACGTTGCGCGGCGACAGCCGGTCCGGCTCGGCAAAAAGAATATCGAAGGCGATGGCCGAAGCGCCCATCGCGGAAAGCCGGTCCACCAGCAGCGCCATCCGGTCCCGCGGCCAGGGCCATTGGCCGAATTCGCGTAAGGATGTCTCGTCTATGTCGACCACGCGAACCGGCATCGGCTCGAAGGTCCTCGGAACGAGCCGCTGATATTCATCGAAGGTCACGCCGCGGATCAGCTTGAAAATCCCGGGATCGTCGGCCCGCAGGATCGTGAGCAGAGCCACGATCGCGAGGCCGATAACGACACCGATTTGCTGGACGCGCGTCATGATCTCACCGGTGTCCCTCCACGGCCCGCAGAAACGGCCTGCACCTGCCGCAGGCTACGCCGCTTTCGGTCCAAACGCCATTCGCACATGCCGTCCGGATCCTCTCTTTCGATGGGCCGCACTACACATCCAGATTGGGCCGGCTTTTGGCTATATGGCAGGGCTTCGATCTTGCCGGGCAGCCGGCGAAATGTTCTTGTAGCGATCGAAAGTCGAATGCCTTCCAGAGAAGAACGAGGGGTCGCCGTGATTTCCGAAACCGCCGCGCGTCGGAGCGGCTACTGGCTGATTGTCGTCGTGCTGGCAATGCTCGCAGGACTGCCGCTGGCCGTCTGGCTCGATATCAGCGATCTCTCGGGAAATACCCTGCGGCGTCAAGCACGCGACATGAGCTCGCTGATCTCGAGCATCCGTTCCTATTATTCCGCCAATGTCGTCGGGCGCGTCCTGGCCGCGCATGCCAGCGGCCTGACCGAAGGCACGGTCGTCTCCCACAACTACGCGAATATTCCTGGCGCCATCCCGCTGCCGGCGACGCTTTCCCTGGAGCTCGGCGATGTCATCAAGGAGCAGCAGGCCAACATCACCTACCGCTTCGTTTCCGATCTGCCGTTCAAGAGTCGCGCATCCCACGAGCTCGACGATTTCGAAAAGAATGCGCTGGCCGCACTGCGCGCCAATCCGCAGCAGACGCTGAACGATCTCACTCGTGTCGGATTGACCGATACCTTGCGCTTCATCACCCCCGTCGTCATGGGCCAGGCTTGTGTTGCCTGCCACAATACCCATCCCGAAAGCCCGAAGACCGATTGGAAAGTGGGCGATGTGCGCGGCATTCAGGAAGTCATCATCCGGCAGCCCTATGCGAGCAACATCTTCGCCTTCAAATACCTGCTCTGCTATTTTTTGTTCGTTGCCATCATCGGCATCAGCTTCATTCTCCTCCAGCGGCAGCAGGCGCGCGCGATCCATAGCGCCAACCGGGATCTGGAAACGGCAAACGAGTTTCTGGCCAGCGTTTCCCTGAAGATTTCGCGCTATCTCTCGCCGCAGATCTACAAAAGCATCTTCAGCGGGCAGAAGGATGTTGTCGTCCATACCGAGCGCAAACGCCTGACGATCTTCTTCTCCGACATCAAGGATTTCACCGCCACCACCGAGCGCCTGCAGCCGGAAGCGCTGACGGCGATGCTCAACGAATATCTGACTGAGATGTCGAACATTGCCCTGGAACATGGCGGCACGGTGGACAAGTTCATCGGTGACGCCATGCTGGTGTTTTTCGGCGACCCGGAAACCAGAGGTCCGGAGGAAGACGCCAAAGCCTGTCTGCGCATGGCCGTCGACATGCAGCGCCGTCTCGGCGAACTCAAGGACAGATGGCGCAGAAACGGCACCGAAGAGCCTTTCGTCGTCCGCATGGGGATCAATAGCGGTTATTGCAACGTCGGCAATTTCGGCAGCAGCGACCGCATGGACTATACGATCATCGGGGCGGAGGCCAATCTTGCAGCCCGGCTGCAATCGATCGCCCAGGGAGGAGAAATCGTCATCAGCTACGAAACCTATGCGCTGGTGAACGAGATCGTCGACGCCCACCCACTGCCACCAATCACCATGAAGGGCATCCAGCGCGAGATCGTGCCCTATGCGGTGGATGGCCTGACCCTCGGAGCGGACCACAAGAGCCGCGTGCTCAGCGAACACCTCGCCGGCCTCGACCTGCATCTGGATATGAGCAGGCTGGAGCCGGCCGACCGCCTCCGGGTCAGGACGGCTCTCAAGGAGGCGATCGCCGCGCTTGATGAAACCGCGCCCGGGGCAGCCGGATCGTGACCGGACAGGGGCAAGCGTGATTTTTCCACCTGCTTTCCATATGCATCTGGACTTCCTATACCCGATCTGATATCCCGCATCACCAATCGCAAGGCTGCGGCCGCGCGAACGTTATATTTTTGCCCCTGGCGCTGCGCCGCCGCCGGCATCAACCAACCAAAGGAACGTGATTCTCGTGCAGGTACTTGTCCGCGATAACAATGTCGATCAGGCTCTCCGCGCTCTCAAGAAGAAGATGCAGCGCGAAGGCATTTTCCGCGAAATGAAGATGCGCGACTACTACGAGAAGCCGTCGCAGAAGCGTGCTCGCGAAAAGGCCGAAGCTGTTCGTCGCGTTCGCAAGCTGGCCCGTAAGCGCGCCCAGCGCGAAGGTCTGGTCGCACGCTGAGCGTTGCCGTCGTTTTTTCGACGTTTTCAGATGCATTGTGGCGGGGGCGATGGGTTCGCCACCGCCTTTTTTAGTTTGCCGCTGAAGATCGCATATCCCAGTATCGGGTATGCCGCATGGGGAAAGCGAGCCCGAATGGCTGTCAACACCTTCAATCCGTCCCGCGCCTGGCGCCTGCAGAAAACCGCATTCCTGCCCGCTTTGGCGCTGGCGGCAATGTTCGGCCTTGCCGGCTGTGAGACGACAAACACAACTGATGCCGTGATCCGCATCGACAAGGCGCAGGGTTCGGAAGAGAATATCGCCTCTCTGACGGCGGTCATCAACGCCAATCCCAAGGATCCGGAAGGCTACAACGTCCGCGGTTCCGCCTATGGCCGCGGCGGCCAGTTCCGCCAGGCGCTGAACGATTTCAACACCGCATTGCAGATCAATCCGCGGTTTTTCCAGGCCTATGCCAACCGCGCCCTAGTCTATCGCAACATGGGCCAGCAGGCCCAGGCGATCAGTGATTACAATGCCGCGCTGCAGATCAATCCGAGCTACGACGTCGCCTATATCGGCCGCGGCAACGTCTATCGCATGGCCGGCCAGGACGACCAGGCCTTCAACGATTTCGACAAGGCGATCCAGCTTGGCACCACCGATGGCCGCGCCTATCACAATCGTGGCCTGATCTATCAGAAGCGCAATCAGCAGGATAAGGCGATCGACGATTTCTCGAAGGCGATCTCGCTCGCGCCGAATTCGCCCGAGCCCTATAACGGCCGCGGCATTTCCTATATCGCGCTGAACGACAACGATAACGCCTTTGCCGACTTCAACCATGCGATCGAACTTAACGGCAACATTGCCGAATCTTGGGCCAACCAGGCGCTGGTTTACGAGCGGCGCGGCGACAAGGCGAAGGCCGCCCGGTCCTATCGCCACGCCGTTGGCCTCGATCCCAAATATCAGCCGGCTCGCGACGGCCTTGCTCGCGTCGGCGCCTCAGCCGGCTAAGGATATCAGTTGGGCGGCCGAAATATCGGCCGCCGCACGGTATGTCGTCCTCGATGACATATCATAGTATGTTGCAACCTGCTCTTGCTCCCCCTAACATGGCGCTGCTTCGATAGCTTGCTATCAGGTGTTCGAAACAGTTTGAGGGCGGCTTGCGAGAGATGCGGATCTTTGCTTTCCTGACCGCTCGCAAAAACCCTTGCCGGCCAGCGCATGGGACGTGGCGAAACAGATGAAGATCGTCGCGTTGTTCTTTCCCAAGGCCTCCATAGGCACCTATCTCGTCGCCATGGCGGTGGCGATCGCGCTGCCCATCTTCGCCTTTGTAACACTGCTTCTGCTGCAGCTTGAGGACAACCAGCGTTCGACGCTGCGGCGCGAGACGGCCCAGGATGCGCTTGCGCTTTCGCGCATCATCGACCGTCAGCTTCAGGATATGGCAACGACGCTGCGGCTGCTTTCGAGCTCGCCGGAGCTCGAAAACGGCAATCTCGCCGCCTTCCACGAGCGCACGGAAACGGCCCTCAGAGACAATACGCTGTTCGTCATCGCCGTCGATCGCACCGGTCAGCAGTTGTTAAATACGCGCCGGGCGTTCGGCACGCCGCTTGGAAAGACGGCGAACCTGCCCGCGCTCGAAGCGGTCATGGCCTCCGGTCGCATCGAGGCATCGGACGTCTTCCGCGGCCGGACCAGCGGCGAATGGGTCTATAACGTCACCCTGCCGCGGGCAGACGATCCCGTCGCAGCGCTCATCATCACCCAGGATGCCAAGGATTTGGGCAAGCTCGTGACGACCGAGGGCCTTGCCCCCGGCTGGTCGGCCGCGATCATCGATCAAAGCGGCCATGTGGTCGCTGGTGCCGGCCCCGCCAATCTCGAACCCGGCACGCTCTTCGATCCGCGCATCCTGCCGGCATTCACCGCGTCACGCGGCGTCTTCCAGGACGAGAAGATCCTGCCGCACATGCTGCTTGGCTATGCCAGGATTCCCGGCTGGTCGTGGAAAACTGTGATCTGGGGACCGATCGCCCAGGCTTCGATCCTCAGCACCTGGCGTTTCCTCATCATCGGCGGCGTAGCCTTGGTGCTCGTCGCCGTGCTCGGCGCCTATGCCGTCGCACGGCAGGTGCGCACCACCATCCGCGATATTGCCGAAATGGCCAACCGTATGGGCGAAGGCCATATCGTCTCGCCGGTCGAGACCAGCGTCATCGAGGCGAACCAGGTGGCGATCGCGCTTTCGAACGCCTCCTTCGATCGCAGCCAGACCGAGGACCGGCTGCGCTTCGTCATGCACGAACTTGTCCACCGCACCAAAAACCTTCTGACGCTTGCCCAGGCGATGATGCGCCAGCTCGCCAAACAGGCCGACAGCGTCGAGACCTTCCAGGCCGCCGTCGCCGACCGCCTCGAGGGGCTGGGACGTTCGATCGAGCTGCTGACCAGCGAGCAATGGGGAGGCGTGTCGCTGCGGCGGGTCGTCGACATCCACCTGCAGGCCTTCCCGCAATCGCGCGAACAGATTGAAATCACCGGCGAAGATTTCGTGCTGAAGCCGGATGCGGTGCAAAATCTCGGCCTTGCCCTGCATGAACTCGCCACCAACTCGGTCAAATACGGTGCGCTTTCCGTCCCGCAAGGCCGTGTCCGCTTCGAATGGCGCGATGTCAGGGAGGAAGACAAGCCGGATGCCCTGCTCCGCTTCACCTGGGAGGAACGCGGCGGCCCGCCTGTGGCAGAGCCAACCCGCTCAGGTTTCGGCACGACCGTTATCAAGGCCCATGCCGCCTCCGCCTTCCGCGGCACGGTGCAGGTCGATTTCCGGCCCGAGGGCCTGTTGTGGGTGCTGACGGCGCAGCGCGCCATGCTGGAACGGGACTAAACATCCAAGTCAGGAACAATCGCCACCCCTACCCGTTTCGAACAGGTCGTTCCCAAGGAGAAAGACCATGTTCAAGCAAACGATGATCGCCGCCGCGGCTCTGACGGCCGCTGCCTGGGCAGATCAGGCGGGCGCGGAAAGTTATGTGACGCTTGGCCGCCTGGTCTGCGGATCGGATGGTGGCCAGGGCCTGATCATTACCTCGCAGAAGAACCTGATCTGCACCTATACGCCGGCGTCAGGCGGCGCCAAAGCGGTCTATGCCGGCAAAATCGAGAAGTTCGGTCTCGACATCGGCCAGACCGGCAAGAGCGTGATGATCTGGCAGGTGCTGGCGAAAACCGGCACGGATATACCGCAATTCGCGCTGGCCGGCGAATATTACGGTATCGGTGCGGATGCGAGCGTCGGTGCAGGGGCCGGAGCCAAGGTGATTGCCGGGGGCACCAACAAAGCTTTCATGCTGCAGCCGCTGAATGTCCAGGCGCAGGAAGGGCTGAATCTCGCCATCGGCGTCGAAAAGATGACGCTGGTGCCGGGCGAGACCTGAGCAAAGCGGCCCCGTCCGACCTGAACGGAACAGCCGCCCGAGGGGCGGCTGTTCTGAGGTGATCAATGCGAAATCGCCTTGTTGATATCCTCGGTCATCTTCTTCGCGTCACCGAGCAGCATCATCGTGCCGTCCTTATAGAACAGCGTATTGTCGATGCCGGCATAACCGGAGCCGAGCGAGCGCTTGACGAAAAGGCAGGTCTTTGCCCGGTCGACGTCGAGGATCGGCATGCCGTAGATCGGCGAGGTCTTGTCGTCGCGCGCCGCCGGATTGGTGACGTCGTTGGCGCCGATGACATAGGCGACGTCGGCCTGGGCAAATTCCGAATTGATGTCCTCGAGCTCGAAGACCTCGTCGTAGGGAACATTGGCTTCGGCGAGCAGCACGTTCATATGGCCGGGCATGCGGCCGGCGACCGGATGGATCGCATATTTCACTTCGACACCGTTCTTCTTCAGATTGTCGGCGAGTTCGCGCAGCGCATGCTGGGCCTGGGCGACCGCCATACCGTATCCCGGCACGATGATGACCTTCGATGCATTGGCCATCAGATAGGCCGCATCCTCGGCCGAGCCGAGCTTGACCGTCTTGTCTGAGGTGTCGGGGCCGCTGGACGCCGTCTCGCCGCCGAAACCGCCGAGGATGACCGAGACGAAGGAACGGTTCATGCCCTTGCACATGATGTAGGAGAGGATCGCGCCGGACGAACCGACAAGCGCGCCGGTGATGATCAGTGCGAGATTGCCGAGCGTGAAGCCGATGCCGGCCGCAGCCCAGCCGGAATAGGAATTCAGCATCGAGACGACGACGGGCATATCGGCGCCGCCGATCGGCACGATCAACAGAACGCCGAGCGCCAGCGACAGCGCCACCACGGCCCAGAAATCGAAATGGCTTTCGGTGGCGGCCAACCCGATGATGAACAGCACGATCAGCACCAGCAGCGCCGCATTGATCACATGCCGGTAAGGCAGCATGATCGGCTTGCCGGACATGCGCCCGTCAAGTTTCAGGAAGGCGATGATCGAACCGGTGAAGGTCAGCGCACCGATGGCGACGCCGAGCGCCATTTCGACCCGCGCTTCGGTGTGAATCTGGCCGATCTCGCCGATGCCGAAGGAGGCGGGGGTATAGAGCGCCGAGGCCGCGACCAAGACGGCCGCGAGACCGACCAGCGAATGGAAACCGGCAACGAGCTGGGGCATCGAGGTCATGGCGATGGTGCGGGCGACATAGGCGCCGACGCTGCCGCCGATGGCAAGGCCGAGGATGATCAGCACGAAACCGCCGAAATTCGGCGTCGCCAGCACCAGCGTCGTCAGGATGGCGATCCCCATGCCGATCATGCCGTAGAGATTGCCCTTGCGGCTGGTGGCTGGATGCGAGAGACCCCGAAGCGCCAGGATGAAGAGAACTCCGGAGACGAGGTAGAGGAAGGCTGCGATATTGGTCATCGGTTCCTCACCGGTCTTTCTTGCGGTACATCGAGAGCATTCGCTGCGTCACGAGGAAACCGCCGAAAATGTTCACCGAGACGAGCACGAGGGCGACGAAGCCGAAGCCGGTCGCAAGCCCGCTTGTCGAGATGCCGACCGCCAGAAGCGCGCCGACGACGATGACGGAGGAGATCGCATTGGTGACAGCCATCAGGGGCGTATGCAGCGCCGGCGTCACCGACCATACGACGTAATAACCGACGAAGATCGACAAGACGAAGATCGCCAGCTGGAAGACGAAGGGATCGATCGCCCCGCCGGTCGCAGCGCTGGCCGCTTCCGGTGCATGGGCCGCCGCCGTGACGACAGCGGTGACCGCCTGGTCGAGCTGCTCCAGCGCTTTGTCCATTGCTTCACTGGCCATCAGAGATCTCCCTTCTTCGCGCCGCCGAAGGCGGGATGCACCACGTCGCCGGCATAGGTCAGCATCGTCGCCTTGACGAGTTCGTCGTCGAGGTTGACGACCACGCTCCGGCCCTCCTTGTTGACCATGGTCTCGAGGAAGGTGACGAGGTTCTTGGCGTAGAGCGCCGAAGCGCTGGCCGCGACCCGGCCCGGCATGTTGGCAAAACCGATCACCTTGACGCCGTCGACATCGGCGATCTCGCCGGCAACGACGCCCTCGATATTGCCGCCGCGCTCGACCGCAAGGTCGACGGCGACCGCGCCGGGTTTCATCGCAGCGAGCATGGCGCGCGAAACGAGCCGAGGCGCCGCGCGGCCGGGGATCAGCGCGGTGGTGATGACGATATCCTGCTTGGCGATATGTTCGGCCACCAGCGCTGCCTGCTTTGCCTGATAGTCGGCGGACATTTCCTTGGCGTAACCCCCGGCCGTTTCCGCCGCCTTGAACTCCTCATCCTCGACGGCGATGAACTTGGCGCCGAGCGAGGCGACTTGCTCCTTGGCGGCCGGGCGTACGTCGGTGGCCGAAACCGCAGCACCCAGGCGCCGCGCCGTGGCGATCGCCTGAAGACCGGCGACGCCGGCACCCATGACGAAGACCTTGGCGGCCGGCACGGTGCCGGCAGCCGTCATCATCATCGGCATGGCACGGTCATAAACCGCCGCCGCCTCGATGACGGCCTGATAGCCGGCGAGATTGGCCTGGGACGACAGCACATCCATGGACTGGGCGCGGGTAATGCGCGGCATCAGTTCCATCGCAAAAGCCGAAAGACCGGCGCTGGCAAGAGCGGCGATCGCTTCGTCATTGCCATAGGGATCCATGATGGCGATGACCACGGCGCCGCTTTTATAGCCTGAAATTTCCTGTGCGGTCGGGCGGCGCACCTTCAGCACGACGTCGGCGGAGGCTGCATCGGCAGAACTGCCGATCCTGGCGCCGGCTGCCTCGAACTCTCCGTCCGGAACGCGCGACGCCGCACCGGCACCGGCTTCGACGACGACGTCGAAGCCGAAACTCTTCATTTTTTTCACGGTCTCGGCGGAGGCCGCGACACGCGTCTCCTCGCCCGCAATTTCCCTTGCAACGAAAACGATATTGCCCAACTGCCCCCTCCTCCGGGTCAGCCAGACCGCCGCAGGCTTCCCTGCGCAGGCCAAGCACCTAAAGCATGTCGTGCAAAACTGTCTGGCAGCCCTGCGATAACGATATGCGAGAAAATAAAGACCTGAAGCGCGAAGAGCCAATCTGAAAGATCGCAACGCGCTTCAGTCACAAAGCTTCGGCGAAGCCCTCCCTTTTGCCGCGCTCAGCGGAACAGGAAGACGCCGACAGCGAGTAGAATGATGAAGACGAGGAGGCCGCCGAGAAGGCCAGCGCCGCCAAAGAAACCGGCGGTCATCGCAAGCAGGAGGACGATGAGAAGCATCGAGCCGTATTTGGTGGCAGTGATGAACATGTCGTAGGTCTTTTCATGTTCTTTGTAATCCATCGGCGCGCCGGTCTCGACCGGTCCGGTATGATGTTCGGCCATAAAAATATCGTCTCCCTGAAATGCCTCTGCGCTGCCTGATTCCCTCGGCTGGCGAGGGAAATCCCTGCTTGCAGGAATTACACAATGACAGCCGAAAGCGCAATCCATGAGAATGCCGCAGCTCATGCATGTCGCCCGGAAGTGTGCAGCGGTTCCGGAAGAACGACATGCATCAAAACAAAGGGCTAAAGCGCGTCGCATGAATCAGATTTGATGCGACGCGCTTTTAGGCTTCAAAACCACCTATTCCCAGGCGAAAAAAGCATGAGGGACGACGACTGCGGATAGTGTCGTCGCCCCTCATTGTTCTCACTCTGATGCTCTCTCGGTGAGAGAACAGAAATCAGAGCGGCAGGTCGGTGCCGAGTTCGCCTTGCGGCACGAAGCGCGCTGTCGGAATGATGGTGAGCGGCGGCAAGGTGTCGTTGGGATTGCGTGAAAACATCATGCGCTGCTCGCTGGCGCTGGAAATGAAGAAGGGATAGCGCGTCAGCAGCTTGCGCCCGACCTCGATCACATTCGTCGCCATCAGCGTCATGTCGATACCGTAATTCTTCGCCAGCCGGCCGGGCACGACCGTATCGGCATAGAAGACGCGCTTGTAGAAGGCCGCATGCGGCGGCCGGACAAACTGAAGAACGCGGTCCGCGCGGAAATACGCCGCTGCCACGATGGTCGGCCGCAGCGTCAGATAGGGAACCCACGGCAGATCGGCGGTGAGCTCGGGGTCGGCGGCGAAACGCGCCGGATCGATCAGTGTCAGCCCCGCATCCAGAAGCTCATCCATCGCCTCCGGAAAGGCGCCGCCGGATTGGCTGAGGCGATGCTCCGGTGTCACATAATGAACCCGGATGGTGCTGACCAATTCCCCATAATAGTACAGGCCGAAGATATAGGCGTGACTGTCGAAATCGCTATCGTCCAGCAGCCCTTTCGGGGCGAGCGCGAGCACGTCGTGAGCCTTGTAGGCCTTGTAGCGCAGGCGTTCCACCTGCTCCATGTCTTCGCTGCTTTCGACGCGACGATACTCGACATGATCCAAAACTTCCAAAATTTTCGCGCTGAAATCGCTACGCTTGAACAGTGTCTCTGACATTCTCTCGATCCGCTCGTTAACGGATCATTAATCATATGCCGGCGAGATTTAGGCAAGGAAATCCGATAATTCGGCCCGTTTATAAAGTATTAAGGTTAACGGCGCGGAGGAGTGCCAGTGGAAAAGCGGCCGTAGCGGAGCGCTCAGGCGACCTTGTTGCGTCGGCGTTGAACGGGTCGGCGGCCGATGCCCTGCTGCAAGAGCGGGATATTCTGGGAAGGCACCGGCTGAGAGAAAACATAGCCTTGCACCAGATCGGTGCTGCGGTGTTTGTTGAGCAGGGCGAGCTGCTCTTCGGTCTCGACACCCTCGATGACGATCTTCAGCCCCAGTTCACGGGCGAGATGGACCGTGCCGCGCAGCAGCTTGAGGCGGCGGGTATCCTCGACGATATTGCGGACGAAGGAGCGGTCGATCTTGACGATATCAAGCGGCAGCGTGTCGAGATAGCTGAGACTGGAGAAGCCGGTCCCGAAATCGTCGATGGCGATGGTGATGCCGCGGGCCCTGAGCTCCGCCAGGATGGCACGCACGGCCGCCGGCTCGTCGATCAGACAGCTTTCTGTGACTTCGAGATGCAGCCGCGCCGCATCGAGGCCGGAATGAGCAAGCGCGTCGGCGACCAGCTGGAGGATGTCGGCATCCCTGAGGTCCCGAGCCGAGAGGTTGACCGAGACCGCGATATGGTCCGGCCAGTTCATGCATTCGCTGCAGGCCTTGAACAGGACGAAGCGGGTGATGTCGGAGATGATGCCCATATCCTCGGCAAGCCGGATGAAGACATCGGGCGGGATCGATCCCTTCTCCGGATGCACCCAGCGCGCCAAGGCCTCGGCGCATTCGATTCGTGAACCGTCGGCCCGGAACATCGGCTGGAAGACCAGATGCAGCGCCTGCGCGGAAACCGCGTCACGCAGATCCGCCTTCAGCTTCTGCTGTTCGATGTAGCGGCCGTCCATCTCCCGCTCGAAGCCTGATATGCCGCCCTTGAAGCGCGACTTGCTTTCGAACAGGGCAAGATCCGCCTTGACGCTCCATTCGTCCATCGCGAAGGCAGTGCTTTCGAGGATGGCGTAACCTGCGCTGAGCGAAACGAGGAAGGTCAGCTCATCGACCTCATAATGACCCTGGATCGCCGCGTGTACGCGGCGGATCTCGATGTCGAGCGAGGCCGGCTCCTTCGCATGCGGGAAGAACAGGATGAACTGGTCGCCCATCAGCCGGCCGAGAATGGCGTTGCCGGAAGCCTGCTTGATGCGGGCGGCGATAGCGCAGAGCAGATGGTCGCCGGTGACATGGCCGCGCATGTCGTTGACATGTTTGAATTCGTCGATATCGAGAACCATGAAGCCGAGCGGCCCGGACTTCCTCTGATGTTTGGCGAGATAGTCCTGCACCAGCTGCCCGAAATATTCCCGGTTCGGCAGACCGGTCAGCGCATCGAAGCGGACCATGTGCATGATCTTCTGCTCCGCCTTGACACGGCTCGACACGTCTTCGAAGATCAGTACGGCGCCGCCATCGGCTCTCCGGCTGGCGGAGAATTCCAGCGACAGGCCCTCGGGAAAATGAACGAGCGTGCGCGACAGGTTACCTTCGGCGACCTGGGTGAGCTGACGCAGGATGAGCTCCGGCTGCGAGGCGTCCATGAAGCTGTAGCGCGCGCCGTAACGCAGGACGGCGCCGAGGTCGCGGTCCTTTAACCGCTCCGGCGCGCCGATCTTCAGAAGCTCGCAGGCCTTGCGATTGACGACCTGGATCCGGTTTTCGGCATCGACCATGACGAGGCCATGCGGCATATTGTTCAGCGCCGTATCGAAACGGTCGGCGATAATGGTGATCTCCCGGCGCGCGATGACATTCTCATAAAGGAACTCGCGCACGCCGTTCGCCATGGCCCGCGTCGTCAGCCAGAAGGGAATGAGGAAGATCGACAGCAGGCCACGATAGAAGTCCAGCGCCATCAGGCTGCAGACGATCATCGGCAGACAGCAGGAGAAGGTCTGCAGGTCGACCGCCAGGCGCGAACCGTAGTTGCGGCCGACGACGGAAACCATGGTCGCCATGGTGACGGCAATGCAGGCAAGCTCGGCAAAGGAATCGTGCACGACGAAGATGGCGTAGCCGCTGGCGAGGCCGAGCAGAGCGGTGGTGCAGGCCGCACCGGCAACCAGGATCCGCTCCCAACGCTCGATCCCGGCGTGCGACAGGCGCTCCTTGTCGACCTGGTCGAACCGCCGGAAGACAAACATGCGGACGCAGAAGACCAGGAGGAAGGCGGCGGCCAGCAGGATGTAGACGAAGGATTGGGTCTTGGCGGCGACGGCCAGGCATGTCGCGACGTGCACGATCACGCCAGCAAGAAGCGTCATGCGGTTCCCGGACAGGGAACTCACAAACGACAGATACACATCTAAAGGGACCCTGTTCGGGTTATCTGGCTTCATCCACACTTTCCCTGTGCGCGGGAATTCTAAGCCCAACCCTTTAAAAATTGATTTCAATGGAATCAAACATTTGGTCAAATTTTCTAAAACCAGAGGATGAACCCTACAGCTTACACGCGTCAATGCAGCCTCTTGGCGAGATTATTGAAATTTTTTATCCACGCCAGGGTTGTCTAATTATTATATGGTCACACGGTCCGGTCAGCGCATCTAAGACTATACTCCAAGCCGCGGCATTTATCCTTCCAATTTCGAAGGCCGTGGTCTACATCGATTGCAAGAGGGAAAGCTGCCGGAGAAACGGCAGGACAAGAACAAGGGAAACGAATGTCGGGACTTCTGGCGGCAAGCCGGCTGATCGATTCGGTCAGTCGGATCATGGGCAAACTTTCCGAATACATGGTGCTGTTCTGCTGTCTGATCAGCGCCGGAAACGCCATCGTCCGCTACGCCTTCAACTACAGTTCGAACGGCTGGCTCGAGATCCAATGGTATCTCTTCGCCTTCGTCGTCATGCTCGGCGCCTCGCATGCGTTGCGCAACAATGAGCATGTCCGCGTCGACCTGATCTATGGTTCCGTGTCCGACAAAGCGAAGATCTGGATCGACATCGTCGGCCTCATCGTCTTTCTGATCCCGGTTTGCGTCTTCCTCACCTGGATCTGCTGGCCCTTCTTCACGCTGTCCTACCAGCAGGGAGAAATATCGGGCAATGCCGGCGGGCTGATCCGCTGGCCCGTCAAGCTGATCCTGGTCGCCGGTTTCGCATTGCTCTCCCTTCAGGGCATTTCCGAGCTGATCAAGCGGATCGCCGCCCTGACCGGCCACATCCAGATCGACACGACATACGAAAAGCCGCTGCAATAGCGCTCCCGGGGAGAAACGGATTTGTTTGATTTCGGTATCATCCCGCCGGCGATGTTCCTGGGCATGGTCATCTTCATGCTCTACGGCTTTCCGGTCGCCTTCTCGCTGGCCGCCGTCGGCCTGTTTTTCGGCATCATCGGCATCGTCACCGGCCATTTCGGCGAAGTCTTCCTGCAGGCGCTGCCGCTTCGCTTCTTCGGCATCCTTTCCAACGACCTACTGCTCGCCATCCCCTTCTTCACCTTCATGGGGGCGGTGCTGGAGCGCTGCGGGCTGGCCGAAGACCTGCTCGAAGGCACCGGCAAACTCTTCGGCGGCATACCCGGCGGCCTTGCCTATGCCGTCATCCTCGTCGGCGCGGTCCTCGGCGCGATCACCGGCACGGTGGCCGCTTCCGTCATCACCATGGGCGTGATCTCGCTGCCGATCATGCTGCGCTACGGCTACAGCCCTCGCCTTGCCACCGGCGTCATCGCCGCCTCCGGCACCATCACCCAGGTGATCCCGCCCTCGCTCGTACTCGTCGTACTCGCCGACCAACTCGGCAGGTCGGTCGGCGACATGTATCTCGGCGCGATCGGCCCCTCGATCCTGCAGGTGTCGATCTTCGTGCTCTTCATCCTGGTGATGTCGATCTTCCGGCCGAAATCGATGCCGCCGCTGCCAAAGGAGGTGCGCGGCGACTTCAACTGGGCGCTGCTCGCCAAAGTCCTGATGGGCATGGTGCCCTCGATCGTGCTGATCTTCCTGGTGCTCGGCACGATCTTCATGGGCCTTGCAACGCCGACGGAAGCCGGTGCGCTTGGTGTCGTCGGCGCCATGGCGCTCGCCGCCATGAATCGCCGCCTCACCTGGCCGCTGATCCGCGAGGCGATGACATCGACCACCCACATCACCTCAATGGTGGTGATGATCCTGATCGGCTCCACCTGTTTCAGCCTGGTCTTCCAGGGCATGGATGGCTCGCGCTGGATCGAGCACATGCTGTCGGGCATTCCCGGCGGGCCGGTCGGCTTCCTGATCTTCGTCAACATCTTCATCTTCGTGCTCGCCTTCTTCCTCGATTTCTTCGAGATCGCTTTCATTGTCATCCCGATGCTCGCCCCCGTCGCCTCGCATCTCGGCATCGACCTGATCTGGTTCGGCGTGCTGATCTGCGTCAACATGCAGACGAGCTTCATGCACCCGCCCTTCGGCTTCGCGCTGTTCTACCTGCGCTCGATCGCCAGCAAGGACGTCAAGACCTCGGATATCTACATGGGCGCCCTCCCCTGGGTCGGCATGCAGCTGATCCTGGTGGCGATCGTGATCTTCTGGCCGCAATCGGTGACCTATTGGCTGGATCACGGCCCGAAGGTCGACCCGAACTCGATCAAGATCGAAGTCCCGGGCTTCGGCGGCCAGCTCGGCCTTCCCCCGATCGGCGGCGGCAACGGCTCGCCGCAGATCCCCGGCCTGACCCTGCCCCCACTCGGCTTGCCGGGAGCGCCGCCGCCACCGGCCAAATAACCCCGCCAAATAACAGAGCCAAAACAAAACCCCGGATCAAGCGATCCGGGGTTTTGCTATGCGTAGATGTCATGCGCCGATGGAAGCCCTCAGAGCTTTCCTGCCCGCTGCTGGATCATCATGAACGTATCGAAAGTGTATTCCGAAAGCTGCATCCAGAGATAGGCGTCCCGCTTGAAGGCGGTCTGGTCGTCGTAGATCTTCTTGAAATACTGGTTGGTGCCCGAGATTTCGCTGTAGATGCCGGTCGCCGCCTGGAAGCAGGCTTCCATGATCTCCTGGCTAAACGGGCGCAGCGTCGCACCTTCCGCAACGAGCTGCTTCAGCGCGGTCGGGTTCTTCGAGTCGTACTTTGCCAGCATGTTGGTGTTGGCGAAGGCGCAGGCATCAGTCAGCGCTGCCTGATAATGCTTCGGCAGGTTGCTCCATTTTTCAAGGTTGAAGAAGCCATGCACCGTCGGGCCGCCTTCCCACCAGCCCGGATAGTAGTAGTACTTCGCCACCTTGTGGAAGCCGAGCTTCAGGTCGTCATAGGGGCCGACGAATTCGGCCGCATCGATCGTGCCTTTTTCCAGCGCCGGATATATGTCGCCGCCGGCAATCTGCTGCGGGATGACGCCGACCTTCTCCATGACGCGGCCGGCAAGGCCGGCGATGCGCATCTTGACGCCCTTGAGGTCATCGAGCGTATTGATTTCCTTGCGGAACCAGCCGCCCATCTGCGCACCGGTATTGCCGGCAGGCAGCGCATACATGCCCTGTGTGGCATAAAATTCATTCATCAGCTTGTTGCCGTTGCCCTCGTAAAACCAGGCATTGGTCAGGCGGCTGTTCAGGCCAAACGGAATGGCCGTTCCGATGGCATAGGTCGGGTCCTTGCCGACGAAATAATAGGAGGTCGTGTGGGCTGCCTCAACCGTGCCGGCGGCCACCGCATCGACGGCCTGCAGGCCGGGCACGATTTCACCAGCCGCGAAAGGCTGGATCGTGAAATTGCCGTCTGTCGCAGCGGCGACATGCTTGGCGATATCCTCGGCACCGCCATAGATCGTATCCAAGCTCTTCGGAAACGACGACGTCATACGCCACGCGATCTTTGGATTCTCCTGCGCGATCGCAGGCGCTGCCAATGCCGTTGCGGCGACCGCGCCGGCGCTGGCGGTTCCCGCCTTCTTGAAAAACGAACGACGATCCATCAAAAACCTCCCGTATGGATGGCACTGCGCGGCCAATCTTCACCCCACCCGCAGCCGGCGCAAACCTAAGCATGGCGGGGGCCGCGATTCAAGCTTTAGTCTATTAGCCTTTGGCATCAAGACGGCAACTAGCGAATACGAGTGCGCCTATCAAAATCAGCGGCTTAGCAGCGAAGCCGGGAGCCAGGGGGCTGCTTCGGCCGTATTTTGGCCACCTGACACAGCCAAGCGTTGACTTAAGGGCCGTTCTGGCGCCAGAAACGCTGTGCTGAAAGATTTTTACCGGGGTTGATATGACGAAACCGATCGTTGCCATTCCTGCCGATATCCGCAGCTTTGACGGCGCGACCTGGCATGCCGTGCAGCATCAATATCTGCGTGCCGCCTTGAATGCGGCCGGCGTGATGGCCTTCATCATCCCCGCTTTCGAGGCAGGCTACGATACCGACGCGATCCTCGACCGCGTCGACGGCCTCCTGGTTTCCGGCTCGGCCAGCAACGTGCACCCCTCGCTCTATGGTGCCGAGGCTAATGACAAGGACGGCCCCTTCGACCCCGCCCGAGATGCCACCAGCCTGCCGCTGGTCCGCCGCGCCCTCGACCGCGCCATCCCGCTGCTCGCCATCTGCCGCGGCATCCAGGAGCTGAACGTCGCGCTCGGCGGTTCGCTGGCAAGCGAGATCCAGGAGCAGCCCGGCATTTGGGACCATCGCCGGCCGGACGGTGTCGACCGCGACGGCATGTATGCGATTCGCCAAAGCGTCCACGTCAAGGAAGGCTCCTGCATCGCAAGCATTCTCGGCCCCGGAGAGGTCCGCGTGAATTCGCTGCATCGGCAGGCGATCGCCAGGACCGCCCCACGCCTGCAGGTGGAAGCGGTCGCCGAGGACGGCACGGTGGAAGCCGTCTCTGTCATCGACGCCAAGGCCTTCGCTGTCGGCGTGCAATGGCATCCGGAATATTGGGCCGAAACCGACAAGCCTTCGAACCAGCTATTTCAAGCTTTCGGCGACGCCGTCCGCACCTACGCCGCCGGCAAGCTGCCGGTCACCCCCGCGCAGGCGATCGCCTGACGGAGCGCACAGTCGCTAGGCCTTCTGCGGCGTCTCGGGCACCGGCGTCAACGCGGCACCTTTCTCGAACCAGGCGATGAGATTGTCGGCGACGAGATCGGCCATGGCGTTGCGGGTCGGCACCGAGGCGGAGGCGACGTGCGGCAGGAGCACCGCATTGGCCGGTTCCAGCAGGCCGACCGGCACGGTCGGCTCGTCATAGAAGACGTCGAGACCGGCGGCACCGAGCGCGCCGGAAGCAAGGGCTGCACTCAGCGCCTCCTCGTCCACCGTCCAGCCGCGGCCGACATTGACGAGAATACCGTCAGGACCAAGGGCTGCCAGAATATCGGCATCGATCGTCTTATGGGTCTGCGGCGTCTTCGGAACGATGGCGATCAGCGTATCCGCCGCTTCCGCCAGCCCCTTCAGCGTCGGGTGATAATCATAGGGTGCATCGGCATGGCGCGAGCGCGTGTGATAGCTGATCTTCACCTTGAACGGCTCCAGCCGCTTGGCGATTTCGAGCCCGATGCGGCCAAGGCCGTAGAGCCCGATATGGCGGCCCTTGAGCGAGAAGCGCGACAGCGGATAGGTCGCGCCCGGCTTCCAGTTGCCGGCGCGCAGCCACGCCTCGGCCCGCGGCAATTCGCGGATCGTGTTCAACAGCAGGCCGATCGCCGTATCGGCGACTTCGTCGTTCAGCACATCAGGCGTATTGGTGACGACGATGCCCTTTTCGGCGGCGCGCTTCACATCCATGCCGTCATAGCCGACGCCGAAACTGGCAATCACCTCGACAGCAGGCAGCTGGTCCATCCACGCACCCGGGAAAGCGCCGGAGACAGCGACGCCGCGGATGCGGCCGGCGGTCTCGGCGTCGAGCGCAAGCTTTTCCTCGCGCGCGACGGCGATGATGTCAAAACGATCCTTCAAACTTTCGAGAACACGCTCGTGTATCTTCCCAGGAACGAGAATGGCGATGCGGGACATGGCTTTTCCTCTTGGATACGGTCTTGATTCAGGCGCGGGGCCGATGGGGACTGGTCGACTGGCGGATGCGCATTTCCGGTTTGATCAGATGCATGCCGTCAGGCTCGTGGCTACCGGCAAGCCGGTCGAGCAGCGCCCGGGCCGCCAGGCGCCCGACCTCGGTCTGGCCGTTCCAGACGGTCGTCAGCGCTGGCGTGGCGATCGACGCCTCCTCGAGGTCGTCGTAACCGGTGACGGAAATATCGCGTCCCGGCACCAGGCCGGCACGGGCAATCCCGTTCATCAACCCGATCGCCACGAGGTCGTTCCAGCAGACTGCGGCCGTCGGCTTCTGCGGCAGCGACAGGAAATGCACCGCCGCCTCGAAGCCGCCCTGTTTCGAGCGCGGGCCGGGGATGCGCAAGTTCGGATCGACCTCGATGCCGGCCTTGCGTAGCGCGTTCACATAACCCTGATAGCGGTCGCGGCCGGTGGATGTCTGATCCGTACCGCCGATCATAGCGATCGAGCGGTGGCCGAGGCCGATCAAGTGGTTGGTGGCAAGCGAGATGCCGTAACTGTCGTCGCCGCGATAGGTCGGCAGGTCCTGGCCCTCCATCGAACGGGCGACCAAGATCGCCGGCATGCCGTTTTCTTCCGCCAGTTGCACGTCCTCAGGCGGCGTGCCGATCGCCGGCGACATGATGACGCCGTCGCCGCCGAGCTGCAGAAGCGTCTCGATGAAGGTGCGCTGCTTTTCGACATTGTCGTAATGGTTGGAAAGGATGAAGGTGTGGCGGCTGCGATCGAGTTCGCTTTCGATCGCCTTCAGGATTTCCCCGTAGAACGGGTTCATGATGTCATGCACGACGACGCCGATGATGCCGGAGCGCGAAGTGCGAAGGCTGGCGGCGCGGCGATTGTAGATATAGCCGAGCGCGCGCGCCTGTTCTTTGATCTTTTCCCGGGTATTGCCGGCGACGAGCGGGCTGTCGCGTAAGGCAAGCGATACCGTCGCCGTTGAAATGCCGAGTGTTTCGGCAATTGTGGAAAGCTTGATCTTCTGGACCACGTGTCCTCCTCCAGGCAGCACGCAAGACAGCAAGACCACGCCGGCTAACCGGCGCGGCCCCCTTAAAATGTTTAATTAAAAGATTTAACCGGCGGAAGCAATTCGTCTTTCAGGGTATTTTCAGTCTTCGTCCGGTTCTTCGATATGAAGGGCTTCGGCCTGCAGATTGCCGTCGATCGCCTTTAGCAGCCGGACGAGATTGCGGATTTCCTTTTCGGAGAATGCCTGCGTCGCCAGCCTGTCGCAGGCCGAGGCCGCCATTTCTATCCCCTGCACGCTGCCGCGCCCGAGCTCGGTGAGATAGACCTTGGTAAGGCGCGCATCCTCGGCATCGGGTTTGCGCTCGAGAAAACCTTGCGCCTCCATGCGGCCGATCGTGCGCGTCATCGTCGGCGCCTTGACGCCGAGCTTTTGCGCAAGCCCGCCGGCCGTCATGCCGTCGCTCTCAGCAAGCGAGAGGATGACACCGTCCTGGCCGGCATAGAGGCCGCTTTCGAGCAGGTTGCGAGAGAGCACCGTGCGCATGGAACGAGCCGCCTGGGTTAGCGCCGGCGAAAGGTCGACGAGCGTATACTCGGTCTGATCCTTCTTCTTGGACTTGTTCTTCTTACCGTCCTTATGCTTCTTTCCCATAGCCATCCCTTTGATCTTTAAGCGCTGGCGCCGCTGCGATATGACATTGCCCAGGATCTCGTCATAAACAAGAGGCAACGACCGGATGATGACGCCTTCGCCCCGCTTCGACGATAGCGACCCGGTCTCCGCCCGCGGCGGGCGCCGCCCGATCGCCGTACTGCCGCTCGGCGCTTACGAACAGCACGGCCCGCACCTGCCCTTCGAAACCGACACCCTGATTGCGGAAGGCATTGCCGGACGATTGAAGGCGGCCTTATCAGCCGGCCTGCCGGTCACCTTCCTGCGCGCCGAACCTGTCGGCTATTCCATAGAGCATATGGATGTTGAAGGAACGAAGACGCTCGCCTTCGACGAAGCGGTCGACCGCTGGCTCGGCATCGCCAAGCGCCTGGCCGAGCAGGATATCCGCAAACTTGTGATGCTGAACGCCCATGGCGGCAATTCGCCCCTGATGACGATCGTCGCCACCGAGGCACGGATCCGCTTCGCCATGCTTGCCGTGGCGACAAGCTGGACCCGCTTCGGCCTGCCCGATGGCGTGATCGCGCCGGAGGAAAAGACGATCGGCATCCATGGCGGCGATATCGAAACCTCGGTGATGCTGGCGCTTCATCCCGACAAGGTCGATATGGCGAAGGCGGCGGACTTCCCATCCCGACAGAGCGAATTTGCCGGGCGCTTCAAACATCTGCGCGCCTACGGGCCGCATGCTTTCGGCTGGAAGATGTCGGATCTCAATCCGCAGGGCGCGGCAGGAAACGCCGCGGCTGCGACGGCTGAAAAGGGCGAAGCGCTGATTGCCCATGCGGTGAAAGGACTAGTGGAATTGCTGCGTGATGTCGACGCCTTCGACATCACGCTGTTCCGGTAAAGATCGGCATCCGAGCGGTGCAGACGATGTGATCTTATAACATTATAAAACCCTTTGAACTGCCGCGCCCATGCCATTATATGAGACCAACCGTTTGAAGCAGCCGATCCAAACCGCTCGGCCGCACGCCTAATCCTAGAGGTTCTCATGACCGACGCGATCTCCACGCTGAAGCCCATTCCCGTCACCGTGCTTACCGGTTATCTCGGCGCCGGCAAGACGACATTGCTCAACCGCATCCTTTCCGAAAATCACGGCAAGAAATATGCGGTCATCGTCAATGAGTTCGGCGAAATCGGCATCGACAACGACCTGATCGTCGAGTCCGACGAAGAAATCTACGAGATGAACAATGGCTGCGTCTGTTGCACGGTGCGCGGCGACCTGATCCGCGTCGTCGAAGGCCTGATGCGCCGTCCCGGTCGCTTCGACGGCATCATCGTCGAAACCACGGGCCTTGCCGATCCGGTACCGGTCGCCCAGACCTTCTTCATGGACGATGACGTGCGCGCCAAGACCGAGCTCGACGCGGTCGTCGCCCTTGTCGACGCCAAGCACCTGCCGCTGCGGCTGAAGGACAGCCGCGAGGCGGAAGACCAGATCGCCTTCGCCGACGTCGTCGTCATCAACAAGAGCGACCTGGTGACCCCGGAAGAGCTCGATGTGATCGAAGACATCGTCCGCGCCATCAACCCGGCCGCGCGTGTCTACAAGACCAGCCGCTCCGGCGTCGACCTCGCCCGCGTGCTCGATCAGGGCGCCTTCAACCTGGAGCGCGCGCTGGAAAACGATCCGCATTTCCTTGAGCACGGCCATGACGACCATGTCTGCGGCCCGGATTGCGATCACGACAACCACCACCATCATGATCATGAGCATGATCACCACGGGCACGAGCATCATCACCATGGCGCCCATCAACATGGTGCCATGTCGGCGATCCATGATGTGACGGTGCAATCGGTATCGCTGCGGGGCGGTCAGATGAACCCGGAACGCTTCTTCCCCTGGATCCAGAAGATCACCCAGACGCAGGGGCCGAACATTCTCCGCCTCAAGGGCATCATCGCCTTCAAGGACGATCCCGAGCGTTACGTCGTCCAGGGCGTGCACATGATCATCGAGGGCGATCACCAGCGGCCGTGGAAGGAAGGCGAGAAGCATGAAAGCCGTCTCGTCTTCATCGGCCGCGATCTCGACCGCGAAAAGCTCGAAACCTCCTTCAAGGCCTGCGAGGCAGTCGCCTGATGCCGACAGTTGCACCGCTTGATCTCGACGGCCACGTTCTGGCCGTCGAATTTTTAGGTGATGTCCCCTTCTTTGCCAGCGCCAACGGCACGTTTCACCGGCTGGATGGCGGCGACAGGGTTTCAGAAGCCCACCAAGGCATGCTCACCGCCATCCGCGATCCCCATAGCGAGAGCCTGATCTCGGGCGGCGAGGATGGCAAGGTGCTGCGCACCTCAGCCGACGGCAGCGTCAGCGAACTCGCCAGCGCGCCGCGCAAGTGGATCTCGCAGGTCGCGGCCGGCCCGCAAGGCGCCATTGCTTATTCCTACGGCAAGAGTTCGCTCGTGCGCCTTGCTGACGGCACGACCAAGGAATTTGCCGAGGAGCGCACGGTCGAAGGCCTTGCCTTCGCGCCGAAGGGCCTGCGCATCGCAGCCGCGCGCTATAACGGCGTGTCGCTGCACTGGATCGGTATGAACGCCAAGCCGATCGACCTCGAATGGAAGGGTGCGCATACCGGCGTCACCTTCTCGCCCGATGGCAATTTCCTCGTCACCTCCATGCAGGAAAACGCGCTGCACGGCTGGAAACTCGACAGCAAGCCCGGCGCTGAAGCCCGCCACATGCGCATGACCGGTTACCCCACCAAAGTGAAATCACTCTCCTGGTCGGTCAAGGGCAAATGGCTCGCTTCGTCAGGCGCGCCGGCGGCGATCGTCTGGCCCTTCCAGGGCAAGGACGGGCCGATGGGCAAGGCGCCGCTCGAGCTCGGCACCCGCGCCAACATCATGGCGACCGCGGTGAAGTTCCATCCGCTCGAAGATATCCTCGCCATCGGCTTCATCGACGGCATGATCCTCGCCGTGCGCATCGCCGACAGCAAGGAGGCGCTGCTGCGCCGCCCCGGCAAGGGCGCGGTCACGGCGATGAGCTGGAGCAAAAACGGCAAGCTGCTCGCCTTCGCCTCCGAAGCCGGCGATTGCGGCGTCATCGATATTTCGGCTTGAGCCTTATTGCTGGCCAGGACGACATCGTGACGGAAGCGGCAATCGTGGTGCTCGGCGCCGACCACATGCAGGCGGCCGCAACGATCAGGCGCGTGGCGCTGTGGCAGCGGCTGCCCTGGCTGCCGGATCTGCATACACCTGGTGAAGAAGAGCATTACTGGCGTATGCATCTGCTGCCGAATTGCACGATCCTCGGCGCCGCCATGGGAAACCGGCTGGTCGGCGTCATCGCCTATGGCGACGACTGGATAGAGCAGCTTTACGTTCTGCCTGACTTCCAGGGCATGGGCATCGGCTCCCTGCTTCTTGGCTGCGCCAAGGAGGAGATGGATGAAATCAGGCTCTGGACGTTCCAACGCAATATCGGCGCCCGGGCTTTCTACGAGCGGCACGGTTTTTCCATCGAGGAAGAGACCGACGGCGCCGACAATGAGGAAAAAGAAGCTGATGTGCGCTATCATTGGCGTCGGCTTCCGGAGTTGACGCCTGGCCTGCGACCATCTGGCGGCTAAAATCAGGGCTTGTCAAAAGCCTTGCCCGGGCAAAACATGAATCCGCGCAGGCATTGGCTGCGCAGTCGCCGACAGAGGAAACAGGAATGCCGAAATCGACCGGCCTTGGTCTGGCCGCGCAACAGCCGCAGTCCTTGGACAATGCATTCGTCTGGGCGGTGATCCGCGCCGAGGCAATCGAGCTTGCCGCGCGCGAACCGATCCTGCAACGGCTGCTCGCCGCGCAGATAACGGCCACCTCCGGCAGCAATGAGATCATCGCCCGCGTGCTCGCCGCACGGCTTGTTGCGACGCAGGTGGAAACGGGCGATCTGTTCGATCTCATCCTGTCCACACTCAACGACGATATCATGCGGGCGATCGAGGCCGATCTCGTCGCCGTGCGCCAACGCGACCCGGCCTGCACGACATTTCTTCACGCGCTCCTGAACCTCAAGGGGTTTCATGCACTGCAGACGCACCGCATCGCCCACGCGCTCTGGAATGCCGGCCGCTCGGAGATCGCCACCTGGCTCGCCAATCTCGCCTCGCTGGTCTTCGGCCCGGATATCCATCCGGCCGCACGGATCGGCGCCTCCATCATGCTCGACCACGGCTCGGGCATCGTCATCGGTGAAACGGCGGTGATCGAGGATGAAGTCTCGATCCTGCAGAATGTCACGCTCGGCGGCACTGGCAAGGAAACCGGCGACCGCCATCCGAAGATCCGCCATGGCGTGATGATCGGCGCCGGCGCCAAAATCCTTGGCAATGTCGAAATCGGCGCCTTCAGCAAGATAGCCGCCGGCAGCGTCGTGTTGAAGCCGGTTCCCGAACATTGCACGGTCGCCGGCGTGCCGGCAACGCTGGTGCGTGTCCACCGCGCCGACGAAATCCCCGCCGAGACGATGGACCAGAATATTTAGAGCCATTCCAGCAAAAGCGTGAAGCGGTTTTGCGTCCGGAATTGCGTAAAACAAACCCCGTCCGTTACGCGGCCTGCTGATTTTCTCCGAAGGCTTCGACCCGGTTGCGGCCTTCGCGCTTCGACCGATAGAGCGCCTCATCCGCCTTCTTTACCAGCTGTTCAAAATCTCCACCGCTTTCCCCACGCGTGGCGACGCCGATGCTCAGCGTCGGAAAGACGGCCAGATCCGGCCGCTGCATAACGGCCGCGGCAAAGGCAAGACGGATGTGCTCGGCAATTGCCACCGCCTCTTCCCGGGAAATGTTTTTCAGCACCGCCAGGAACTCGTCCCCGCCTTGACGGGCGAGCAGATCGTGGGAGGACATGATGCCTCGCGAGACGCTGGCGAAAAGCCGCAGGATATCGTCGCCGGCGGCGTGGCCATGCCGGTCGTTCAACTGCTTGAAGTGATCGATATCGATGATCAGCAGCGATACCGGCTGAGAACCGAGGGCCGGCAGGCGCTGGGCAAGGCCGCCGCGATTGAGCGCGCCGGTCAGCGGATCGTGGTGGGCGAGTTCGGTCAGCTGATTTCGACTGCGCTCGGCGGCCATCAGCACCATAGCCATGCTGCGCAGCATGATGAATGCGACCGCCGATACCGCCATCCAGCTATGGGCCACACTGCCGCCGAAAGGATCCGGCCCGCCGATCTCGCCGGTCGCCGCAAGAACGCTGCGCGCCGCAAAGATCATCGCAGTGCAGACATAGAGGCCGACGAGCAGGCCGGCCGAATAAAGCTTCTCACGCCGGGCAATACCGATTGCCTCCCTTGCGACGGCAAGATCGCAGAGGCAGCAGATGACGGAGACATAGAGGAGCCTCGCCGACACCGCCGAGGGATCGCTGACAATAAGTGCGACAGGCACGCTGACGAGAAGGATGGCCAGCCAGAAATAGCGCTGGTCAAGGGCCCGGCCGGCAAAGACCCGCACCGCGAAGAACATCAGCATGTAGCCGGCAATGGTCACGATATTGCCGCCGTCGACCGAGACCGAATAGGGAACGAGGTTGCGCAGCGCGACGAGGAAGGAACCGACGCCGACAAGCAGGTTGCTCAAGCCCCACCAGAGCGGCCATCTCTCGAAGCGGCCGGTCGCATAGGCTGCGAGCTGGAGGATGCCCAGCACGAAGCAGCTCACGGCAACAATGAAATAGATCGTCCTGAGATCCAGCAGCATGACGCTTTCCCGAAATTCTCGCGGACCATACAGCAAGCGTTTTGCGGTTTGATTGGGGGCTTCGCTAGAAATTTAACGATCACCGTTTTTTCAGGCGGCCCGCACCGTGCCGATGATATCTGCCAACGGGTGTGCAACAGATCCCGGTATCCGTTTCGCGCCGAGGGGCCGCTTTCCTCCGACGTCATGACGACCGTCAGATCCAGCGACGGGACGATGTAGAGCATCTGCCCGCCATAACCCCAGGCGAAATGCACCTGTTCACCGCCGATCTGCCGAGTGAACCAGCCATAGCCATATTCGTCGCCGGAAAAATGCGAGTTTGTGTGGTGCTGCCACGACTGGGAAATCCAGTCGGCAGGCACGACCTGCTCCCCTTCCCGAGTGCGCCCTCCATTGCGGTAGAGTTCGCCGAAGGCAAGCAGGGACCGGGCGCTCATCGCCATCTGATTGCCGCCGAGATAGATGCCCTGCGGATCGCGCTCCCATGCGCCGATGCGGAAACCGTCGACCGGGCCGAACCATTCACGCGCGAGCGCCAGCGTCGACCGCCGGCTAACCCTGGTGAGAATGGCCGACAGCAGATGCGTGGATGCGGTGGAATAGAGCATGTCCCCGCCGGGCTGATCGACGAAAGGCTGGGAGAGCGCAAAACGCACCCAGTTGCGCGAGGAGACCCAGCGGCCGTAATTCGGGCCCGACATGCGATCGAGCCCGGCCTGCATGGAGAGAAGATGACCGATGGTGATATCGTTGATGCGCGGATCCGGCGCCGCGGGGAGATCGGCCTTCAGGATTGGCGCGATCTTCTGATCGGGGCCTGCCAGCAGGCCCTTGCCGATGGCAATACCGACCAGCGCCGAAATGACCGACTTCGAAGCGGATTTGATATTGGTGGATTCCGACGGCGAATGGCCGTGGAAGCCGCGTTCGGCGAGCAACCGTCCGCCGCGTGCGACGATCACCGTCTTGAGAGGCCGCATCGCCGGGTCACCAGCCGCCCGATCGAGAAGGGGATTAAGCCCGGTGAAGGTGCGGGCCGTGCTCTGGGCAGCGGCCGGCATCGTCGCGGCAAGCGGCAAACTGAAGAGAACCAGAAGAGAGAGAACGCGGATCATGCAGCGCAAGATAGGATATCAGCCTGGCATGGTCGCGGGCCGGCAGTACATTTCACGCGATTGTGTTGCTAAAGCATGTCGCGCAAAAGTGTGCAGCCGTTTTCCGGCAACGATATGCGTAGAAACAAAGAGCTAAAGCGCGTCGCATGAATCAAGTTTGACGCGACGCGCTTTAAGTGCGTGAGGCATCCCGGTGAATCCACCCGCCACCCGAAAAAACAATCCGCGCCGCAACCACGGCAGGCCCGCCTGCCTCCATGGTCAAGCGGCGCGGATATTGCCGGCCGGGGTAAGGACGCTCAACCCCGGCCGGCCGATTGCTAGGCGGCGCGGCGAAGCGGCGCGCCGGCCAGCATGCGTCCCGAGGGGACGATCATGCCGGCCGCGCCGTCAAGCCAGCCTTCCGTGAGCTCGAGCGCCAGAAAGCGCGAGCGTTCGAACGGGCCTGGCATGACAAGATGGCGGGCCTTCTCGGCAAAAAAGCCGAAACGCTCGTAATAGGCGGCGTCGCCGACGAGCAGGACGGCGCCATGCCCGCGTTTCTTGGCTTCGAGGATCGCCGCGCGCATCAGCGCCGAGCCGATGCCCTTGCCGCCAAGATGCGGCGCGACGGCGAGCGGACCGAGCAGCAGCGCATCAATCGGTGTGCCCTCGTCATTGACGCCGGCCTCGATGTTCCAGAGCCGTACCGAGCCGATGACATGACCGTCGCGATCGCGCGCGACGAGCGCCAGCCCCTCGGCCGGAACACGGTTACGGCGGATCTTCTCCGACGACTTCTTGCGGCGGTCAGGCCCCATGACCCGGTCGAGCAGGTTTTCACGGGCAACGACGTCAGACGGATTTTCGGCGTCGATGGCGAAAGTGGTAGGCGCAAAGAATGCGCGGACAGAATCAAGAACAGCGGCCATCTTGGCCTCCCGTACCCAATACCGTTATCAGCGGCGATGAACGAAAATTGTGAAATTGCCGCCCCGGCTGGTTACGGGGCCGGCGGAAACGACCTTAGATGACGTAAGCCTTCAGCGGCTCGAAACCGTTGAAAGCGACCGCCGAATAGGTCGTCGTATAGGCGCCGGTGCCTTCGATCAGGACCTCGTCGCCGATCGAAAGGGAGATCGGCAGCGGATAGAGGTTCTTCTCGTAGAGCACATCGGCCGAATCGCAGGTCGGGCCGGCGATGACGCAGGGCTCCATCTCGTCGCCGTCGTGCTCCGTGCGGATCGGATAGCGGATGGCTTCGTCCATCGTCTCGGCGAGACCGCCGAACTTGCCGATGTCGAGAAAGACCCAGCGGGCATCGTCATTGTCCGACTTCTTCGAAATCAGCACGACTTCCGCCTTGATCACGCCGGCATTGCCGACCATGCCGCGGCCCGGCTCGATAATCGTCTGCGGGATCTGGTTGCCGAAATGCGTGCGCAGCGCCTGGTAGATCGACTTGCCGTAAGCTTCTGCGGACGGAACGTCGCGCAGATACTTGGTCGGGAAGCCGCCGCCCATGTTGACCATCTGCAGGTGGATGCCCTGCTTGGCAAGCGATACGAAGACGCGCTTGGCATCGGCGAGCGCCGAATCCCAGGCATCGACCTTGGTCATCTGCGAACCGACATGGAACGAGACGCCATAGGACTGAAGGCCGAGCTGATGGGCGTAGACGAGAACGTCGACGGCCATCTGCGGAACGCAGCCGAACTTGCGCGACAGCGGCCATTCGGCGCCTTCGCCATCGGTGAGCACGCGGCAGAAGACGCGGGCGCCGGGTGCGGCGCGCGAGATCTTCTCGACTTCCTCGTGGCTGTCGACGGCAAAGAGGCTGACGCCGAGCGCGTGCGCGCGGGCAACGTCGCGTTCCTTCTTGATCGTGTTGCCAAAGGAGATGCGTGCGGCGGTCGCACCGGCTTCCAGCGCCATTTCGATTTCGGCAACGGATGCGCAATCGAAATTGGAGCCGAGCCCTGCGAGCAGCTTCAGCACCTCAGGGGCCGGGTTGGCCTTGACGGCATAGTAGATGGCGCTGTCCGGCATGGCGTGACGGAAGGCATGGAAATTGTCGCGAACGACATCGAGGTCAACCACGAGGCAGGGACCGTCGGGACGTCGGGTTGCGAGAAAGTCGCGGATGCGCTGGGTGGTCATATCGTTCCCTCTTCCAATTCCAGAGCTCCGGCATCAGCCGGAGGACAAAGGGCATACGAGAACTCGCATTGGAACCAGCCGGTGGAGACCCCGGAACCATAGCAAGCGCTCGATGCGCAGATAGTGAACCAACGCCGCGATGCGGTGTAAGTTCGGCTTTGTCTGCCATGGATTGGAGGGAGAATCCCAACCGCACTTCCGGCAATGATGGTGTGCCTCTTCAGTAACCCCCGCTGATGGAAAGCAGGGAGAGAACAAAAAGGCCCGCACCGTCGTTGCTTCAGGCGTCCTCGCATTTTCCGGTTGGCCGGAATAGCGACTGGAGGGGTTAATTCCAGGTACCTTACCGATTTCCTCACCAATTCGAGGGTTCGGCGGACACCCATGGGCACGTGCGACTTTGGGCTGAGGTGGAAATAAGAATATTCGCCTTCATAATCAAGCGTTTTTTTTGATCTTGGGGTCAAAAAAATAATTGAACAGGAGGAGCCGATTTGTTCAACATTCCGAAACAGTTTAAGGGATGGCCATGGATACCTTGACCCGCATACGCGCCTTCATCGATGTCGTCGAGGCCGAAGGCTTTTCCGCCGCCGCCAGGCGCACCGGCCGCTCCAAGGCGCTGCTCTCCAAATATGTGCGCGAGCTGGAAGATGAACTCGGCGCCCTGCTGCTCAACCGCACCACCCGGCAGTTCTCCATGACCGAGGCCGGCCACACCTATTACCGTAGCGCCTCCGATATCCTCAAGGAGATCGATAACCTTGCCGACCTCGTGCGTGAAAACAATGCGCAGCTGAAGGGACGGCTGCGCATATCCGTGCCCCGCACTTTCGTCGATGCCGATGTCGGCCAGTCGCTGATCGATTTCTCCAGGGAGAACCCGGATCTTTCGCTGGAGATCGCCGCCGACGACCGGTTTGTCGACCTGATCGAGGAAGGCTTCGACGTGGCGATTCGCATCAGCAAGCTCGAAGATTCCGGCATGATCGCCCGCAAAATCTCCGATTTTCGCGTCCACCTCTGCGCCACCCCGGATTTCCTCGAACGCCATCCCGATCTTGCCCATCCGAGTGACATTTCCAACGTCCCTTTCATCGTCGATACCAATTCGCGCACCCAGGCGAGCATCCGCTTCCACAATCCCGACAACACCTCATTCACCGTCGCCGTCTCCGGCCCGATGGAGGTGAACAGTCCGCATGCGACTTTGCGCGCAGCCCTCGCCGGCATCGGCATCGCCCTCATCCCAGATTTCATCGCCCGCAAGCCGATCGAGAGCGGCGAGCTGGTGACGCTGTTCAATGATTATCTCCCGACCGACCGCGGCATCTATGCCGTCTATCCGCACCGCCGCTACCTACCGGCCAAGGTGAGGATCTTCGTCGATTATCTCAACAACTGGTTCAAGAAACATCCCTAGCGCCGCTCTTGCGGCTGCGACATCGCGCCCCGCGCAAACCCACGGCTCTCTGAATCCAATGCGGAATCCGGTCCCAATTCCGTCCCAATTTCTGGCAAGAAGTCAGGGTCACCGAACAGGGCAGCGGAACAAATGAGATATTCGACGATACTGATGGCCGCGCTTGTTTCGCTGGCGCCGGCCGCCGCCCTTGCCCATCCGCACATCTTCGTGGAGGCGCGCCTCGAGGTCGTGGCCGGCAAGGATGGCAGCGTCGAGGAACTGCGCAATGTCTGGCGTTTCGACGAGGTTTTCTCCTCCTCGGTCGTCATGGATTTCGACAAGAACACCGATCTGAAGCTGGAGCCGAACGAGCTCGCCGAGGTCGGAAAAACGGTAAAGCAGTCGCTTGCCGAATATGATTACTACATGAACCTGACCATCGACGGGAAGAACGTCACCGTTCAGAAGCCAGACATCATCCACGTCGACTACAAGGATGGCCAGCTGCTGATGTTCTTCGCGGTCAAGCCGGTGGAGAAGATGCCGCTGAAAGGCAGGCTCAGCTTCGGCGTCTACGACCCGACGCTGTATACCTCGATCGACTTTCCCACCGACAACGAACTGGCAATCGTCGGCGACGGCTTCAAGGCCTGCAAGCATCAGGTGGTGCGGCCGGATGCCGACCAGGTGATCTCGCAGAACAAACAGTCGCTGACCGACGCCTTCTTCAATGATCCCACCGGCACCAACATGTCCAAACTCTTCGCCACCCGGCTGGAGGTCACATGCTGACGAAGCGCCTGCCGTTCATCCTTGCCGCCTCGGTCTTGGCGCTACTGGCGGCGGCAAGCCTCGCCCATGCGCAATCGCCGCTCGGCATCGGCACGGCGGAACCGAGCTTCCAGCCGACCGGCGGGCCGCTCGCACCGCTTTTGCTCTATGTGAATTACGAGCAGCAGGCCTTCTACCGGGCGCTGACCGATGCCTTGAAGGCGATGCGTGAGGATCCGTGGCAACTGGCCTCGCTGATCGGCCTCTCCTTCGCCTATGGCGTCTTCCATGCCGCCGGCCCCGGTCACGGCAAGGCAGTCATTTCCTCCTACATGATCGCCAACGAGATCGAGCTGAAGCGCGGCGTGGTGATTTCCTTCATCTCGGCCTTTATCCAAGGCGTGGTGGCGGTGGCGCTGGTCGGCGGCGCCTGGCTGGTGCTGCGCGGCACCGGCATCACGCTGACGGCGGCGACCCATGCGATGGAGATCGCAAGCTTCGTCATGGTCATCCTGTTCGGCGGCTGGCTGCTGTTCCGCAAACTGCGCTCGATGCTCGGCAACATGCCGCACCGCCGGCTGATGGCGGCGTCAGCCGGTCCGGTCAGCATGATGCTCGACTGGAAGGACAATGCCGCCGAACGCCAGACCTATGCGTTCAACGGCAAGGCGCAGGCTGTCGAAGCCGGCCATACCTTTGTTCCCGGCATGGCCTGCGAGACCTGCGGCAATGCTCATGTGCCGGATCCCGCCCTGCTTGCCGGCGACAGGTTCAGTGCCCGCGAGGCATGGTCGGCGATCGTCGCCGTCGGCCTTCGCCCCTGCTCCGGCGCATTGCTGGTCATGACCTTTTCGCTGCTGAACGGGCTCTATCTCGGCGGCGTGCTGTCGGTTGCCGCCATGTCGCTCGGCACCGCGATCACCGTTTCCCTGCTGGCCACCCTTGCCGTCACCGCCAAGAGTGCCGCCGTCCGCCTATCCGGACGCGGCTCAACCGCCTCTGTCTGGATCGGCAACGCCATCGAAATCCTCGGCGCCTTGCTGGTTATCGTGATGGGGACCCTGCTCCTCGGAGCGTCGCTGCAGGGATAGGCTACTTCCCCTTGCTGCGCTGATAGCGCGCCCGCAGCCAGAAAACCGCGAAAAACGCCATGATAAGGCAGACGCCGACGGCGATCCCCAGCACCGGCGAGAAATTGCCGATCCATAAAACGATGGTCGGCAGGAAATAGAGGACGAGGCCGGCGCCGAGCAGGATGATGGCGGCGGCGATTGTCTGCGAGCGGCTCTCGGGGCTCACGCGAGCCTTTCCTTTTCCAGATCGGCGCGAATATCCTGCAGACGGCGGATCTGATTGCCGGCGGCATCGAAATTCTCCGGCGAAAGCCAGGCCTCGAAGGCATCGTTGAGCAGCGGCCATTCGGCATCGATCATCGAGAACCAGGCGGTGTCGCGGTTGCGGTGCTTGGCGATCATGTGCTGGCGGAAGACCCCTTCGAAGCTGAAGCCGTAGCGCGCCGCCGTCGTCTTGCTCGCCTCGTTCTTATTGTCGCATTTCCATTCGTAGCGGCGGTAGCCGAGCTCCTCGAAAACGTGCTTGGCCATCAGGTAATGCGCCTCGGTCGAAAGCGGCGAACGCTTCATCTCCGCACCATGCGCCACCCCGCCGATCTCGACGACGCCGTTTGCCGGGTCGGCGCGCATGTAGTTCGCCATGCCCACAATTTTGCCGGTGGCGTTGTCACGGAAGATATGGGTGAGCCAGCCGGACTTGGTGTAGACGGTTTCCAGCCAGTTGGCGAAATCCTCGATCCCGGAGAAATCGTCCTGCGCGAAATAGAGAAGCAGCGGGTTGATGCCCATGCCGCCAAGCCCGTCCCACAGCGCCTCGAGATGCTCGGCGCGCCGATAAGGTTCGACGGTGACGAAACGGCCCTTCAGCGTCACCGGCTTCGGCGCCGGGCAGCCCTTGAAATTTGCAAGATCGCGCATGTTCACTCCCCTTGTCCAGGAGTGGATAGGCCAGCCACCCGACAAAGGCAACCGGCCTAGATGTTACTGTGACAAGGTAACTTTTGCGGAGGACACCGTCGCCTCGATATGATCGACCAGCTGGTCGGCAAGGCCGAGCCTGCCGGCAAGCAGATCGAGATAACCACGCTCGGCCCGCGAATCCGGCTCGATGGTGAGCCGCGAGGCGGTATAGAGTTCGACGCGCTGTTCTTCCGTCGTCGCGGCGGCGACCAGTGCATCGAGATCGGTCGGCGAAGCGAGTTCGCGTTCGATGAAGGCCGCAGCCTCGCCGCTGACATCGGCGGCCTTGACCTTGTCCATGATAAGGGCCCGTTCGGCATCGTCGATATGACCGTCGGCCTTGGCGGCGGCGATCATCGCGCGGATCAGCACTAGCACAAACTCATTGCTGCCGGCCGGCGAGGCCGGCCCGAAGCCGGATTCGACAGGCGGTGGCAGGAGAACCGGATTGTTGGCCGAGGGTGCATCCGAAGGGGCTGCTGGCGCCTGCCCTGCCTGGTAATTTTTGTAGGCCTGGTAGCCGAGGCCGGCGATAGCGGCAAGACCGCCGATCGCCAGGGCGTTGCCAGCAATACTCCGGCCGGTCTTAGTGCCGAGAAGCGCGGCTGCGATCGCACCGGTCTTCATCGGATTGTTCTTTGCCGTCTGCATGGCCTCGCCCGCCCTGTCGCGGACCGAGCCACCAAGGCCCGGCACCTGCGAACCCAAGAACTGGTCGAGAAGCTTCTTCGCGTCGAACATTCCTCGTCGTCTCCCTGTTAGCTGGAGGACTACATAGGTTTGCGACGGTTGGAATACAAACAGAGGAGGGGGAATTGTGCCGTGAGGCTCATCCCCTGCCCCAAACTCAGGCCTTCAGCGCCGCAGCCTCTGCTGCGAGCCTGGTGATCCCCGCCCAGTCGCCGGCCGCGACCAGTTCCTTCGGCGCCACCCAGGAGCCGCCGACGCAGATGACGTTCGGCAGCGACAGATAGTCATTGGCGTTCTTCAGCGAAATGCCGCCGGTCGGGCAAAACAGCGTGCCGGCCAGCGGCGAGGAGAGCGCCTTGAGCAGAGCGGCGCCGCCAGCCTGCTCTGCCGGGAAGAACTTCAGCACCTGATAGCCTTCTTCGCGCAAAGCCATGACCTCGCTGGCGGTCGCAGCACCGGGAAGCAGCGGCACATCGGAATCGGCTGCGGCATCGAGCAGTTCCTGCGTCGTGCCCGGGCTGACGATGAATTTCGAGCCGGCCTCGACGGCGGCTTCCCAATGGGCGGCGTTCAGGATCGTGCCGGCACCAACTTCGGCGCCCTCGACCTCGGCGGCGACGGCGCGCACGGCATCGAGTGCCGCCGGCGTGCGCATGGTGATCTCGATCGCCTTCAGACCGCCCGCGACAAGCGCGCGGGCCAGCATTACGGCCGACTTGGCATCGTCGACGATCAGGACCGGAACGACAGGCTGGAGTTTCAGGATGGAAAGGAGCTTTTCTGTTTTCTCGCCCATAGCCGTGCGACTTCCTTGAAACGATTGAATTCGACCCCGAATAACGTCCTAATGGAACCTTGTCGAGATAAAACCAATTCCTAAGACAGGGTGGGTATGAAATCCCGGGAAAGTGGGCTACCGTGCGGCATCGTCACAAAAGGTTCACCGGTATGGCGAAAGAGATCGAGCGGAAGTTCCTCGTACGCAGCGATGGATGGCGTTCCGCCGTCGAGACGAAGTCTGCACTGAAGCAGGGCTATATCGCCTCCATGGACGATCGTTCCGTCCGGGTGCGTATCCTCGATAGCAGGAAGGCGAGACTGACGATCAAGATCGGCCGCAGCGCCATCACTCGTGACGAATTCGAATACGACATCCCGATCGCCGATGCCGAGGAACTGTTGCAGAACGCGATCGGCATCGTCATCGAGAAGACGCGCTACCGTGTTCCGTATGAGGGTTTCGTCTGGGAGGTCGACGTCTTTGCCGGCGAACATCGCGGCCTTGTGATTGCCGAGGTCGAGATGACCGCAGAGACAGACGATCCAGCGCTGCCCGCTTGGCTCGGCCGCGAAGTAACCGGCGATTTCCGCTATTCCAACCAGGCCCTTGCCACAGAATATGGGCACGACAGGCATGGCCTACCGCATTCGGCCTAAGGCTGATTTCACCAGTGAATTCCGCAGCGCCGCGAAAGAGCAGCTGGACGATGCGATCGCACTGATCGAAGAACAGCCGGACGGCGCCCATGAGGCGATCCATTCCTTCCGTAAGAACCTGAAACGATTGCGCTCGCTCTACCGGCTCGTGGCCCGCGAGGCGCCGGATTTCCAGGATCGCGAAAATGCCAGGCTGCGCGATGCCGCCCGTTCGCTTTCGGCGATCCGCGATGCCAACGCCCTCATCGGCACGGCGCAATATCTGCAGCGGACTGCCCGCGAGAAAGAAGAGAGCGAGGCACTCGGCCGCATCATCACCGTGCTTGAAGGCCGCCGTGACTGGATGGCGCAGGCCGAAAGCGGCCTTAAACAGCGCTTGGCGGAAACCATCGACGTTCTGAAGGAGGCGTCCGCCGCCCTGGATGGCGTCTCGTTCAATGGCCGCCACCGCAAGAATGCCCGCAAGCTGGCGAAGAGCTGGCGCCGCACCGCACGAAAGGCGAATGCGGCGCTTGCTGCCTGCCATGGCGAGGCATCTGCCGACGACTTCCACAAGCTGCGCAAACGCACCTACGACTATCGGCTCTATCATAGCCTGTTGCGCGATGTTTGGCCCGGGGCGATGAAGGCCAAGCGCGACGCGGCCAAGGAACTCGTCGAGGATCTCGGCCATATTCATGATCTTGCCGTGCTCTCCGAACTGGTCGAGGCCGAGCCGCAGCTCTTCACCCGCAATGACGACCTTGCCCATCTGCTCGACGCCATCATCTTCCGCCAGCAGGAAGACCGGCGGCAAGCGCTTGTCAAAGCCGAAACCGTCTTCGCCGATGATCCCGACGAGGAAGCACAGCGCATCGAGCTTCTCTGGCTGACGGCCGGGAGCTAAGGCGGCATCCCTATGGCGCCAACGCCTCTGAAATATTTCAGCAAGACTATTGACCTCAACTAATCTTGAGGTCCTAGCCTCCGGCGGTCGAGAAAGCATAGACCTGACCCGCGAGGAAGAAATGACCGCCGAAAATACCGCGATGCCGAAGCTGCTCGGGCTCTACGAGACCCATCTGACCGTTGCCAATCTCCAAACCTCCACGGACTTCTACCGCGATATCGTCGGGCTCGAACCGGCGGCCTCCTTCGAGGAGCGCAAAGTCGCTTTCCTCTGGGTGGACGACCGGAAGACCGGCATGCTCGGCCTTTGGGAAGCCGGAACCGGACCGCTGAACATGCGGCTGCACATCGCCTTCCGCATGACCGCCGACGGGGTGGTGCAGGCGCCCGCCCATCTCAAGGAAAAGGGGGTGGAGCCTCTCGGCTTTACCGGTGAGCCAGCGACGGAGCCGGTGGTTCTCGGCTGGATGCCGGCGTTGTCTATCTATTTCAAGGATCCCGACGGACACTCCATCGAGTTCATCAGCATCCTCGACGACACTCCGGACCCAAGCTTTGGCGTGCGGCCGTTTTCCGAATGGCAGGCGAAAGCCTAAAGCGCGTCGCATCAAACTTGATTCATGCGACGCGCTTTAGCTCTTGTTTTGATGCATGTCGTTATTCGGGAACCGCTGCACACTTCCCGGCGACATGCATCAATCGCTCATCCGCCAAAGCGGCCACCCGTGAAGGCAATTGCACGATCCGCCGATTTTCTGTATTTCCGCCCCCATGACCGACAGCCTGACACACACCAGCCCGTTCCTCGTGGCCGCACTCTACCATTTCGTATCCGTGCCGCGCTTTGAGAGCCTGCAAGGCCCGCTGCAGGCGCTTTGCGAGGAGAGCGGCGTCAAGGGAACTCTGCTTCTGGCACATGAGGGCATCAACGGCACGATCGCCGGCCCGGATGCCGGTGTTGCCGCCGTGCTCTCCTTTCTGCGGACCCAGCCGGAATTCTTGGGTCTGGAGCATAAGGAAAGCCGCGCCTCGAAAATGCCTTTCCTGCGCATGAAGGTTAAGCTGAAGAAAGAGATCGTTACCATGGGCGTCGAGGATATCGACCCCAACAAAGTGGTTGGCACCTATGTGGCGCCTCAGGACTGGAACGCGCTGATTTCCGATCCCGATACGATCGTCATCGACACCCGCAACGATTACGAGACGGCAATCGGCACCTTTCGCGGCGCGCTCGACCCGAAGACGAAGACCTTCCGCGAATTTCCCAATTGGGTGCGCAATAATTCCGGCCTGCACAACAAGCCCAAGATCGCCATGTACTGCACCGGCGGCATACGCTGCGAGAAGGCCACCGCCTTCATGAAGGCCGAGGGCTTCGACGAAGTCTATCATTTGAAGGGCGGCATCCTGAAATATCTCGAAGAAGTGCCGCAGGAGGAAAGCCTCTGGGACGGCGCCTGCTTCGTTTTCGACGAGCGCGTCTCCGTCGAGCACGGGCTGAAGGAAGGCGAACACCGGCAATGCCATGCTTGCCGCAACCCGATCACCGCGGAAGAAATCACCTCGGCGCTCTACGAGGAAGGCGTTTCCTGCAGCCATTGCTACCACACCCGCACCGAAGAGGATCGGCTGCGCTACCGTCAGCGGCAGCACCAGATCGCCCTCGCCAGGAAACGCGGCCAGCGGCATATCGGCAGCTGAGTCAGTATCCTTTCCGGATCAGCCGCGTGTTAGGAAAATCTCCCAGCGCCCGTCAGGCTGCGCCGAGACGGCGCCGGCCTTCCGGTTCGGCTGTATGCCGCGCGTGCAGCATCTCGGTGATCAGATCGGCGGTCATCGGTTTTCCGAACAGATAACCCTGCAGGCAATCGCAGCCGAACAGGCGCATGGCGATTGCCTGCTCCTCGGTCTCGATGCCCTCGGCGGTCACCGGAATGTCGAGAGAGCGGGCAAGCGCCACGGTCGCCTGCAGCATCTCGCGCTGGCGCTTGTCCTCATTGACCCCCATGACCAGCGAGCGGTCGATCTTGATGCGGTCGAAGCCGAACTGCCTGAGGTAACCGATTGACGAGAAGCCGGAGCCGAAATCGTCGAGCGCCACCTTGACCCCCAGCGCCTTCAGCCGTTCGATCGACTGGCGGGTGCGCTGCGGATTCTGGATCATGTAGCCTTCGGTGATCTCGAGCGTGATGCGGGCGGCCTCGACCTCCGTCTGCTTCAACACGTAGCGCACATAATCGGCAAAAGCGGGATTGCGGAACTGGCCAGGGGAGACGTTGACCGAAACGTTGAGTTCCGGCCATTGCTTGGCTGTTTCGCAGGCCTTGCGCAGTACGAACAGGCCGAGCGATTCGATGAGGCCGCTGGTCTCGGCGATCGGGATGAACACCTCGGGCGAGATAGGGCCATGACCCGGACGGTTCCAGCGCACCAGCGCCTCGACGCCGGTCGGCGCATACGAGGCCGCATCGATCAGCGGCTGGTAGGCGAGCGTTAGATCACCGCTTTCGATGGCCATCCTGAGGTCGAGTTCCAGCGCATTGCGCTGCTCCCGGTCGGCATCCATCGACGGATCGTAAAGCGTCATGCGCGCACGGCCGGCTTCCTTCGCCTTGTACATGGCAAGGTCGGAGCGGCGCACCAGCTCCTCCCGGCCGATGGTGCCGGCGGGCGACATGGCGATGCCAATGCTGGCCCCGACAACAACGACGCGGCGACCGATCTCCAGCGGCTCGACCAGAAAATCAAGGATCTGCTCGGCAAGTTGCAGGGCCGCGGCATTCTCGCCATCCGAGAGAAAGGCGATCGCAAATTCATCGCCGCCGATGCGAGCAAGAACCGCGCCTTGCGGAATAAGCACGTCGAGACCGGCCGCGACCGCGCGAATCAACTGATCGCCGGTGCCGTGGCCATAACTGTCATTGACTTCTTTGAAGCCGTCGAGGTCGAGATAGAGGAGCAGCACGTTGCGTTTGGTCTGGCGCGCCTCGACGACGAAACGGTCGACGGCAAGCCCAAGACCGTCGCGATTGGAAAGGCCGCTCAGCCGGTCGCGCAGCGTCTCCTCGCGGGCGCTGTTTTCATCGGCCTTCAGCCGGCGGCCGGTGAACCAGCCGATGACCAGCAGCACCACGAAGAACAGCCCGACAAGGCCGAGCGCCTGCAGGACCATCGGTCGCACCTGTGCGTAGCCGACATCACCCGGCGAACGCGAGGTCCAGACAAGCTTTTGAAGCGTTGCCCCCGTCGGATCGACGATCGGCACAAAATAATCGGCCTCGAAGCTCGCCGGCGCCAGCCTCAGCCCACCGATGACATAGGTCTGGCCGAGCGCGGTCACCCGGTCATTGTCGAGATGGCGGGCGAAAACGAGATAGCGATGCTGGCCGGCAGGCGCATCCAGCGCACCGGATTTTTTCCGCACCAGGGCGACGCCGACAGCAGCAACACCGCGTTTGGTGGTGACGAAGCCGACTGCCTGGGGAGTCCCGGCCGGGTCGGCCGCCTTGGCCGCGTCGAACAGGGTCCAGAGCGACGGCGCGAAGAAATCCGCAAGCGGATCCTCCATCGGCTTGCCGTCGCGATAGGCCATGATCGGCTTCTTCCCGTCATCAATGACAATCGCCATGTCAAAAAGCGAGCTGTTGACCGACATCTCGCCGTAATTGCTCACCGTCCAGGCCATGCCGTCGGGCGAATAGACGTTGACGGCGGCATCGTCCCAGGCGGCGTAATCGTCGAGCGTCGCGCCGAGCTGGTCCTCGAAAGTCTTCAACGCCCCGATCGTCGTTTCGCGCGAGCGCTCGTCATCGAGGAGATTGGCATTTTCGGCCACGCGCTCGAGCGCCGTCAGCACCATGACGGTGACGATTGCAACGATGACGGCAAAGGAGAAAAGCACCCCCGTAACGGTGATGTGACGGCCTACTCCCAAACCCTTGCTCTGCGACTTTCCGGCTGTCTGCATCACGGCTCCCTGACCGTCTGACTTTGCCAGCCAAGAGTTCAAAAACGTTTAAGCAACCAACTGTTGAAGATTTGCGAGGGCCTATTTCTTTGCCTGCCGATGCGGAAAATGAGAGAAACAAGGTCAGCTGTCCCACAAACCCGCCTTGTGATTGCCCTTCGGGAATTGTGCTGCGAGTTCGCGATACCACTTGCCGCTCTTCTTCACCGTGCGCAACTGGGTCTGATAATCGACATGGACGAGGCCGAAACGCATGCGGTAGCCTTCCGCCCATTCGAAATTATCCATGAGGCTCCAGGCGAAATAGCCGCGCATGGGATAACCGTCCTTGATGAGGCCCGCCACGACATCGAGATGGTCGCCGAGATAATCGAGACGCATGGTATCGTCGACTTCGCCGTCGACGATACCGGTGTTGTCGCAGGCGCCGTTCTCGGTGATGTAGCATTCCGGCAGTTCGTAGCGACGGTAAAGGTCCTCGACCAGCAGCTTCAATCCCGGCGCATAGATTTCCCAACCGATATCGGTTTTGACGTCGCTTGCCGGCGGCGCTTTCACCGTCCAGGGGAAATCACCGTTGCGTTCGGCATCGTCGGTGACGCGCTCGGGCGTGTAGTAATTCAGACCCCACCAGTCGAGTTTCTGGCTGATCAGCATCATGTCGCCGTCCTCGATGACAGGCATGCGCTCACCGAGCGCCTCGACGAATTCCTTCGGATATTCACCCTTGAAGACGGGATCAAAGAAGGCCCCGTTGTGGAACTGATGCGCGCGTTCGGCGGCGGCAAGATCGGCCGGGCTCTCGGAGCCGGGGATGATCGAGGCGGCGTTGAGCACGAGCCCGACGGGCACCGCAGGGGCTTCCGAGCGGATCGCCTCGACGCCGAGACCGTGGGCGAGGTTCATGTAGTGCATGGCGTGAAGGGCGGCCTGCATATTGCGCTCGCCCGGCGCATGGATGCCATAGAGGTGGCTCAGCCAGACGATGCACCACGGCTCATTGAAGGTCGCGACGGCGTCGAGACGATCGCCAAGCCGGTTCATCACCGTCTTGGCGTAGCGCTGAAAGGCATAGGCGGTCGAGCGCGCCGTCCAGCCGCCGTCGCCGGCCAGCAGCAGCGGCAGGTCCCAGTGATAGAGCGTGGCAAAGGTCCTGATCCCGCGCGCCTTGCAGCCGTCGACCAGCCGGTCGTAGAAATCGAGCCCGGCCTCGTTCACCGCACCCGTGCCGTCGGGGATGATGCGCGGCCAGGCGATCGAGAAGCGGTAGGCTTCGACACCCATATCCTTGATAAGATCGAGATCCTGCTCCAGCCGGTTATAGTGGTCGCAGGCGACGTCGCCATTATCGCGATTATAAACTCGGCCGGGCATATTGCAGAAAGCATCCCAGATGGATGGCTTGCGCCCGTCGGCCTTAACAGCACCTTCGATCTGGAAGGCGGCGGTGGCGACGCCGAAGGTGAAATCGCCGGGAAGGCGGCTTGCAAGCGTCTTCGCATCGATCATCTGTAAATCCCATTTCTCAGCGTGTGAATGGATCGTCCGGGCTCGGATTTAGCCAAGCCGGAAAGCAAAGTACAGGCCGGGGAGTGGAACGCGACTGCCCTCATAACGCGAATGTCACCAGTCGTGACTTGATGTCGGGCCGGCGATCGCGGACACCGCCAAGACATCGCAAACAAGACATCGCAAAACATGAAAGGAATCCGATGCTGTCTTCGATCCATCTGTTGCAGCCCCATCTGCTGAGCCTGCTGCGCATCGTCTCGTCACTTGTGCTGTTCAGCTACGGAACGCAGAAGATTCTGCATTTTCCGGCCGCTGCCAGCGTGCCGCCCGCAGGCTCGCTCTCGTGGATTGCCGGGCTGATCGAACTCACCCTAGGCTTCCTGGTTCTGGTCGGATTCCAGACCCGGATCGCAGCCTTCGTGCTCTCGGGCCTGATGGCTTTCGCCTATTTCATCGGGCATGCCTCGAAGGGCATCTACCCTGCACAGAACGGCGGCGTCGCGGCGATCCTGTTCTGCTTCGTCTTTCTGTATCTGGTGGCGGCAGGCGCCGGACCGCTCAGCGTTGACAACCTGCTGAAGCGCGGCCGTACCGCTGCTGCCTGATCACTATAAACAAAACGCCGAGGCGACTTTTAAGCCCACCTCGGCGTTTTTCATTGGGCGATGCGGATCGGTAAGGTCAGACCTTGACCCATGCGCCGTTTTTCTTCGAGGACGCGACGCAAGCCTCGACGAAGGCCACCCCCTTCACGCCGTCATCGACGGTGGGATAGACCACCGCCTTGTCGACGGTCTTGCCCTTCTTACGGGCATTGATCGCATGCGCGGCTTCCGTGTAAATCGTCGCAAAGGCCTCGAGATAACCCTCCGGATGTCCAGACGGCACGCGCGTGACGCGGCCGGCAGCCGCGCCCGAACCGGCGCCGCCCCGGGTGATTAGCCGTTTCGGCTCGCCGAATGGCGTGTACCAGAGATAGTTCGGATCCTTCTGGGTCCATTCCAGGCCGCCCTTGCTGCCGTAGACGCGCACCATCAGGCCGTTCTCATGGCCGGGCGCCACCTGGCTGCACCAGAGCATGCCCTTAGCCGGCTTCTCCGAACCCTTTGCCTTGAAGCGCAGCATGACATGGGCATTGTCATCCAGCCGGCGGCCGGGGACAAAGCTGTCGAGATCGGCAGCGAGGCTGTCGAGTTCCAGTCCGGATATGAAGGCGGCGAGATTATAGGCATGGGTGCCGATATCGCCTGTCGAGCCACCGACGCCGGATTGTGCCGGATCGGTGCGCCAGGCGGCTTGCTTCTGGCCGGTCTGTTCAACCGCCTCGGTCAGCCAGTCCTGCGGATATTCAGCCTGGACGACCCTGATATCGCCGAGTTCACCATTGGCGATCATCTCGCGTGCCTGGCGGACCATCGGATAACCGGTGTAATTATGCGTCAGCACGAAGAGCGCGCCGCTGTCGTCGGCGATCTTCTTCAGCTTCTTCGCATCGGAAAGGTTCGATGTCAGCGGCTTGTCGCAGATGACATGGATGCCGCGCTTCAGGAATTCCTTGGCGGCGTCGTAATGCACATGGTTCGGCGTGACGATCGCTACCGCCTCGATGCCGTTCTTCAGCTTCGCCTCGCGGATCGCCATCTCGCGGTAGCTGGAATAGGTCCGCGACGGATCGAGGCCGAGATCGCGGCCCGACTGAACCGCCTTTTCAGGCGTCGACGACAGCGCGCCGGCGATGAGATCGTACTGATCGTCGATGCGCGCCGCGATCCGGTGCACCGCACCGATGAACGCGCCGGCGCCGCCGCCCACCATGCCGAGCCGGATGCGCGGCTCACGGGTCTGTTCGGATGATGCTTCGATTGCCATTCTTGTCCTCCTGGAATTTAACTTGGTGCGGATGCGCCCCTCATCCGGCTGCCGCCACCTTTGCCTGGGTCGAGCCACGGGTCTCGACCCGTCTTTCAGACCCCCGCCAGCGGGAAGAAGGGATATGTCGCGCCGCCTCCGTCCCACTCCAACATCTCGTGGGGCAGGTCCCCTCTCCCGTCATAACGGGGAGAGGGTTAGGGTGAGGGGCAGCCAGTCCTCGCGGCACGCCTTGTGTCTCAGAGTCCCAGCATCCGCCGATTGGCCGCCTGATCCGTGCCGCTGCCGGCGAAATCGTCGAAGGCTTTCTCGGTGACGCGGATGATATGGGCGGCAACGAATTCGGCCCCTTCGCGAGCGCCGTCTTCCGGATGTTTCAGCGCGCATTCCCATTCGACCACGGCCCAGCCGTCGAAATTATTGGCCGTCATCTTCGAGAACACCGCGCCGAAATCAACCTGGCCGTCGCCGAGCGAGCGGAAGCGGCCGGCCCGTTCCACCCAGCCCTGATAGCCGCCGTAGACGCCCTGGCGTCCGGTCGGGTTGAACTCCGCATCCTTGACGTGGAACATCTTGATGCGGTCCTTGTAGATGTCGATGTTGTCCAGATAATCGAGGCACTGCAGGACGTAGTGCGAGGGATCGTAGAGCATGTTGGCGCGCGGATGGTTCTTCACGCGCTCCAGGAACATCTCGAAGGTGATGCCGTCATGCAGGTCTTCACCCGGATGGATCTCGTAGCAGACGTCGATGCCGTTTTCGTCGGCATGGTTGAGAATCGGCGTCCAGCGGCGGGCAAGTTCGTCGAAGGCGGTTTCGACCAGGCCGGCGGGACGCTGCGGCCAGGGATAGATGAACGGCCAGGCGAGCGCGCCGGAAAAGGTCGCATGCGCCTTCAGGCCGAGGTTCTTCGATGCCGTCAGCGCCATCTTGACCTGCTCGACCGCCCATTCCTGACGGGCCTTGGGATTGCCGCGCACCTCAGGAGCAGCAAACCCGTCGAAGGCTTCGTCATAGGCCGGATGAACGGCGACGAGCTGACCCTGCAGATGGGTGGAGAGTTCGGTGATCTCGATGCCGTTTTCGCGGGCCTTGCCGGCGAATTCGTCGCAATAATCCTTGGAGGTCGCAGCCTTCTTCAGATCGATCAACTGGCTCGCCCAGGTCGGCACCTGGACGCCTTTGTAACCGATGTCGGCCGCCCATTTGGTGATCGCGTCCCAGGAATTGAAAGGCGCGGCATCGCCCGCGAACTGGCCAAGGAAAAGGCCGGGGCCCTTGATCGTCTTCATGTCAGATTCCTCCCTGAATATCGACCGTAAACGTTTCTGAAGTGTTGTAGCACGCAATTTGGCGGGCGCAAGGCGCCTCCTCGCCTCAGCTCGCGTTTTGGCGCAAGGCCGGATGCGATACGGCTGCGAGCTAATCATGCTGGGCTTTGGCGGGCAAGAGGTACGTGCAGCATTTTCAGCTGCGTACATATATGGAAGCATAAAATGCGCCCATCCTTTCGAATGGGCGCATATCACCAGCCGATGGATCAGAACGGAGAATCCGGGAAGTAGAAGTCCTTGGCATTGTCCTTGGTCACGAGCGTCGCGTCGAGGATGTAGCTGCCGTGAACCGGGACCTGATCGTAGAGGGCGGCCGCCGTCAGTTCCATGGCCGTGCCGACCATTGCCGGCGGATAGAGAACGTCGACCGGGATCATCTTGTCGCCGTCCATGACCTTCTTGACCATGTCCTTGGAGCCGGCGCCGGCGACGACATATTTGATGTCGGTGCGCTTGGCCTGCTCGATGGCCTGCAGAACGCCGACGGCCATGTCATCGTCCTGGCACCAGACGACGTCGATCTTCTGATACTTGGTCAGGTAGTCCTGCATGACCTTGAAGGCATCGTCGCGGTTCCAGTTGCCGTACTGGCGGTCGAGAACCTTGACCTTCGATCCGGCAATGCCCTTGTCGAAGCCGTCCTGGCGCTGCTGGTCGATTGGGATCGGCAGACCGCGGATAATGACGACTTCGGCATCCGGCGTGGTGTCCTTGATGTACTTGCCGGCGACTTCGCCGAGCGCCGGATTGTTGCCGGCGACATAGAGGTCGCGCACGGAGTTGTCGTTGCTCGACGGCGCGCGGTCGACGAGCGCGACGAACTTGCCCTTGCCCTTGACTTCCTTGATGGCGTTGACGAGCGGATCCGGATCCGACGGCAGGATGACCAGGGCGTCGATGCCCTGCGTGTCGAGATCCTGCACGGCATTTGCCTGGCTGGCAGCGTCCGGCGAGGTCTTGACGATGACGTTGAGACCGGGATGTTCGGCCATCAGCAGCTTGGCGACACGTTCGGCATGGAAGACCACGCCCGACGTCCAGCCGTGGTCGGCGGCCGGAATGGACACACCGATCGTGAATTTCTTATCCTCGGCGTGAGCGGCGCCGGCGAACGTCACCGCCGCAACCGCCAGGCCCAACATCAATTTACGCATGCCATTTCCTCCCAATAATTTCAGGGACTTTTCCATATCGGGACCGGACGCCCTGTAAGTCCGGTCAATCCTGAGCCCGATCAATGCAAACCGGGGCAATTCATGATTTGCGCACCAGCGAGCGCTGCACGAACATGGCGATGATGATGATCGCACCCTGGATGGCGCCGATCAGGTACTCGCTGATGAAATTCGAAAGCAGCATGATGTTGCCGACGAGCTCGAGAATGAAGGCGCCGCAGATCGTGCCCCAGACCCTGCCGGCGCCGCCCTTCAGCGCCGTGCCGCCGACCACGACCGCCGTGATCGCCTGCAGCTCCCACAGGATGCCTGTCGTCGCCGAGGTCGAGCCGAGACGGGGAACATAGAGCAGCACGGCAATGGCGACGCACAGGCCCTGGATAACGAAGGCGATCGTCCGCACACGATTGACCGCGATGCCGGAATAACGGGCGACATCGCTGTTCGACCCGACAGCGACGACATGGCGCCCGTAGCGGGTGCGGTAGAGAATGAAGGCCGCAACCGCCGTCACCGCCAGGATCACCACGATCGGGATCGGCACTCCGGCGATGGTGCCGAAATAAGCGGGACGATAGAGCGTCTGGATATCGGCGGAGCGAAGCGTGATCGCGCCGCCCTGCGACAGCCATGTCGTCAGGCCGCGATAGATGCCCATCGTGCCGAGCGTCGCGATGAAGGGTTCGATCTTGCCCACCGTGGTGATCAGGCCATTCGCCAGGCCGCAAAGCGCGCCGGCGACCAGCGTGAAGACGACTGCGACCGTCAGCATCAGAGCGGGGTTTTCGATGGCGCCAGAGTTCATCAGCAGGATCATCAGGCTGGCGACGAAGGCCACCATCGAACCCACCGACAGGTCGAGATCACCGGCCGAGATCACGAAAGTCGCGCCGACCGCGATGATGGCGATGAAGGCGCTGCGCGTCGCGACATTGGCAAGATTGGTGATGCCGATAAAATTGGGATTGACCAGGGCTCCGACGATCAGAAGCAGCGCCAGGGCGACGAAAGGCGCGACCGCACGCAGATCGACATCCCGCCAGGATCGGCGCCGGATTTCCCTGGTCTCCTCGTTGACACTCATTTCCAAAACCAACCTCCCGCCCCATTCTTTCTGGGCATCTTATCTGTCCGCTGCGGCGCTCAGGCCGCCGCTTTCCTCTTCAGCCCGGCGGCATAACGCATGATCTCCTGCTCGGAGATCTCGTCCCCTTCGAGTACGCCGACGATATGCCCTTCGCGCATCACCACGACCCGCGTGCAAAGCCCGATGACCTCGGGCATCTCCGACGAGACGATGATGATCGACCGGCCGTCCCGGGCCAGCGCCGAGATGAAATGATAGATCTGCTGCTTGGTGCCGACATCGATGCCGCGCGTCGGCTCGTCGATGATGATGATGTCGGGCTCGGTCTCCATGACCTTGGCCAGCAGCAGCTTCTGCTGGTTTCCGCCGGACATCCGGCCGGCGACGATATTGCCGTCGCGAACCCGGATGTCGAAGCGCCGCTTGGCCTTTGCCATCGCGGCCGCTTCGCTGCCGGGGCTGAGATACCCTCGGCGAGAATGCCTTCCGAGCGATTGCAGCGTCAGATTGGTGACCATGCCGGAACGCAGCAGCAGGCCCTTCGACTTGCGATCCTTGGTCATATAGGCGAGGCCGCAGCGATTGGCGGCATGCACGTCGCCGGAGGGAACGGCGGCCCCTTTGATCACCACCTCGCCCTCGAGACGGGTCCGCAACCCGGCGATCGCTTCCATCAGCTCGGTGCGGCCGGAGCCGATCATGCCGGAAAAACCGATGATCTCGCCCTTGCGCACCTCGAAACTCGCATCTTTGACATAACCCGTCGACACCGAGGCGACGCTCAAGACGATCTCCTCGTCGACATCCGGCTCGACCTTGGCGGGATAAAGGCTGGAAAGTTCGCGACCGACCATCAGCTGCGCAATCGATTCCCCGTCCAGAATGGATGTCGGCGACGTCTTGATCCATTGGCCGTCGCGCAGCACCGTGACACGATCGGTCAATTCCATCACTTCATCGAGCTTATGCGAAACGAAGACGAAGCTGGTGCCCTGATCGCGCAGCTTGCGGACCTGCTTGAACAGCATATTGGTCTCTTCCCGCGACAAGACTGCGGTCGGCTCATCCATGAACACGACCCGCGCGTCGCGGCTGATGGCCTTGGCGATTTCGACCATCTGCTTGTCGGCGATGGACAGCGTGCTGATCAGCGCATTTTCATCGACATGCGAACCGAGCACATCGAGAACTTTGCGTGTCTCCGAGCGCATATATTTGCGGTCGAGCACGCCGAAGCGTGTGACTTCGCGTCCGAGGAAGAGGCTCTCCGTCACGGTCAGATGTTCGGCGAGGTTGAATTCCTGGTGAATGATGACGATGCCGAGCGCCTCGGCGGCGCCATTCGGCGGCAGAACGACGGGCTTGCCGTCAAGCAGGATCTCACCGGAACTCGGCTGCTCGAAACCGGACAACACCTTGACGAGCGTGGATTTGCCGGCGCCGTTTTCACCCATCAACGCATGGATTTCGCCGGCGCGGAGATCGAAATTGACGCTGAAAAGCACCTGCACGCCGCTGAAGGATTTGCATATACGCCTGGCGGACAGCACCACGGGTGCGGTGTCGGCGATCTCCACGGTCATTATGCCCTCCCCCAAGAGCGCCTTGCATCCGGCAGAACCTGCCGGCGCCGCTCCATCACCTTGAACTAGCGCACATTCCCATTCTGAAAACCGCTTGCTGTTTTCGGGTGCTGTGCGCTGCGGCTCCCGTCCGCATTGAAGTTTATGTAAACCTTTACATCTGGCATGTAAAGGTTTACATGGTGGATTTACGCAGATCCGTTGAAGCCTGCCTTTGACCTGTCGACAAGTCTGTGTAGTGTCGCGGCGAAGACAGCCCAAGGCAGAGCTCAGTGTCGAATTCCACACCCGCAACAATCGAAGACGTCGCCCGGATCGCCGAGGTCTCCATCGCGACGGTGTCCCGGGCGATCCATATGCCGGAGAAGGTCGCCAACTCCACCAGACTCAAGGTCAACCAGGCGATCGCCGTCACCGGCTATACCACCAATGCCATGGCCCGCAGCCTGAGGCTCGGCCGTTCCAACATGATCCTCGTGGTGGCGCCCGACATCGGCGACCCCAATTTCTCCAACATTCTCGTCGGGCTGGAAAACGAGGCGCGCGCGCATGGCTACGGTATCCTGATCGGCCACACGCAGAACGACGCCCAGCGCGGGCTCGAATATCTCAAATTCTTGAATTCCAACCAAGCTGCCGGGCTGATCCTGTTCACCGGCATCCTGCCCTTCGGGCATCAGACGATGACGGCGCGGCTGCCGCCGAGTGTCGGTGTTTTCGAGCCCGTCTTCAACGGCGGTATTCCCTATGTCGGCGTCGACGATACCGAGGGGGCGCGAAAGGCGGTGGACCTGCTATTGGCCGAAGGTCATCGCAAGATCGCCTTCATCGGTGATTCCCGCACCCGGCTTGCCTATATCAGGCGCCGCATGGGCTACGATGCCGGTCTCGATGCCGCCGGCATCCCGCCCGATCTGAGGATCGTGCTCGAAGGCGACGGCACGATCGAAAGCGGCCGGCATGCTGTGGAGCAGCTTTTCATGCGCGACACGCTTCCCACCGCTTTCATGTGCGTGAACGATCAGACGGCGATCGGCGTCATGGTCGGCCTCGGCGCGCGAGGTTATGACATTCCAAGGGACTTCTCGGTGACCGGTTTCGACGACGTGCCGCAGGCCGTCTTCATATCCCCGCCGCTGACGACCATCCGCCAGCCGCGAACGGCAATCGGCAAACAGGCGATGGCGCTGCTGCTGGAGCTCTTGTCCGATGGCCGGCCGACCGAGACGGAAATCCTGCTGCGGCCGGATCTGGTGGTTCGAAACTCCGTCTCCGCACCATCGCGCAACTGGTTGAAGCGCTGAACAGAGATATAGCCGGCGACAAAAAATTGCGCCGGCGGCCGATGACCGCCGGCACGCGTGATCAGACGTAACGGTTGACGACGTTTTCGAGCAGTTCCTGCTTGCCGGATCTCGGCTGCGGGTTGACGTCCTTGGTCTCGACCCAGTTCGTGATCTCATCCAGCGAATATTCGCCGCGGAAGAGCTTCTGCGCTTCAGCCGTTTCCCAGCCGGCATAACGATCGGCGAGCGGCTGTGACAGAGCCTTGTCCTCGATCATCCTGGCGGCGGCCTTCAGGCCGCGGGCGCAGCAATCCATGCCGCCGATATGACCGATCAGCAAATCCGCCGGGTCGAGCGACTGGCGGCGAAGCTTCGAGTCGAAGTTGGTGCCGCCGGTCTTGAAGCCGCCGCCTGCCAGAACGTGGTAGTAGGCAAGCGCCATTTCGGGAACATTGTTCGGGAACTGGTCGGTATCCCAGCCGGACTGGTAGTCGTTGCGGTTCATGTCGATCGAGCCGAAGATGCCAAGCGCATTGGCAAGCGCCAGCTCGTGCTCGAAGGAGTGGCCGGCCAGGATCGCATGGCCTTGCTCGATATTGAGCTTCACCTCGTTTTCGAGGCCGTGCTTCTTGAGGAAGCCGTAGACGGTCGCGACGTCGTAATCATACTGGTGCTTCGTCGGCTCCTGCGGCTTCGGCTCGATCAGGATCGTGCCCTTGTAGCCGATCTTGTGCTTGTATTCGACGACGAGGTTGAGGAAGCGCCCGAGCTGGTCGAGCTCCCGCTTGAGATCGGTGTTGAGCAGCGTCTCGTAACCTTCGCGGCCGCCCCAGAGCACATAGTTCTCACCGCCGAGCTTCTGCGTCGCGTCGATGCACGTCTTCACGGTCGCCGCTGCGAAAGCGAAGACATCGGGATCGGGGTTGGTCGCCGCGCCCGACATATAGCGGCGGTTGGAGAAGAGGTTCGCCGTGCCCCAGAGCAGCTTGGTGCCGGTCGCGGCCTGCTTTTCGGCGAAGTAGTCGACGATCTCATTGAGGTTTTTGGTGTTCTCGGCGAAATTTCTGCCCTCTGGACGCACGTCGGCATCATGGAAGCAGTAGTAGGGCGAGCCAAGCAGCGAGAAGAATTCGAAGGCGACGTCGGCCTTGAGCTTGGCGGCCTTCATCGTGTCCTCGAACCAGGGACGCAGGAAGGTCTGGCCGCCGAAGGGATCGCCGCCCGGCCAGGTGAAGGTGTGCCAATAGGCCACCGCAAAGCGCAAATGGTCTTCCATGCGCTTGCCCATGACGATTTCATCAGGCTGGTAGTAGCGGAAGGCCAGCGGATTGGTGCTGTCGGGGCCTTCGTATTTTACTTTCTGGATATCGCCGAAAAATCCGGTGCTCATCTTGGTCTCCTTGGGGTTCGTAATTCAGTCTTATCGGTTGTGCCATCCGGCCCCTCATCCGAGCCTTCTCCCCACGTGCGAAGGGAACTGAGGCGCCGCCGCGAATCTCTTCTCCCAGCGGGGAGAAGGTGCCGGCAGGCGGATGAGGGGCCGCCGGCCAGTTCTCAATGCGCCAGCGACTTGATCGCCGGATAGAGTGCGCGATAGCGCCTATAGGCATCCTCGTAAGCGCCGCTCAGCGCCGACACCGGCTCGATCGTGCCTGATGTCACCGGCGGCGTGCAGACGGCAATCGGATCGGCACCCGTCGCAGCAATCAGGCCGAGGCGCGCGGCGCCGAAGGCCGCGCCGAAATCGCCATCGGCGGGCAGGTCGACCGGGACGCCGAGCGCAGTCGCGATCGACGCCAGCCAGTAATGCGAGCGCGAACCGCCGCCGATCGCCGTGACGCGGGAGATGCCGGTGCCGGCCGAACGCAGCGCTTCGAGATTGTCGCGGATGGCAAAGGCCACGCCTTCGAGCACCGCCTGGGTGAGAACGGCACGACTGCTTTCATGTTCGAGGCCGATGAAGGCGCCGCGGATGACGGCATCATTGTGCGGCGTGCGCTCGCCGGAAAGATAGGGCAGGAAGGTGACGCCGGTCGGCGCCTTCAGCGTCTCGCCGAGTTCGCCAGTGAGATCGGCCGCCGACTTGCCGGTCACCCCGGAATGCCAGTTGAGCGCATCGGTGGCCGAGAGGATGACGCCCATCTGGTGCCAGGTGTTCGGCAGCGCGTGGCAGAAGGCATGCACAGCACTTTCCGGCTTCGGCAGATAGGAGCCGTTGGCGGCAAAAAGCACACCTGACGTGCCGAGCGAAACGAAGGCAGCGCCATCGCTGACCGTGCCCATGCCGCAGGCCGAGGCGGCATTGTCGCCGGCGCCGCCGGCCACGACGACATTGCCGGATATGCCCCATTGCGCCGCAAGTTCTGCCCGCAACTGACCAGCTTGCTCGGTGCCTTCGATGAGCGCCGGCATCTGCTCCTCGGAAAGATCGGTGGCAGCGAGCAAGTCGGACGACCAGGCGCGTTTGCCGGTGTCGAGCCAGGAGGTGCCGGCCGAATCCGACATTTCGGAGATATAGTCGCCGGTCAGCCAAAGGCGCAGATAGTCCTTCGGCAAGAGCACCTTGGCGACCTTCGCGAAAACCTCAGGCTCATGCTTCCTGACCCAGGCGAGTTTCGGCGCCGTGAAGCCGGGGAAGACGATGTTGCCGGTCAGCGCGCGGAAGCGCGGATCGGCATCGAGGGCTACAGCCTCGACGTGGCTGCGCGTGTCGTTCCAGAGGATGCAGGGGCGAAGCACCTTGTCGGCGGCATCGATGAGCGTCGCCCCGTGCATCTGGCCGGAAAGGCCGATGCCCTTGACCGTGGCAAGCTCTTTCGGATGTTTCGCCTTCAGGCCGGCGACGGCCTCTTCGGTGGCACGCACCCAGTGGGACGGCTCCTGCTCCGACCAGCCGGAATGCGGGCGCGAGACGTCGAGCGAACCATCGGCCGAGCCGACGATCTTCTGATCGCCGTCGATCAGCATCGCCTTGACGCCGGAGGTTCCGAGATCGAGACCGAGATACATGGGGTATTCTCCTTTGCCGTTACGGCAGATTGTCCTTCAGGAATATGTCGAGGCGGATGCGCTCCTGCGCTGCGATGACGGCAAGGCCGTCCGCTTTGGCTTTCAATATGCGGATGGCGCTGCGCACTTCATGGCCGGCGTCCTGGTTGAGGATCGCATCGATCGTGTTGTCGATGAGCGCTGCGCGCGTATGTGCGGTCAGTTCGTGGGCAACCACGGTCAGCGTCCGGTCGGCAGCCTTCTCCTTCAGCGCCCGAATGAGGCCGCGATTGCCGGCGCCGAGGCTGTAGATGCCGACGATGCCGGCATTCCCGAGTGCATCGGCAACCAGCCTGTGGGCGACCTCGGGGTCGTCGCGGCCTTCGAGAACCGGCAGGATCGCAAGATCGGGAAATTCTTCAGCCATCACAGCGGCAAAACCTTCCAGCCGCTCGCGATGGTCGCGCACCAGCATGGAGCCGGCGAGCACGGCGATCTCACCCTTTCGCGGCCCGAGAAAGCGGCCGAGCAGACGCGCCGCCGTCCGGCCGGCCGCGATATTGTCGACGCCGGCATAATGATGGCGAAGCGACCCGGTGAGATCGGAAACCAGGGTGACGATGGGAAAGCGCTCGCGCACCAGTCTGTCGACGACGGCGCGCACTTCAGGCGCATCGGTCGCGACCATCGCGATGCCGCAAGGCTTTTCCCGGGAAAGCCCTTCGAGCACGGAGACCAGGGCGGCCGGATCGAAGGCCGGCACCTCGATGATGCGGATATCGGTGCGCTCGGCCGGCGAGCGCAGAACCGCCTGCCGGATCTCGGCATTCAGCCCATGCATGAAGGAATTGTCGCTGGCGGGCAGGATAAAGACCAGCGGATAGGTGCGCCCCTTGGCAAGATTTGCGGCCGCCACGTCCCTGATATAACCGAGGTCGCGGATTGCGGTCTCGACCTTCTCCCGCGTGACGTGACGCACGCCCGGGCGCTGGTTGAGAACCCGGTCGACAGTCGCAAGGCTGACCCCGGCGGCGGCTGCGATATCGTGAACTGTTGGCCTCATCATTCCTCCTGACGAGACCATTAGCGCCAAACTTGATGTACGTAAATCAAAAAATCGAACAGGCCGATTGGCGCACTGTTTTTCCCGCCGGCCGTCTGCTTGGGACCAAGCCGACCGAGGATTACATGCTGATGACATAAGGGCTGGAAAACGGCAAATAAAAAGGTCCTCCGGAGAGGACCTTTCCATGGGGCGGCAGGCCGGAGGTCAGTGGCCGCCACCGCCTCCCCCACCTTGCGGTGCGGGTTTCTTGATCATCGCGACACCGAAGATCATCGCAACGAAAAGCGCGGTCAGGATCAGGAACACGTCGCTGAAGGACAGGATCACCGCCTGCTTGGTGGCGAGGCCGACCATCTGCTTGATCGCAACCGAGGCGCCATCCATGCCGTATGTGTTGAAATTGGCGGTCATATTGTTCATCTGGTCGATCGCCGCCGGATTGCCCCAGTCCATATTTTCCCGCAGGCGCTCGTAATGCACGTCCTGCCGGTTGGTGAGCACGGTGTTGATCACAGCAAGGCCGACGGCGCCGCCGAGGTTTCTGGTCAGGTTGAACAGGCCGGATGCGCCGCGGATGCGCGAGGGCGGCATCGTGCCGAGCGCGATGTTGTTGATCGGCACCATGCACATCATCAGCCCGAAACCGCGCAGGATCTGCGGGATGAACAGTTCGTAAAAATCCCAATCCGCCGTCAGGTGGATCATGATGTATGTGCCGGCGGCAAAGCTGATGAAACCGATCACCATCATCAGGCGCAGGTCCATCTTCGTCGACAGCCGGCCGGCGATCGGTGCGGTGAAGAACATCGCAAGCCCGGAGACGAACATCGTCTGGCCGATCATCAGCGAATCATAGCCGCGGATGCGGCCGAGATAGACCGGGTAAATATAGGTGAGACCATAGAGGCCGATACCCATGACGAAGGAGAAGATCGAGCCGAAGGAGAAATTCCGGTTCGCAAAGGCCTTGAGATCGACGACGGGGAACTCCACCGTGAAGGCGCAATAGAAGAAGATGATGGCTCCAACGCCCGAGGCGACGGCGGCAATTGCGATGGAACTGTCGTTGAACCAGTCGTTCGAATTGCCCTCTTCGAGCACATATTCCATCGTGCCCAGGAAGATGCCCATCGAGATCAGTCCCCACCAGTCGAACTTCTTGAAGAGCGACAGTTCCGGCTTGTCGAAATCGATGAAGTTCCAGGTGACGATGGTAACGATGATGCCGGGAACGATATTGACGAGGAACAGCCAGTGCCAGGAGAAAGCGTGGCTAAGATAACCGCCGACCGTCGGGCCGATGGTCGGCGCCAGCGTCGCGATCAGGCCGATGATCGGCGAAACGATGCTGCGCTTCGACGCCGGGAAGATGGTGAAGGCGGCCGCGAACACCGACGGGATCATGCCGCCGCCGATGAAGCCTTGAATGGCGCGGTAGACGATCATCTGGTCGATATTGGTCGCCGTCGCGGCGAGCGCGCTCGCCATGGTGAAACCGGCGGCCGAGATCGCGAAAAGATAACGCGTCGAAATGATCCGCGCCAGCGTGCCCGAAAGCGGGATCATGATCACCTCAGCGATCAGATAGGCCGTCTGCACCCAGCCGACCTCGTCGCTGCCGGCCGAAAGGCCAGCCTGGATTTCGGCGAGCGAGGCCGAGACGATCTGAATGTCGAGGATCGACATGAACATGCCGAGCACCATCGCGAAGAAGGCGATGAGCTTCCTCGGATCCATGCGCTCGTCGGCGTGGGCAGGCGCTGCCGGAATCGTTCCCGCTGTTGCTGTCGCGCTTCCGGCCATCGGAGAACCTCCGCCTTGTCTACAGGCTCACTTGCTCGGCGCCGTGCGGGTATCGACGTCGACGACGACGCTGAGGCCCGCGCGCAGACGCCCGCTGTCGAGCGCGTCCTGCGGTAGCGCGATGCGCACCGGCACGCGTTGTATCACCTTGGTGAAATTGCCCGTCGCATTTTCCGGCGGCAGCAGTGAGAACACCGAGCCGGACGCCGGCGAGATCGATTCGACGGTACCGACGACAGGATGGTCGCTATAGGCATCGACATGGACGTTGACCTTCGAGCCCGCAACCAGATGCTGGATCTGCGTTTCCTTGAAGTTGGCGTCGATATAGAGCTCACGCACCGGAACGAGCGCCATCAGGCGTTGGCCGGGCGAAACGAGATCGCCTTCCTGGACCGAGCGGTTGCCGACGATACCGTCATAGGGCGCCTTAAGCACGGTGAAGGAGAGGTCACGGGCGGCCTTGTCGCGCGAAATTTCCAGCGACCGAACCGAACCTTCGGCCTCCTTGCGCTGCGCCTGAAGGATGGTGATGTTGGCCTGCGCGGCGGTGATATTGGCATCGCCGCCGGCAAGATTGGCCTTGGCCTGGTCGAGCGCGATATTGGCATTGTCGAGATCGGCGGCAGTGCCGACCGACTTCGCCTGCAGCTCGCTCTGGCGCTTCTGGGTAATCTCGGCACCGCGAACGGCCGCTTCGAGTGCCACCTTTTGCGCCCGCGCCTGTACGAGGCTGGCATTGGCGCCTTCGATCTGCGCGTCGATGCGCTGCAGCGAAAGCTGTTCGGTGGCGATCTGGGCCTGCGCCTGATCGAGGGCGTTCTGATAGTCGCCGTTATCAAGCGTGGCAAGCACGTCGCCCGCTTTGACTTCCTGGTTGGCGACCACATTCACCTTCGCGACGTAGCCCGTGACCTTCGGCGAAATCGTTGCGATATCGCCCTCGATATAGGCGTCGTCGGTCGACACCATGAAGCGGCCGTTCGTCCACCATTCGTAACCATACCAGCCGCCACCCGCCAGAATGGCGAGCACGACGATCGGCAGTACCGGGCTGCGGCGCTTCTTCGGAGCTGCAGGTGCAGCGACCGGAGCTGAAGCCGGCGCCGACTGCGCGGGGGCAGACGGCTTTTCCAGGGCTTCCGCCATCGGAGCTTCGGCAACGGTAGCGACTTCGGCCTTTGCCTCTTCGGCTTCGGCGTTTTCGCTGACAATCCGCGCGACGTTGCTTTTCTGGTTGCTCGACATGACCACTTTACCGATCTTGGAGTAAATAATCGAACTGAACGGTTCGGTTCAGTTGACTTAAACCTGTTTTATCGTCATATCAAGATGTATAGAACCAATCGGTTCGATTTCTTTAAAGAAAATGCGAAACCGTGAACACGGTTAATAGAGATATGACGTTGAAACCCGACCACGCCGCCGTCTTCAGCCCTCCCGTTGGCGGAGGCAGGTTTGCCGCGGGCGAAGACCCGGCCAAGCGCCAGCAGATTCTCGCCGGCGCCAAGCGTGTCTTCATGAAGATGGGCTTCGACGCCGCCAGCATGAACGACGTGACGCGCGAGGCCGGCGTCTCCAAGGGCACCCTCTACGTCTATTTCACCAACAAGGAAGAACTGTTTTCGGCGATGATCGAGGCCGAGCGCGCCGCCTTCGTGGCGACCGTACGGACAGCCCTTGCCGAACATGACGATCCCGAAGCCGGCCTGTACGAATTCGGCATAAGCTTCGTCACCCATATGACCGATGAAAAGGTCATCAACGCGATGCGCACCGTTCTTGGCGTGCGCGACCGCATGCCGGTGCTCTGTCAACGCTTCTTCAAAGGCCCGGAAAACCTGCGCACCATCATGCGCGATTTCCTCGAACGGCAGATCACCGAAGGCAGGCTCGAGATCGACGATATCGATCTGGCTGCCGGCCAGTTTCTCGACCTTGCCAGCGGCAGTTTCTTCAAGCTCCGCCTGTTCGGAAGCATGGAAGAGCCGCCGCATCGCGACGAAATCGAGCGCGTCATCCGCGGCGCGATCCGGGTCTTCATGGCCGCCTACGGCGCGCGCCGGCACGAGAGCGCCTGACCGCATCCTTGACGGCCGCTGCCGACCGGCCGAAACTCCGCAACTACGATCAAACCCGGCTGCCGGCATTTCTCTAAGAAAGAAGCGGTAACCAGGGGAGTAAGGATGAGCGCCATCGCACGGGCGATATGGTTCATAGAGAGCCATTTCGAAAGCGATCTATCGCTGGAAGAGATATCGGAAGCAGCCGGATTGTCGCGTTACCACCTGTCACGCGTCTTCGGGCTCGTCACCGGCCACTCGATCAGCGGCTATATCAGAGGACGGCGCCTCAGCCGCGCCTTGCCGGCGCTTGTCGGCGGCTCATCCACCATTCTCGAGGTTGCGCTTTGCTCGGGCTACGGCTCGCACGAAGCCTTCACCCGTGCCTTCCGCGACCAGTTCGGCATGACGCCGGATGCGGTGCGCCGGCAGGGGCACGCCCGTAACCTTGTCTTGCTGGAGCCGATCAGAATGGACCCCGCCCACCTCAACAACCTCGAACCGCCCCGCTTCGAAACCCTTCAGCCGATGCTCTTTGCCGGCCTGCAGGAGATCTACCCCTATGGCGGCAATGCCGCCATTCCCTCGCTCTGGCAGAAGTTCAATGCCCATTTCGGCCATATTTCGGGCCAGAAAGGCAACGTCGCCTACGGCATCTGCACGCATATCGACGGCGAAGCGGAGAAATTCCGCTATATGGCCGCGGCCGAAATCTCCGATGCCGGTGATCTGCCGGCGGATTTTGCAACGCTCAAGCTTCCGGGCCAGCGCTACGTCGTCTTCACCCATCGCGGCCATGTCTCCGGCATCCCCGCGACCATGCACCGGATTTTCGGCACATGGTGGCCGACCTCCGGCCTGGAGCATGGCGAGACCCCCGACATGTTCGAACGCTACGACGAGCGCTTCGACCCCTATACCGGCATGGGCGTCACCGAAATCTGGCTGCCGATCAGAGCATGATGCCGGAAAGTGTGAGCGGTTTTCGGACGACATCATCCTCTTCTAGGGAATAAAAGTCACATCGATCTCGTATACCCCCTTGCGACGCTTGCGTGGCAGGCCGCCGACATTACATTGCGCGCGTCATTCATCATGTGACGCAAAGAGGTATACGCTGATGCAGGAAATCATGACGCTCATTCAGGATCCGGCCGCCTGGGTGGCGCTCATCACGCTGGTGGTGATGGAAGTCGTTCTCGGGATCGACAATCTGATCTTCATTTCCATTCTCACCAACAAACTGCCGCCCGAGCACCGGGAGAAGGCCCGCAAGATCGGCATCGGTCTGGCGCTGGTCATGCGCCTGGGACTGCTCGGCACCGTCGCCTGGATCGTGCAACTGACCGAACCGTTGTTCGAGGCCTTCGGACACGGCTTCTCCTGGAAGGACCTGATCCTGATCGCCGGCGGCCTGTTCCTCGTCTGGAAAGCCACCAAGGAAATTCACCACACCGTCGACCCCGTGGACCATCAGGAGGATTTCATCGCGAAATCCGTCACAACCGGCTTCGCATCGGCAATCGGCCAGATCCTGCTGCTCGATCTTGTCTTCTCCGTCGACAGCATCATCACCGCCGTCGGCATGACCCCGCATCTGCCGATCATGGTGATCGCCGTCATCGCCGCCGTCACCGTCATGCTGGTGGCCGCAAACCCGCTTGCCAACTTCATCGAGCGGAACCCGACGATCGTCATGCTGGCGCTCGCCTTCCTGCTGATGATCGGCACGACGCTGATCGCCGAAGGCATGGGCTTCCATGTGCCGAAGGGCTACATCTACGCCGCCATGGCCTTCTCGGCAGCGGTCGAGGTGCTGAACATGATCGCGCGCAACGCCCGCAAGCAGAAACGCGACGGCGCCCACTGAGACGGAAGCGGGACGGCGCGTCGCAACCGGCGCACCGTCCTCACTGCCCCGGGCCTTTGCAGACGTGGTTTTTCTTGACGCGCCCGGTTGAATATGGCCTAAGGCCAGCCGAACGGACGATCGGCGGATAGTGCGGGCGCATGCCCTTTTTCGGCCGGTTTGCCGATGAAGATATCTGCATCCTTCGGCCGCACGTCGCTTTCCCCGGAAAGCCGTCCGGCGTTCATTGACGGGCCATACCAATGACAACTTCCGGCGTCCGCGTCCGCATCGCTCCCTCGCCGACCGGCGAGCCGCATGTCGGCACCGCTTACATCGCTCTCTTCAACTACCTTTTCGCCAAGAAGCACGGCGGCGAGTTCATCCTGCGCATCGAGGATACCGACGCGACGCGCTCGACCCCGGAATTCGAGACAAAGGTATTGGATGCCCTGAAATGGTGCGGGCTGGAATGGAAGGAAGGCCCTGATATCGGCGGTCCCTACGGTCCCTATCGCCAGTCCGACCGCAAGCCGATGTACCAGCCTTACGCTGAGGAACTGCTGGACAAGGGCCACGCCTTCCGCTGTTTCTGCACGCCCGCGCGTCTAGAACAGATGCGCGAGGCGCAGCGCGCCGCCGGCAAGCCGCCGAAATATGACGGCCTCTGCCTCAGCCTGACGGCCGAGGAAGTGACCTCGCGCATGGCAGCCGGCGAGACGACCGTCATCCGCATGAAGATCCCGGCTGAAGGCTCCTGCGACTTCACCGACGGCGTCTACGGCGATGTCTCCATCCCCTGGGATTCCGTCGACATGCAGGTGCTGATCAAGGCCGACGGCATGCCGACCTATCACATGGCCAACGTCATCGACGACCATCTGATGAAGATCACCCATGTGGCGCGCGGCGAGGAATGGCTGGCTTCGGTGCCGAAGCACATCCTGCTCTATCGCTATTTCGGCTGGGACCAGCCGGTCTTCATGCATCTGTCGCTGATGCGCAATGCCGACAAGTCCAAGCTGTCGAAGCGCAAGAACCCGACCTCGATCTCCTATTATTCGGCGCTCGGTTATATCCCCGAGGCGCTGATGAACTTCCTCGGCCTGTTCTTCATCCAGATCGCCGAAGGCGAAGAGCTGCTTACGATGGACGAGCTGTCGGAAAAGTTCGACCCGGAGAACCTTTCCAAGGCCGGCGCGATCTTCGATATCCAGAAGCTCGACTGGCTGAACGGCCGCTGGATCCGCGAGAAACTGTCCGAAGAGGAATTCCAGGCGCGGGTGCTCAGCTGGGCGATGGAAAACGACCGCCTGAAGGCGGGTCTCCGCCTGTCGCAGACGCGCATTTCCAAGCTCGGCGAGCTGCCCGATCTCGCCGGTTTCCTGCTGAAGTCCGATCTCGGCCTGCAGCCGTCCGACTTCGCCAAGATCAAGTCTCCGCCGGAAGAGATCCTGGAGATCCTCAACGCCGTTCAGCCGGATCTGGAAAAGATCCTGGAATGGAATGTCGAGACGATCGAGGCGGAGCTGCGCGCCGTTGCCGACCGCATGGGCAAGAAGCTGAAGGTCGTGGTTTCGCCGCTCTTCGTCGCCGTGTCAGGCTCGTCGCGTTCGCTGCCGCTCTTCGATTCCATGGCGATCCTCGGCCGCTCCGTCGTGCGCCAGCGCCTGAAGCTCGCATCCCAGGCCGTCGCCGCCCTCGTCGGCTCGAAATGACAGCCGAAGCCCTCCCCCTTGTGGGGAGGGTCAGGCCGAGCCAGCCGCCGCGCTTCGAACCGCGGAAGCATTGATTTAGAATTCGTGCCGCATCGATGAGGCGAATGACATGAACGACAAGACCGAAAACACCCTTTCCTCCGACGTGACTGAGGTGCGCGCCCAGAAGCTGAAGCTGCTGCGCGAGCAGATCGGCGACGTCTATCCGGCGCATTTCCACCGGACGCTGACCAATGCCGAGCTTGGCGCCAAGTACGAATCTCTGGAACCCGACGTCGAGACGCAGGATGTCGTCACTGTCGCCGGCCGCGTCTATTCCTCGCGCAACTCCGGCATGTTCATGGATATTCATGACGCCTCCGGCAAGATCCAGATCTTCTCGCACAAGGACGTCACCGGCGAGGAAGCCCGCGCTTTGCTGCCGATGATCGACATCGGCGACATCATCGGCGTCACCGGCATCGTGCGCCGCACCAAGCGCGGCGAGCTGACGATCAACGCCCAGAAGATCGAGATGCTGACCAAGTCGCTGCTGCCGATGCCCGAGAAATGGCACGGCCTCTCCGACATCGAGCTGCGTTATCGCAAGCGCCATCTCGACATCATGACCAACGAGGATTCGAAGCTTCGCTTCCAGCAGCGCTCGAAGATCGTCTCCGGCATCCGCCGCTTCATGGAGAATGACGGCTTCATGGAAGTCGAGACGCCGATGCTGCAATCGATCTATGGCGGCGCCACCGCCGAGCCGTTCAAGACGCATCACAACACGCTAAAGCTCGACATGTATCTGCGCATCGCGCCGGAACTGTTCCTGAAGCGCACGCTGGTCTCCGGCCTCACCGACAAGGTCTTCGAGATCAACCGCAACTTCCGCAACGAAGGCGTCTCCACCCGGCACAATCCCGAATTCACGATGATGGAGTGTTATTGGGCCTATGCCGATTACGAGGACATGATGGACCTCGTCGAGCGGCTGTTCGAAACCCTGGCGCTCTCCATTCATGGCACCGCCGAATTCGATTTCGGCGACAAGCAGCTGTCCTTCAAGGGTCCGTTCAAGCGCGTGCCGATGCCTGACGCCGTCAAGCAAGCGACCGGCATCGATTTCCTTGCGATCAAAACCGACGAGGAAGCACGCACTGCTGCCAAGGCTGTCGGCTTCGCGGTCGAGAAGGATTGGACCTGGGGCGAGTGCCTTGCCTTCATCTTCGAGGAAAAGGTTGAATCCACACTGATCCAGCCGTCCCATGTCACGCATTTCCCGAAGGACATCTCGCCCTTCGCCAAGGAAGTGCCGGGCGAGCCGCGCCTGGTCGAGCGCTTCGAGACCTATTGCAACGCCTGGGAACTCGGCAACGCCTTCTCCGAGCTCAACGATCCCGAAGAGCAGCGCCGCCGCATGGTCGAGCAGCTCGAACAGGCCCATGCCCGCGGCGAAAAGGAAAAGCAGCTGGACGAGGAATTCCTCGACGCGATCGACCAGGGCATGCCCCCGGCGGGCGGCCTCGGCATCGGCGTCGACCGCCTGATCATGCTTTTGACCAACGCCCCGTCGATCCGCGACGTCATCCTCTTCCCAGCCCGCCGCAACAAGGCCGACTGACGGGAATAAACGTCAAAACAAAATAAGCGGAGTGCCGACCGGCGCTCCGCTTTTTAGAGCAATTCCAGGAAAAGTGCGAAGCGGTTATCCGTCCGGAATTGCGTTAAAATAAAAGCTTAGAGCGGTTCTGCGCTTCCGTGAAAAGCTAAACCGCTCTATGCCTCTCGTTCAGTGGGTCTTTGGCGCTTCCGCCGGCGGTTCTTCAGCCGGTGCCTCGGCCACCACATCGGTGCCGGCGCCCTCGGCGGTCGGCACCGTTTCGCTTTCGGCGGCCGGTGCTGCGCCATGCGCGCCGCCTGCGGCCTTCTTGCCATTTTCCTCACTCTTGGTCGAGCCGACGGCGACCGGGTCGACGCAATCCTCGGGATCCTTGAAACCGGCGCTGATCATAGCGATCTCATCCACCGGCAGATCGATCCGCTCGCCGAAGAACAGCCCGTTTTCACTGGCCCTGCCGTCATAGTAGCGCGCGGTATAGGACTTGTCGTCGAGGCCGGGAACGGTCTTGTCGGGATGCGGGATATAGACGACATCGGCGCCGATTGCCCGGCCGCGAATGTCGGCGCGCAATGTCGGGCCGTTCTCGTCGAGCACGACCACCTGGACCAGATCCGGTTTCTGCGCGGCATAAACCGCCTGGGCGACACGAAGCGCTGTCCTGACGCGGGTCATCCCGTCGGTCGGTTCGGTCTTGATGTATTTGCGCACCCAGATGTGGTTCTGCTTCCGGATCGTCACCAGATTGACGTCGCTGCATTCGAGTCCGTAGCCGCCACCGGCGGCACCGATCAGCCTGTCCTTGCCGACATAGACGGCCGCGCCGCCGGAAACGCCCGCCAGAAGAGCGACTCCACCGATGATGATTGCCAATTTCCGGGGAGGCCGGAACATGCGCAGTAAGGCCTTCACGCCAACTGCTCCGCCATCTGAAACTCCAACGCAGGACAAGTGCTGATAATGCTAAGGAAATGACGTTTCCGAAAGTTTAAGTGAGGGTGCGAAGCCTGCGCCATTTTGAGAAAAGACCAAAAAAGGTCCGCTTTTTTCAGCCGCTTGCCACGGCCTGTTTCGCCATGCTCTAAACGCTGATGGCCTTCACGCTTCGCCAGGTTCAATATTTTGTCGCCGTCGCCGAACAGGGCTCGGTAACGCGCGCCGCGCAGAACCTGTCGATCTCGCAATCCTCGGTGACGGAGGCGCTGAAAGAGCTTGAAACCGACCTCGGCGTTGCGCTCTTCGAGCGCCATCCGCGCGGCCTGACGATCACCCATAACGGCCACCAGTTCCTGCGTCACGCGACGAAGATTCTGGCCTCCGTCTCCGATGCGCGCACCAGCTTTTCCGGCCAGCAAAGCGCGCTTTCCGGCACGCTGAACATCGGCGTCACCTCGCTTGTCGCCGGCTATGTGCTCTCCGACCTCCTCGCGCGATACCGGCGCGCCTGCCCGGGCATCGAGGTCAGCGCCATCGAGGATAATGGCGGGTACCTCGAACATCTCCTGGTCGGCGGCGAACTCGACGTCGCCGTCATGGTGATCTCGAACCTGCGCGACCGCATGGCGCTGCAGGCCGAGATCCTCGAAACCTCGCCCTATCGGCTCTGGCTGCCGATGGGCCATCCGCTGGTATCGGCCGACATCATCTCGGTCGCCGACATCGCCCGCGAACCGCTGATCATGCTGACGGTCGACGAAATCGAGGAGAATACCGGCAAGCTGCTTTCGGCCCTCGGCGCCCGCCCGCACGTCGCCTTCCGCACCCGCTCGGTGGAAGCGGTGCGCAGCCTGGTTGCCACAGGCGCCGGCGTGGCGCTGCTGCCCGATCTCGTCTACCGCCCGTGGTCGCTCGAAGGCGACCGGATCGAAAGCCGCGACGTCTCCGGATCGTTGCCGGTCGTCCAGGTCGGCATGGTCTGGCGCAAGGGCTCCAGCCTGCCGCAGGCCGCACGCGATTTCGTCGGCATCGCCGAGAGTCTCCGCTCCGGCCGCATCCGCTGATATCGGAATTTCCGATAACGCCTTTCTGATAAATGAATTTGCGAAAGCGGTTTTTTCGGCTCACCTTCTTCCTAGGGAACAAACCGCCACGGAAAGTGGCACCAGACCGGGAGACTGATGATGACGCATCTCTTGAAATCCTGCACGGCAGGACTCGCCTGCCTGAGCTTCGCGACACAGGTGATCGCCGCCGAACCGCTGAAGGCGCTCGGCAAGGGCGAAGGAGCAGTCAGCATCGTCGCCTGGGCCGGCTATATCGAACGCGGCGAGACCGACAAGAACTATGACTGGGTCACCGATTTCGAAAAGGAGACGGGCTGCAAGGTCTCCGTCAAGACCGCCGCCACCTCGGATGAAATGGTATCGCTGATGAACGAGGGCGGCTTCGACCTTGTCACGGCATCGGGCGACGCATCGCTGCGCCTCATCGCCGGCAAACGTGTCCAGCCGATCAACACCGATCTGATCCCGAGCTTCAAGACCGTCGACGAGCGCCTGCAGAAAGGCCCGTGGTATACGGTCGGCGACGTGCATTACGGCGTGCCCTATCTCTGGGGGCCGAATGTGCTGATGTATAATACCGACGCCTTCAAGGACAAGGCGCCGACCAGCTGGAACGTCGTCTTCGAGGAGCAGACCCTGCCGGACGGCAAGTCGAACAAGGGCCGCGTCCAGGCCTATGACGGCGCGATCTATCTCGCCGACGCCGCCCTCTATCTGATGGCCCACAAGCCGGATCTGGGCATCAAGGATCCTTACGAACTGACCGAAGACCAGTACAAGGCGGCCCTCGACCTGCTGCGCGGCCAGCGCAAGCTCGTCTCCCGCTACTGGCACGATGCAATGATCCAGATCGACGACTTCAAGAACGAAGGCGTCGTCGCTTCCGGTTCCTGGCCCTTCCAGGTGAACCTGCTGCAGGCCGACAAGCAGAAGATCGCCTCCACCTTCCCGGATGAAGGCGTCACCGGCTGGGCCGACACCACCATGCTGCACGCCGACAGCGAACACCCGAACTGCGCCTATATGTGGATGGAACATTCGCTGCAGGCCAAGGTCCAGGGCGACGCCGCCGCCTGGTTCGGCGCTGTCCCCTCGGTTCCCGCCGCCTGCAAGGGCAACGAATTGATGGGCGACGCCGGCTGCGCCACCAACGGCTTCGATCACTTCGACAAGATCAAGTTCTGGAAAACCCCGGTCGCCAAATGCGCGACACAGAGCGAATGCGTGCCCTATCATCGCTGGGTGTCGGATTATATTGGCGTGATTGGCGGACGGTAATAGCCAGGTCAGCTTGTGTGGTTGAAGACCCCGCCCCGAACCCCTCCCCACAAGCGGGAGGGGCGACAAGTGGCACCGCCGAATCCTGCCGAAACACCAAGGTATTTGCGAAACGGTACGGCAGGTTAAGCCCCTCCCCCTTGTGGGGAGGGGTTTGGGGCGGGGTCTTCACTGGCCAAGACCAAAGCCCTCTATGAACATGAAAGGCCCGGAGCTCCCAATGACGTCAGCCGTCCGCTTCCAGCAGGTATCGCGCCATTTTGGCCAGGTTCGCGCCGTCGACGGCGTCGATCTCGAGATCGCGCCGGGCGAATTCTTCGCCATGCTCGGTCCGTCCGGCTCCGGCAAGACGACGTGCCTGAGATTGATCGCCGGCTTCGAGCAGCCGAGTGCCGGCCATATCCAGATCTTCGGCGAGACGGCCGACGGCGTTCCGCCCTATCGCCGCAACGTCAACACTGTGTTCCAGGACTACGCGCTCTTCCCGCATCTGAACATTCTCGACAATGTCGCCTACGGGCTGATGGTCAAGGGCGTCGGCAAGGCGGAGCGGATGAAGGCGGCGGGCGATGCCCTGGAGCTTGTCAAGCTGCCGGGCTATGGCGCACGCCGCCCCGGTCAGCTGTCCGGCGGCCAGCGGCAGCGCGTGGCACTCGCCCGCGCCCTCGTCAACAAGCCGAAGGTGCTGCTGCTCGACGAGCCGCTCGGCGCGCTGGACCTGAAACTGCGCGAGCAGATGCAGGAGGAGTTGAAGAGCCTGCAGCGCGCGCTCGGCATCACCTTCGTCTTCGTGACGCATGATCAGGGCGAAGCATTGTCCATGGCCGATCGTGTCGCCGTCTTCAACAATGGCAACATCGTCCAGGAAGGCACGCCGCAGGATATCTACCGCCGCCCGAAGACCCGCTTCGTCGCCGATTTCGTCGGCTCCTCGAATGTTATCGCGCCGGAGCTGATGGCCGCGCTCGGCGGCGAGAAACGCTGGGCGAGCTTGCGGCCCGAAGCGATCCGCCTGGCAGGCGACGGCATCGAGGCCACAGTCGAACATGCGAGTTTCCTCGGTGCCGCCACCCGTCTCGGCGTCGATCTCAGGGGCAGCCGGCTGCATGTGATGCTGCCGGCTGGCGCGCCTGTGCCTGATGTCGGCACCGGTATCCGCCTCGCCTGGCAGCCTGCCGATATCCATTACATGGACGATGCGGCATGACAGCGCTCACCATCTCCAACGCCAAGACATCGATCCTTCCCGGCCGCAGCGGTTTCTTCGGCCGGATGTCGGATGTCTTCTGGCGGCACCCGAAGTTGTTGCTTTTCCTGATGCTGACGCCGCCGCTGCTCTGGCTCGGCATCATCTACATCGGCTCGCTGATCGCCCTGCTCTTGCAGAGCTTCTTTTCGATCGACGATTTTTCCGGCCTGGTAAATTACGAATTCACACTCTCGACCTACGCCCAGTTGCTGAGCCCGACGAATTTCGACATCATCATCCGCACGGTCGTGATGGCCGCGCTCGTCACCATCGCTTCCGCACTGATCGCCTTTCCGATCGCCTATTACGCGGCACGTTATGCGCAAGGCAAATGGAAGGTACTCTTCTATCTCGGCGTCATGTTGCCGCTCTGGTCGAGCTATCTCGTCAAGGTGTACGCCTGGAAGCTGATCCTCGCCAAGGAAGGCATCCTCACCTGGATCTTCGAGAGGCTACATCTCTCCTGGCTGCTCGACGGCATCCTCAATCTGCCCGTCGTCGGCGGCAATTCGCTCTCGGTGAGCTACCTTGGCACCTTCATCGTCTTCGTCTACATCTGGCTTCCCTATATGATCCTGCCGACGCAGGCGGCCCTCGAACGTGTGCCAGGCAACCTGATCGAGGCCTCGGCCGATCTCGGCGCCACGCCGCGCCAGACCTTCCGCACCGTGCTGCTGCCCTTGGCGCTGCCCGGCATCGTCGCCGGTTCGATCTTCACCTTCTCGCTGACATTGGGCGACTACATCATCCCGCAGATCATCGGCTCGTCCAGGCTGTTCATCGGCCAGGCCGTCTACGCCCAGCAGGGAACCGCCGGCAACGTGCCGCTCGCTGCCGCCTTCTCCGTCGTGCCGATCGTCATCATGGCGCTTTACCTGTCGCTCGCCAAAAAGCTGGGGGCCTTCGATGCGCTCTGACCTCAAGAGATCGCCGCTGCCCTTGAAGATCGCTGCCACCGGCGGGCTGCTCTTCCTGCACCTGCCGATCCTGCTGATCTTCGTCTATGCCTTCACCATCGAGGAGAAGAGCTATCAATGGCCGCCGCCCGGCCTGACGCTGCAATGGTTCGCTGTCGCCTGGAATCGGCCGGACGTCTGGTCGGCGCTTGGCCTTTCCGTGCAGGTCGCCGTCATCGCCAGCGCGATCGCGCTCATCCTCGGCACACTCTGCGCGGCTGCCGTCAGCCAGACGAAGTTCTTCGGCCGCGAGGCGATCTCACTGCTGGTCATCCTGCCGATCGCGCTTCCCGGCATCATCACCGGCATTGCGCTGCGCTCCGCCTTCAGTCTGTTCGACATCCCCTTTTCGGTCTGGACCATCGTGCTCGGCCACGCCACCTTCTGCGTGGTCGTCGTCTACAACAATGCGGTCGCCCGCTTCCGGCGCACCTCCGGCTCGCTGATCGAGGCGTCGATGGATCTCGGCGCCGACGGCTTCCAGACCTTCCGCCATGTCATCCTGCCGAATATCGGCACCGCCCTTCTCGCTGGCGGCATGCTGGCTTTCGCATTGTCCTTCGACGAGGTCATCGTCACCACCTTCACTGGGGGCCAGCAATCGACTCTGCCGATCTGGATGCTCGAAGAGCTCATCCGCCCGCGCCAGCGGCCCGTCACCAATGTGGTCGCCATGCTCGTGGTGCTCGTCACCTTTCTGCCGATCCTGGCAGCCTATTACCTCACCCGCGACGGCGACCAGATTGCCGGCGCTGGCAAATAACAGGGAGAACATCATGGATACGCAGATGCTGATCGGTTCCCGCTTCGAAAACGGCACGGAGACGGAAGAGCACATCCTGAACCCGAAGACCGGCGAGACGGTGATCGACCTTCCCGAGGCCTCGCTCTCCCAGGTCGACGCCGCCGTCGATGCCGCCGAAAAAGCCTTCAGGAGCTGGTCGCAGACGACGCCGGGCGAACGTTCCGGCTACCTCCTGAAGATCGCCGACGCCATCGAAAAGGATGCCGCCGGCTTCGCCACGCTGGAGGCGCTGAACTGCGGCAAACCGATCAATTCAGTGCTCAACGATGAAATTCCGGCTATCGTCGATTGTTATCGCTTCTTCGCCGGCGCCGTGCGCAATCTGCACGCACCGGCCGCCGGCGAATATCTGCCCGGTCACACCTCGATGATCCGTCGCGATCCGATCGGCATCGTTGGCTCGATCGCGCCGTGGAACTATCCGCTGATGATGATGGCCTGGAAGCTGGCCCCGGCGATCGCCGGCGGCAATACCGTCGTCTTCAAGCCCTCGGAGCAGACGCCGCTGACGGCACTGAAGATGGCCAAGCTGCTTTCCGAAATCCTGCCCGAAGGCGTCGTCAACGTCATCCTCGGCCGCGGCGAGAGCGTCGGCAACGCGCTGATCAATCATGCCAAGATCGGCATGGTCTCGATCACGGGCGATGTCGCCACCGGCAAAAAGGTGCTGCAGGCTGCCGCCAAGACGGTCAAGCGCACCCACCTGGAACTCGGCGGCAAGGCCCCCGTCATCGTCTTCGACGATGCCGATATCGACGCCGTCGTGTCAGGCATCCGCACCTTCGGCTATTACAATGCCGGCCAGGACTGCACGGCCGCCTGCCGCATCTATGCCGATGCCAGGGTCTACGACAATTTCGTCGCCGATCTTTCCTCGGCGGTATCGAGCATCCGCTTCAACCAGGCCGACGATACTCAAAACGAGATCGGTCCGCTGATCTCCAGGCGCCAGCGCGACCGCGTCGAAAGCTTCGTCGCCCGCGCTTCCGAGCACAAGCACATGGAGGTCACCACCGGCGGCAAGGTCTCGGGCGACAAGGGCTTCTTCTTCACCCCGACGGTCATTGCTGGCGCCCTGCAGGACGACGAGATCGTCCGCCGCGAGGTCTTCGGCCCGGTCGTCTCGGTCACCCGCTTTTCCGATGCCGACGATGCCGTCGCCTGGGCAAACGACAGCGATTACGGCCTCGCCTCCTCGGTCTGGACCAAGGATATTGGCCGCGGCATGAAGACGGCCGCCCGGCTGCAATATGGCTGCACCTGGATCAACACGCATTTCATGCTGGTCAACGAAATGCCGCATGGCGGTCTGAAACAATCGGGCTACGGCAAGGACATGTCGACCTACGCGCTGGAGGATTACACCGCCGTGCGCCATGTGATGATCAATCACGGCTGACCTTCGTTAGAGCATGATGTTTCTCATGACATCATGCTCTAACTCTTTAATTTAGAACAGGATTCGGAGGGAAACCCAGACCCCACGATCCGTCGTTGCCGGCGGAGATGGGCGTTCTGCATTGGTTCGCCCCGGCGGATCTCAGGCTGTGTGGTTATAAAGCGCCAGCAATTGACCGCCGCCGCTCCAGATCATGTCGATCGCGACATAGACGATGATCGCAAGGCCGAACCAACCGATCCACCGATAGCAGTTGAGCAGCCTGGCGACGAAATTCGACGCGACGCCCATCAATAGCACCGAGAGGATCAGCCCGAAGATCAGCGCGCTCATATTGTCCTTGGCCGCCCCGGCGACGGCGAGCACATTGTCGAGCGACATCGAGACGTCGGCGAAGATGATCTGGCCAATCGCCTGCCGGAAGAGTTTCGGCTTGATATGCACGACGGCTTCGCCGGCATGAGCCCCCTCCGCGCCCTCCGAAATGAGCTCGCGGCCCATCGTCCAGCAGATCCAGAGCAGCATCAGGCCGCCGGCGAGCGTGATGCCGGTAATCGCCAGAAGCTTGGCGGCGATGACCGCGAAGACAATGCGGATGACGGCGGCCGCCGCGATACCGACGGCGATCGCCTTGCCGCGCAGCTCGCTGACGAGGCCGGCGGCAGCCATGCCGATGACGATGACATTGTCTCCCGACAGCAGGAGATTGATCATGATCACTTCGAAATAGGCGGAAAACGTATGCTGATCCAGAAAAGCTGGCATGGTGATCGAGCTTTCATCGACGGGGCAATCGACAGTCTCTTCAAACAGATCGGACAGGCTTTGAAAAGACCCGTATTCCCAATGCATGTCGCCCGGAAGTGTGCAGCGGTTCCGGGAAATAACGACATGCATAAAAACAGAGGACTAAAGCGCGTCGCATGAATCGAATTCGATGCGGCGCGCTTTAGGGAGAGAACGTCATTCCATTCCAAACGATCCGGAACAAATTGCCCGTTGCAGCGTCTTTCTCAGGCAACCGCAAAGGATGACGTCATGCTGAAATGGGCTCTGATATTTTTCGTAATTTCGATCATCGCCGGCTTTTTCGGTTTCTCCGGCGTCTCGGCAGCCACGGCGACGATCGCCCGCGTTCTCTTCGGCATCGCGCTGGTGATCTTCCTGATCTTCCTGGTTCTCGCGCTGATGGCCGGCCAGGCGGTCTTCTAGATTCCCCCAAACACAGGATTTGGGGAGAGATGGATGGGCGGCAGCTTGAGACAGCAAGATCGTATGACTTGCGCTTGCCGCCGCGAGCCTACTGACGCGCCTCTGGCGGGATAGTGCCTGTCGTCGTATACCCGGCCTTCTGGCGGACACTCCTTGACTGTTTTGCACATCCGCTTTTCGAGCCTGCGGTCTATTTCAACTGGGGGACGCGACCGCTTTTATCAGTCATGTTCGGCCGAAGCTGCGCAACATAGCAGAAATATGCCGTCGGATCGCAAGACGTCGAAGAGTCTTGGCGCCGATACAGCAACCGCGGCATATCCGTTCGCATTCAATTTCGAGACGATATCGTTGCAGCGCCCTTTCCCAGAAAGACGAGAGTTGGCTTTTGCTGTTTGTTTTGCGCGGAAGGCATCACTGGCACACTCCTGACCTGTCGCCATAAGTGTAGCCGCAACGATGCCGCCGTTTGTTCGGTTTTATTCGATTTTATTGCGCCGCAGGATGCTCGCAGAGCCTCGACTACAGCACCGCGCGCAGCCAGGGATGCAGTCCATTTGTTCGCTTTCGCAGCAGATTGTCGATCGATATCGATCCTGCGCCCGACGCCGCCAGGACGAACATGCCGCCGGCAATCGCCAGGTCCTTCTCGAAATGCAGAAGCTCGTTCTGGCTCGCAAGATTGGTGTGGAAGAGCAAGGCGGTCGCCAGGCAGAAGAACGCCAGCGCCAAGGCGCCAAGCCGGCAGAGAAAGCCTGTCGCAATGGACAGGCCGGCACCGATTTGAAGGGCGATGGTGGCGAAGGCAACCGGCGCCGAGAGCCCGAGTTTTGCGAAAGTATCGACGGTCGCGGTGATATCCGTCGCGAGCGACCAGGCTTCATGCAGAAAGATCAGTGACAGCAGAAGCCTGCCGAGGAGAAGAATGAGATCGGCCAGTCCGGGCCGGCTTGAGGCGCTTTCCATCATATCCTCCGGTTTGAGACGGGCAGGCGGTCGTGCCGCCTGCTCTTGCGTTCATAAGCTCGTCATTTGCCGCCCTTGGCCGCAATGGCCTTTTGCAGGTCTTCGAGTTCTTCGCAGCCGCTCGGGCAAAGTTGCTTCAATGATGACACCTGCTCCTCGGCCTTCGTCATCTCGCCTGTCTCGATATAGAGTTCGCCGAGATATTCACGCGCTGCCTTGTGATCGGGCTGAAGCTCCAGTGCCTTGGTGTAGTAGGTCAGGGACGTTTTGTAGTCGCCCGTCTTGCGCAGCGTATATCCCATCAGATTATAGACATCCGCCTGCTGGTTGTCCTCGGCAAGGCCGCGAAGCTCTGCCAGGGCGCCGTCGTAATCCTTGGTATCGATCTTGGCGCGCACCGACGACAGGTCGGGAGCGTCCGTCGATTCCATATTGTCGACGGCAAAGGCGGGAAGCGCCGTCACCGCGGAAAAGCCCGCGCATATGGCACAAAGCCAGATGAATCCGAGAATTGCATATTTCATGATGGTCTCCTTTCGGCCTTTCAGGCCTGGACTGTCGGTGTAAAGCCATAGGCATTTCCGTCCTTGACGAACCTGCCCGAGCCGGGGAAAGGGAAATGCGAGCCGCAGATCGCGATATTGTCGGCGATGATGCGGTCGATCAGGCGCCGGCGCGTGCCGACGGCCATCGGCCCGTCCTGGTCGTAGCTGCCTTGCCATTCGGGATGCGGCGCAAGCAGGGCCGGCACATACATGATGTCGGCCGAGACAAGCAGTTGCTTGTTGCCGGAGGTGACAAGATAGGCCGAATGGCCAGGCGTGTGGCCGGGCGCAGCGAGAAGAAGCACTCCCGGTGCAACCTCGGCCCCGTCGTCAACCTGCTTCCAGTTCTTCCATGTCGGAAAAACCTCGGCGATGCGTTTGCCGGCCGGTCTGCGGCCCTCCGCAAGCTTCTCGACCCGGCCGGGCTCGGTCCACCAACTGTATTCGACGGCGTTGACGATGAGTTCGGCGTTCGGGAAGACTGGATCGTTCGTTCCCTTTTCCATCAGCCCCCAGACATGGTCCGGATGGAAATGCGAGAGCATGATCGTGTCGATCTTCTTGTAGTCGATGCCGGCGGCCGCCATGTTCGCCGGCAGATGCGTGGCATTTGCCTGCCATTGACCGACGCCCGAGCCCGCGTCCATCATGATCAGACGGTCGCCGAGCTTCAGGACGACCACTGTCAGCGGAATCGGCATGAATTCGGTCGTGAGCCCAGCCTTGGAAAGCGCCTCCTTGGTGTCCTCGATCGAAGCGTTCTTGATGAAAGTCGGGTCATGCGGCTTTTTCCAGATGCCGTCATAGATCGCCGTGACTTCGACATCCCCGATCGTGTATTTGTAGAAGCCGACCATCGGCTCCAGCGGCGTTGCGGCGAGCGCCGGCATGACGAATTCGAGGTTCGACGACAGACCGAATGCAGCCGCCGCGGCAGCCGATCCCAGGACGGCGCGACGTGACATGGTAAACATGATTATGCCTCCTCTCGTTGATGGCATTTCTGGTGGCGAAGACTAGATTGTTCAGATGTCCTCGCTGCCGAACTAGATCGCCGGCACGGCGCACTTATTCCCAATCTCGGGAGTATTTTCTTCAAGCTGTTGAAAATGTTGTTCTATTTCTATCGCGCACGACTGACGCCCGCCTGCATGCAAAAAACTGGCGTCGACATGGAATAAAACCGCTTGCCGATCGGTCTAGACCGCAAGGGGCCGCATTGCATGCCTGCGGGTCCGACGCCCGAATTCGGCTGCTGTTGAGGCGGGGAGAATGATGACAAACATCCAGATCACCTATCCTCTCGGACCGACCGATTTGCTGCTGGCCCGGCATGCGCCGGCAGCCCGCATTCCACGATCACCGCTGGCCGTCTTTCTCGGCGGTGCGGCGTGGCTGTTCCATTTCATGGTCTCGGATAAATCGCGCAGCGATCGGGGCGCTTCGGCAACCGAGACGAGCGTGCAGCATGAATTCATGCAGCCCTTTCAGGACATCATCGTTCCCCATCTTGATGCGGCTTATAATTTTGCCCGCTTCCTCAGCCGCGATGCTGATGCCGCGCAGGATATTGTCCAGGAAGCCTTTCTGCGCGCCTATCGCAATTTCGAAACCTATCGTGGCGGCGACCCGCGCGCCTGGCTCTTTGCCATTGTCAGGAACTGCTGTCATGTCTGGCGCCAGCAGGATCGCCGCAAAGCGCGGTTCGAGCAGTCTTTGGGCAATGACGGCTATGCTGACCTCGACGAAGGCGGCGAATACCAGATCGCCTCGGAGGAGGATTCGCCGGAGACTGCGACGATCCGACGAAGCGAACAGCAGTGCGTACGCGCTGTCATCAGCCGGCTTCCGGAGGCGATGCGGGAAATCCTTGTCTTGCGCGAGCTTGAAGATCTTTCCTACCGACAGATCGCCGAGATCATCGATGCGCCGATCGGCACGGTCATGTCGCGGCTTGCCAGGGCGCGCCGTGAATTTGGCGAAGCCTGGGATGCATGCAGCAAAAGAGAGACGGCACCATGAGTGAAGCCCAGGAGAAAGACTGCCCGGAATGGCGCATCATGCTGCACGGCTTTGTCGATAACGAACTCGATTCCGTCCATACAGCGCAATTCGAGGCTCATCTTGCCAGCTGCGCGAATTGCAGGGCGGAGATGGAAAAGGTTCGTGCCGTGAGAAAGATCATCGATCAGGATGGCATCAAATGGAAACTGCCGGAGGCGCTGCGCTCGCAAGTGCTGTCAATGCTGTCTTTCGAACAGGCAGCCGCATCCGGCCTGCCGCTCCGGCGCCAAGCGCCAGTCTGGCGGCGCACGCTGGATTTCCTCCGGCAATGGAGCTTCGTGCCTTCGCTCGCGGCGCTGGGAGCAGGCGCCTTCCTGTTCATCAACGCACCGTCGCCGGCCTTGCTTTTGCAGGACCAGATCATGGCTAGCCATGTCAGGTCGATGATGGCCGATCATCTGACCGACGTGCTGACCTCGGATCAGCACACGGTAAAACCGTGGTTCAACGGCAAGATCGATTTTTCACCACCGGTCAGCGATCTCGCCAAGGGCGGTTTTCCGCTGATCGGCGGACGTGTCGACTACATCGGTGATCGCGCCGTTGCTGCTCTCGTCTACCGACGCCACGGCCATATCATCAACCTGTTCATCTGGCCGGCGGCCGCGGCCACCCAGACGACGACGGTGGATGACGGCTACAACATCAAGCAATGGTCGGACGGAGGGTTGGTGTTCTGGGCGATTTCGGATGTGGCTGCAGGCGATCTGGCCGAGTTCGAGACCCTCTTCAGGGCAGCGGCAAAGGGTTAATGCATGTCGCCCCGAAGTGTGCAGAAGTGTGCAGCGGTTCGGGGATAACGATATGCATCAATACAATGAGCTAAAGCAGGCTCGCACCGACATTGATCGCCAGCGCCAGGATCGTCGTATTGAAAAGGAACGACAACACGGCATGCAGCAAGGTCAGCTTACGCATGCTGGTCGAGCTGACCGCGACATCCGCCGTCTGCGCGGCAACGCCGATGGTGAAAGAGAAATAGAGAAAATCCCAGTAGCCGGGCTCTTCGATCCCATCAGGAAACTTCAGGCCGCCCTCCCCGTCTGTCCCGCCATAGAAATAATGGGCGTAGTGGATGGTGAAGAGCGTATGCAGAAACATCCAGGAGATCAGGATCGTCAGCACCGCAGCACCTGCCCGTGCCAGCGCCGCGTCGGGCGCCGCTTCCTTGATGGAATGAAGCTCGAGGCCGATGCCGGCGATGCTGGCAAGGGCTGCGCCGATCGAAAGAGCCAAAAGAACCGTATCGGAAAAATCGAGATCCTCGGCCTTTTTCCGGATACTTTCGACTGTCGCCCGCAGCATCTTGCGCCAGCTGAGCACGACAAAAACGCCGGCGCTGACATTCCAGCCGAACAGGATGTTGCCGGCGCTGACGTCGCGCGAGGTCACAGCCAAGAAGACCACCAGTCCGGCAAGGACTGATATGATGAAGCTCGCATGCTTGTAGGCAAATACTGCAAGCGAATTTGCCCGTACCTCATCCGCCATACCAGTCTCCGACAGCATATGTCCTTGATAACAGCACGAAAAAGGCGCGCCTGCCAGCCGGCAGCCGCGCCTTCGATTGCATCCCGCGCCCTATCAGGCGGCTGCGAGCTGCAGTTCCTTCTGCACCATGGTGCGCAACGTTCCGAGATCCTTGGCGAAAGCGCGGATGCCTTCGGCGAGTTTTTCCGTCGCCATCGCATCTTCGTTCATCATCCAGCGGAAGGTCTTCTCGTCGACAGAAACCTTCGGATCCGGCTTGCGGCCTTCCGGCGAAAGCTTGCGCTCCAGCTTGCCTTCATCCTTGGCGAGTTCGTCGAGCAGGTTCGGGCTGATGGTCAGGCGGTCGCAACCGGCAAGCGCTTCGATTTCGCCGGCGCTGCGGAAGGAGGCGCCCATGACGATCGTCTTGATATCGTTCGCCTTGTAGTAATTGTAGATTTCACGGACGGAGATGACGCCCGGATCTTCCTCGGCGGTGTAGTCCTTGCCCGTTGATTTCTTGTACCAGTCGAGGATGCGGCCGACGAAGGGCGAGATCAGGAACACCTTGGCGTCGGCGCAGGCGATTGCCTGGGCCTTGCTGAAGAGCAGCGTCAGATTGCAGTCGATGCCTTCTTTTTGCAGCACCTCAGCGGCGCGGATGCCTTCCCAGGTGGAAGCGAGCTTGATGAGAATGCGGTCCTGATCGATGCCGCGTTCCTTGTAGGCGGCGATGATCGATCGCGCCTTGGCAAGCGAAGCCTCGGTATCGAACGAAAGATCGGCGTCGACTTCGGTCGAGACACGGCCCGGGACGAGCTTCACCAGGGCTGCGCCGACGGAGATGGCGAGGCGATCGGCGACAGCGGAAGAAACGGCTTCGGAATTGCCGCCCTGCTTCTTGCCCCAGGCGATGGCTTCCTTGATGGCATCGGCAAACATCGGCGTGCCCAGAGCCTTCAGCACGATGCTCGGGTTCGTCGTGCAATCCACAGGCTTCAGTCGGGCGACGGCTTCGATATCGCCGGTATCGGCGACGACAGTGGTAATCTCGCGGAGTTGGTCAAGCTTGGATGTCATGGTCAATAATCCTTGTTGAACTTGGGCTGCGACCGGCGCGAGTTCCGCCCGGCAAAGGTGATCTACCGACAGATTGTCTGCATGCTGCAGGCGAGAATGCGCGCATCCGTCACGGATGATTCATAAACGTGAAGCAAAGTAGCCCTGTTCCCGGGCAAACCGCACGCCGAACGTAAGCGATACCGCCTGCGGCTGGAAGGCCGGTCGTGACTTTCGGCATGCCCGCACTATGTCCTCCTCGGACGGACAGAACGACTTTTATCGTCAGGACTATCGCCATCCGGCCAGGGAAAAGTCAAGGACATTTGTGCATTTCAATTGACATAAGTGTCACGCCCGTCATTATCCAGGCACAAGCGTATCGCTGCGACCTTTCATCTCGTGAGGGATTCAGGGCAGGAATTGTGCGGAGGAGATGTGGTCAAGCTTAAACGCGGCACGCACACGGCCTTTTCGGAAGCATCCTCGCTGCGGCTGAGGGCTGCATGGCTCTATTATAATGAGGGTCTGACCCAGAAGGACGTCGCCGAACAGCTCGGCATCAGCCGTACCACCGTGATCCGCCTGCTCGACGAAGCGATGAAGCGTAGCGAAGTCCAGATCTGGATCAACGATTCAATCGGCGACTGCGTCGAGCTTTCGGTGAGACTGGAGCGCGCCTATGGCCTTGACGAGGCAATCGTCGTGCCGTCACCGGTCGGCAGTGACGTCAATTCGCTGGCAAAGAATGTCGGGTTGGCGCTTGGCCAGTTTCTCTCCGAAGCCATTCCGGACGACTATACGATCGGCGTCGGCTGGGGCCGAACCATGACCGCCTCGCTGTCAAGCTTCCGGCCGCCGCGCCGCGCCAATTGCAAGGTCGTCTCGCTGCTCGGCGGCATCGTCGCCGTGCACCAGACGAACCCGATCGATTACACATGGCGGCTGGCCAATCAGCTCGGCGCCGAATGTTATATGTTCTTGGCGCCGCTTCTCGTCGATTCCGTCGAGACCAAGCGCAATCTGATCGAGAAATGCGGGCTGGATACGATCTACCGTCTGGCCGAGAGCCTCGATCTGGCGATTGTCAGCTGCGGCGATATCGGCCCGCATTCGACCTCGCTGTCGGAGGGCTGGATCTCGAAGGCCGAGCTGCGGGAGCTGATCGCTGCCGGCTGCGTCTGCGACACCATGTTCAACTTTCTCGACAAGGACGGCAATTCGGTCGACCACTCGATCAATCGGCGCGTCATGTCCGTCGATCTCGACACGCTGAAGGAGGCCAAGCATATCGTGCTCTCCTCCGGCGGCGCCCACCGCGCCGTCGCCATCCGCGCGACGATCAAGCGCATCGGCTGCAACACGCTGATCACCGATGAAAGCGCGGCACGGGCGCTGCTGGAATTAGCCGACACATCTCCGGCTGCCTCTTCTCCCCAGCGGGGAGAAGTGCCGGAGCGATAGCGAGGCGATGTGGGGTGAGCGACGCCGGGAGCGAACGGTCGGAGCGACAAGCGACGAACGCGTTGCTGCTAGGTCCCCATCCTCCGGACCCTGCTATCAGGCGTGCGCCGACTCCCAGCCAAGCATCGCCCGCTTGCGGGTCAAGCCCCAATGGTAGCCGGTCAGCGCGCCATTCTTGCCGACCGCCCGATGGCAAGGCACCACGAAGGAGATCGGGTTCGCCCCGACCGCCGCCCCCACGGCGCGCTGCGCCGTCGGCCGGCCGATATCCTTGGCGATATCGGAATAGGTGACCGCCTTGCCGAACGGGATTTTCATCAGACTTTGCCAGACGCTGACCTGGAAATCCGTGCCGATCAGCACGACCCGCAGCGGCTGTTCCGAGGACCATTTGCCGGGCTCGAAGATGCGGGCGGCATAGGGAACCGTCGCCTGCAGGTCCTCGACATATTGGGCATTCGGCCAACGGCAGGTCATATCCTCGAGGCAGGCTTTCTCGTCGCCGGAATCGCTGAAGGCAAGGCCGGCAAGGCCGCGGTCGGTGACCATGATCAGCGCGATGCCGAAAGGGCAGATGTGGAAGCCGTAGCGGATGGTAAGACCGCCGCCCTTCGCCTTCCATTCGCCAGGCGACATCGCCTCATGGGTTACGAAAAGATCGTGCAGCCGGCTCGGGCCGGAGAGGCCGACCTCGATCGAGGTCTCCAGCAGCGGCATGTCTTCCTTGCGCAGCAGCCGCTTGGCGTGGTCGAGCGTCACTGCCTGCAGGAAGCCCTTGGGCGATAGGCCGGCCCAGCGGGTGAAGGTCTTCTGCAGCTGTGTCGGCGACTGGTTGAGCCGCGCCGCGATCGCCTCCAGCGAAGGCTGGTCGCGATAATCCTCGGTGATGAGTTCGATCACCCGGCGGACAATGTCATAGTCAGGGCCGTCAGGCGTTATGTCTGTCTGCAGGTTCGCAATCATATTCATCGTCTTTCTCCTTGTCGTAAGGAGATAATCAATTGGCTGTTCGCAAACCACCCGTTTCTTGCGCACCGCGAGGTAAGTTCAGATACGCTGCTTGACCGTGGCCAGCGCCCCCTTGAAGGCCTTGGCGAAGCTTTCACGATCATCGGGGTTGAGGAACGAGCCGATATCGGTGCGCCGACCCTCGCCGAAGATCTGCATCGAGAGAATACCGATCTCCTGATGCCGGCGAACGAGGAAGCGCGTCCAGAACGGATTGAAATGGTGCTCCACCATCCGCCCCGATGGCGCAAACTTGCGTACCGATACGTCGGTACGCGACACCGTGATCTCCTCGCGCGCTCGTCCGGAGCGGTAGTTCAGCCAGAAGGCGCCGTAAAGCAATGCGAAATCCAGCCCGAAGAAAAAGCCGATCGGCCAGGCGCCGGTCGCGATGAAGAACATCCCATAGAGGAAGCAGACGGCGCCGGACAGGATCAGCAGCACCCGGAAGCCCCGGCGGCCGAGCGATCGGTGGGGGAAAAGCTCGGCAGCGAAAACAGGCTGCTCGTTGAGGCTGTCGGCGTTGCTTTCCATCATGGCTGCTGAGTATAGATTCACCATGGCGAATCCGAAACTCAAATCCGTTACCAGACCGTCGCAAAACTCGAATGTGATCGCTCGCCGCAAACCGGCGGCGACGGTGAAGACCGCCTATTCGCTCGCCGAGCGTGAGGAGATCTTCCACCGCTTCTCGGTGCAGCGGCCGGAGCCGAGGGGCGAACTCGAGCATAGCAATCCCTTCACCCTCGTCGTCGCCGTCGCACTGTCGGCGCAGGCAACCGATGTCGGCGTCAACAAGGCGACCCGCGCCCTCTTCAAGGTTGCCGATACGCCGGAAAAGATGCTCGAACTTGGCGAGGAGCGGTTGCGCGACTATATCAGGACGATCGGCCTCTATCGCAACAAGGCGAAAAACGTCATCGCCCTCTCGCAGATGCTGGTCGATGATTTCGCCGGCAAGGTGCCGGAGACACGCGACGAACTGGTGAAATTGCCGGGCGTCGGCCGCAAGACCGCCAATGTCGTGCTCTCCATGGCCTTCGGCCAGGCGACGATGGCCGTCGACACCCATATCTTCCGAATTGCCAATCGCATCAAGCTTGCCCCCGGCAAGACGCCCGACGAAGTCGAGGCGCGGCTGATGAAGGTGATCCCGCAACATTACCTCTACCATGCCCATCACTGGCTGATCCTGCACGGCCGCTACACCTGCAAGGCGCGCCGCCCCGAATGCGAACGCTGCGTCATCGCCGATCTCTGCAAGTCGCCGGAAAAGAGTTGGGATGTGCCGGCGCCGCTCGTCGAACTACCGCCGCAGGTGATCGGCGAGGCCGTCGAGTAGAGCAGGTCGCCGTCCTGCCCGGCTAACCTCACGCCCGAAAACCCGCGTCGCGGGCGGAAATCATCTTGTGCAGATGCACCATCATGCCGGCGGCAAACAGCGGGGTCAGAAGGTTGACGAAGGGGATCGCCAGAAAAAGCGCGATCACCAGCCCGCCAAGAAATACGGTGGAGGCGTGTTTGGCGCGGAAGAGCCGCGCCTCCTCAGGCGACCGGAAGCGCATGGCGGCGAATTCGAAAAATTCCCGTCCGAGCAGATAGCCGTTCACCAGAAAGAAGGCGACCAGATTGACGCCGGGGATGAACAGCAGCAGCAAGGCGACGATATTGCCGAGGATCACCACGCCGAGGAATTTGATCGAGCTTGCCATCGCCGGGCCGAGCGGCATGGCGGTCCCCGCCGCGTCCTTGGGATAATCGCGTTTTTCGATGACATCGGCGACATCGTCGAGGAACAGGCCGGCGATCAGCGCCGTGACCGGCGACAGCAGCAATGCCAGCATCAGCGCAAGACCGATACCGGCAAGGATTGCGAAAATCAGGGCGAGCCACCCGGCCCAATCCGGCACATCGGGAAAGAAGCTGGTGAACCAGGGAAAGAGGAAGGCCATGAAGGCCCCGCGCAGCGCGAACCATAGACCGACCAGCACGAGAATCGTCAGCCCGAGCACTTTCCAGAAGACCGAACGTGTTTCCGGCGCGAACAAATTGGTCAGCGATTGTCGAGCGGCGTCAAGGATCATGTCTCAGCTTTCTCCGGTTGCGCCGAAGATGTAGGAAAGATTGATGCCACCCACAAGAGAGAATAAAATTGCAGGCGGTAATAGAAAACTTGTCGAAAATTAAATGCTAATATAGTATTGTCACGTATCTGAATATGCATGGGCCTGAGAAGCAGCTTCCGAAATAGTTGCAAAGACAAGGGGTCGCAACAGCGCATCCGCGGAACGCCTCTAAGGAAAAACGGGGGAGGCTGACGTGGAAGACTTTGTGCAAAAACTCAGGCAATACGCAAAAAACGGTACTCCGGCCGAACGCCGTATCGCGAAATATTTCACCGAACATCTGAACGACCTGCCTTTCGAGACGGCTGCGTCTGTCGCCGACCGGCTGGATCTCTCGCCGATGACCGTCGGGCGCTTCCTGCGCGCGCTCGGCTATCAGGGATTGGATAGTGTCAAAGTCGAGATTCGCGAGACCGTGACGACATCGCCGGCGCAATTGCAAAGCGCCATGAGCGAGCTGCATCAGGACGCCGCCGAGGGCAAACCGCTCGCCGTGCTGGTTGCCGAACAGATTCAGGCGCTCCACCATATCTACCATCTGACGGCGCAGCCGCATTGGTCCGAAGCCGTCAGCCTGATCAGCACTGCCCGCGAAGTGTCGATCGCCACACATGCCCGGCTTGCAAGCCTTGCCCATCATTTCTGCCAGCGGCTGACGCAAGCCCGCGACGGCGTGCGCACGCTTGACGGTGCCGACAATCGTTTTGCCGAACTCTTCGCCCGGCTGGCGGTCGACGACGCGCTGCTCGTCATCATCGACTGTCGCCGCTTCGCCAAGGCGCGGCTGCTTGCCAGGACGGCGCGGCGCTACGGTTATAAGGTCGTGCTCATTTCACCGCAGCAGGCGGACTGGATGGCGGATCAGTCGAACGTCATGCTGCCCTTGCCGCCTGCCCGCGCGCCCGACCTCGACAATCTACCGCCACTGATCGCGCTGCTTGATTGCCTGTCGGAATCCGTGATCCTCGAAGTCGGCGAAGAGGCGGCCCTTCGCCGCCGCCGCATGCTGGAATTTGCGACAGTCCTTGGCGAGACGGCCAACCACTGAACCGTTATTGCATCGTTTCCAGCTCGGCGCGATGCCTGTGCATGGCGAGAAGGCGGCGGTAGTCGCGGTCGTAGAGCGCCTGTTTTCCCTTGTCGGGAAGCCGAACGTCGCCGCCCGGATACATCGCCTCGCCAGCCGCCGCTAAATTCCCGTGCAAGCCGCAGGCGACAGATGCGGCGATCGCCGTGCCGAGCAGCACCGCCTCGTTCATCTTCGGCACCACGACCTTGCAGCCGGTGGCATCGCTGTAGAGCTCCATCAGCACCGGGTTCTTCACATGCCCGCCGGCAATATGCAGCGTATCGGGCACGTAGCCGTATTCCTTCATCATTTCGAGGATATGGCGGATCCCGAGCGCAATCGCTACCGCAGTGCGCCAGTAGAGCGTGCAGAGGCCATCGAAGGATGTATCGAGGCTCAGCCCGCTGACCACGCCGACGGCATGCGGATCGGCAAGCGGCGAGCGATTGCCATGGAAATCCGGCAGCACGAAAATGCGGCCCCCGAAGGCATCACCTTCCTCGGCCCGCAATTCGGCAATGCGTGCGACGATCCTCTGATGCAGCGCCGCCGTCGGCTCGCCGCCGGCGGCATGCATGCGCACGATGTGGTCGAGCAGCGCACCGGTCGCCGATTGCCCGGCCTCCACCAGCCAGGATTGTGGAAAGACCGCCTCGTAATAGGGCCCCCACATGCCATGGCTCGGCTTGCGTTCCCTGGAGAAGGTGACAATGCAGCTCGACGTGCCGGCGATCAGCGCCAATTGGTGTTCGCGCTTAGCAGGATCGGCGGCATACCCGCCGAGTGCACCGAGCGCGCCGGCATAGGCGTCGATCATCCCAGCCGAGACATGGCAGTCCGTGGTCAGCCCCAGCGCCTCTGCCGCACCAGGTGTCAGCCGGCCGACGCTGCCGCCGACCGGCACAGTCTCATCCGGCAGCTGGCCGCGCGCCTGAAGATCCTCGAGACCGATCCGCTCCAGGAAATCCTGCTGCCAGCCCTTTTCGAGATGGGCGAGATAGTTCCATTTCGCAGTCAGCGTACAGCGCGACCGGGCAGCCGATCCGGTCGATTTCCACGTCATGAAATCGGCGAGATCGAAGAAGTAGCCGGCCTTTTCCCATGTGGAGGGCAGCTTCTTCTTCAGCCACATCAGCTTTGGCATCTCCATTTCGGGCGACATGACAAGCCCGGAATGTTCGAGCACAGCGTGCTCCGTCGCCGTGCAGAAATCGGCTTCCTTCAGCGCCCGGTGATCGAGCCAGACGATCGTGTCGAACCGCCTCTCGCCGCCGGTGGAAACGCTGAGCTGATGGCCCTCGACATCGCGGACGACAAGCGAACAGGTGGCGTCGAAGCCGATCGCGCCGACCGAGGCTGCTGCGATGCCGGATTGCTCCATGGCGCTACGCACCGCCGTGCAGGCGGCGGACCAGATGTCTTCGGAATCGTGTTCGGCATGATTTTCGCGCGGCCGGTTCATCACGATCGGATGTTCGGCCTTGGCGAGCAAGCGGCCACGGGCATCGAAGACGCCGGCGCGCGCACTGCCGGTGCCGACATCCACCGCAACCACATGATCCCGCATCAAATCTTGATCCCGTCCAGCTTATGGTTGCGGACAAGGTGTATCAATTCAGGCATGGCGTCAAACACCACTTCCGGCGAAAGCCGGTCGAGTTCGGCGCGATAGCCGGCGAAGTTGGCATGCGATCCGCCGGTGAAGGCAAACACCGTCATCCCCGCCGCCTTGGCGGCGGCAACGCCGGCCGGGCTGTCCTCGACGACAATGCAATGTGCAGGTTCCACCCGCATTTCACGCGCCGCATGCAGGAAAAGATCGGGCGCCGGTTTGCCGCGCTTGACCATCGTCGCACTAAAGATGTCGGGCAGCCTGCCGAGCAGCCCGGTGACGGACAGCGACAGCCGGATCCGCTCCATCTGGCTTGAGGAGGCAACGCAGCAGCGAACGCCGAGCCCATCGATTGCTGCGGCGATACCGTCGATCGGCTTCAATTCAGTGCGAAAACGGGCGTAGAGATCGGTGCGGATGCGCTCGAGGAATTCCTCGCCGGCATGGACGTTGAATTCGGTATCCAGCGTGTCGACCATCGTCGACAGACTGCGGCCGAGAAAGCGCTCATAGGCCTGGTCCTCGGTGATCGAGACGCCGAGATCGTTCATCGCCCCGACCAGCACGCTAATCGAGATCGGCTCGCTGTCGACGAGCACACCGTCGCAATCAAAGATGATCAGCTGTGGTTCAGCGTCAGCCATGGAGGACCCAACCTGAGTTCAATTTCGGACGCACGACCGTCCCGCTTCCTTGCAAGGCCGGATGGACGGCGGCAATGAATGCCGTCATCCGGATTCCCTACACTGCGAGCTTGCCGTCGAGATAGAGCTGCAGCGTCTCCCGCGTGCCCTTTTCCCACAGAGTTTTGAGAGCATGGGCGAAACGCTTGCGGAAAAGTTCGGATTTCGCCACCGCGCCGAAAATATCGTCGAAGGCGAGGAAAGCCGACGGATCGTCTTTTGCCTTCAGCGCCGCCGCATGCAGGCGCTCGGCGCTGGCGTCGTTGAAGACGATATCCTTGCCGCTGTCGCTCTTGCCGGCGAAATAGCGGCACCAGAGCGCCGAGACCAGTGCCAGCCCGACGACATCCCGGCCCTGGTTGAGATTGTCGAGCGTCGATGGCAGGATGAATTTCGGCTGGCGGTTGGAGCCGTCCTGGGCCAACCGCGGAATGGTGTCGGCAATCTTCGGATTGAGCAGCCGATGTTCGATCAGCGCGAAATAATCCGTGAGCGACGTGTTCGGCACCGGCGGCACGATCGGGATGATCTCGTCTTTCTCGAGCTTGGCGAGGAAGGCGCGAATCAAAGGATCTTCCATGGAATCATGAACGAAATGAATGTCCATCAGCGCCGCCGGATAGGCGATCGCCGCATGCCCGCCGTTGAGGATGCGGATCTTCATATGCTCATAGGGCGTGACATCGGGAACGAAGGTCACGCCGACCTTTTCCAGCGCCGGCCGGCCGGCGGTGAACTTGTCCTCGAGCACCCATTGCTTGAATTCCTCGCAATAGACTGGCCAATTGTCCTCGATCTCGAAATTGTCCTTGAGGAAATCGATCTCCCGCTGGCCGGTTGCCGGCGTGATGCGGTCGACCATCGCATTCGGAAAGGCGACATTCGCCCGGATCCACTCGGCAAAGCCGGGATCCGACAATGCCGCCGTGCCGACCACGGCATTGGCGGTGACGATGCCGTTGTGGGGAATGTTGTCGCAGGACATGACGGTGAAAGGACCGATACCCCTAGCCTTGCGCACCTTCAGGCCGGCGACGATCAGGCCGAACACCGTCTTCGGCGCGTCGGGGCTGTTTCCGTCAGCGGCGATTGCCGGATGGGCCGGATTGAATGTGCCCGATGCATCGATGAAATAACCGCCCTCGGTGATCGTCATCGAAACGATGCGGATATCGGGATCGGCGAGCTTGGCGATGATCGCGGCGGGATCGCCGACCGGCAGGATGTCGATCATCGGCGCGGTGACGCGCGCCGCCGTCTTGTTGTTGTCCTGCTCGACCACCGTCGTCAGAAAATCCTGGGCTGCAAGCTTTTCGCGCATGGACGCATCCGACGGCAGCACACCGGCGCCGACGATCGCCCAGTCGTGATCCGCGTTTGAGTTGAAGAGGTCGTCAAGATAGACCGCCTGATGGGCGCGATGGAAATTGCCGACGCCGAAGTGCACGATGCCGGCTTTCAGCGACGCCCTGTCATATCCAGGGACGGCGGCGGTGCGCGCCGCGTCGGAAAGCGTTGCCAGCGATAGTTTGCACGTCATGTTTCAGTCCTCTTGAAGGTCTTGCCGAAACGGCCGGGCGCCATCGCCCGGCTCGCATGCCTGCCCCCAGCCGGCGGCCTGCCTCAGATGGCAAGGCCGCCCTCGTTGAATTTGTGAATACGCGAACGGTCCGGCGTCAGATAGACCGTGTCTCCAGCCTTGGCGGCAAAATCACCGCTGCCGCGCGCCGTCACCATGCCGATGCCGTCGGCATCGATATGCAGGAAAGTGTCGGATCCGAGATGCTCGGCGACCACGACCCTACCCTTCCAGTCGCCGCTCTCCATCGACAACAGCATGTGCTCGGGGCGGATGCCGATCGTATGGGCGCCGAGCTGTGCGGCGTTCTGGCCCGTTATGAAGTTCATCTTCGGCGAACCGATGAAGCCGGCGACGAAGAGGTTGCGGGGGCGGCTGTAGAGTTCGAGCGGCGAGCCGACCTGCTCGATATTGCCCCTGTTCAAGACGACGATCTTGTCGGCCATGGTCATCGCCTCGACCTGGTCGTGGGTGACGTAGACCATCGTCGTCTTCAGCTGCTGGTGCAGCTCGCTGATTTCGAGACGCATGTTGACACGCAGCGCTGCGTCGAGGTTCGACAGCGGTTCGTCGAACAGGAAGGCCGAAGGCTGGCGCACGATGG